>CAMKNA010000014.1 GCA_946414075.1 uncultured Fibrobacter sp.
GTCTCTACTGCTGCCCGCACACTGGCGTGGCTCTCGGCGCCCTCGAAAAGCTCGTGGCCGCAGGCAAGATTGACAAGGAAGAGAACGTGGTCGTCATCAGCACGGCACACGGCCTCAAGTTCACCGAATTCAAGGTCGGCTACCACGAAAAGAAGCTGGAAAACATCTGCTCCAAGTTCGCGAACCCCGTGTTCAAGGCCCCGGCAGACCTGGGTGCCGTCATGGACATCCTGAAGAAAGAAATGGCCGAAAGAAGGCGCTAGCGCGAACGGTCATTAAAGAAAAAGCCCCGCGACTTATCGCGGGGCCTTTCTTCAATTTCTTGAACGGTTCGGGACTACTTCTTCTTCGTCCGGTGGTAACCGCGAGTGAAGGTGTCGGAAGTACGGGTGTACAGGAACTCGGCTTCACTGGGAACGCCGCTCTGCATCACACAGTAGGTACCACCTTCACGGACGACAGTCACCTGGTAGATATAGGGGCCAGTCCCCAGCTTCCTACCGGACTGGGCCACAGGGTACATCTTCATGGCCACCAGCATAACGCCTGTGCCATACAGGTTCTTCGACGGATTGCCCGAAGCGTCTGTACAAGTTGCCGTCGGCTTCTTGGTACCTCCTGACAGGGCCGCGTTGAATGTTTCGAGATCCATACCCTGGCTGTACTGGCTCACAAAGTGGCCCATATGGTCGAACACGCGCACATTGATGCGGAACGGCTGCAACACAAGGTAATTGAAGGTAATACAGGGGTCCACAGTACCTTCAGGGTGCTTACACAGGGAAGCATCCTTGCCCCCCAGTCCATTCTGAGAGGCATAGGTCGCATAGGTTCCCAGGTCCGGATCATCCACGAAAAGCACCTGTTTATCAGCAGGTATGTGAGCAGGATCGTAGCCTTCAAGACCAAACTTGGCCAACAGTTCGTCCGTCACGGGGATAATCTTCAACTCGCCGGTGGCTTCGTTGGGCAAGCCATCGCTTCCGGCGACACTGTTCGTCAACTTCTGGGACTGTTCCGTAAAGTCGGGGCGGGTAATCGCTTTATCTTGCGGCGCGACGGATTCCTCGTAGTCGACGGTCAGCATCACATGGGTCCACTCATCGGGGAAGCCTTCCACCTTCTTGCCGGAAACAGAGACAATGTCAATGGCATGTTCAAGCCAGTAGCCATATTCCGAAAGGTAATTTTCCGCTGTGGGCGTAGCAGAATAGTTGAATGTCAGGCCATCGCCATTGTTGACATTGCCTTTTACAACGCCGTCTTTGTCAACCAGCACACCACTGAACTTATAGGTAATTTCGCCATCGACACCTTCAACGGCTTCAAAGCCCGTGACAAGGACACCATAGACCTCTTCCACCACCGTGCCGTCAGCCTTTCTCACCTTACGCTTGACGAGCATGGAATACTTCGTCGTAGACGGGTCTACGGCCTTTTCACCCTGCTTAAATGAGCGACCAGCGTTGGCCTGGGCCTGTTCCTTCAGTTTCTTCTCGGTGTGTTCGTCCAGCTTCGTATTCATGGTTATCGTTACCGCAGACTGACCGTTTTCGATAACGGCAAGAGCTTCGGTAATGGTGGGCTGGCCATACTTGGAAGGAGCCACTTCGGCAAGGGATGTACGGATGAACATGTTGGAACCGTCGGTCTGGCGGTCGGCATAGAAGAAGTGCAGGTGGTGCCAGGAACCTTCGCCCCAGCCCTTGTCGTTGCTCGCACCCGTACAGTTCGTGTAGTTCTTCAGAGGCTCGCCATCATGGCAACCGTGGTTGTTCTGGGCAAGAGTCTTGATGTTGACCTTACCGGGGGTCGCCAAGTGGGTACCACCCAAATCGACGACCAGCACGCCATCCACGAAAATCCACATGTCGTCGTCACCGGCAAACTCGAAGATTTCGTCCTTGGCGGCATTAGGGGTCTGATTGTTGGCACTGTACTTGAACTTGGCATAGCCCATCATGGTGAAACCGTAATTACGCAGATGCTCTGTACCCGCACCGGTCTTGTGGCCACCGACGGCAGCAACGGCAGCGCCTTCAACCTTTGGTCCACCTGCGGCTCTCCAAGCATTGCACTCAGAAGCAGTGCCATGCTGCTTATAGTCCTTCTGCTTAGCGGCGTACTGATAATTGAACAGAGCGCAGTAGATAGAAAGACTCTGGGGGCCCCAGGTTTCGCAGCTCTTGTTTTCCTGTATCTCCGGATTGCAGAAGCCATCACCAACACGAATTCCCGACGCATCGATGGAGTCCAGGGGGAAGTACCCACCGTTGTTGTAGTTGTAGTCAATCGTGTAGAACTTGGTACCCGGGATGTTCTTCAGGTCCAGGGTCTTGTTTATACGCCTGTTGACCCCGGAAACATCGCTATACCATTGTTCGAAATGCTTGTTGTCGCAGGCTTCCTTGGCCTTGACGATGGTAACTCCGTCGTACATGTCGTAATCTTTACCATCCGCGGGCTTCTCGAACTGCAGGTACCTTTCCACCATGCCGGGGGTGTAGTACACGGGCGTAGACCAGCATACGCTTCCTGTTCCTTGATACTCGCCTTCGCATTCCGTTGGCTGGTGACTCGAGACAGAAGGGCAGACGAAACCGCCAACCAAGGTGTCACCGTCAACAATGCTGACTTCCTTATAACCGCGCTGCCAGTACCCCTTGTCGCTCAATTTGACACACAGGCCGTATTCAAGCCCCGGGGCCGTGGAGGCCTGCCGCAAATAAGACGGAAGTTTCTCGTTTGCAACCTTGGGGTACCCATCAACGGCAATCTGCACGCCCGCAGAGGTAGTCACTTCGTTTCCACAGGTGGCATGGTACTGGGCATTCCTGTCCTGCCAGCCGGGATCGCTGCTGAAGAACTGCGCCACTTCGCTAAAGTTCGTCTGGGCCTGCTGCGAATAGTTTTCGAAGTCCGAATGCGTCACACTGAAATCACGAATCACAATATCCAGCTGGGTGTCTGCAGCAAATGCGGAGCCAGCAACCAAAGCGCAAGCCGCAATCCATTTCATTGTTTTCATATAACTCAATCTCCACCTATGAAAATAGGTACAATATGACATGTGTAAATATAAACCAAAATTGGTCCATTCGTTGGCGATTCCTTTGATATTTTACCGAAAAAACGGCTGTTGCATTTTTTTCGTGACCCAAAACAAGCCTTTTTCCTATAATTTTCCCCATGAACTGGACCCTCATCATAACCCTGCTCTTTGTACTGCTCTTTATCCGTATCTTCTGGGCGCATGTAAAAGCCAATAATGCAAACACCCAAGCCTTCAAGAACTTGCCCCCCAAAGACAAGTTGGCAGTGCTGAAAGAATGTCTCCTGAACAATCCCACAGAGACAAATCTCCAAAACCTGGCAAACTTCATCAAGGAAACCGGCTCGGACCTAGATGTCCGGTCCTACATGCCCCTAATGAAACGCCAACTGGCATTGGCGGACAAAAAGGGCAATCTCGCCGAATGGGACAAACTCTACACAGAGCAGTGCGACTGGGTGGACCAGATTAGGCCCCTGGAATTCAACGAGGCAAAGGTTGCCAGGGAAGCCGGAGACATAGAGACATACATCATCCGCAACTTAGAAGGCGTCTCCAGGTTGTATTCTGATGGTGCCATCGAAGAAGCCCTAAGGCAACTGGAGAGCGACTATCCCAAGGCCCAAAAGTTGCTGTCAGGTTACATGCAGCTTGTGGACGCCTGTAGCGAAAGCGGCGCCGACGACAAGTCCCTGGAGGCGCTCCGCAAAAAACGCGACGCCTGGATCGAAGACCTGCTGACGGTTGAGAAGCCGGGAAAAAAAACTGACCCCGAAACAAGTTCGGGGTGACACGCTAAACGATTCTCTACTGACTCCAGCGCGAACGGCCCCCGTGAGCAACAAAGCCCCTGTTATTAAACAGGGGCGGTTGCGAGAGTGAGCGCTAACCAGAGAAGCGGTCCCCTACTCTAGCGCGAACGGTCTTATATTCTAGAACCAACGCCAGGTTATCCCGAACAGGACCATGTTCTTGTACTGGACGTCTTTATCCATGTCCTTGTCGTAGACCATGTCGTAACCAACCTGGAGTTCGATGAGCGGAGCGATAATCACAGCCAGCAGGTTTTCCCACTTGGCATCGATCTCGTCCTTGCCCTTGAAGTTGGTGAAGGTCCACAGGCGTGTCTTGAAGCTCACGATGTCGGAAAGGGCGTACTTGTACTCGGTGATGGTTTCCATACCGGGTTCGTCCTTGACTTCCTCGATTTCGTCTTCGGTATCCGGATCGTCCGCGTAACCGTAGCCGTGAGAAATGGTCATGCGGTTGGCGAAGGCCACACGCTGGCTAAAGTTGTCGTTGGGGACAAAAGCAATACCCACCATCTGGGTCAAATAGGCCGGGTCCATAAAGCAAGAGACTGCCTTCTTCACTTCGTCGCCATTAGCATCTTCGCTATAGCTGTAACCCTTCATGAACTGGGTTTCGTAACGAGCTCCGATATAGGGCTTGAACATTTCGGTCATGTTGAAATCCAGGGTGGATTCCCAGAAAATCTTGTCTACAGACTTGCGCTTACCCAGGCCTTCAGTCCAGGACTGTCCGAGTTGCAGGTCTATCAGGTTACGCCAGTTGGCCACTTTCCACTTGCCCTGCACATCGGCATAGTAGGTAACGAGCCATGTGTACATGGATGTTCCATCTTCTTGCCAGTTGCTGAACTGCATACGGGTGTACTTGACACCGGCCACCACATCGGCAGTCCAGTTTTCGGGGAGAGCCCCTTCGAACATGCCCCCTTCGGCATGGGCTGTCGTTACAGAAGCCAGGGCGGCTATACCAAACAGAAACAAGGTCTTCAGTTTCATAATATTTCCTCTCTTTGAAATGAAAGATAGAACTTTCACCCTGTTTTGCAACTCCTTTGCTATTTTTGGGGCATGCTTTGCGCAAGTTCCCTAAAAAAAGCCCTGCCAGTGCTGGCCCTGCTCGCCTCTTTTTCATTTGGCGGAGAGTCCTGGCGCCTTGCCGCCGGAGCTTCGGCCGGTAGGCAGACCCCCATCATGGCTACCCTGGGACTTGGGTACAAAAACGCCATCCTGTATGTAGAGGGTATGGGAGCCCACAAGGGAGACAACGACTTCTGGTGCGGGTGGCGGGGAGACCTGGCTTGGACCCTATTCCGGGATTTACCGTTCAAACTCGACCTGGGGGTAAGCGGAGGTTACGAGTACGCCCGCGCGCCCAACAAGATGCACCAGGCCCTAAACAAGGCCAACGGGGGTACCTATGTCTACCCGTTCAACTACAAGGAATCCCTGGACATCAGTCTAGAAATCCGGGCACATCTCTACGGATTCTACAGCCAAATAGCCTACCCTCTCCACCACTTTATTAAGCACGACGAACCCGCATACACATGGCGTATCGGTTACATGGTTGATTTCCTATAGGCATTCCTAGTCATGATTCTCTGGACATTTCGACATACCAAGCCCTACAATCCCAAGGATGTCTGCTACGGACGGCTGGATTTTGATGTTTCCCCCTCTTTTCCCGAAGAATCGCAGGGTGCCATTGCAGACTTCCTGAAAACCGGAGCACGCCCCTCGAAGCTATACAGCAGCCCCCTGCTCCGGTGTCTCCGGCTTGCCGAGCAGGTTTCAAAGGCGACAGGTCTTAACATCGAAAAAGTAGACGCTCTCCAAGAAATCAACTTCGGAACCTGGGAGGGCCAAAAGCTAACCGCCGTCCCCAGGACAGAAATGGCATCCTGGATGCAAGACCTGCGGGGGTTCCGTTTTCCGCAAGGGGAAAACTTTTACGATGTAGACCGGCGCGTCGAAAAATTCCTGGACACGCTACCCGACAACGGCGAATTCCTGTGGGTGACCCACGCCGGCGTCATTGCCGCCTTGCAGCACTTTGCCTGCGGTCTCCCCGACAGCGAGTTCGTGGAGGGGCTGTTCAGCTACACCATGGTAAACCGCTTTGAATTCAAGCGCAACTCCGAAGGTCACTACCGGGGTTCTTTCACAAAGATACACGACGGCATCCAGATGCCACCGCTCCCGCTGGGTTAAAAGTCCAGCGTCAAAAGAGCCTGGGCGCCTCCCGTAAGGCTCGGCAACAGAGCCAAATGAATGGGATTGTCAAAGTCGCTCAGAAGGGCATCTACTGCCGCATCGCCAATGGAGTATAGATAAATTAACGCTATGCCCCAAATGTACTGGTTTCGATTCTTGCGGTAATAGGTCAATCGTTCCGCCACCCTTTCGTATTCTTCTGACATCGGGTCTTCCGCCGCCATCACATGCTTTCGGTCCACATAGTAGTTGACCATCTTCTGCGAAGTCCAGATGCTGGTACTCGCCCCGATAAGCCCCATGTACAAAAGCCCCGCCTTGCCGAATTCTCCGTTATACATTTGGCCTAAACCAGGAATCAGCCCCAAGAGAATTGCCTTTTTCATACTACGGAGTTCCATACTTCGGTAATTGTTGTTCCACCAGATACCGAACGCATCAAACATCCCGTACAGGTGTAGCCCAAAAAGCCATGCATTCTCCGCAATACGCAGGTCTTCCTGCTCCCTTTTCTTGTCACTTTTTTCACGAACCCGATTTACAAACTCATTCCTCTTCTTCTGATAGGCAAAGATGCTGTCCTGCTCCGCAAAGGCGAGCATTCGAGTGTATTTGGCAACCGAATCCTGAAAGGGCCTGGCCTGCTTCAACACCCTGTCTTTCTGGTAAGCCTTATTGTAATAGACCTCGTAAAAAAGAGCTATTTCAGCACCGGTGATAAAGCCCCCCCGTATATAGTGCTCCGTGTAGTAATGACCACCCCCCGGGAATATACTGAAAAGCATGGTCAATGGCAGGGAATTGCGGCTGGTGGGAACATCCCACTCGTTTACTGTAAGGGTGTCTATGGATTCAATACCCGTTTTGCCCTTTTGCAGCGGATCTCCTTGGGCAAACAAGGGAACCACCGACAGGCACATAAGCAAGGCTATGTAGGCAAAGAATCTCACCATCGCAGGGGAATATAGAAAAATCCGAAAAAAATTCCCCCACCTATTGCTTTTCTCCAAAAAAACGAATAGATTTAGACGAGGACAGGAGGATTCTATGGGAAAGGTTTTCAAAATTCTGGTGATTGTGGCCGTCTGCCTGATCTCGGCTCTCGGAATCTATGGCATCGTGCGGACCGCCCGTCTCGACGAGAATACGGCCGACTAGCCTTTTGCGGCCTTTAGGATTGCCGGGCTTTGCTATATTGTCCGGCATGAACTTTCTAAACAAGAAACCCCTATTTTTCGCGGTAACCGCCGCGGTGTTCCTGGGCATCCTGCTAATAGTCTTCCGGGAATTCGCCTTCAATCCCGACACCCTGATGCTGAACAGCGACCAGCTGAACGGTATCGGCAGCCGCATCCTCCGCGCCGAAAACGCCATCCTTACGGAATGGGACGATTCCCGCCTGGGCGGTGTCCCCACCATGGACGCTCTCTTTGCCGACGCCTACCACCCGCTAGTATGGGTACAGTTCCTAACAGACCCCGCCCGAGCCGTGGGCTTCAAGTTCATCCTGACCGTCTGGGTAGCCTTCATGAGCGCCATGCTGCTGGCCTGGAACCTGACCGGGAACCGCTGGTGGGCCGCTTTGCTCGGCTTCCTCTACGCCTTTTCGCCCGAATACTTCACCTACATTTATGGCGGACACGACGGAAAGATGATGGTGTTCGCCATCGCCCCTTTGGCCCTGCTCGCCATCCGCAAGATCGTACGAGACGGGAGTCTCCCCTACCTGATTGTCCTGGCCCTTTCTATCACCTGGATGATTCTCGGATCGCACCTGCAGCTGACCTATCTGTTCCTGTGGGGAGCCGGGTTCTACACGCTCTACGAAGCTATTTTCCATTGCGATACTTTTAAGACCAAGGGCAAGCGTATCGCACTTGCGGCGGCAGGACTCGCCTTCGGGCTTGCCATCAGCTGTTTCCAGGTGGTACCGCCCTACATGTACACCACCACCCAATCCGTCCGCGGCGAAGGGGACCACACCAACTATGGCCATGCCGCAAGTTGGTCTCTACACCAGGAAGAAATGGCCCAGATGCTCCTGCCCGGGTTCATCGGCGTGGATGTTTACAAATACAACGAAAAAGAAGGTGAACTGGAAGGAAGCTCCTTCGTGAATGTCACCGTCCAGGAATACCAGTCATCGGGAGGTTCGCCTTTCTACTGGGGCCACAACAGTTTCAAGCTGGACCACAACAACGCAGGGGCCCTCCTGACCCTGCTCGGTTTCCTTTGTCTCTTTTTGCCCGGTAAGCGCCGTTGGGCTTTATTCTGGGGGCTTGGAGCAGTCCTGGCACTGAGTTACGGAATGGGGGCCCACTCCCCGCTGTTCAAACTCTGGTATAACATCCTGCCTGGCGTCAAGAATTTCCGCGCCCCGGGCATGGCCCTGTTCTGGCTTCCCCTTTTGCTCGTGATGATGGCCTCCCCCGTTCTCAAGGTCATTTCCGACGACTCTGCCGAGGCCGTCAAAAACCGTCGCGCCCTGTTCCATGGCGCCGTCATGTTCGTATTGCTCCTTGTCATCGTGATTATCGCACGGTACAATTGGACTCTCTTTATCGGGCCCTTCGGCTTGATAGCATGCCTTGTCTACGCCATAGCCTGTCTCGGAGTCATGAGCCTTGACGACCAGGAAAAGGAATTCTCCGTTGCAAATTTCATAGACAGCTTCAAGGCTGGGCTTCCCGGCACACACCGTGCCATCCAGGCAGGCGTGGTGATTGGATTTGCACTAATCGGCACATTCCTCATGAGCGGGCAGAAGCTTTTAGAAGATGCTGTGACCGCCCCCTATTTCAAGCCCCTGAACGAAATCGCCATGCAGATGACCGCAGGCAAGGTCATTCCGGGATTCATTCTGGTACTGGTGATTGTCGCCGCCACATTGTTCACATTTAAATGGAAGACTGGCATTGTTCAAAAGGCTGGTCTCCTTGCCGCCGTGGCCGCCGTGGAACTTTTCTTTATCGATGGCGTCTTTATCCAGAATGTAGATGCTAAGGAATACCTGCAGCCGGGCAATTCCATAGTGGCCGCCGTCAAGGCTCCCTATAAGGCCGATAGCCTGAACACTCCCCGGGTACTTTCCCTTTCCAGGAGCAAGGCTCTTGGGGCCAACACCTTCCCGCAATACCACCTGAGAAACGCCGACGGTTTCCACGACAACGAACTGGCAAGCTACAGGACTTTCCGCGGTGGGCAGCAAAACGCCAACTACCTGCTGAACATCAATAATCCCGAAGCGGCCCACCCGTTTTTGGATTTAATGAATGTCGGCTACATCATCTTTGATTCCCAGCGTGGAACCACCTACATGCCCATCCCCACCGCCATGGGTGAGGCCTACCTGTACGGCGAGGCCACCGTCATGAGCGACGGGGACGCCATCAAGACCCTACAGGAAAAGGCCGCCATCCGCAAGCCCAAGGCTCGGGAACCGGTGGCAAGTACCGACAGCACCGCCACGGACAGCACCATCACGGATGTTCCCGCTGAACCTGCCGCAGAGCCTCAAGACGACCCCAACACATTCTACTACAAGGAAAAGGCCATCCTGTCCGAAAATCCGGAGCAGCCCCTAGAAGGCGGCATCGCCAATGGATATGCCCACCTGGTGGAAAGTCCCAAGATGGATACCCAGGTGTTCGAAGCCGAAAGCGACCGTCCCGCCATCATGGTGGTAGCCGGAAACTACCATCCATACTGGAAAGCCTATGTGAACGGCAAGGAATCCAAGGTCTACAAGGCCTTCGGCAACTTGCGGGCCGTGGAAATTCCCAAGGGCAAGTCCACCATCCGCATGGAATACCGGAGCAAGCCCTTCCACGACTGCCTAAAGGTCAGTGCCCTCGCCATAGTCCTGCTCGCCATCTTCGGCGTAGCAGTGCTTGTAAGAGCTCGAAAAAAATAGCCTATGCGGTCACTACCGTGAGCAACAAGCGCCTCGTATTAACGAGGCGTGGTTGCGAGAGCATCGGCATGCCGTAGAAGGCTTTAATCATTTAGCCGATGCGGCGGTCATTAGCGCGAACGATCAGTAAAAACCCCATCAATGGGGTTGACAGAGCCCTACCACGCTTGAAAAATATATCTTTCAAGTATAGGGATGCTATTTTCTGGGGAGGAAACCAATGAAGTCCGTCTACAAAAGCTTGTTGCCGCTATTCATCGGAATGGCATTAATCAGCTGCGCCGGCACGGACTCTTCGGCACAAAAGAAGGGAGAGGCATATCCGAATCTGTTCAAGGCTGGGACGCCTGTTGCAGACAGCCTTGTCTCCAAGATGCAGGATTTCGCCCATTCCATATTCAAGGGGACGCTCGATTCCATTCCAGGAGAATATTACTGCCATGTCACGGACGGCAGAATCGACACACTATTCAAAAAGGAAGGCGGGCAGTACAAGCCTATCATTTCTATCGACTACGACTTCCTCATCGGGCAAGACAGTTACGAACTAAAAAAGGGTAACTACAGCTACTTTGTGGTGGATGGCATATTAGTAGCAGAAGAAGACTTCCCCAAATATTCCAAAGCGTATTGGAACAACGGAAACACAAAAGGAATAGCGACGGGAAACCTTTATAAGGACAATCAAGGCAATACCGCTTTGGATAGCGGTCATGTGGAATTGTATTTCGAAAACGGGAAGAATCTTGAACAAAATGATTGGAAGGACAAACAAGTTGTCGCAGGAAAAGAATGGAATGAAAACGGGGTGTTGATATGGGAGCTAGATTTCCCAAATTATTCTAAAGAGTACTGGGACAACGGGAACCCCCAAAATATATTGACCGGTATCCTTTATAGGGACGATCAAAACGGTCTCCAAGTAGACAGCGGACGCGTAGAAACATATTTCGAAAACGGGAAAATTCAGCAACAAAACGATTGGAAAGGCAAGCAGCTTGTTGCGCACAAAGAATGGAACGAAAACGGGGTATTGACAAAAGAAATAAATCTTCCAAAACATTACAAGGAATATTGGGACAACGGAAAGCAAAAGGGCAAAATAATAGGCATCCTTTATAGGAATGACCAAGGTGTCGTCTCGGCGGACAGCGGGTACTCGGAAACATATTTCGAAAACGAGAAAATTCACCAGCATAACGAATGGAGAGACAAGCAAATCGTTGCACAAAAAGAATGGAACGAAAACGGGGACTTGATAAAGGACATAGCATTCCCAGGACATCTCAAGGAATACTGGGACAACAAAAATCTCAAGCAGACATTCACAGGACGCCTTTATAGAGAGAACAATCTATGCCATTTCAAGCCAGATAGCGGACACACAGAAATTTATTTCGAAAACGGAAAAACCAAGGAGCAGACCGACTGGAAAAACAAGCAGGTTGTTACAAGCAAGATATGGAATGAAAACGGGGTGTTGATAAAAGAATTAGACTTTCCAAAATCTATTAAAGAATACTGGGACAACGGAAAGCCCAAGATGGTGTTGACAGGTCTTTTTTATAGAGATAATCAAGGCGATTTCGTTTTAGATAGCGGGCGCCAGGAATTTTATTTTGAAAACGGGAAAATTCACCAGCAAAACGACTGGAAAAACAAACTGCCCGTTGCAAGCAAGGAATGGAATGACAATGGAGTATTGATAAAAGAACTGGATTTCCCCAAGCATATTAAGGAATATTGGAGTAACGGGAAAATAAAGCAAGCAGGAACGGGCCTCCTTTATAGAGATGATGAAGGCGCAATCAAAGTGGATAGCGGGCGCTGGGAATTTTATTTCGAAAACGGGAAAATTCACCAGCAAAACGACTGGAAAAACAAACTGCCCATCGCAAGCAAGGAATGGAATGACAACGGGGTGTTGATAAAAGAACTGGACTTCCCCAAGCATATTAAGGAATATTGGAGTAACGGGAAAATAAAGCAAACAGGAACGGGTCTCCTTTATAGAGATGATCAAGGCGGTTTCCATTTAGATAGCGGGCATTCAGAAATATATTTCGAAAACGGAGAAATTCAACAAAAAGCTGACTGGAAAGGCAAACTGCCCATTACACAGAAAGAATGGAACAAGAATGGAGTGTTGATAAAAGAATTTGTTTTCCCCAAGCACTTCAAGGAATATTGGGACAACGGGAAGCCTAAACAGATAATGACAGGCATCCTTTATAGAGAGAATCAAAGCGCTATCAAAGTGGATAGCGGACATTCGGAAATATATTATGAAAGCGGAAAGATTAAAGAGAATAACGACTGGAAGAATAAGCAGCTCGTTGCAAGCAAAGTATGGAATAGAAATGGAGTATTGATAAAAGAAATAGATTTCCCTAAATACCTCAAGGAATATTGGAACAACGAAAAGCCCAAATTTATAATGACAGGCTCCCTTTATAGGGACAATCAAGGAGGCTTCTCCTTAGATAGCGGACATACGGAATTTTATTCCGAAAACGGGAAAATCAACGAACAAAACGATCGAATTAACAAACAATTTGTCACAAGCAAGGTGTGGAACGAAAAAGGCATATTGGTACAGGATTACATCTTTCCAAAATATGCCAAATATTACTGGGACAACGGGAAGCCCAAAGCCGTATTGACCGGTCTCCTTTATAGAGATGATCAAGGCGCAATCAGAGTGGATAGCGGACATTCGGAAATATATTATGAAAGCGGAAAGATTAAAGAGAATAACGACTGGAAGAATAAGCAGCTCATTGCAAGCAAAGTATGGAACGAAAATGGGATATTAACAAAAGAAATAGAATTCCCGAGATCTTTAAAAAAATATTGGGACAACGGAAAAATAAAAGAAACGGGAACGGGGCTCCTTTATAGAGATGATCAAGACAATATCGCTATGGATAGCGGGCACTCGGAATTATATTACGAAAATGGGAAAATTCACCAGCAAAACGACTGGAAAAACAAACAGCCCGCAACCAGCAAGCAATGGAATGAAAAAGGAACATTGATAAAGGACATTGATTTCCCAAAATATTACAAGGAGTATTGGAACAACGGAAAGCCCAAAGCGGTATTGACAGGCATCCTTTATAGAGACGATCAAGACAATTTCTATCTAGATAGTGGGCACGCAGAGATCTATTTTGAAAACGGGAAAATTCAACAGAAAAACGACTGGAAAAATAAGCTGCCTATTGCAATCAAGCAATGGAACGAAAACGGGGTATTGATAAAAGACATCGCCTTCCCCAAACATCTCAAAGACTATTGGGACAACGGGAAAATAAAACAAATAGCAGTAGGAGCTCTTTATAGAGCCGACCAAGGCGATATTCGGGTGGACAGCGGGCGCTCGGAAATTTATTTCGAAAACGGGAAAATCAAAGAACAAAATCGCTGGAAAAACAAACAGACCATCAAAAGCAAAATATGGAACGAGAAAGGGATTCTCGTAGTAGAACTAGATTTCCCAAAATCTTTCAAAATGTTCTGGGACAACGGAAAACCCAAGGCGGTACTGATGGGCTCCCTTTATAGGGATGACCAAGGCAATTTCGAATTGGATAGCGGGCACTCGGAAATTTATTTCGAAAACGGAAATATTCATCAGCAAAAAGACTGGAAAGACAAACAACTCGTGGCACATAAAGAATGGAACGAAAACGGAATTTTGTCTATAGAATTTGACATCACGAAAGGATATTTCAAGCAGTACAACGAAAACGGGACTATCTATCTAGAAATGAATGGTTCCATCTATATAGGCACCAAAGGCGTGTTAGTAGAAAACGGCTATGCAAAGTGGTACTATCAAAATGGAAAACTAGCGGGAGAAAAAAAATATAAGGACAAAAAGTTAATCAGCGGGAAAAATTGGCGTGAAGACGGATCCATAATGACGGAAGGAGATGTGTCAAAAGGAATTCACAAAGAATATTATCCGGACGGAAAAATCACCCAGGATGTTTCAGGAAAATTCCACTACGATGACCACGGAAATATAATCTTGGAACAAGGCTCAGAAAAACAGTGGCTCGAAAACGGAAATCTATATTCCGACATCTATTTTCCCAAATATGCAAAGATTTATTCCGATAAAGGAAACCTTGATATTGAACTGGAGGGAAAGTTATTCTACGATGACAAAGGGATAATCGCTGTACAAGACGGCTTCAGAAAAGAATATAACGACAATGGACAATTAGCGTTACATCAAATCTATAAGGGAAAAAAGCTGATAATCCGAAAAACTTGGCATGAAAACGGCGCTGTATGGGAAGAAGGAGATGCATCAAGAGAATTCCATAAAGAATACGACCCAGACGGTAAAATTTATCGGGGCATTTCAGGAAAGTTCCACTACGATGATGACAGCCAGGAAGTAATTTTGGAAAATGCCGCTGAAAAGTGGTGGAACAAGAAAGGAATTTTAACAACTGAAATCGTTTTTCCCAAATACGCAAAATCTTATTCTGATAGCGAAACTCTTAAAACAGAATCAGAGGGAACTTTATACTACGACGAGCAGAAGAAAATCCAAATACAGGACGGCACCAGAAAATCGTATTATTCTCGCAATGGGAAATTAGCACAACATATAGTCTACAAGGGGAAAAAGTTAGTCAGCAAAACGGAATGGAACAAAAATGGAACCGTGATAATCTCTGCAGAACTGCCAAACCGCTACAGGGAATTTTACGACGATGGAAAAATCAAGGCCATGGCCACAGGAATTATTGTCGAAGAAGACGGATCATTTAAAATAAAAGACGGGAAATACAACGAATACGACCAAGACGGCAAGGTCACCTATTCCGCAATCTACAAGAATTTTCAGAGGGTTTTTGAAAATTAACAGGGAGAGAATCGATGAAATATACTTACAAAAGCTTGTTGCCGCTATTCATCGGAATGGCATTAATCAGCTGCGCCGGCACTGACTCTTCTTCTGCACAAAAGAAGGGGGAAGTAAATCCGAATCTGTTCAAGGCTGGAACGCCTGTTGCAGACAGCCTTGTCTCTGGGACCCCCGAGTTCGCCCGTTCAGTATTCAAGAGAACGATCGATTCCGTTCCAGGGGAATATTACTACCACACCACGGACGGCAGGGTTGACACGCTGTTCCAAAAGGAAGGCGGGCAATATAAGCCTATCGCATCTATCACCTACGACACCCTCAACAATCAAAATGGTTACGAGCTCAAAAAAGGCAGCTGCAGCTACTTTGTAAAGAATGGCGTATTAGAATTAGAACTAGATTTCCCAAAACACATCAAAGCATACTGGGACAACGGGAAACCCAGGGAGATACTGACAGGACTCCTTTATAGAGATGATTATGGCGTTATCCAAGTGGACAGCGGGCACTCGGAATTATATTACAAAAATGGTAAAATTGAACAAAAAAACAACTGGAAAAACAAACAGCCCACAAGCAGTAAACAATGGGATGAAAACGGGACTTTGGTAAAAGAAATAGATTTCCCCAAATCTTACAAAGAATACTGGGACAACGGAAAACCCAAAGGGGTAATGACAGGTTTCCTTTATAGAGATGAGCAAGGCAATTTCTACCTAGATAGCGGGCACGCAGAACTTTATTTTGAAAACGGGAAAATCCAACAAAAAAACGACCGGAGGAACAAACTACTCGTTACACAAAAAGATTGGAACGAAAATGGAGTATTGATAAAAGATGTAGATTTCCCCCAATATTACAAGGAATATTGGGATGAAGGGACACCCAAAACTATATTGACAGGCCTTCTTTATAGAAGTAGTCAAGACGGTTTTGCCTTGGATAGCGGGCACCTGGAAGTTTATTTCAAAAACGGGAAAATCAAAGAGCAAAGCGAATGGAAAAACAAGCAACCTTTTACAAACAAACAATGGAACGAGAATGGGGTGTTAATAAACGAACTGGATTTTCCAAAATCTATTAAGGAATATTGGGATAATGGAAACCCTAAAGCTATAGCAACAGGCCTTTTTTACAAAAATGATCAAGGCGTTATCCGGATGGACAGCGGGCACTCGGAAACTTATTTCGAAAACGGGAAAATCAAAGGGCAAAGCGACAGTAGGGACAAACAGGTTATTGCAAGTAAAACATGGAACGAGAACGGGGTATTGATAAAAGAATTAGATTTTCCCAAATCTTACAAGGAATTTTGGGACAACGGAAAGCCAAAAGCTATAATGACAGGTCTCCTTTATAGAGATAATAAAGGCAATTTCCTTTTAGACAGTGGGCGCCTGGATATTTATTTTGAAAACGGAAAGATTCAGGTACAGAGTAACTGGAAGGACAAACAAGTCGTTGCACAGAAAACATGGAACAAAAACAAAGTATTGATAAAAGACTTGGTCTTCCCGAAGCAACTCAAAGAGTATTGGGACAACGGAAAGCCAAAAGCTATAGCAACAGGTCTCCTTTATAGAGATAATAAAGGCAATTTCCTTGTAGATAGTGGACACCTGGAAACTTATTTCGAAAACGGAAAAATTAAAGAGCAGATTGACTGGAAAGACAATCTTCCCGTTGCAAGCAAACTATGGAACGAAAACGGAATATTGATACAGGATTATGTCTTTCCCAAATATGCAAAATCTTACTGGGACAACGGAAAACCAGAAGTCGTAATGACAGGCCTTCTTTATAGAGACGGTCAAGGCAAGTTAGCTTTGGATAGCGGACACAAAGAAATATTCTATGAAAACGGAAAAATTAACCAGAAAAACGACTGGAAAAACAAACAACCCGTTGCAGTTAAGGGATGGTATGAAAACGGGGTATTGAAAGGAGAACTAGATTTCCCCAGATTTTACAAGGAATATTGGGATAGTGGAAAACCCAAAGCCGTATTGACAGGTCTTCTTTACAGAAATAGTCAAGGCGATTTTGCATTGGATAGTGGACACCAGGAAGTATATTTTGAAAACGGGAAGATTCATTACCAAAGAGATTGGAAAGACAAACAGCCTGTTGCGCATAAAGAATGGAACAAAAACGGGACATTGATAGCAGAACTAGATTTCCCGAAATATCTCAAGGAATACTGGGATAACGGGAAAACAAGGCAAATAGCCACAGGAATCCTTTACAGAGCCAATCAAGGCGACATTCGGGTGGATAGCGGGCGCTCGGAGACTTATTTTGAAAATGGAAAAATTGGGCAGCAAAATGACTGGAAGAACAAGCGGCCCATTGCAAGCAAGCAATGGAATGAAGACGGGACCGTAATGGCGGAAGTAGATGTGTCAAGAGAATTTTGCAAGGCTTTCTTCCCGAACGGTAAACCCTCTCTGGAAATATCAGGAAAATTTCACTACGATGACAATAGGAACATAATCTTGGAAAACGCCTCCAAAAAGGAGTGGAATGAAAACGGGACCTTAACAACTGAAATCTTATTCCCCAAATATGCCAGGTATTATTCCAACAGCGGAGCACTTACACTTGAATTAGAGGGAACTTTATACTACGACGACCAAGGGGAAATCCAGATACAGGACGGTTCCAGAAAATATTTTGAAAACGGAATACCATCATCTCTTAGAATTTATAAGGGAAAAAAGTTAGTCAGCATAACTAAATGGAATTCTGACGGAACTGTATGGATAAAAGGAGATGCGTTAAGAGGATATCACAAAATGTACTTTTCAAACGACAAGCTCTCTATGGAAATTTCAGGAAAATTCCACTACGATGATTACGGTTGGTTACCAACCCCAATCTTGGAAAGCGCCACCCAAAAATCTTGGGATAAAAACGGATCTCTTCGAAAGGAAATCGTTTTCCCGAAATACGCTAAGTTTTATTCCGACAACGGAACTCTTTCTATCGAATTGAAGGGTTCCTTATACTATGATGAACAGGAATTTATCCAGATACAGGACGGTTTCAAAAAAGCGTATTCTGATAACGGGAAATTAGCGCAACATGTAGTCTATAAGGGAAAAAAGTTGGTCAGCAAGACGGCGTGGAATGAAAATGGAATCGTAACAATATCCGCAGAACTGCCAAACCGCTACAGGGAATTTTACGATGACGGAAAAATCAAAGCCTTGGCCACAGGAATTATCGTTGAAGAAGACGGGTCATTCAGGATACAAGACGGGAAATATAACGAATACGACCAAGACGGCAAGGTCACCTACTCCGCAATCTACAAGGATTTTCAGAGAGTTTCTGAAGAGTAACAGGAAACCCGAAACTACCTAAGTCCAGCAAGGATCAGGCGAACGACGCCCTTGGCGAAATCCTTGCTGTCAGACTTCAGGGAAGCGCTCTTCTTGAGAGAGACTCCCTGGTCCTTCTTCAGGTTCAGCACAAGCTGGGCGATACAGTACTCGTCGTAATCGACCTTCATACTGTAATCGGCAAAGTTAAACTCATCGACATCTTTATCAGCCTGGAACTCTTCATAAGCGGCATTGCAATCATCTTCGTTGATGGCGTAACGGATGGCAAAGTTCAGGGAACATTCGTCTCCTTCATAGGAGACCGTCAGCTCGCCAGAAGACTTCTTCAATTCGTCCACCTCGATAGACACCATCTCATCGTACATGGTCAGACGGTCACAATCGGCGAAGCGGATATTCTTGAGAACATTCTCCTCGTCGGCCCGGTCTTCAATCACCTGCTTGTCCGTAGGCTGGAACTTGAGATAGAAATCAATCAGGGCCTTTTCCGTCTGAGCAATGGCCAGATTCCCTTCGAACAGATTCTCCCTGAAATCCTGGGCATAGCATTCACCGGAATAGCGAATCACAGAGACCAGTTCGCCATCGTCAAACACCATTCCCCTCTGGAACTTTTCACCTTTCGTCTCAGGAGAATAAGACCAGAATCCCCCGGGGAATTTGCCGCCATCAAACCCGAAACGGGCGGGCTCCGTAAAGTCCATCTCAAAGCGTAGCGCCGTATTCCTATCCAGGTATGACTTATACTTGAAAATAGAATCAGGGTCTTCTTCTTTCCAAACGACCTTCCCCCCTCCAAGACTTCCCTTCTTGCACGCAGGATAGGTAACCGTCAATGTGGAATCATCGGAATCATAATCATAGTGAGCCTTGCTCAGGACGATATCAAAGGAGTCTTCCAAATCTATGCTGGAAGAACTGCTGTCTTCTCCACAGGCCGCCAAAAGCAGGCCCACCAAAGTTAAGGAGACCGGGGTAATCTTATTCGCAAAAATCTTCATATAACCTCTATCACTATTATACAATTTTTACAGGCAAGGGTCAAAGCCGACCTTCAAAAAAGCCATCAAAATCAATATCCTTGACACTGTCCACCACGTATTCCGGCTTCACATCCAGCTTTTCCACATCTAAGCGCTTGGTCTCGCCGCATAGGGGCAGCACAAACCTGCAGCCCGAACGCTTCGCAAGCTCAAAGTCCGTATAGAGACGGTCCCCAACGAAAAGGATTTCTTCGGGAGCATACTGCTTCAGGAGTCCCGAAAGCATGGCAGGGTTGGGCTTACCAAAAGACCGCTCCGGCTCCACACCATAGGCCGTCTTGAGAAGAGCCATGAAACTCCCGATATCGGGTACAGGCCCCCGAGCGTCAGGACAGACAAAATCCGTATGGGTCACCCAGAAGGGGATCCCCCGCTGGACTCGGAAGGACAGCTCGCAAAGTTCCCGGTAGTCAAAGCTGTTGTGGTAGGCCACCAGGACGAGTTCCGTATCCTCTACGGAAGGCCGCAAATTGAGAGACGGATCCTGGGCAGCAAACCATTCGTAGACTTCGGGGTTGGCAAAGAAATAGACATTCTTGAGTCCCTTCTCGTGAATGGCTGCCAAGGAAAGGGTCAGCGCCGATATAATGCCGTCGTCACGGAGAGGCAGTCCCATCACATTCAGCCGGTTCTCGTAGAACACGGGAGACTTGCTGGTGTTATTGCTCAGGTAGTAGACGGGTACCCTGGAGGCCACCCGTTTCACAGTATCCACCGCACCGGGATAGGGACGACCACTCAGATAGAGGGTTCCGTCCAGGTCAAAGACCACCACTTTTACGGGCTTACACGCTGTCATAGGCCCTAAGTTAGAAAAAATTGCTACCTTAGCCGGTATGAAGACCCCCGATAGCCGTTTTTACTGCCCACTTATTCAATGCGGAACAGTCACCCTAGACGAAAATGAAAGCGCCCACGCCGTAAAGGTATGCCGAGCCACCCAGGGAGACATGCTGGAGCTTTGCGACGGGCAGGGCCATTTTGCCGAGGGTCCCATCGTAACCGCCGATTCAAAGGCCTGCCAGGTGGAGATTTCCAAGGTGGATATGCCCAAGCCGCACAGGCCCCTACTGAACCTGGCCATCGCCTGTCTCAAGGACGACGCCTTGGAAGAAGTGGTGTTCCATGCCGCCCAGACCGAAATTGCGAGCATCACCTTCTTGCGCACAGACTACTCCCAGGAGCCCAAGAATTCGGACTTGCATAAGCTGGTCCGCCGTTCCGAGCTTAAGAGCCTAGTAAGCCTGAAGCAGTCCAAGAAGCCCTGGCTCACCGAGATTTGCGGACCCGTAGAATTCAAGGAATGGCTGAAAGGCTACCGCGGAGACCTAATCCTCTGCGACACAGACGGCGAAAAAAGCGCCCCCAAGGAAGTCACAGATAAATTAGCAAGCGATTCTGCTGGTGACAGGATGTGCGATGAAACGCCAACGCCAGTAACCCTGCTGGTTGGGCCCGAAGGCGGGTTTTCGCCGGATGAAATCCGCATGACCCGGGAATTCACCGGCGGGAAAAGCTACGCCCTGAACTTGGGAAACACAAGGCTCCGAGCAAGAACCGCCGCCATCGTGGCATTAGGAAAGCTGCTGTAAAGCGCCCTGCTACATCATCCGGAGACGCATCTCGAAGACGGCGCGGTCCGTCTCGTCCAAAATGCGCATGTAGGTAGCCCCGCTGTGGTCCGCCCGGAATATACGCAGGGTCTGGCCTTCCTTGGACTCACCCAGGTAGTGGATCTCCAGCGTGGCCGGGTTGCAAAGCTCCCAGTCGGGAGTCCCAAACACATTCAGCGCCAGCTTCACATACTCGATGTTGTTCATGTGGTGGGACATGTCAATGTGCTGGGGCAGCACCTTTTGCTGGTAGACCTCCACATATTCTTCGGGCTTCACATGAAAGCGGTCGAAGTCCGAAGCATCAAGGGTTTCCGGAAAACCTTCCGTCGGAAAATCCACCGACGAAAGCCGCAGAGGGCGGTGGTTTTCAAAACTGAGGCAGCACATTTCCTGCTTGGCCAAAATGATGGGCTCGCCCTCGATCGTAGTGATGGCGGTATTTTCGTTGAGCCTGATCAGCTGGTTATCCGCCGGAAACGAAGTGGTGACCACCTTGTCGCGCCAGTAGGGCCGTCTGAAAAACTTGAACTTGGCCTTGTAAACCACCCAGAAGCCGCCCTTCTCCTTCACCACAAAATTGTCCATCTTCATGGCGCCGAAATTTTCGGTGATATTGTCCTGGACCATAAGCACCGTCTGGGCAAGGCCCATCTTTCCGGACACATCGATATAGGCCGACGTGATGGTCCGCTGTTTCTGGAATACAAGAGGGTTCTTTGACAAGGCGTAAATATCTATCATGGTGAGCAATATAATTTTTTTATGGTTAGCGTTTCAAAAGGCGCATGATTCCCTGGCGGTTGTATTCCGGGTCGTCCTTGGCGAAGGGGCTTTTCGTCTCTTGCCGCAGGGCGTAGATTCCGCACTCGCCGCAGTCCACTTCGGTCCCTGACTTGGAGCTGACACCTTCCACAAACAGGCTGTCCGCCACTACGCTCAGGACCTCGCGCAGGTCCTGCACATCGGCATTTTTCGAGATGCATAAATCCGGCAAGGCAAAAGTTTCAAGGCCCAAGGTGTAAAGCACATCACCGCCTTCCAGGTAGTTCATCCAGGGATCCATAGGGAATTCGCCGTCGCCCAGCTCTTCACGGAAGCCTTCTGCAGTCCAAGCGGCACCGCTCTGTTGCATGTACACGCCCAAGGCTCCCGCCGAAAGCACCTTCAGGATGGCGGTATTCACCATGGTCAAGTCCGTGGCACTCTTGAGGCCCCCCAACAAGAACAGCAGGGACTTGTGGGAATCAATAGCGGCAGTGTCTTCGGCAGAAATTTCTTCGTGCTCCTTGAAGATGTCGGAAAGACCAGACACAGCTTCTTTGCGGACCACCTTGAAAGTCAAGGTACAGCCGGGAACCATCAAGTTTGCCGTATCCTTTTCTACCACAACATTGGGCGTCACGGCAAAGGGTTCGTCCTGAGCCACAGTCAAAGGGAATGCGAGAACGAAAGAATTCATACCTGTTTCAAGGCCTCCTGTACCAAGGGGGTGAGCAAATTCTGGGCTGGCGGTTTAGGCAGCTTGACGTTGGCCTCCATAGCCTGCTGCAGGGTTTCCAGGCTAAGCTTACCAGCCGGAATATCCACCGCATAGCCTGCTCGGGAAAGATTCCTGGATAGAACCACCTGCTCGTACTGCCCAGGGGTCGGGATAAAGATGCAGCTTGCGCCTAGGACTGCCATATCCATGACGGTGCTATAGCCTCCCCTAGAGACAATCCAGCGGGCCCGACTGACCGTCCGGGCAAATTCGGCCGTTTCCAAGTGGCTGAAGATCTGAACATTTCCTTCTGTCCAAGACTTTTTTTCGGCACCGGGTTTCCCGAGAATCATCACGTGATTACCGGGCAGTTCGGAGAGCAATTCCCGCAGCCTGCGTTCAAAGGCGCTTCGGGCAGGTTCCACTCCAGAAATCACCGCCACCACACCCAGGTCCTTGGGGCCAGCCGTCACGATTTCAGACAGGTTCTCCAGTTCCGTAAAACGGCTCAACGGCCCCGCATAACGGACAGGGACTGCAAAGTTTTTCACATGAGACATGCCCCCCGCATAGCCGGGAGACTCTTCCAGATCGGGAACCCACACCTGGTTGAAACACCCCATTTTCTTTCTATGCCAGTGGATGCCGACTCCCTCAAACTTGGAAAAAATTGTGGGGAAAGCGATACGACACTGGTGGGTCATGTAAATAGAAAAGGCCTTATTGGAATAAAAGCCAAACCGGTTATCCGAAAAAAGAATATCAAAGCCGTGCCGGCGCACCATTTCTTCGGCATAGTGGTGTTCGTATTCTATAACCTTGTTCAAATGGGTGCTGTTCTTCAAGAGCCATAGGCCCATGTTGAAACCATGCTTCGGGTAAACAATCCCGTAAGAAGGAGCCGTATGGGTTTTCAGTTCAGGAAAAATCTCTCGGTATAATGGCGCATATGCTGGCGTGACAGCAAGTTCCACCTGGGCGCCCTGACGCAGGAATTCCTTGATGACGGGGACACAGCGAGTCGCATGACCGAGCCCCCAATCCAAAGGCGCCACCAGGACTTTCACTACCTGGCCTCCAGCCAAACATTCGCCCAGTCGCCGTGGTCGCAATCCTTGTTGCCACCCTGCTCCAGCACCAGTTGCAGGCTCTGGATTCTAGACACATCTACTTCCAGGGCCTGTTTCTGGGTGGAATACAGCTTGCCCGAACGGAAGAGTTCACGACCATCACCGAGGACCACAAACATGGCACCGTCCCCACAGGCACTTTCGTCATCCAAGCCGATTACGCCATGAAGCATATTGAACTTGCCCGCAATATCGTATTCGAGATTTGCATCAGCATGGCTCCCGATTCCATAGCGGAAAGGCTCTCTATCCAGGGTGATTACATTATGATCCACCGTCTGGTTCTTTTGTGGGCTCCCCCAATCCTGATGGAAGCTCTTCATGGAAAGTCCAGAAACCAGGGCAACACCTTCGCCTTCCACGAACAAATCCCTGTACAGCGTCATGGTATCGGCATCGGGCATCAGGCACCACATTTTGAGACGGTTCAGGCCCGCAGGTAATTCAGCAGAATCCAGCACAAGGGTATCGTGCTTATCGGATACGACCCTTTCCTTTTCAGGTTTACCATTCATGGAATAGAAGCAAGCGATGGACTCTTCAAAGTCCTTGTTCATAGGCACGATACTGCTGTCCATAGAAGAGACAGAAAAACGCTGAGCAAATTGGGAAACGCCCTTCTTTGCATCAATACGGTAAATCACCAGTGGGTAGCCAAACAGCTTAGGTTCCAAAAGCACTCGCTCGTTCTTGTAGGAATCTAGGATTTCGCCAATCTGGTCGGTGGTTTTAAACCCAACCACACGGCTTTGGCGGTTTACCGAACCATAGCCATCCTGTCCACGCACCAGATAAATGTTCCCACCAGACATCTGGTACCACTTGGCAAAGGTATCCGTATCCCAGCGTTTGAAAGTGCGTTCACTAAACGCACTATGCCCAGAAGCCAGCATCTGCCATGGCCGAGAATAAATGAAAATGGAATTTTCGGGGTACTTTTTCAGTTCCGTGTTCAAGAAGTCTTCTTCGCCCAAAAGCTTGTTCTTGTAGTAAAGCATATTGGCCCTGAAACTCGGTGCATGATACATCATAAGCCCAAGGGACAAGGCCACAGCACAGCCAAGGACCAGTCGTCCAATCCCGTCGGGTCTCATCTTGGAGAAAAAACAAAGGGCGTCATAGGGGCCAAGGGCCATCAAAAGCGCAAACAAGGGCAGAGCCACAAGTACATAGCGCTGGTTAATGTCGATGGTAAATGTTCCCGAGACATTCAGCAAAATGACAAATATCTGGATGCAGAACGAGATTCCGAGAACAAAACCACGAACATAGCGCCGGGAATACACCAGTCGGAACAAAAGCCATACTGTCGAAACTAGCAACAGCACCGTAAAGGTGGTATAGAAGGGATTGTCGAGAATTCCGCCAAAGTTGTTATCCGGTTTCAGGTTCATCATGACTTCCAGATTGGTCTTCAGATTGAACCAGAAATTTTCAAGAGAATGAGCCGCGTGTTCGCCACCCTGGAAATCGTAGCCCCGATAGGCAGCCATGGTGTTGATGGAAGGCCAGCTCACCGCAATGACCGATGCAACAAACAAGGGCAAGCGATAAGGCTTTTCCAAAAAATACCGGTAATAGTAAAGGGCAAAGGGAATGAAGGCGAAAACGGTCTCCTGCCTAGTCTGCGCAAAGAACCCAAGCAAAGGAACCGTCAGCAAGAAATGTTTCCAAGTCACCTTGTTAGTGGGTACAAAGGCATACCAAGCCATCAATGCGGCAAGAAGCGCAATGTAAAGCACTTCGGTAGAAGCAGATCTTGCCTGCAAAAGGTAGATAGGCATGCCGCCCAAAAACGCAGTTGCCGCCATGGCCAAAGACTCGCTCTTAAACCATCTCGCAAGAGCCAAAAAGAAAAACAAAAGGCTCAAAATATAGAAGGGGTAGTTCACCAGTAGGGTCGTATCCCTATTCGGGTCCATGAAATTGAACACCAGAGAATACACAAAGCCAAGGGCCTTGCCCTTGAAGTTGTTCACCTCGTCGGTGCATTCTAGGTTACCATCCTTCCAGACGCCTTCGTTACAAATACCACCGGAATGCTGGAAATACATCTGGAGACCCATGGACTCCCAGCTAGTCTCATCACTCAACACGCGGTGGGTGTTTCCGATATTCCCGAACATAAAAACGGAAAACACCAAAAGCAGCACGGCAAGCCCACACAGACTCTTACCAGAAGGCAAAAAGCCGCGAATGTGCTTCGCGATGAAGGGCAGGTTGACAACAACCCCAATGAGTCCAACAACAAAGGTCGAGAGTATGGCGTAATAGCCCCACTCGATATCCCACTTACGGGCTGTAGCTACGGAAGTGCCGTTAAAAATTAGGAACGCAATGACCAGCACCAACAAGGTGACAACCAGCATCAATCCCTGGGTTTTTCCCAGGTTCAAGGACCTGAACCATTCCTTCAAAGGGTTTTTCTTTTCGATATTCTTTTTCATAACTTCAATTTAACACTCGTCCCACACCACACATTTCACATCTACTTGATTCCCAATTTCTCCATGGCAATCTTCTTGCCCGTCTGAAAATCGCTCTTGCCGCTGCCCAGCTTGGGAAGGCTTTCCACCTTCACCACGGCACCCGGCACCATCAAGGGCGGGAGCCCTATCTGGCGGAGCATTTCCTTCATCTCTTCTTCGGTCTTGTCGCCTGCGTACACAAGCACAATCTTTTCGCCCTTAGAGCCATCGGGAACGGCGACGGCAAAATGGTCTATTTCATCAAACAGGGAGTTTTCCGAAATTTTGAAGTCCACGGAACCGAGGCTCACCATCTCGCCGCCAAGCTTTGCAAATCGGCTGTAGCGGTCTACGATGGTCAGGTAGCCGTCCTCGTCCACATGGCCCTTGTCGCCGGTCTTGTACCAGCGCTTGCCATTGATGACGGCGATAGCCTGGGCGGTTCGTTCCGGATCCTTCAGGTAGCCCTTCATAATCTGGGCTCCACCAATGAGAATCAGGCCGTCGCCACCGATGGGCAGTTCTTCCATGGTGTCCGGGTCCACAATGCGGAACTGGGTTCCCGGCAGGGGGGCGCCTACAGTACCCGGCTTGTTGCCTTCCAGCACCGTCTTGTAGTCGTCCATGAGCACATCCTTGGTGTTCACCGCCGCCACAGGGGTGGTCTCCGTACAGCCAAAGCCCTCGAAAATTTCCAGCTTGAACTTGGTGCGGTAAAGCTGGCGTACATCTTCGCGAATCTTCTCGGCGCCGGCGTAGATACTCCGCACATGACCAAACATCAACGGGTGTACCGCGCGGTTCATGCCCCACATGCGTAGGAATGTTCCGGTGGCCACCATGATGGTCACCTTGAACTGGGCGCACATGCGGGACACCAGCCTTGCATCTGTGGGGTCGGGGCAAGTGGCCACTGGCACGCCGTCCACCAGGCACAGCATGGTGGTAATGGAGAACCCGAAGGCATGGAACAGCGGCAGCGAACCCAGGAACACATCGTCGGAGCCGGGGTTCAGCACGCTTTCGCACTGCTTGATGTTGCCCATCAGGTTGAAGTGGGTTAGTTCCACCCCCTTGGGGCGGCCCTCGGAGCCGGAACTGAAGATAATGGTGGCCACGTCATCCAGGGAGACCTTCTTGAAGAACCGAAGTTCCAAATACCAGGCCGGAAGGGCCAGCACCCGTAAGAAATTCATCACCAGAGCGGGTTTCTTCAGCTTTTCCTTCAGGTCTTCCATGTAGTAGACCTTGTACTTGTCCAGAAGCTGGTCCATGGGGAGACCCTTCTGTTTCAGCTTGTCGATGAACACTCGGGCGGTAAAGATGGTCTTCACGTCGGCAATGCTACAGCAATAGTCCATGGTCTCCGGCGTGTTGGTGTAATTCAGGTTGTAGACCGTCTTGCCCTTGATAAGGCAAGCCATGTTCACGATAATGCCTGGGCCGGAAGGCGGAATCAACACGCCCACCTGCTTTTCACCCTTGGTAAGGTCGCCAATCATCTTTGCGAATGTCAGAGACGCCGCTGCGAGAGCATTGGCCGAAAGGTGATGCCCATCGGGACTGTACACCGAAGGCCCGCTCCCGATACGCTTAACCGTACGGATCCAGGCAGAAGCCACCGGACGGAGCAGGCGGATATAGGATGTCCACGCCGTAATGGAAAGTTCCTGAACGGCACGCTGGACCGTGACAGGGCTAGAATCCAAGGGCAACTCTTCACCAAAAGCCACCGAAACCACACGACCCGCACTATGGATTAGGTCCTTGAAGCCCGTACCGGCCATGGAGTAGTTACTCCCCCACAGGCCCTGCACATAGAACGGCAAAAGCTTCAGGTGTCGCACATCCTGGATAGCGGCAGAATAATCCAAACGGAACCGGCTCATGTTACCCGTGGCAGTCATGGTATTCTCGGGGAACATCACTACAGCCTCGCCACGAAGCAGGGCTTCGCGCGCTTCCTTCATAGCGGATTCCGGGTGAGCGATGTCCAGGTCGATAGTCCGCATCTGGGAAAGCAGCAACCGCACATACCACTTCTCGAAGGGTCGCCTGGTAATCACGAAGCGCAAAGGACGGGGGCTTGCCATCTGGATCATGGCCCAGTCCACATAAGAGATGTGGTTACCCACCAGAAGCACAGGACCTTCCCAGGGGATTCGTTCCACTCCCGACACCAGGAACTTGTAATGCACAGAGAGTACCGAGCGCATCAGCTGGCGGAGCAGCGTATGGGGCATGGCCATCAGGGCCCAAATGGTACCACCTAGGCAAACGATTCCCAGAATAAAGAACAGGCTCATCCGGTCCAGGTTCAAGAACCGAATAAGGACAATCGCTATAATTTCAAAGAGAATTATACAGAGATTCTGCACCCCATTGGCCACCGAAAGCACATGGCCCGCAGACCTGGGCTTGGTATGGTACAGCAACATGGAAAACATGGGAATCATGTAGATTCCGCCACAGAAACCAAGCAGGGTAAAGGCTATGGCGTTATAGGGCCGCGGAATGAAGGGTATTAGGAAAATGAGAACGGCCGCCCCGGCAGTACCCATGGGAATGAGTCCAGTCTCAATGAAATTCCTGGACATACGCATGGCAAAGAATATGCCCACCACAAGACCCAGGGCCGTACCAAAGATGGCGTAATTGGCCAAGATATCACGATTAAAGAGTGATCCCGAACCGAATAAATCCTGGATGATAAACACCATGAGGAATATCATGACCCAGAACATGGAAAGTCCGATAATAGACTGACGGAGCGCCCGGTTCACCCAGAGCTTGCTCAACTTGCGGCGGGTGAACAACAGGTTCCAATAACGTTTCCACGGGAATTTCAGCTCGGCATCGTAGGCACCAATAGGCGGAAGCCCGAAAGTGAACAAAATTCCGAAAAATTCCAACGCCACAAGGGTGATTCCCACGGGAGCAAAAATCTGAAGGGTCTCCGAAAAATCCCCCGTCATCGGTAAAAGCCGCTCATAGGCGTAAGCCGTAACACCGCCGCTCAATACAAGGGCCACAAACAGGAGAATCATTAGGAGACCACTGCCCTGGGCCAAAGAGCGGACGCCCACCAGTTCCTTCATGTAGCCATTCTTTGCCGGGCTTTGGAATGCCTGAAGTACAAAAAACAGCCCAATGGACAGGAATTCAAGCAACAAACTAGAAGTGCATACTCCATAGCCAAACAGTACCACCGTCGGGAGTGAAAGCAGGGTCGTTACCCGCAAGACTCGTTCCTTGGGGAACTTGTCCGAGAAATACCCCGCCGGAGTAATAAGCAGCACGCAGGGCAACAAGAACAGCAGGTGCAACACATAGAACTGCCAGGAACCCATGGCCGTGTAACCGGCATGGCTGAGCACAAGTTCCATGTATGCGACGAGAATAGTAGAAAGGGCTACCTGAGTAAACGCAAGCCCGTAAAAAGAAAAGAAACCTTTAGACTTTTTCATCGTTCAATCCAATAAAGCTCTTGTAGGAAAGATACATAAAAATATCCGGTCCATAGAAAATTTCTACATTTGACGCATGTTCCTAGACGAAAAATCAATTGAAGTGCGCTCTGGCAAGGGCGGTGACGGCATTGTAAGCTTCCACCGCGAGAAATTCGTGCCCCTGGGCGGTCCCGACGGCGGTGACGGCGGGCGTGGCGGGCATGTAATCTTGCATGTGAACGAGCAGTACTCTACGCTTCTCGACATGGGCAACGCCCGCCTCTACAAAGCCAAGAACGGTCAACCCGGCGGTGCCAAGCGGTGCACGGGTGCTTCAGCCGAGGATCTTGTTGTAGATGTGCCCCGCGGAACAATCGTAAAGGACGCCGATGGACGCATCCTTGCAGACCTTACCGAACCCGGCCAGAAATGGATTGCTGCTCGGGGCGGCAAGGGCGGCATGGGCAACCAGCACTTCGCCACACCAAAGGTCCAGGCACCCCGCAAGTGCACTCCCGGCGAAAAGGGCGAAAAGCGTGAACTCTTCTTGGAACTGAAGCTCATGGCCGATGTTGGTCTGGTTGGATTCCCCAACGCAGGCAAGTCCAGCCTGGTGAACAAGATTTCCAGTGGCCGCCCTAAAGTGGGCGATTACCCGTTTACCACGCTGGAGCCAGTTCTCGGCATCGTCCAGATGAACGGCCACAGTTTCGTGGTAGCCGACATCCCGGGCCTGCTGGAAGGGGCCAGCGAAGGCAAGGGCCTAGGGCACCAGTTTTTGAAACACATCGAGCGCACCCACACATTGCTGTTCGTTATCGACGGCTTTGCCGAAAACGCCTTTGAACAGTTCACCGTCTTGAAGGACGAACTGAAATCTTTCCACCCGAAGCTTGCGAAAAAGCCCTATGTGATCGCCCTGAACAAGAGCGACCTGGGAATCGAAGGCGCCATCAAGGAATTCAAGAAGCACAAGGAACATGTCATTGTGACCTCGGCCATTACAGGCGACGGCTGCAAGGAACTGCAACAGGCCCTGGACGAAGCCGTCCCCCATGTGCAAAAGAAGAAAGTCGGTTGGGAATCGAAACCTGCCGATAGCGGCAAGAAATCCGGCTGGAGCAAGAAGGCCTAACCAATGGCAAAAAAAGAGCAACAGAGTACGCCTGTCATCCAAAACCGCAAGGCGAACCATCTCTATTTCGTCGAAGAAACCTTCGAGGTGGGAATCATGCTCATAGGCTCCGAAGTCAAGTCCATCCGCGACGGGAAATGCTCCCTGAACGAAGCCTGGGTCGATATCGACGAAAAGAAGAACGAAATCTGGCTGGTGGGCGCCCATATCGACGAATACCTTTTCGCAAACAGGTTTAACCATTTCCCGGCAAGGCGCCGCAAACTCCTGGCCCATGTCCACGAAATCACCAAGATGCGCAAGGCGAAGGAACTGAAGGGCTATACCCTGGTTCCCTTGAAGCTATATTTCAAGAACCGCCGCGCCAAGCTGGAAGTAGGCATCTGTCGAGGAAAGGACCAGCGCGACAAGCGCCAGGACATTATCAATCGCGACGCAAAACTCGAGATGGCACGGGCAATCAAGGCTAACCGATGATACGTTCTTTGATTTTGACATTCTGTCTTGCCCTGGCCACCTTCGCCGCACCCGCAGGCAGCGATGAGTTTTTGGATGCCGAAGAAGCCGCCAAGGGAGTGGGAGCATCGTTCCACTGGTTCCCCATCCAAAAGACCTTTATCCTGGTCACCGCCAAGGACACGGCCAAGTTCGCCATCGGGATACCCTTCGTTTCCCACAACAGCAATGTGGCAGATCTCAAGTCCAGTCCCAAGCTGGAAAACGGGCACCTCTGGATTACCAAGGAAGACGCCTACAAGCTTTTCCCGAGTCTCATGCCGGCTTCTTCCAGTTCTACGGCACCATCAAGTTCTAGTGCCGCACCATCATCTAGCTCTGTAGCGTTGTCAAGCTCGGCCGTTTTATCGAGTTCTGCAGCGGCGGTAGTCGTCGCCGCCCCCAAAAAGGAAACTGCCGGCACCCGCGAAGTCAAGACCATCGTCATCGACCCGGGCCACGGCGGAAAGGATACCGGCGCCCAGGGCAAAAAGTCCAATGAAAAAGATATTGTACTCGCCATCGGAAAGCTCCTGAAAAAGGAACTGGAAAAAGAGGGCTTCAATGTCAAGATGACCCGGGACAAGGACGAGTTTATTGAACTAGGGCAACGCGCCAACTTGGCAAACCAGTGGGATGGCGACCTGTTCATAAGCCTACACTGCAACGCCATCGATGCCACCGCCGAGCGCAAAAAACAAGTCAAGGGATACCATGTTTATGTGCTCCGGGCTCCCGAAAGCGAAGAAGACAAGGCAATCGCCCGACGCGAAAACAAGGTGGCCACGCTATATGGCGAAAAGAACGCCAAGGAAGAGCTCTCCCCTATCGAATGGTTCAAGTTGGAAGCCCGTCTGGAAAAATATAAGCAGAACAGCTACATGTTCACCGAAGAGATGCTCAAGGCCATGGAAGGCGGAAAAATCCGCAGGCAGGCAGGGGGCGTCGGCGGTGCGGGATTCATGGTGCTGGTAGGAGCCTTAATGCCTGCCGTTCTCTTTGAAATCGGTTTCATCAGCAACCCCGAAGACGAAGCCTACATGATGACCGACAAGGGCCAAAAGGATATCGCCGAGCGAATTGCCAGGGCCGTCAGCACCTACAAGACAGCCGTTCACAGCTATAGGGAAACTCTAGGGCGATAAAGCCCTACGCATTCACATACTTGTCCAAAAATTCCTTCACCGGAATCGGCTTGGAGTAGTAATACCCCTGCAGGCTCTTTATCTTGAACCGGAGCAGGAAATCCCGCATTTCAGAGGTTTCTACTCCTTCTGCCGTCACGGACGAAGAGAAGGAATTGGCCAGTTCCGAAATGAACCGAACCGTATTCTGGTCCGAGAAGTCCTTCTCGATATTCATGACGAAACTACGGTCAATCTTTACCGTCGATACCGGCAGTTCTCGCAACAGGCCCAAAGAGCTGAAGCCCGTTCCGAAATCATCCAGGGCGATCTTGATCCCGTGTTCCCGAAGGGCCGTAAAGATATCCTTCAGGAGTGCCATATCCAGCATACGGCAGCGCTCCGTAATCTCGAGGCACAGGTTCTGCGGCGGATAGTTTGTCTCCTTGAGTATGGCAAGGACATCCTCCACAAAATCCTTCTTTTCTAGCTGGGTATAGGACAGGTTCACATTCACCACAAATCCCGGGTAGCGCCCCAGGAACTTCTTGGCATCGGTCAAGGCTGTGCGCAGAATCCACTTGCCCAATTCCGGGAAAAGATTGTCCCGTTCCAGCACATCCACGAACTCAATCGGAGGAACAATGCCATATTCCGAATTTTTCCAGCGAAGCAGGGATTCTGCCCCGGTAATCATTTCGGTATCCGCATCTACAATAGGCTGGTAGCACAGGAAAAAGCCTTCGCATTCGTTCACGATGCTATTGCGGATGACATTGATACGTTCGATGGCGAACCGCTTATCTTCGCTGACACTGCTCTTGAGAACGTAAAGTTCGCCCATGTGGTTGGTCTTGGATTCGTAATAGGCAAAGCGAAGGCAAGAATACACCGTCTCGGCAGACACATCGAACTTATCCAAGTTGATAGCCCCCGCCACAAAGGATAGCACAACTTGATGGCCATCTACGAAGAAATCATGGATGCAATTGTACTGTATCCGCTTGTACAGATTCTTGAGGTCTTCCGAAGTGGCATCCTTGCACACGATGGCGAACTTGGTGCCGTCCATACGGTACCATTCCCCCATTTCGCAGGCTTCCACCTTGATCATCTTGGAAAATTCCTGCAACACACGATTGCCAAAAGTGTAACCGTAAATTTCGTTCAGGTGCGAAAAGTCGGCTATGCCCAGCATCATCACCTGGAGTTTTTCCCCTTTCCAGGTAGAAGAGCGCAGGTCATCCATAAAGCCGTAGAGGCTCCTGGTGTTGGAAACATCGTCAAAATAGCTCAGGGCATCATTGTTTCTGACAATTCCACCAAAGAATGATGGTTTCCCATGTTCATCGCACAACACTACGCCTCGACAGGTGCACACCACATACTTGCCGCCCTTATTCTTGATACGGTACTGTTCATTGTGATAATTTCCAGCATCTTCAAAAAGGTTCCTAGCTCTTTCTTTGAATCCAGGCAAGTCTTCAGGGTGAATTTTTTTCATCCAGTATGTCAGGGCATCCTGCATATACTCATCAGGCAGGTCAAAGTAATCCACCGCCTCCTTGGACCATCGTGTCCAATTTGATTCGATATGGGTAACATAGGTATACGCTCCATTCGCCAAAATGGATAGCGCATGGTAGAGAGAATCAATCCTTACCTTTATCCCTTCTTCCATCTCTCGTCTCCTTATGCCTGAAACACCTGATCACGTCCGTTTTCCTTGGCCTTGTACAGGGCCTGGTCTACACGGACATACGCCGAATCGGCAGATTCACCCTTCTGGATTTCTATGACACCGATACTCACACTACGGCGCCCCGCCTTTTCAAATTCTATCGCGCTAAAAGCCTTTCGAACCTGTTCTGCAAAATCAAGGGCCTTCTCAAGAGGTACTTCTTGCAACAGCGCCATAAATTCTTCACCACCCCAACGACCAACAGGCGTTTTTATATCGTCAAGAAGCGATTTCTTTTCTTCTTTAGAGCTTTCTGCGTCACTTACAATATCGTAGGATATGGAATCTAATCCCAAAATTCCCATTTCATGGACCATTTTTTTCAAAACGCCCGAAAGGCCAACAATAACATTATCCCCTTCCTTGTGACCATAGGTATCGTTTATCTGCTTGAAGTTGTCGATATCCAGCATCACCAGGCACGCAGGGATTTCCTTTGAAATACACTCATTGATGCGGCGCTGTATTTCACCCCGATTGAACAATTTCGAAAGGGAATCCGAGATGGCCATTAGGGAAAGTTTCGCATTGGCCTCTGCCAGTTCCTGGGTTGCAGCATCAATGAAGGTGGCAAGGCGGTTGACCATGGAAACCTGACCCGTAAAGGAATCCTGAGCCATATCAAACCGACAATGCTCATCGCCATCGCCTTCCCGCATTGACGCAATCACAAGAGTCACATTATGCTGGTTCACAAAGCCGTTAGTCCGCAAGAATTCGCCGGATGTGTAAAAACCCGATGTAGGGGCGATACTTTGGAACGGCACCGTTTCCTTGCTGATTTCTTCCTTGCCCCAGAAGCTTCTCCTGGCAGCACAAGAAAAAATCTTTATTACATCGGGTTTAAACTCACCTATTTTCTTTCCTTCTTTCCGCACGCTGTCAAGAATGGTCCATGGGTCACCATAGGCAAGGCGAGCCTTCACATTCTCGTCTACATCCGATGTCATCACCAGGGTTCCGTCTTCATTGCAGTGGATAGGAGCTCGGAGGATATTAATTCCGTTATGCTTGTAGAAGAATGGAAATTCCAAGGTATTGGCAAAGAAATGCTCGTCTTTCAAAATATTCAGATAGCGGTAATAGGCATCGTAAGCTGGTTTTCCGTCCAATTCAAACAGCAAGGCTTTTTCCGCCCTGGTCACCAGAAATTCCCGACCAAGAGGCTTCCAGCCCGTGACATGGGTAGTGCTGACATGGAAATTCTCGCCGCCCACCAAAAGTACCAGGATGCCTCGCTCCGAATACCCACCGACACTCGAAAAAACACAGGCATCATTGCGGGTCAAATCAGGATTAAAGGCGCCTCCCCCAAAAATGGCAATGGACTCGTCTATATCGCGCAACGCATTACAAAGGGGCGTCAAGGACATTCCGCGGATGGTCAGCTGCAGTTCTATGGCCTTAACCCAAGGATTCTCCCTTACTTCCCGCTTGATGTTTTCCACCACATCCAGAGTGGAGTCCGCATTCAAGGCGTACTGCAACAGTTTCACCTTCGTAGTAGGCTTCTCAGTAATCGTGCAGACAATGGATATGGACGCTCCAGAAAGCCGGCCTTCCACGATATTCCCGTTGGTAGAACACCCCATGCATATGGCGTTAGGAACTGTCTTTGCAATGACCTTGCTGACCAATTCGATTTGTCCCCGATCCAATGCATCTGAATAAATCTGGAACACCACATTAGAACAACTCTTTGACTTGCACCAAAGATGGACCTTATCCAGATCCCTTTTCAAAGAGGTTATACTATGGTAATCGAACTGAAACTGCTTCATAGACGGGAAACCACAAGGCGTGCATTATATAGAAGATACCTCCAAAAACATTAGTTTACTCACAAAAAAGTGCCAACTTTATTCCAACTTGGAATATTTGGTGAAAGGCAAATCTCTTTTTTGGGTGCATTTTTTCGATTTTTCCCGGTAATTTAGGGCAAAATCTTCATATATTGGGAATATGAGCAAGATTTTCAGTTTTTTGACGACTTTACTGCTGTTTGTTGCCTTTGCCACAGCCGAAACCACTACGGTTGTACCAGATACTCTCAAGGAAGCCCGTGACAGCACGCAAATTTCCAAATCCGACACAGAATCTACTAATAGCCCCAGCATCCAGGAGCTGAAAAAGAAGCACGCCGTATGGATTAAACTGGAGGGCGATGTGGAACCATCCATGTACGATTTCTGTGCCCGGGCCATCGATGACGCTCTCAAGGAAAAGCCCGACTACATCGTTTTCGAGATAAACACCTTCGGTGGACGCCTGGACGCCGCCTTCGACCTAGTGGACACCATCATGGCAGTCAAGGGGCCAGAAACCATCGCTCTAGTAAAGAAAAAGGCTATCAGCGCAGGTTCCCTCATTGCCCTCGCCTGCAAAAAGCTCTATATGCTGGAAGCCACCACCATCGGGGACTGCGCCCCCATTGTGCAGGGCGGCGACGGCACCCCGCAAATCGTAGGCGAAAAGATCCAATCGCCTCTCCGGGCCAAATTCAGGAACCTGGCCCAGCGTAACGGCTACCCCGAGCTGCTGAGTTCCGCCTTCGTGACGCCGGAACTTGAAGTTCTAGAACTCACCGCCAAGCTAGACAAGGGCAAAAAATCGGAACGGGACACCACTCTCATTATCGAAAGCAAGAAATTCGCCGTGCTAGATAGTGCCAGCAAGGCCTTCTGGGGAGCCCCCAAAATCCTGGTAAAGGAAGGTGAACTTTTGACCATGACCGACAAGGAAGCGGAAGAACTAGGGTTCTCCAAGGGCACCTTCAAGGACCGGAATGAATTCGAGACAACCCTTGCCATCGAAAGCCGTAGCGAAGTGGAGACCACCCTAGGCGAAGACATCGCCTCGGCCATCGCCGCCATTTCGGGAATCCTCCTGATTCTCGGGTTCGGCGCCCTCTATATCGAATTCAAGACTCCTGGATTTGGGCTGTTTGGAATCATCGGCCTGATTCTCATCGGCATCGTGTTTCTCGGGCAGTTCGCCCCCCAGCTAGATGGCTACATCCCGGCCATACTGCTCGTAGCCGGCGTGGTGCTGTTCCTGGTAGAAATTTTCGTGATGCCCGGGACATTCCTGTTCGGAATCGGAGGCATCATCTGCATGATTCTCGCCTTGGCGCTCTCCTTCTCGCCAGAAGAGATTCCCGAATACATTCCTAAGACCGTGGAGACCACCTTTGATGCCACGCCCTGGCTATTCGGATTGTTCTATATGCTTGCCTGTGCGGCCATAGCACTGGTGTTCCCAATCGCCGCAAGCAAGTACCTGATTCCGCTTCTGCCCGAAGGCTGGACTCCCATGCTCAAGACGGACCTGGAAACCGCAGCATCCCCCACAGAAGCCGTCCAGGAAATTGCGGTCGGCGCCTCGGGCGTTGCAAAGACATTCCTCCGTCCCGTGGGCCAGGCAAGCTTTACCATGCCCGACGGCTCTACCAAGCTCTTCGATGTACAGACCCACGGCGAAATCATAGAGGCCGGCACCCCCGTGAAGGTGGAATCCGTCCAGGAAGGTCACATCTGGGTAAGTCGTGAAATAAACTAAAGTTTAAAAAACAAAAAATCTCGGAGAAAAAACAATGGATACTCTCTTAATTATCGGAATTATCATCGCGGCCATTGCCGTCATCATTCTGCTTGCCTTTATCGGCAAGTTTTTCAGCCTGTGGCTACAGGCCCTGTTCTCCAGGGCGAATGTGAGCATATTCCAGCTTATCGGTATGCGGCTCCGTAAGGTGCCGCCCCAGGTCATCGTGGAAGCCAGAATCCTAAGCTGCAAGGCGGGCCTCCCGGTGGACACCAACCTGCTGGAAGCCCATTACCTTAGCCGCGGTAACGTGCTCCGCGTGATCCAGGCACTCATTGCCGCCAACAAGGCAAACATCAAGTTGGACTTCAAGGAAGCCGCCGCCATCGACCTGGCCGGCCGTAATGTGCTGGAAGCCGTGCAGATGTCCGTGAACCCCAAGGTCATCACCACCCCGAAAGTTTCCGCCGTGGCTCTTGACGGTATCCAGCTGCATGCCATTACCCGTATTACCGTGCGCGCCAGCATCCAGAAGCTGGTCGGTGGCGCCGGCGAGGAGACGGTTATCGCCCGCGTTGGCGAAGGCATCGTCTCTTCCATCGGTTCTGCAATAAGCCACAAGGAAGTTCTGGAGAACCCGAATATGATTTCCAAGAAAGTGCTTGCATCTGGACTCGACGCCGGAACCGCTTTCGAAATTCTTTCCATCGACATCGCCGATGTGGATGTGGGCCAGAACATTGGCGCCATCCTTGAGACCGACCGTGCCGAAGCCGACAAGAAGATTGCACAGGCCAAGGCCGAAGAGCGCCGCGCTATGGCATTCGCCGCCGAACAGGAAATGAAGGCGAAGGTCATGGAAATGAAGGCAAAGCTGGTGGAAGCCGAAGCCCAGATTCCCATGGCCATGGCAACCGCACTCCGCGATGGCAAGTTGGGCGTAATGGACTACTACAACCTGAAGAACATCGAAGCCGACACCCAGATGAGGAAGGAAATCGGATCCGCCCCTGAAGCGAAGTAAAAGATGGAAGGATTACTCATCCTCATAGGCATCTGGGTTCTAGATGTCGTCATCAAGAAGGTTGCAGCAAACAGGAAAAGGCGGCAACAGCAGCCACCGCTGTACCAGCCGGACGATGAAGACTCGGACGACGGATACGAGCCGCAGGACGAAGCGCAGGAGCAACGCCCCCCGCGTTCTCTCCAGGATTTGATCCGCCAGTTCGAAGAAGCCCAACAGCAAGCGTCGCAGGGCAACATCGAGCCGCCTACCCCGCCTGTAGAGAGGCGCCGAAACCCTAGCGAACCATTGACGCTCAGGGACATCGCCGAAGTGGTCATCGGGGTGGATTTCATCGACCTTGAATTCCTTATGGAGGAGTTCGAAGTCGACGAAAACACGGCCGCCGAAATGCTGATGGCCTTACAAGCCCACCGTATCGTAGGCCACGATATGGGCGAAGGGACATGCGATGTGCTGGTTCACGACATGGACGAGCTGGACAACCTGCTCAACCGCGAAAAGCGAGCCGTCCAAGAACAAGAAGAATCCCGAAAGAAGGAAATCGAGGCGGCACAGGAAAAAGCCCGCCAGCAGAAACTGAACGAACTGGAGAAACGGGCCAAGGCTGCCCGGGAATCTGCAGCGGCGGCAAACAGTGCCGAGACCGTCGAAGCCGAAGACGCAACGCCCCGCCGCACCCCGCTTGTCTCTACAAGAAGCATAGCCGATGTGCGCAGGGGATTCATCTGGGCCAAAGTCCTAGACGAGCCCCGATTCAAACGTCGTTGGAAAGCTGGTGACCGTTCACGCTAAAGCCAAGTAATTTAGGAGACTTATTTCAAGTCTGCGACGCAGCGGACATAAAGTCCTTTCCGCACACTCTCATCGGTGCGGTTGATGCTCCGGGCTTCGCGCCGGAATTCCCAGGAACGGCCCGTGTTACGCTTGATGGATGTAGAAGACCAATAGTGTCCTGTATTGGAGCCATCGCAATACTGGTCCCAATCCTTGCAACCACCCACGCCCATTTCGTTCCAACTCCACAGGGACCGGTCTTTCTGGAAGTCCCGCCATTCACCATCGTCGGGCAGGTGCCAACCCTTAGGACAGGCCTTCTTGGCCTCTCCATGGGTATAGAAACGGCCATACTTCTTGCACAGTTCCATATCTTCTAGCAGACACTGGTCCGGACCCGTAAGGCCGTACCGTAGATTGGAAGCCATCCAAATCTTGTCGCCTACGATTTTCACCTTGTACTGCCTCTCGTCGCGGGTATCCGTCATGAGCATATCGTCCTTGGATATGTTCTTCTCGGCAAGCAGGTCTCTTTCCTCCACGCAACGAACGGCTACCACAGATTCCTTGGGCAAGTTCACCTTCTGGAACCCGCCACGCTTCAAATCCAACATCATCACCTGGACACCCGATTTGCCGGAGCCTCCGGCAATAGCGAAATAGGCGGCGTCCTTCCCCTGGACCTTGGGATTCTTCTGGGACATGTCGTAGTACCCACGGGTGTTTCCAGCAAAAGCCTTGGCGTTCTGCTTTTTACGGGGGCCCATGAACTTGTCTTCGGCAAGGTCGTTCCATTCCCCAATATCGGGAAGATGGGTTCCTGCAGGACACAGGCCGGACCAGGATTCCTTCTTATAGAAACTAACCTTCGCCCTATCCTTGAAGTCGGGCTTGCCGTCCAGGGAGACATTGCTCGTAAACCAATTGAGCTTTCCAGACGGCATCATCTTATAAGTGCGTCCGTCGCGGTCATCCTTAACCGATGAAGCACCCACCAGACCAAAAGAGACTGCAACAATCATGGCCAAACGGCCAACAGAATTAAACATCCAAACCTCAATTCCCGTCTTTTCCGTTAATCAGTTTAAATATATATCCACTAGAAAAAAACGACACAGAAATAAACTAAAAAAAAGAAATTATCGCCTACATCTGTACGGTCAGCCCGACAGTACCGGGGCCAGCCCAAAAGCTAAGCCTGTCGCTATGTCTTTTGTGGACCTGAATCACGGCAAGGCTCACGCCCGTACCCACCAGGGCGCCAGCCACCACATCAGTCCAGAAATGCTTGCCCGCAGCCACCCGAAGGACCCCTTCCAAGCCAGCCGCAGAGAGCGCCATTGCCCAAACTGCCCCCCGGTAGGGCGACTGCGGATAAAACTCGCTGAACCACTCCCCTGTAAAGACCGCCACAGTAAAAGCCGCCGAAGCGTGTCCGCTGAAAAAGCTTCCATAGGCTTCGGCTCTAGCCGATTTCGCCTTGCGTAATCCAGCACCGTCTTCGGCATAGATGTACGGTCTCGGCCAAAACTCCAGAGAACGGGTCATCAAGTTTATACCACTTTGGAGCGCGAGAGCCTGGACAAACATCAAGGAAAAACCGGCAGCATCCCGCCCGGATGCATCCCCTACCCCATAGGAATAGCCAACCAAGGCCAGCGGCGCCACCCCAAGAACCGCGGCCCACTTGCCAGCCCTATCGGCAGACTCGCTGTACCGTCCCACCACAGGCCTGTCCCAGGGCAACAGATCCGACACATCCCTGTAATCTCCGGATTCGGGCTTTTCCATCTGGGTGTAGCGGTATTCTCCAAAAAAGGCCACATAGGCAGATAGGAAGGTCATGGGCATATCCCTTGACCAGGAAACATCATAATGGGGGGCCGCTTCAGCAAGCGTAGCCCAAGCCATCACAGACGGCAACACCAGACACAAAAAAAACTTTTTCCACCGCAAAATGTTCACACCCCCAAACTAAAAAATTATATTGAATGCATGCCAAGCAAGAATATTACACGCGAGCCCATAACGCCCTCCATCGAACTGTTTAATGCCATTTCCGACGAGATGCGCCTAAAAATTTTGATGCTGTTGGACCAGGCTGAATATACCGTCAACGAAATCAAAGATATTCTGGACATCCACCAGAGCAATGCCAGCCGACACTTGGCAAAACTTGCCGCATGCAAGCTCCTAAAAGATCGTCGCGACGGTATCAAGGCCTATTACGGACTCAGCGAGGAACTCCTGCTTTCAAGTCGGGTTTTGTCTGTCATACGGGAAGCCTACGAGGAACTGACCGACAAGGATATCATCCAGTGCCGCGCAGAACAAGTCCTACAGGATCGCACCGACAAGACCAAAGGTCAAATCCACAAACTGGACCAGGCCGGGGGAAGTCTCAAAGCCCAAATCAGCCTGTTCAGCAAGCTCATGACGCCCTTCGAAAAGGCCGTAGACATTGGTTGCGGCGAAGGGGGCGACTTATCGCTCATGCTGGCGAACCGTTGCAAGAGCGTCTTCTCCCTGGACTACGACCCCAAGGTCATCAGCGGTCTGCAACGAATTCTGAAAAAGAAAGAAATCACCAATGTAACCCCGAAAGTGGCTGACATGCTTTCTACCGGACTTCCCGACAATTTCGCCGACCTGGTACTCATGAGTCAGGTACTCCACCACGCCCAGGATCCACGCCTTGCCCTAAAAGAGGCCATCCGCATATTGAAGCCGGGCGGAACCTTAGCCCTACTAGACCTTGCCCAACACAAAGAGGAGTCCTTCCGGGAAACCCACGGTCACATATGGCTGGGCTTCGACCGTAGCCAGCTGGAATTCTTCGTCAAAGAATTCAACTGTAAGATTATCGAGAGCGAAATCATCCCCAGCGAGAACCTGGTGGACAAGAAGCTTCCCGTCATCTGCATGATCCTGACGAAGGAATAACCAGCCAGCAAAACGCACCACCTTCAACATACAATCATATAACGCCCGCTATCAGGCGGGCTTTTCCTTTTTTAATTTTTTTATCAGAGTGACAAATATTCTATTTATGTCATTTTTTGTCGTAAACAATTAGCTAGATTAAGGAGTATGAAAGCAATGACTGCTGCAGAACAAAGCACCCAGGAGCTGGTCACCGAAATCCAGAAGGCGCTGCTTGCCCGGGGCGAGATGCTTGCCACCGCAGAATCCTGCACCGGCGGGCTCGTCGCCTCCGAAATTGTGAATGTGGCGGGCAGCTCCGCCATGTTTGCAGGTGGGGTTGTCGCCTACCAGAATTCGGTCAAGCAGGAGCTGCTAGGTGTCCCTGCGGAAACTCTCGAAAAGCATGGCGCCGTGAGCCGTGAAACGGTAGAAGCCATGGCCAAGGGGGCCCGGGAAAGATTCCATGCCGACTGGGCTATAGCCACCTCGGGCATCGCGGGCCCTGGGGGTGCTGAACCCGATAAACCGGTGGGTACAGTGTGGATGTGCGTCAACAGTTGTTTGCAAAACGAAGCTTTTTGTAAAATTTTCGCAGGAAATAGGCAAGAAATCCGCGAAAAAAGCGTCTATTACGTGTTGGGCAAGCTACTTTTTTTGCTAAATAACCAAAAAAGCACTTGCACAAACGAACACTAAAATGTATATTAAACGAGAAAACAATAAAAACGGAGTCAATCATGGCTAAGAAAACGACAACACCTACTAGTAACCTTTCCAGCGAAAAAGCAAAGGCCGTCGAAGCGGCAATCGCCCAAATCGAGAAGAACTATGGGAAAGGTTCCATCATGGCTCTCGGGAGCCAGCCTGTTGAAGAAATTCCCGTCATCCCATCGGGCTGCATCCAGCTGGACATGGCCCTGGGCGTAGGCGGGTTCCCCCGCGGTCGTATCATCGAGATTTACGGACCGGAATCTTCCGGTAAGACCACCCTTACCCTGCATGCCATCGCCGAAGCCCAGAAACTAGGCGGCGTAGCGGCCTTCATCGACGCCGAGCACGCCTTCGACGCGGTCTATGCCCGCAAGCTGGGTGTCGACATCGAATCCCTGCTGGTCTCCCAACCCGACACCGGCGAACAGGCCCTGGATATCGCCGAGACCCTGGTCCGTTCCGGCGCCATCGACATCATCGTCATCGACTCGGTGGCGGCCCTGGTTCCCCAGGCCGAAATCAACGGCGAAATGGGCGACAACCATGTAGGCCTGCAGGCCCGACTCATGAGCCAGGCCCTTCGCAAGCTCACCGGCATTCTCTCCAAGTCCAACACCTGCATGCTGTTCATCAACCAGCTCCGCATGAAGATTGGCGTCATGTTCGGCAACCCCGAAACCACCACCGGCGGTAACGCTCTCAAGTTCTACGCTACCCAGCGTATCGACATCCGCCGCATCGCCGCCATCAAGGACGGTGAGGAAGTCATCGGCAACCGCACCCGCGTAAAAGTCGTAAAGAACAAGGTGGCCGCACCCTTCACCCAGTGCGAATTCGACATCCTGTACGGTTGCGGCATCTCCCGCGAAGCATCTGTCCTGGATCTCGCCTGCGAGCTGGACATTATCCAGAAGAGCGGATCCTGGTTCAGCTACAACAACGAGCGTATCGGCCAAGGTCGCGAGAACACCCGCCTATTCCTGAAGGACAATCCCGAACTCTGTGACGAAATTGAGCAAAAGATCCGCGAAAGCATGAAGGATGTGGAACTGTTCAAGCTGGGCGAGCAAGACGCCGTCTCCGCTGACGACGAGATTTCCCTTTCCGGGACCGGCTCAGAGGGGTAGCCCGAGCAGCAAACAGATAGATTAAACCAAAACATACGAAGGCCCGAACCTTTTTAGCCATTGTACGGTTCGGGTCTTTTTTATTCCATTTTTCCGCAAAAAAAGTGTAAAAGCGATATTTATCACACTTTTCGATTTCGAATATTGCACGACACCAAAGATTAGACTATATTAGGAAAAAACACAATTCAAGGAGTTAACATGAAATTCTGGAAACTCGGCTTAGCCATTTCTTTTGTCGCCGTTCTCGGTCTCACGGCCTGCGACGACTCCACCAGCGGCGACGATAACGGCAAGAAGGAGTACAAGGCCGGCACCATCGGTTGTACCCCCATTTCCCAGCCCAACCCCTATGTCCAAGAGATGCGGATGGACAGTCTCACCATCACGACGACCTTTGAGAATAAGAACGGAACCGTCACGGAAACCTACGAATTCAACCAGGATATCCCCGCCGACACCTGTGACTATTACGAGGGCAAGATAGGCAAGGACCCCACGGACTATGCAACGGTCAAGTGCGAAAAGAGAAAAATTACGGCCGTACTCAATGGTAAAGTGGACGAAAAAGATTTTGAATCCGGTTCAGAAGCCCTTGCCGCCGCTTGCAAGGCTCTCGACGGAGACGATATTCCCGATGTAAGCAAGAACGATATTGATCTTAGCAAGGTCGAAGCTTGCGGTGCCAAAAATAAGGGCAATGAATTCGTCGTCAAAGGCACGGGTGTCACCCTGGTCTGCGACGGTGAAATCTGGAAACCCGCCGCGGTGGCCTGCACCAAGGAAGGCGAAAAGAAGGAATTCGGCACCGTCGAGCTGGTCTGCAAAGACAAAAAGTGGACCTTCGAAACGGAAGAAGACTGCACGAAGGCCTTGAAAAAGGCCGAAACATTCCTCGATCTCGTAAAGTTCGAAGCCTCCTGCGTTGATGGCGCATGGCAGCTTGACCTGTACAACGCCGAAGAACCTGCCGAAGAAGAACCGGCTGCCGAAGGCGAAGGCGAAGGTGAAGGCGAAGACTAGTTTCTAAGTTAAGCTTTGAGAAAAATTCCGCGGCTTGTCCGCGGGATTTTTTTTAAAAGGTCTTTGTTTTAAAGGTCGCTATACCGAACCAGCTTACGACCGTTGCTTAGCGCCGTCCTGATAACATCACGGATATCCCCCATCCTAGACGGAAAGTCCACCGGATGGAGAGCGATGCGAGGAAGTCCAAAGGGAACCTTCAGAATGGCCTCCCCAAACTTGAACGCCGGCATAACCAGGAACTTCGGGATTCCCGCAAAACTCGTCACGGGAGAAACGAAACGCCTACCTGCCGCCGTCACAACTGAGAAACGGTCTTCAAAAAGCAAGCCCTGCTGGCGAACCTGCTTGCGCAAGAAACTGTTACTGTACCATGTCGGCGGGACAAAGGCGGTGGGCCGCACCCCCTCAAGCAGTTCATCCCACGCTCTCAACCCAGCCGTGAGAAGCCTTTCAGACTCATATTTGCAGAGCCCCGCAAATTCAGCCTCTCCATGGGTCAAGTTCATGGCCACAAGCCCAGTGTAACTGCGTCCCTGGCTGAATTCTGCCTTGTGCTTGTAGCCATGCAGGGCCAGTTCAAATCCTTCCGCCTTCAATTTCAGCAGAGCAGCCCGGAACCCGTCTATGGCTTCGGGAGATGCCTTTTCGGTATCGGGAATGACCAATACATTGAAAGGCCGGCCAGCCAAATCCCTCAACTCTTCCAGGATAGGAACCACCTTCTGGTAATTCCAGACGCTGAAATCGTGAAAACACAGGAGAAACTTTCCGGCCATAATCCTACCCAAGGTTATCGGTAACTACCCGTGATACAGGTTGCCGCTCTGGTAATTCGGCTCGGTGGTCAGGTTCACGCCCAGGCGACGGAACACGCCTACATCCACCTGGGAAAGAATCACGCTGGAGTGGACTTCGCAGTGGCGCAGTTCCGACAATTTTTCCAGGGCGATTTTCGCATTGTAGTCCGTAAGGGCACAGACAGAGAGCGCCACCAGGGCCTCGTCCATGTGCAGGCGGGGGTTCCTGTGGCCCAGCTGCTTGGTCTTGAGATTCTGAATTGGCTCAATGACCATGGGCGAAAGCAGGCGCACTTCGTCGGGAATCTTCGCCAGATGCTTGAGGGCATCCAGCAGCATGGCAGATGACGCACCCAGCAGCGAAGAAGTCTTCGCCGAGATGATAGCGCCGTCGTTCAGCTGGATAGCCACCGCCGGGCCACCGGTAATTTCGGCCTTCTCCACCGCAGCGGCAATCACGGGGCGGTCGGCTGTGCTAATCTGCGCCTGCTCCATGATAAGTTCCTGCTTGTAAATCTGGTCCTTTTCGGCATTACCCTTGCGCACATCGCAAAGCGTGTTGTAGTAGCGACGGATGATTTCCTGCTTGGCAGCCTCGCACACAGCGGCATCGTCAACAATGCAGTTGCCCGCCATGTTCACGCCCATATCCGTGGGGCTCTTATACGGGGACTCCCCCATAATGCGGGTGAACAAGGCGTTCAGCACCGGAAAAATTTCCACATCGCGGTTGTAGTTGATGGTGGTCTTCCCGTAGGCTTCCAGGTGGAAGGGGTCAATCATGTTCACATCGTTCAGGTCGGCGGTAGCGGCCTCGTAGGCCAGGTTCACCGGATGCTTCAGCGGAATGTTCCAAATGGGGAATGTTTCGAACTTCGCGTAACCCGCCTTCACACCGCGCTTGTTCTCGTGATAGATCTGGGAAAGGCACACGGCCATCTTTCCACTCCCAGGGCCGGGAGCCGTCACCACCACCAGTTCGCGGGATGTTTCCACAAATTCGTTTTTGCCGTAACCGTCGTCACTCACCACCAGCGGGATGTTGCTGGGGTAACCGGCGATAGGATAATGGCGATAAACCTTCAGTCCCAAATCTTCCAGCTTCTTCTGGTAAGCCACGGCGCTGGGCTGTTCCTGCCAGCGAGTCAGCACCACGGAGCTTACATACAGGCCGTAACCACGGAAAGCGTCAATCAGGCGGAGCACATCCTGGTCGTAGGTAATTCCCAAGTCACCGCGGACCTTGTTCTTCTCAATGTCGCCTGCGTTGATGGCGATAATGACTTCGGCCTTGTCCTTAAGCTTTTCAAGCATGCGGATCTTACTGTCGGGCGCAAACCCAGGCAACACGCGGGATGCGTGATGGTCGTCGAACAGCTTTCCGCCAAATTCCAGATAAAGTTTTCCACCAAACTTTGCAATGCGTTCCGCAATCTTTTCGGACTGGGTCTTCAGGTACGCTTCGTTATCAAAACCAACTTTGAACATTCTTGTCCCACTTGCTAAAAATATCGGGACAAAAATAAAAATTTTCGGTGGGATATTACACGCCCAATTCGCTACTTGTCCACCACCAAAGTGGCGGAGCCATAGGCCTTCACCGGGCGACCATTCTCGTCAAATTCCGTCGTGTAACGGACATGGAACGGTATCCTGTTGGGAGTCAAGGGAATAACACCTTCCACACTCTTGGCACCATTGTCAATCTGCCTATGCCAATCGCGGTACATGTCCGCATAGTCTGCCGGGAAAATGCCTCTTTCAATGGCCGGCTCAGGATAGTTGCGGACCAGCGGAGGCAAGCCCAAGTCACGCTGGCAACGGAAACAGGGGCGCATCTCCTTGGTGGCCACGGTGTATTCCCAGAAGTAGATGTTGGCCTGCTCGCTGGCCGCCTTGAACCTACGCTCTGTATCCAGCATTCCCTGGAATATGTTCTTCTCGTTGGTGATGTTCCGGATCATCACATAGAACAGCTTGCTGACCTTGCTCTCGCCGATAAGCTGTATGGAGCTTCGTATGCAGATGCGTTCGGTACCACAACAGCCCGAGGTGATGTTCCGCCAGGTCTCACACTCCTGCTCCTCGCGAGTGGCCGCCGCACGCTCCAGGGCAGCCTTGTAGACCTTCTGGGATTCGGCGTCCAGCACATCGCAGGGGTTCAGGGCGATAATTTCCGTTTCGGACAAGTTCATTCCCAGCTCGCGGACATACTTCTGGTTCACCCGCAAAATTTCCATGGAGCACTTTTCGCCGGTATGGACCTCCACGATGGCGGCCGCCCCCACGAAATTGCTGAAAATCAGTGTTTCCATAGAAATCGGGTTCCAGAACCGGCCCGCATCCACAAACTGGTCGATATTCATCTGGGGCACAATCATGCCCACCGTAGAGGCACCCAAAAGTTTCTCGTATTCCTCCACCGGAAGGGGCTTTGAATACAGGTAACCTTGCACATAGTCGCAACCCACGCTCTTCAAGAAGTCAGCCTGCTCCACAGTCTCAACGCCCTCCGCAATCACAGGAAGCTTGAGCCACTTGGCCATTCGAATTACGGAACTCAAAATCGTCCCACCCCGATCGCTACCGATAGCACCGTTGATGAACTGCAAATCCAATTTCAGAACATCGAATTCGATATCCTTCAAGACATTCAGCGAAGAATACCCACTGCCGAAATCGTCCATCTCCACCGTATAGCCCAGCTTGTGCAACTTTCTGATGGAATCGACAACCACCTGGGTCCCCGTAACGGCGGCAGTCTCCGTCAGTTCCACATGGATAAGCCTGGTGGGAATGTCGAACTTCTGTCGTATGGCATCAAGATGCTCGATGTACTCTGGGCTCAGAATATCGTTACGAGACATATTCACGGAAACTCGAGCCAGGGCCCTGTTGGAATCGATACAGCCCCGAAGGAACTGGCAAACATGCTCAAAAACGTACAGGTCCAGCGTAGGAATCAGGCTCATCTCCTCGAGAGCTGGGATAAAATCCGCCGGCGAGATAAAACCGTACTTCGGAGATTTCCAACGAACAAGGGCTTCGGCACCAATCAGGGCACCCGTCGAATGGTTGTACTGGGGCTGGAAATAGACCTGGAACTCACCCTTCTCGATGGCGGGTTCAAACGACTCCGAAATCTGCCGAAAAGACACCATATTTTCCTTGGCCCCTATCCTAACGAAACATATACTTTTTTTACGCATAAAGGAAACCCGGGGCTATTCCAATATGGAATAGTTGTAAAAAAAGCCCGCCGGGCGTTCCCGACAGGCTTGAAAATGTTCATTACAACCAGCTATACATCTTTCCGAAAGTCGTATAAGCGAGTATAGCGAGGCCGCAGACCCCGAAGCTGTACAACTAGTACAGCGAGAGGGTCGAGAACGAAGCTAGACGAAGCTTAGACAACTTTCGTCATGCCGCTCATGCGTTCGCGGAGCCAGGCTCCGACTTCTTCCACCGGATGCTGACGGATGTTCTTGTTCACCTTGATCAGTTCTTCGTTATCCACAGCGGTGGTCTTGCCTTCGCCGTAGATAGCGCCGATGTCGTCCTTCTTCACTTCGTTCTTCATGAAGTCGGCGAGCAGAGGCACGCACTTGTTGGCGAACAGGTAGCAACCGTATTCGGCGGTGTCGCTGATCACGCGGTTCATTTCGTACAACTTCTTACGAGCGATGAGGTTGGCGATAAGCGGAGTCTCGTGGAGAGATTCGTAGTAGGCGCTCATCGGCTTGATGCCCACGGAGCACATGGTTTCGAATGCGAGTTCCACACCGGCCTTGATCATGGCGGTCATGAGAACGCCGCGGTCGAAGTATTCCTGTTCGGTGATGACCTTGTCGGTAGCTTCGACCTTTTCGAATTCGAGCTCGCCCGTTTCGCCACGCCACTTGAGCAAATCCTTGTCGCCGGCTTCCCAGTCGACCATCATGGTGCTGGAGAACTTGCCAGAGATGATGTTGTCCTGGTGTTCGCAGTAGAGCGGCTTCATGATCTTCTTCATCTTTTCGGCGAGTTCCGTTGCGCGGATCTTGGCCGGGTTGGAGAGACGGTCCATCATGTTGGTGATGCCACCGTGCTTCAGGGCTTCGGAAATGGTTTCCCAACCGTACTGGAGCAGCTTGACTGCGTAAGCCGGTTCAACGCCGAATTCCTTCACCA
>CAMKNA010000015.1 GCA_946414075.1 uncultured Fibrobacter sp.
CCTTCAAGGAAGAAGAAGCGGCCAAGGCTATCGAAGCTGCCTGCGAAAAGGTCATCGCCCAAGGTTTCCGCACTGGCGACATCTACCAGGAAGGCTGCACCAAGGTGGGTACAGTTGGAATGGGAGATGCGATCATTAAGGCTTTGGCTTAAAAGGCGATTCCCGGCCAAGCCGGGAATGACATTATAAGAGAAAAGGCTTCCCGGAATCGGGAAGCCTTCTTTCTTCAAGGAGAATCAGTAGAAGAAACTCTATTCGATGGTCTTGCCCTTTTCGAGTGCATCGGCAAGGCTCATGCCCGTAAATTCCTGAGCGCTGAACCAGCGACCGCTCTTCTTGTCGTCAAGTAGCACAGACACCATGGAGCCCGGAATCACAGTTTCGGGAGCATTAGGAGCGTTGGGGCCACCCAGATCCGTACGGAGCCAACCCGGGTCCATCACATTCATCATTACATCGGTACCATTCAGCTTGCAGGCGAAATCCTTCACGAACTTGGTGAGGGCAGCCTTGGCACAGGCATAACCCATCAGCTCAGGCTCGTTGGCGATACCGCTGGTAGTGAGCTGCATGCGGCCAAAGCCACGCTTGATCATGCCCGGCAAAAAGTGGTAGGCTATCTTGATAGGAGCAAAAAAATTCACCGCCATGGCATGGTGGAAATCGTCCATGGTGTTGGTCAGATAGTCGGTAAAATAATGGCTCATAAGGCCCGCGTTATTGAACACCAGGTCCACCTGCACGCCCCAGCTGTCGATTTCGGCAAGGGCGGCATCGATTTCGGCTTCGCTTTCCAGATTGCAACCTACGGCACGACCTTCAACGCCAAGTTTCTTGATTTCGGCCAATACTGGCTCGGCATGGGCCTTGTCCCGACCCTGCAAGATGATGTTTGCACCCAGTTTAGCCATCTCGATGGCAGTCAGGCGACCAACCCCGCGGCATCCGCCGGTAATCAGGCACCATTTTCCTTTTACATCTATCATTCCTAATCCTTTGCGGTGTATGTCAACCGCTTTTCACAAGAACAAGATACACTTTTTGACGCCCCGAGAACATGGTTCCAGGATAAAAAAGTGTTTACGGGTGTAAAGGAATGCGTCTAAAACGCCTAAAAATCAGGTGCTTACCGACAGGGACTGTATAGCCAACGCCGGCACCTTGGTGCTGGAAAAGTCATCGTAATAGGCGTTTCCGCAGGCCACCACTTCCTGAATAATGTCGAAGTAGTTTCCGCTCAAGGTCACGCTGTCTACCGGATGGACAATCTGACCGTTTTCACACCAGAAACCATGAGCCCCAATGCTCAGCTCCCCGCTCACCGAATTACAGCCGGAATTCCCTTCCAAGCGTGCCACCAGCAGGCACTTGGGGAACAGTTTCAGCAGTTCCTCCGTAGAATTTTCACCGCAAGGCACCAGCATATTAAAGAATGCCGTGGACATCTTAGTTCCCATATCCCGGACCCCATTTCCCGTAGACTTGCAGCCCGCCTTGGCAGCAGTTTCCAGGTTGTAGAGTCCCCGGCTGAAAATGCCACCGTCAATGACCTTCACCAGCTGGGTGGGCACTCCCTCGGAGTCGTAGGGGAAATGGTGGCTGAACATGTCGCCGGCACCTACACTCCACAGGGAAACGCAGTCCGACGCAATCTTCGTGCCTTCCTTGCCCGAAAGCCTGGAAAGGCCCTTCTGCATGGAGTCGGCCAGGTAGGGCTGGGAATACATTCGCATGAACCTGCCCGACACACGCTCCGACAGGATGACGGGAATCTTGCCACCCTGGATTTTCTTTGCGCCAAAAAGCTCCGTGGAATAGCCCGCCGCCCGTGTGGCGATTTCCTCCACATTGATTTCGTTCCAGTTCCGGCTAGACTTGGTAAAACCACCCAACTTCTTGATGCCTTCACGGCAGGCTACCGCGCCGACACCTACAGAGACGGAGTTGGAACGAGTCCTATAGAAAACACCCTTGTGGTTTGCCACAAAGTCTTCGCTGCACGAAAGGTCCGCTCCCAAATAAGGGATGTTCTCTATCTCCTTGGACTTGGCGAAGGTGGACTTTTCCAACTCGATGCAAGCATCCTTCATCTCAGAAAGGCCAATTTTTTCCAGGTCCGGATTATAGTCCCGGTCCACATCCGGCGCTGCACCAGGCTCCGGCAGGCAAACATCAATCTCGTCGGTCCACTGGGTATGGCAAAGGGCATCTTTCAGGGTCTGCTCCAATGCATCTGCCGTAAGGCGTTCCGTATGGGCGTAACCCGGACGGCCATTCCTGATGACGCGGATTCCCACACCCACAGAATCGGAGATTTCCGTATTCTGGACCTGTCCCTGGAAAAGGGAGAGTCCCTCGGAATGGGACTTGGAGGCGATTACATCAAACTGCTCCGCCTGTCCCTTGGCCTTGTCGTTGATGTAGGAAATAGCGTCTTCGATATTCATAAAAACCTAGGTCCTCTGGGATTTCCGTTCCAGCATCTTCCAATAGGCGGCTGGGCTCCCGGTCACCGACTCCAAAGAAGCGGCCAGCTCCGTTGTAATGCCGGCCTCCCCCGCAATCAGTTTTTCCAGCAGGTCTTCCGAAACGCCAAGCCTGCGGGCAAATTCCGCCTTGTCCATCTTGAGCCATTCCATGCCTTCGACAATCGCCTGCCCCGGAGTGGGAACACCATGTCTTGAACCCATATTCTCTTTCCTTCGGAAAACCTACCTACAAGCCAATATAAAAAACAGAATAATCGGAAATAAGTATCAGGAACAAATCCGCCGGAGTCCTTCCGCAAAAACACCCGGTTCCTGCAACAGGCTCATCACAATCCAGCCATCCTCCTCGAAATCGAAGAAGAATCCCGGTTGCACAAGTACATGCTTTTCACGCAAAAGACGGAGCGTCAGTTCCTCGTCGTTATCGCCCAGGCGGACAACCGCATACCAGCCTCCCGAAATCTCGGGGCAGTACTTGGAGGGGAACTTTTCCCGCAAAGCTGCCATATTCTGCTGCAGCCGGTCCTGAATCCGTTTTTCGTAGTTCGCCGATTCAGCGAGCAGCGGAGTTGCCAAAGCCTGGGCCATGGAAGATACGCTCAGGTAGGCATCCGCCACATATTCCAGAGTCTCGTGGATGGATTCCCGCATGGTTTCGGGAGCGTACACGGCCATCCAGCCAAGCTTTACCTGCGGGCTCCCGCAGACTTTGCTAAGACCGTTCAACCAGACAATGGGGCAGCTGGGCTTTTCACTCCCCTGCTCAAGGAACTGCCAGGAACGCCTGACGTTTACATCATAGGAATAATCCCCGAAAACTTCGTCCACCACAAGGACCAGGTTCCGCTCTTCGCAGAAACGGACAATCTCTTTCCATTCAGACAAGTTGACGGAATGACCCGTAGGATTGTGTGGGCAGACCAGCAGGAGAATCCTTGCTTTTGCCGGGGCGCTTAGAAGGCTGTCCGTATCCAAAGCAAAATGAAAGTCCCCACGACGGTCCTTTCCGGTACCAGCGCGGGACAGCTTCAAGAAATACGGGTAGCACTCCAGGTTTTCAAGCTCCGCAAGGGTATCCAACAGAGGGTATCCCGGAACTGGCGTAAGTATTGCGTCCCCTGGATTGCAGAAAGCCTTGAACAAGATGGAATAGGCCTCGCTGGTGCTGGCCGTAAGGAGGATCTGCTCGGGCGTAAAATTCCCGCCACGGCTGCGATAGTACTCCGACACCGCCGCCCGGGCCTTGAGCGTTCCCGCCGGATTCGTGTCCCACAGGTTGAATTCGGCCTTGACCGAATCCACCACAGACTCCAAGTCAAAAGGCAGTCCCACACGCAAGGGACTGCTCACCGTCATATCGATGAGAGGCAGGCCGCCTGTGGCGGCATCTTTCAGAACATCGGACTTCGCCCTTTCCAGTTCGGCAAAGAACGGCGTGGGGGTCAGGTCCTTCTGCTTCATTTTTGACGGCTCTTGATAAGGCCCGCCACAAAGACGGCAACGATGATTCCCGCAGGCAGGCACACGGCAATGGACAGCAGGAGCAACTTCTGGAAAGGTGGCAAGCCCTTTACCTTGTGGCGAAACTCCTTGACTTTGCCGCGAATCCCCGACTTAGATATCTTCTGGGCTCCCGCATCTTTCAGCTTTTCCGTAGAACGAACCACGGACTGGACCCGTTCCGATTTCCAAAGCTTGTTTACCGATTCCTTGGAATCGTCCACAAACTTTTCAAGGCGTTCCCTCTTTATCTTGAAGGGTCGAACCACATCGGATATGGCTTTCCACATAAAGACCTACTTGTACAAAAGGTTCACACCGCTGAACAGGGCCCGCATATTGGCCTTCAGGGTATCGCTGGAGACCCCGCGACCCTCTTCTTCCTTGCCGTTGGCACGCAAGAGAATTCGGCTCAGGCCGCGACCCGCCCACAGTTTGTCCTTCTCGGGAACCACCACCTGGCGATACTTCACCAGTTCCACCGGCATGTTGATCTCACGCATCAAGATAAGGCCGGCCTCGATGGGGCCTTCGGCGGTCACGGACCTGCGGATAGCCTCGCCGTCCTTCTTGAAATGGAATATAAAGCGGTTCTCGTCGGGAATCACTTCCACATTGTTGAACACCAGGCGGGCATTCACATTCACGCGCTCTTCGCGGAACACATCCAGCACCCGCTCGGCGCTGAGTTCACCTTCCTTCTCACTCAGTTCCTTAAGAATGGGCTGCAACTCGGCGGCCTCGGCCAGGGAAAGCCTGTAGCCAAACTTGGTGATAATCTCGTAAACCGCCGTACGACCGCTCTGGCTGGTGAAGGAGATGGAGTCGTTCTGGTGGCGTCCAATGATGGAGTAGTCGATGGGGCGGTAGGCGCCCTTCTTCATGTCCTTGGTCTTGGAAGCACCATCCTGGTGGATACCACTACGATGCACAATGGCCTCGGCACCAATCAGCGGGGCACGGCTGTAGATGCTCACGCCAGACCACTGGGAAATCAAAATGGCAGTCTCGTAAATCCGTTCCAGATGGAGCCCGGTATTCACGCCGGAATTGTGCAAGGCCACCGCCGTTTCGTAGAAGTTGGTGTTGCCGCAGCGTTCACCCAGACCGTTCAGGGCCACCTCCAGTTGGGTGGCGCCCACAAAGAAGCTCTCCACCGTGGCGGCCGTAGCCATGCCCAAGTCGTTATGGCAGTGGACCGAGATGGCAATGTTCTTGGGCAAGGCTTCATAAACCTGCTTAATCTGGTTCACATACAGGAAGGGTCTATACCGCTCCACCGTATTGGGCAGGTTTATGGTGGTGGCTCCCGCCTCCACCACGGCCTTCAGCACGTCAATTACAAAATCCATGTTGTCCAGGCAGTCGCCAAAATGTTCGGCGCTGAACTCCACATCGCCCTTGTCCCCTACCAGGGACTTGGCCAGCTTCACGCACTTGACGGCCTTTTCCTTCACCTGTTCCGGAGTCAGGTGCAGCACATGCTCCATGGAGAGCTTGCTTGTAGCCAGGAAGGTATGGATACGGGGGTGCGGCGCATACTGGACCGCCTCCCAACAGCGCTGGATATCGCTTTCCACACAGCGGGCAAGGCCAGAAACCACGATCTTCTGGGCAACCTCGTCGCCCTCTTCCGCCATCTTGGCGGTCAGCTGGGCCAGTTCCTTACAGGACTCGAAATCCATCTCGGAGGAAGCAGGGAACCCCACCTCGGCGCCCTGGACCCCGAGCTTCAGCAACAGCAGGAACACATCCTTTTTCTGGGCGTTGTTCCAGGGCTTGGGCAGCGCCTGGTTACCGTCACGCAGGGTGACATCGTAGAAGAAGGGTTGTCTCTTTGCCATTTCGGCAGCATTCATATCGCTCATCTTATCTCCTCGCCCACACAACATGGTCGCAAGATTCATTTTTCGGTCTCAAAGATAGAAATTGCCCTAAAAATGAAAAACCCGCCACCATATTGGAGCGGGCTCTTTTAGGTTAAATTTCTTGAAAACGGCCTAAAACCTCGCTCCAGCAGCAAGTCGCAATAGAAGTAGCAGGTTCAGGGTCTTTCTCATATCGCAAAATATACAAAAAAACAGGCGACTGGGCAAGAGTTACCACAAAAACCTATTTCACGCAACGAATGGAAAGGCCTTCGTCCTTCAAGAGACTACCGAAACCGGAGAAATCGAACATGGAACCCAGAGAATATATCAAGGCATGATCGCCTTTACCACTGACATCCGAATGATCTTCGTCCGCCTTCCAGAAATTGGCTTCTTCACCCAGTTCCTTGAAAATAGAGGACCATTTCCTGCCAGCAGGGAGAGCCCCGAAGCCCAAGGCGTCTGTGGCCGGGTAATTGGACTTTTCCCAACCAGTTTTGCTACGCAAGGCCGGAGAGACGCCGCTGCCCGTGGCCTCCGCGATGGAATCCAAGGCAAGCCATTCATCTTCGCTGGGAATGTGGAAACCTTCGGGGCATGCTCCTTGGGTGGGGCCGGTCAGATTGGCAAACTTTTTCTGGAAAGAAGTTTCCAGCCCCATGGCGGCAGTCCAGCTGTAAAGGCGGCCGTACTTCTCGCAATTCGTCTCCTTGTTGTCGTAGCACCAGGATGTCTTTGCCATGTTGCAATCGTAGTAGTTCAGGTTCTGTGCAAGCCAGGTCATGTCCCCGATAGTGGTCACCTTGTAAACTTGGCCATCACGGGCGTCGCAGATGGTCCCCTCTTCAAGGGATGCAGGGCACTCCTTCTTCTCCACAGAGCAGGAACCGCCAGAACCGCTTCCGCCACCCTCCGAGGCCGAAGTTCCCGAATCACTATCGCAAGCGACCAAGCCAAAGGCGCAAGCGAACAAAAGACTAGCGAAAATTTTCTTCATAACATCTCCTTTAAAATTTCACCTTGTAAATCCAGGGCCAGTTCTTGCCCGTAATCCAGAAATCACGGCCATCAAAGGCGATTCCGTTCAGCACATCCGCTTTCGGAAAGCGACGCCGAATCTCCTGGGCCTTGTCGGAAAAATCCAGATACTTCAGCACATGGCCGCTGGGTAGCTCCACCACGGCAATGAGACCCGTAGTCCAGATATTTGCATAGAGCGTGTCACGGACCAGTTCCAATTCGTTCAACTGTTTCACAGGTTTCCCGCCATCGATCACGGGAATCACGCCCACCACCGCAAAGCCACCAAGCCCTATCTGCAAAAGTTCGTGGCTACCGTTGCTCATCAAAAGGGCATCCCGCCAGTAGGTAAGCCCCCAGCCTTCCGTGGGAATACGGAACACACCCTTCATGGAGAAAGGTTTCCGGTTCACGATAAACGCCTTGTGGGATTTCCAGGTCAAGTAGAAGATGTCGTCGCCAACGGCCACGGAACCTTCACCGAAATACCGCTCTTCTAGTTTTAGGGAATCAAGAATCTTACCGTCCAGGGTGCGACGGTAAAGGCCCGACTCGCCGTAATGTCCCGTCGATTCGATCAGTTCCGCGCCGTCAAAAAATAGCCCCTGGGTAAAGTGGTTCTGCTCGTGGGGAATGGAGTCCACGATGGTGGGCACCACGCGGGGGGAATCGGCATAGGTCAGGGCGACACCAGCAACCGCACAAAACAGGGTTCTACGCAAAAGCGAAATCATAGGGCTATATGTAGAAAAATTATATTTGAGTCACCATGGGCGCAACCAGGACACCGGCCAAAGTCAAGATTATCGTGGGAATCCTCGCAAAAGACATTCCCGCTATCGAGGCTATGCGGGCCACCCTCCGCGAAAAGTTCGGCGAAGAGGACCTAAACCTCGCCCCCTTCCCCTTTACCTTCACCAACTACTACAAAGAAGAAATCGGCGACGCCCCCGTGCGGGCCTTCTTCAGCTACGAGCCCCTGGTGGAGCGGGAAACCATCGTGGATATCAAGCTCTGGACCAACGACCTGGAACTTGAAATCGCCGAGCGTGCGGGAACGCCGGGACTCCGCCCCGTGAACCTGGACCCGGGCTACATGACCTTAGGGCAGTTCTTCTTGGCCACCACCAAGGACCAGCGGCAACGCGTCTACATTAGTCGCGGGATTTTCGTGGAACCCACCCTGTACTTTCAGGACGGACACTTCCACCATTTCGACTGGACCTATCGTGACTACCAGAGCGAAAAGTACATCGCCTACCTGGAGCAGGTTCGCGCCCGCCTTGCCTATCAAATGAGCACAGGAAAGCCATATAGATTAAGACGAGAAAATAACTGATAATGTGGAATGTGTAGTGTGTAATGAGTAATTACACACCTCACACTCCACACCTCACATTAAACTCCACATTTCACAACGTACACTTTTATGAAAGCCGGAATAATTACAATCGTTCTCCTCATCATCAGCAACTTCTTCATGACCCTTGCCTGGTACGGCAACCTGAAGCTGAAGGAGATGCACATCAGCACCGACTGGCCGCTGATCCTTGTCATTCTCGCCTCCTGGGGTATCGCACTCATTGAGTACTTCTTCATGATTCCCGCCAACAACATCGGGAGCCGCATCAACGGCGGGCCCTACAGCCTGATGCAGCTGAAGATTATCCAAGAGGCCATTTCCCTCACGGTGTTCACCACCATGGCCATCACCATGTTCCGCACCGAGACGCTCCAGTGGAATCACGTTGTGGCCTTCGTGCTGGTCATCGGCGCCGTGTTCTTCGCGTTCTTGAAGTAATATTTCTGAAATAACAAAAAAAAACCGGCCTAGCCGAGAGATTTTTTTTATAAGCTATAAATTACCCGTGAGCAACAAACGCCTCGTATTAACGAGGCGTGATTGCGAGAGAATCGGCAATCCGGAGAAGCGACTCCGGTCTTTAGCCGATTCGGTCTATCCGTGAGCAAAAAGCCCCTGGGTGTTAACCAGGGGCGGTTGCGAGAGAATCCGCAGGCCGGAGAGCCCACTCAGAATTTTAGCGGATTCGGTCTATGTGTGAGCGTCAACCCATTCGGCGTTCTTGCGGCAGGCTTCGACAGACTTGTCGAAGGCAGCCTTCTCGTCGGCACCCATCTTGACTTCGAGAATCTTCTCGACGCCGTTGGCACCGATCACGCAGGGCACGCCGCAGTAGAGACCGTTCACGCCGTATTCGCCGTTCAGCTTGGCAGCGCAAGAGAACACGCTCTTCTTGTCGAGGAGGTAGGCTTCGGCCATGTGGATGGCAGAAGTAGCCGGGCTGTAGAAAGCAGAGCCGCGGCCGAGGAGGTTCACGATTTCGCCACCGGCACCGGCGGTACGCTTGGCGAGTTCAGCAAACTTTTCCTTGCTCATGAGCTGAGAAACCGGGATACCGCCGACAGAGACGCATTCCATGATGGAGACCATCGTGTCGCCGTGGCCGCCCATAACGAGAGCCTTCACGTCTTCCACAGAAACGCCCAGTTCGTCAGCGACGAAGCAAGCGAGACGGGCAGAGTCAAGCACGCCAGCCATACCGATGACCTTGTTGGCCGGGAGACCGGACTGCTTCTGCATGTTGTAGACCATGGCGTCCAGCGGGTTGGTGATCACGATAACGAAGGCTTCCGGAGCGTTAGCCTTGATGGCTTCGGCAACGGTCTTGATCACGCCGCAGTTCTTTTCCAGAAGGTCGTCGCGGCTCATGCCCGGCATACGGGGGAAACCGGCAGTCACGATAACCACATCGGCACCCTTGATAGCGGCATAGTCGGTAGAGCCCTGAAGATCCACAGAGGAGTTGATGACGCTACGGCCTTCCATAATGTCGAGAGCCTTGCCCTTGGGCATGCCCTGAGTCATAGGAATGTCGATAAGGACCACGTCACCGAGCTGCTTCTGGGCAAGCACGAGAGCCATTGTACCACCGATCTGACCAGCACCAACGAGTGCAATCTTCTTTCTAGCCATAATTAGACCTTCCTTTTAGGGTATTGAATTTTTTACGGCACAAATATAGACAAAAATCTGTAAACAGACAATGGAAAAGTGGCTATATTTAGCTTATAAACCATGCGTACCCTCGTCCTTTCCGACATCCACGGTTCCGCCTTCGCCTGCAAGATGGCCCTTTCTTACCTGGAGAAGTTCCGCTGCGAGCGTATCTTCTTGCTGGGTGACCTGTTATACCACGGACCCAGGAACCCCCTACCCGGCGGGCACGACCCCCAGGGCGTCGTGGAGCTGCTCGCCCCCCTCAAGGAAAAAATCACCGCCGTCCGCGGCAATTGCGATGCCGAAGTGGACCAGATGGTGCTGGGGTTCCCCTGCATGGCGGATTTTGCCGAAATCGAAGAAGGTGGTTTTAAGCTGTTCTTGAGCCACGGGCACCTGTACGACCCCTACCTGTTCAGCCACTACAAGGCCGACGCCTATTTTTCAGGACATACCCACGTTTTCACCGCTGAAAGGAACCACGACGGGGTCTACTGCCTGAATCCGGGCTCCACCAGCCTCCCCAAGGGCGGAAACCCACCTACCTTTGGGCTTTACGAGTCCGGCGCCACCCCCCGTTTCTCGGTCCACCACCTGGAATCCGGCACGGAACTGGCGGCTGTTGAAATTAAGCGTGATTAGATAGAATTATTCAATGCAGAATAAAGCCTCAAAAATTTTAAGACTTTTGGCTCAAAGCGAAGCTGATTTTTTGAAGGGAAAATCAATCCGTCAAAAAGACCTCTTTGATTTCTTGGAGAAGGAACTAAAGCAGCGTCAAAGTCTTGGCCGTTGTTGATTCCAGACGCGATCTAGACGACGCCCTCTGGACACGCATGATGTTTCCTATTATATAAATGCTAATTTATAAAACATGCACAAACTGAATGCAATCGTTTTCTTTCTCGGAACCGTGCTTTGGGGTACGCCAGCTTTGGCGCAAGATGTCAACGTCTGTTCGTTTGACTTGAAACTGATGACTTATTTTGTCCGCGGTGACCTTTCCGAAGTTCCGGCCACACTAGACTACATCAAGGAAAACGCCCCAAAATTTCGTAACGAGATTTGCAAAGACGAATTAATGCAAAGCAAGCTCACCCGCATGGCAGGCAGTCTTTATCGGACGGAAAGACCCGGGTATTCATCCATCCCATTCGCCTACACCAGATACAGGAATTTCTCTAACCGAGAAATAAACGGAAGAATTCTGACAGCCGAAGATAACGCCGTATATAACCTAGTCATGGACTACATGATTTCAAAATACGACATGCTCTATGCGCTTGCCAAAAAGACTAGCCTGCAAAAGAATTCAAAACTAAAAACGGGTGCGTTCGTGGAATACATGATTATGTATCGGCTAAAACCCGATGATCTTGGCTCCGCCGCCAAAGAACTCGTCAAGACCCCGACTGGAATCGCCGTTGACGCGGCAACATCCTGGGCAACCTTGTGGATTCAAAAAGAGAACCCCTACGAACATGATTCCTACTACGATTTTGACTACAGTTGGCTCTTGATTGCCCGAGACAACTTTTTCGAACGTTACCCCAACACACCCTACAGAACCGCGTTACAAGCCCTGATCAATCAGGACATCGTCACCGAATTATACGAAGCCGACAAGAATAGCGGAATTCTAGGCCTCAGTATCGGAGTTTCCGTAGGAAAATCACTCATGACTTCCGGCCTGGAAACTGTCGACGAATATTTCACCTTAAGCGTTCCGAACGCAAGAATCCAGGTATTCCGATTCGTTTTCCAACTTCAAGTCGACCTGATGATCGCCAGCGGGATTTCTGCCGCAGGATTAGACGCTATGGTGGGTCCCACTTTCGAATTTGACGAATACGGCTTCGATATATTGGCGGGACTCGGTTTCGATGAATTCCTTGTGGGCCAGGATACCATCATGAATCTTGCGTTCATGGGCGGGATCCAGGCAATGAGGCGATTTCCATTAGGCAGCATGGCAAACATCACCCCGAAGTTGCAGTGGATTTTAAAGACGGTCAATTTTGACGACCCGGTCAAGAACCGCAAACGCCGAGCATTCATCAACCAACTCAGCATCGGCATAACGTTTGAAGCCAGGCAGCCACTTTCACGGCTGAACGCGTTTAAATAAGTTTATCACAGTTCACTCACGGCGGGAGGCTGCTCCGCTACGCGAAGCAGCTCCGGCTTCGGCTCGGATATGCCGACAAGCGAGCTTGCCGGCGCATCACTCGCCTTCTGCCGTAGTCGAACATGGTTTCTCCTGTTGTGCGCCATAAGTACGAAAAAAGCCCCCTTCTGGGGGCTTTTTCGTACTCACGGCGGGAGTCGAACCCACGACCCGCTGCTTAGAAGGCAGCTGCTCTATCCAACTGAGCTACGCGAGCAAGTCGCGCCCCAATATAGAAAAAATTTCCTTCATCAACACCCCCTTCCCGTTGCCACATCCCCCACCTTTTTATATATTTATGCGTATATTAAAATATTTGCATAACCAAGTCCCGCCACCCGAAGTGCGGCACGGAGCATATATGAAGATTATCGACATCCTGAAGCAAGACAAGATGAGCCTTTCCTTCGAGGTGTTCCCGCCCAAGAAGGAGACCAGCTTCGAGAGCGTCAAGGCCGCCACCGAATCCATCGCGGCCCTCGGCCCTGCCTTCATGAGCGTCACCTACGGCGCCGGTGGCGGCGTGAGCCAGTTCACCCTGGAAATCGCCAAGAACCTGAAGGCAAAGTTCGACATTCCCATGCTGGCCCACCTCACCTGCGTGTCCAGCAGTAAGGAGACAGTCCACCAGCGCATCGCCGACATGAAGGCCGCGGGCATCAAGAATGTCATGGCCCTCCGAGGCGATCTCACCCCGGAGCTTATCGCAAGCGGTCGCGAACACGCCGACTACCACTACGCCGTAGAGCTCATCCAGGAACTCAAGGCTTCCGACGCGGACTTCTGCATCGGGGCGGCCTGCTACCCCGAGAAGCACCCCGAAAGCCCGAACCAGAAGGAGGACATCAAGCACCTGAAGGAGAAGGTGGACGCCGGCGCCGACTTCCTCACCACCCAGATGGTCTTCGACAACAACCTTTTCTTCAACTTCATGTACAAGCTGCGAGAAGCGGGCGTCACCTGCCCGGTACTCCCCGGCATCATGCCCATCACCAACGCAAACCAGGTGGAGCGGGCCATCAAGCTCTCGGGTTCCTTCATGCCCCAGCGGTTCAAGTCCCTGGTGGACAAGTTCGGATCCGACCCCGAAGCCATGAAGCAGGCGGGCATCATCTACGCCAGCGACCAGATTATCGACCTGTACGCCAACGGCATCACCAATGTTCATGTATACTCCATGAACAAGCCCGATGTGGCCGAGGGGATTCTTAGGAACGTCTCCGCCATCCTGGGCAAGAACTTTGCCTAGAAACTTGAAAAATAAGACAAAACCGTGACACTTCCCCTGGTATATTATATATATTGGGGGTAAGGTGCCCTGCGCCCGAAGTTTTACACATCCAAAGGAAAAACATGCTCTCTTACCAAGAAGCCTACAAAATCGCCGCTGAAGTCCACAAAGACCAAAAGGACAAGGCCGGCGGACCCTACATCGACTTTCTGCAAAACGTGGCGGACTATCTCAAGAACAAGGGCGAATCCGAAGAGGTACAGACCCTCGCTATTTTGCAGGATCTCATGACGGCTTCTACCAAGAAGACCCCCGAAGACATTATCGCCATGGGCGTCCCCGCCGACATGGTGAATCTCATCCAGAAGATGACCTACCACAAGAACCAGGGCTGGATCGACGAGTACAGCTGCAATCTCATGGCCCAGGGCATGCCCGCCGAACAGGCCACCTACGAGGCCCGCGAAAAGGAATTCGTGAAATTTGTGGAGACTCTCAAGGATAACCCCGTCGCCGCCAAGGCAAAGGCCGCCATCCTGACCATGCTCATGGACGACAAGTACATCCAGCGCCAGGAACGCCGCGAACTCAAGACCAAGTTCCGCCTCAAGAAGTACAAGTCGGCAATCGAAGCCCTGGGAGCCTAACAGCGGATTCATGATTCTCCGCAAGCCCGACTTTTACAGCCAGTTCAAGTGCATTGCCTCCAAGTGTTCCGACACTTGCTGCGTTGGTTGGGAAATAGACATAGACGAAACATCGCAAAGGACCTACCGCAAAGTGGAAGGTCCTTTTGGCGATAGGCTCCGCGAAAGTATCGAAGACGGGCACTTCAAACTGCTCCCCCACGACCGCTGTCCGTTCCTGGACAAGGACAATCTCTGCGAAGTCTACCGAAACCTTGGAGAAGGAGCCCTCTGCCAGATTTGCCGGGAGCACCCGCGGTTCGTAGAAGTCTACGGCGACATCATGGAGAAGGGGCTTGGGCTCTGCTGCGAAGAAGCGGTGCGCCTGCTTCTCGCAACCGAAGGCCCCCTTACCTTTACAAGCGAAGATTGTGACGAACCCGAAGACGAACTGGACGAGGACGACCGGGAAATCCGGAACCAGGTCCTCTACGAGCGGGAACAGATTTTCTGCGTTCTCGCCGATGGCGCAGTTCCATTCATAGAAAGACTCTACACCGCTTTCGGATACAGCGACGAGAACCCCTTCGCCCCTCTCAGTAGCGCCCGCGACCTGTACGAACTTCTCGCCAAGACCATCAGTTTCGGCCCTGCCTGGGACAACGCCCTTACCCGTATCAAGGCCCGCATTGATGCTGCGTCTGCCGACAGCATTCCTATCGAAGACCAAGGCTATTTTACCGAAACCGAAAGTAGTCGTCTGCTCGCCTACCTGGCATACAGGCACTTCGCCAAGTGCCTGTTCGAAGGCCACGCGGACGGCAAACGAAATTTTGCCGTATTCTTCTGGAACATCGTGCGTCTCTTTACCCGTGAACTGGGCGGAAAAGTCAACGCCATCAAGATACTCTCCCGTCAGCTGGAATACTGCGAAGAGAACATGGAAATGATTGAATCTGCTCTGGACGCGTAGATTTCGGGCATTTTTGTTCCAAATCCTATGTGATCTATCGATTTTTTCCAACCAGTTTCCTTACAAAAATCGGTCAAGAAAACCGCTTTGATCAATTTTTATATATCTTTCCAATGGGTATGAGAAAGGAGTGTTTTATGAAAATCACAACAAGGATTATTGCGGTTTCGGCCTTTGCCCTTAATTTTGCCGTAGCTGCACCCATCGACGATATCGGCGCATTGTCTGTCCAGGGGACTCAGGTGGTTGGCGCCAATGGACAACCCGCACAGCTTAGGGGAATGAGCTATTACTGGAGCCATTCTCACACGGCATTCCCCTTCTATAACGCAAATGTCGTAAACTGGTTAGCAGAAGACTGGCACGTAAACCTCGTCCGTGCGGCAATGGCCTTTGAAACCAACGCATGGGATCAGAAACTTGATAAGAATGGATACATTTCCGATCCATCCGGCACAATACAACAGGCCGAGGCTGTTATTGATGCCGCAATCGCTAAGGGAATTTACGTCATTATTGATTTGCACACGCATTGGGCAAATGATAGTGCCAATGGCCGTTGGAACAAGGCTGCAGAATTTTTTGAATATATGGCCACAAAATATGGGAAATACCCTAATGTCATTTATGAGGTCTACAATGAGCCTGGAACAGAAACATGGACCGGACCAGTAGACTGGAATCCAATCAAACCCTACCTAGAATTTATTATTCCCAAAATAAGAGCTATTGACCCAGACAATCTTATTATTGCGGGAACCCCCGCCTATTCAGGAAACCTCAGCGCCGTCGCATCAGATCCTTTAACAGGAACAAATGCCGTAAACGTCGCCTACGCATTCCATTTTTACGCATCCACTGATGATCATTTAAACAGACTCTTGCCCATTGCAAAATCAGCGTTAAACACGATACCAATCTTCATTTCTGAATGTGGCCTCACCAATGCCGATGGAAACGGTTCCCTAAACTACAACAGTATAAATCAATTCTGGCAATGGATTGACGAAGCTAAACTCAGTTGGGCCGCATGGAGCCTTTCAAACACCGCAGAAACATCCGCCGCTCTGCAAACGAGCGCCAGCACCAGCGGAAACTGGTCCGAAAGCGACCTTACTCCGTCGGGCACCTGGCTTAGGAACAAACTCCGGGAACAGAACCCGGAATGGAGTCCCATTACTGGAGGTGGAAGTGGTGGCGGAGACAATCCGTCCGAAATTATCTCCCGTAATGCAGCAAGCACTTCCAGTTTCCACTTTGCAAACAACACCATCAGCGTGAGCCTGAACGGCCAGTCCAAAGTGGAACTGCTGGACCTGCAGGGCCGCATGGTCCGCACCCTCTGGAACGGAATCGCTAACGGAAGTGTTTCCATGTCCGTAGACGCCAAGCCAGGTCTCTACCTGGTGCGCATCCAGGGAAAGAACCTTCACGAAACCCACAAGGTGGCGGTGAAATAACTAAACGATAGTCTTGAAATACTCGATGGTCTTCTGGAGTCCATCGTACAAATGGACCTTGGGCTCCCAGCCCAGGGCCTTTTTTGCAAGGCTTATATCCGGGCGTCGCATCTTGGGGTCGTCGCCAGGCAGGGGCTGGTACACGATCTTGCTCTTGGACCCTGTCTGTTCCAACACGGCGTGGGCCAGCTCCAACATGGTAAACTCGCCGGGATTCCCGATGTTCACCGGGCCGATGATTTCTTCCTGGTCCATCATGCGGACAAAGGCTTCTATCAAATCGTCCACATAGCAGAAACTGCGGGTCTGGGTTCCATCCCCGTAGATGGTCAGGTCTTCGCCCTTAAGGGCCTGCACGATGAAGTTGGAAACCACGCGACCGTCGTTCATGAGCATGCGGGGACCATAGGTATTGAAGATCCTCACGATGCGGATATCCACATGGTTCTGCCTGTGGTAATCCATAAAGAGGGTCTCGGCCACGCGCTTGCCCTCGTCGTAGCAGCTGCGGATGCCGATGGGGTTCACATTTCCCCAATAGTCTTCCTTTTGCGGATGGACGGCTGGGTCGCCATAGATTTCGCTGGTGCTGGCCTGCAGTATGCGGGCATGAACCCGCTTGGCAAGGCCAAGCATGTTGATGGCCCCCATGACGCTGGTCTTGATGGTCTTTACCGGATTGAACTGGTAATGGACGGGGCTTGCAGGACAGGCCAGGTTGAAAATGCGGTCCACTTCGAGAAGAATTGGTTCGGTGACATCGTGCCGTATAAGCTCGAAATTGCGGTTGTCCCGCAAATGGGCAATGTTCTGGAGGCGTCCCGTAAAATAATTATCCAAGCACAAGACCTCGTGCCCATCATTCAAAAGCCTTTCGCAAAGGTGACTACCCAGGAATCCGGCACCTCCAGTTACCAAGCATCTCATAAAAACTCCATTTATTTGCCTTAATATAGCAAGGAAAAGCATTTTTTTTCGCCTTTTTACGCATTTTATCACAAAATGACGCATTTCTTAACTATTTTTTATCAGTCATCTTGCATAACAAGCCTTTTCTTGTTATCTTATTGAGAGACAACAACTTATACAAGGAGAACACACATGTTCAAGAAAATCGCTCTCGCGGCAGCTCTTACCGCCACAGCTTCCTTCGCTACCTGGAACTACTTCCCGGTACTCGAAAACCACAAGGGTCAGGCAGAAATCGGCGTTACCGACTTGATGCAGGACAAGACGAACCAGCTCGGTCTCTTCGTCGGTGCCCGCTACACGGTCATCCCGAACTTGGAACTGGGCGTTAAGGTTCCCTACACCGTCTTCACCCATTGGGATGGCGAAGATATGAAGGCCGATGGTCTGAACAACATTCCGCTGATGGTCCGCTACCAGTTCATGCCCATCTTGAACGCCTTCGTTGACCTGGACCTCCCCGTCGGTGACGAAGAAGTGAGCGATGACGGCTTCGGCGTCTATTTCGGTGTCCAGTTCTCCCAGAACTTCGGCATGGTGAACTTCGGTTCTGAAGCCGGTCTCCAGATTCGTACCGAGGGTGATGACGAAGTTTCTCCTCCGTACAACCTGCATATCGGTCTCGAAGGCGACTTCGCCATCAGCCAGATGTTCACCCCGTATGTCGGCGTTGACTTCGACATGTGGCTCGGCGAATACACCCACGATGGTGATTCTGCTCCTGATGCTGACGACAGCGGCAAGTTCGGTCTCGCTCCGTATGTGGGCGTGAACATCGCCATCAACCCGATGTTCTATGTTGACCTGAGCGCCAAGTTCGGCATCGGCGAAGACCGCTACGGCGACAAGACCCCGGTTTGGCTGACCGGCAAGTTCGGCATCAACTTCTAATCTAGGTTTTATCCTTTGATTGTCGCCCTCGGCTTAGCCGAGGGCTTTTTTTATTGCCCTAGGGGAGCGTAGATTCTAGCTGTTCCAAGGAACCGTCGTTTTCGATTTTCACGACAGGCATGTCACAACTGGTCCAAAGGGCGACAATGTCACCCTGGACCTCTATACGGCGCTGGGCGTCTTCACGGGAAAGTCCCCGCTGTTCAAGCCGCTCCAGGCGGGCCCTTGCGGGGGCGTCCACCAGCCATACCTGGTCCAGGAGTTTTACCACTTCGGGAATCCGGTGCAGGAGGGCGGCCTCCAGGAATGCCTCGCCAGGGTTCTCGGTGAAGAATTCCCTTACGGCATCCGTCAGGTACGGATAAACTAACGACTCCAGCTTTTCACGGGCAGAGCCGTCCCTGAAAACCAGTTCGGCAAAGAACTTGCGGTCCACGCCGTCTGCGGTCAGGCATTCCGGACCAAAGACATCCGCAAGCTCCTTCCGCAAAGCCACACAATCACAATAAAGCTTGTGCACGCAGGCGTCCGCATCCAGCACGGGCAAGCCCCGACGACGGAGAATCTCCCCCACCGTAGACTTGCCGGACCCGATGGTCCCCGTTATGCCAATATGCCTTTTCATCATTTCCCAAGAGAAATCAGGCAGAGCCCAGCCACAATCCCCAGCAAGGCCAAGAACTTCAGCTTGCTCTTCCTCTCCTTAAAGATAACAATCCCCGCCACAAAGCTGATAAACACGCTGGAGCGGCGGAAAACGGTAATCACCGAAATCAGGGCGTCCTTGTCGCTTACCGCCAAGAAGTAGCAGCGATCCGCAATGATAAGCAGCGCCGCCACCAGGAGAAAGCTCCAGCGGAACTGGAATGGCGTGGTCTTTTGACGGGTCGGAAACCAGGTCACCGCGCATATAAGGAACTGCCATAGGGCCATGTAGAAGCTGAACCAGACCTGCACTGTCAGAGGGTCAAAGTTCATCCGCTGCAGAATCAGCTTGTCGTAGACACCGCTACAGGCGGCAAGGATGGTACCCAGCACCATGGAAATGACCCACGGGCTACTGAAAAAATGCCCCATCTCCTTGCGGCCCGCCAGGCTCAGACCGATATAAGACACCACGCACAAGCCGATTCCCACCCACTGCAAGGGGAAAGGGCGCTCCCCCATGAAGCTCACCGCAATGCCAATGGTAAAGAGCGGGGCCAAAGCCCGGATGGTAGCAGAAATGCTAAGGGGCATGTGGGCAATGGCGTTATAGGTCAAGAGCCAGCTGCCACCTACAATCAAAGCCTTGCCCATCAAGAAAACATGCTCGCGGAGCGCCAGGGTTTCGGTATGCCCCGAAACCAGGATAGGAAGCATGAACAGGGCGTAAAAGGCGCTGCACAAAAACAGCACGGGGCGAACCGCATTCCCCTGGACAGACTTTTTCTTGGCCAGGTCATAAAAACCCAGGAAAAACGCAGAAGAAAGTGCCAGCAACAACCATGACATAGGTCACAAAATCTAGAAATTCATCTTGCCAAAGGTCGCCACAATACTATTTTTATCCAAAACATCAACCAAAAGGAACCATCATGGGTATCAAAGGAAAAGCAACATCCCTCCTTGAAGAATTCAAGGCATTCGCCCTCAAGGGCAACATCGTCGACATGGCCATCGGTGTTATCATCGGCGGCGCTTTCGGCAAGATCGTCACCAGCTTCGTGAACGACATCGTCATGCCCTGCGTAAACGCCATCGTGGCTAGCATGGGTGCAGAAGGTGCCGGCGAAGGCCTCAAGGCCCTGACCTACACCACCGCCTCCGGAGCCCAGATTCCTTATGGAGCCTTCATCGGCAACATCGTGGACTTCTTGATCGTGGCCATCGTGGTGTTCATTGTGATGAAGAAGTTCCTGGGTTTTGTGCAGAACATGCGCAAGAAGGAAGAAGAAAAGCCGGCCGAACCGCCTGCTCCGCCTGAGCCGTCCGCCGAAGAAAAGCTCCTTACCGAAATCCGCGACTTGCTGAAGAAGTGACACAACGTGTCATCCTGAGCAACGAAGCGTAGCCTCGGCGTCGCAGGATCTATAAGAATTCAAAAAGAAAACACCCCGGAAAAATCCGGGGTGTCTTTTTTTACACTCTTTAAGATTACTGACCCAAGAACTTGCGGCCGATACCGAATTCGTCCTTGTATTCCACATAGTCGGGAACGAAATCCTTGCCGAAGCTGAAGCTTACATTCAGGGAGCACTGGAACTCGTTCATCAGCTTGCCCTTTTCGCCAGCCTTAATCTTCTGCTGCTTCTTCTCGATCTTCTCGTCACCCTTCTTGCCAACCAGGACTTCGGCTTCGCACCAGCCACCGGTAGCCTTGGCAACCACTTCCTTGCCATCGGTAGAGACCAGCTTGATCTTGGAGGGGTCGAGTTCGGTGTTGTTGCCGGTAGAGGCCCAGAACTGGAGTTCGCCGCTGAGAGAACCCGGAGCAATCTTGATGGTGGGGAACGCCATGACATAGCCCCACTTGTCGATGCGGCGGTTCACCGGTTCGCCAATCTGTTCACCGAAGATGAGGAAGTAGCCGCGGGTGCCGATACGGCTCTTGTTCAGCACGGCCTTCACTTCAGAATTCTCGGGAGCCATTTCGGCAATCTTCATAATCTGGTATTCGCGGACCACCGGGTCAGATTCTTCCTTGGCGGTGGGAAGGTTCTTGGCCACATAGGCATTTTCCGCTTCGGTGCGGATGGCCTTTACGGCACCTTCGGCCACATTGCGAGACTTGGCCGTGGCAAGGGCGGTATCAATCTTGGCGAAGGCATTGATGACGGTATTGTAGTCCACGCCTTCCTGGGCGGCCTGCTGCTTACCCACATTAGCCAGGGTTGTCACGAATTCTTCGACCACCACATCTTCCTTGACTTCGGGCATGTTCACGGAGGCCTTTTCGAAATAGCCATTGATCAGGTCACTGTTCAGGTCCTTCTTGGCTTCAATTTCGGCGGCACGGACCAGGGCCAGGGTGAAATTGTCGTAGAACTCGCTGGACATGCTGCCTTTTTTCTTGGCTTCCAGGTAAGAGTTGATGGCATTGCGGAAACGACCTTCCTTGAGATGTTCGTCACCGCGCTTTTCGTTGGTGCCCTTGCAACCAACCATGGAAAAAGCCACGGAGGCGGCCAATGCAGCGATTAACAATTTCTTCATTTTTTTAAATCCTCGAAGATTAAGTTCAAAAAGAAACCTTTTATCCGAAAAAAATGGACTTAGGACTTTCAAATTATAATTTAATTAAATAAATTTGGCCTATTACTACGAGAAATAGTAAAATTTTATTAAAAAAGGGGCAAAATCGATGGAAATCCTAGTGGTGAGTCCAGAAGCGGGGAACTGGCGGACGCTCAGTCCCTTGGCCACCGCCGTGAACAGGATGACCTACGCCTTTGCCCGGGCGGGGGCCAACGCCCTGACCTGCTCACCCTTCTACAAGCCCCTGCTGCAGGACCTGGAAGGCTACAGCTGCGTTTTCAGCGGAACTGAAAAGCTCCATGGCAAGCCTTACGAAATCTGGAAATCCCCAGGGGACCCCTTCCACACCTACATCTACAACGAAGAATACTTCGGCAGGCCGGACATCTACGGGCCTCCCGGAGACCTTCCCTACGGCGACAACCACCTCCGGTTCGCGTTTTTGGCCTCTGCCGCCCTGGACTACGCCAAGGAAAGCGGTTTCAAGTGCCAGGCCATCCTGGGCCACGAATGGGGCGGTGCCCTGGCCGGGGCGCTAATCCACAGTGTCTACCAAGACGCCTTCGGGCAGGTCCCCTTCTTCTTTACCGTCCACAACATCACCTACGATTTCCATGTCTCCTCCAGCGAAATCGAGAAAATCGGCCTGCCCAGGCAAGATTTCAACATGGACGGCTATGAATTCTGGGGCAAGGTGAGCCTATTGAAGGCCGGCATCTGTTACGCCCACAAGGTGCTGTTCCCATCCCCCGGCTACCGGGATGCCATGATCAATACCAACCTGCCCGGCGGTCTCAGCGGCTTCTTGATCCACAACCAGGACAAGCTGATTGGAGTCCAGTTCGGCGTCAGCTACCAGGTCTGGGACTTCAACAGCAAAGACAAGCTGCCCATCAAGCAAGCCAAGAAGAAGGCCCGTACCAAACTGGAGGGAATACTGGGGTGCGAGGTCGGGAACAGGCCCATCCTGTATGCCCACCTGGATTCCGAAGCAGGCAACACATCCGAAACCCTGGCCACCATCCTTTCGGATATCGCCAAGCAAGACATTTTCATCGTGGTGGGCATCGCTCCCGACGATACGGAATGGAACTACTACCAGGATGTTTCCAAACAATACCCAGGAATCATGGCGGTCCGACCCATCGAGACCAAGAGCGCCAGTGCACTCAGGGATGTTCTTGCCGGAGCGGACATCCTGTTCGCCGCAAACCTGAAGGAACCGTCCACATCCATCATCCTGAAGGCTCTGGCCACAGGTACACTCCCCCTCACCGGAAGGAATGTTGGGGTGGCCACCATGCTAGACGACTACGCACCGGAGACTTCAGGGTGTGCCAACGCTTTCCTGGTGGATGACGCCAACGCCCCACACCAGATGCTCCGCAGGCTCAAGGAAGCTCTCCATGTCTACTACGAGGAAAGCGCCGACTGGGACAAGGCGGTCATCAACGCCTACAGCGGGTTCCACTACGAGTGGGACAGGACCATCGGAAAATATTTACTAATTTTGGGCGAACTGGGACTTTAGCTCAATTGGTTAGAGCAGCGGACTCATAACCCGCGGGTTCCGGGTTCAAGTCCCGGAGGTCCCACGAAAGCCCCGTAACCATCAAGGTTGCGGGGCTTTTTCATTATTTTTTTTAATTTTCTGAATGTACACAACGGAGTTTTACATGAAGACATTCAGAAAAATCACTTTTATTGCAACCGTCGCCCTTGCGGCATTCACCCTCAACGCCTGCGACGACTCCAGTTCCGGCAGCGGGCCGGACGCAACGGGCACAAAGGATTCTTCAAACAGTTCGGGACATTCGGACCCTTTCGACTTCGACTGCCACATCTACCAGAAAAGCAACTGCGATTTCAAGATTACGGACGCTTCCTGGGAAATCTCCATTGCAAAGTATGGTCACTGCAGCAACATTACCACGGGAACGGAAGATACCATTTGGGTGTCTAAGATCTATACGCCAAATGAAACCGGCTATACTCTAGAAGACAGCTGGAGTATCACTGGATTCGTATTCGAAAGCAACTGTAGGAATTCTCCTCAGGGCGTTGTATACAAAAATGAAAGCGACACACTAAATGTCAAGAGGATGTGCAACCCCACAACGCACTCTTCCGAAATGATTAGGCCCTATGAATACGAAAAGGTCGGCAAAACTCTCGAGAGCCTGTACGAAGAGGCGCTAAAGGAATGCGAATCCGCAAATACTGAGGAAGATTGGTAACTACTACATTCAAGAGCAAGAGGTATAATCATGAGCCGTATCGACAATCGTAAAAATGACGAGATGAGAAAAATCAAGATGACAACCGGGTTCGTGTCCAGCGCGGACGGATCCGTGCTTATCGAGATGGGACACACCCGGGTGCTCTGCAACGCAACGCTGTTGCCCGAAGTTCCCAAGTGGCTCGCCGGAAAGGGCCGTGGCTGGATTACCGCCGAATATTCTCTGCTGCCCCAGAGCACCGGCCAGCGTGTAGAACGAGAACGAAAGGGAGCCAGCGGACGCACGCAAGAGATCCAGAGACTCGTAGGTCGTTCGCTCCGCGGTGCCGCCAACCTGAACGCCCTGGGGGAACACGCCCTGGTGGTGGACTGCGACGTGATTGAAGCGGACGGCGGAACCCGTACCGCAAGTATCATCGGAGGCTTTGTGGCCCTGGCCCTCGCCCTCAAAAAGGTGAAGCCCACTATCGAAGTGACCGAACAGGTGCTACAGCACAACATCAGCGCCATCTCCGTCGGCGTCATCGACGGGGAACCCAGGCTGGACCTGTGCTACGAAGAGGACAGCCGTGCCGATGTAGACATGAACATCGTAATGCGAGACGCCGCTGAATACATTGAACTGCAGGGAACCGGCGAACACGCCTCCTTTGACCGCAAGACCCTGGACGCCCTCCTTGCCCTAGGTGAAAAGGCCTGCAAGGAAATCAAGGAACTCCAGATGTCCCTCATCGGCGGGGAACTGCCGTAAACGAACCTTTATTCTAAATAAAAAGTCCTTCCCTGCGGAAGGACTTTTTTTTTGCAAAGTTGTCTGCAATTACATGCAGGTGTAGCCGCCATCGACGGGCACCATGATGCCCGTGACATAGCTGGACGCCGGGGATGCCAGGAAGATGGCGGCGGTATCCAGCTCACCCTCGTTTCCATAGCGTTCTGCCGGAATCATGGTCCTGGCATTCTGCTGGAAGAAGTCGGAATCCAGGGTTTCCTTGGTCAGCGGGGTGTAGAAATAGCCCGGGCAGATGGCGTTCACATTGATGCCCTTGCTGGACCATTCCGAAGCGAGAGCACGGGTCAGGTTCACCACGCCACCCTTAGCAGCATGGTACGGAGCGCAGCCGGCCACCTTGTTGCCTACCAGGCCATACATGGAGGCGATATTGATGATACGGCCATACTTTGCCGGAAGCATGGCCTTCTTGGCCACGGCACGGGACACCTTGAAGGTACCGCCCAAGTCCACGTTAAGTTCGCCATTAAACTGCGCATCTGTAATGTCTTCGGCCGGGGCAATGGCACCCGTACCCGCATTGTTAATGAGAATATCGATACGGCCGAACTTGACGAGAATTTCGTCAACAGCGGCATTTACACGGTCCGTATCGGTAATATCGCAAGAGATACCAATGGCCTCCACGCCGAATTCCTTCGTGATTTCTGCAGCAACGGCATCCACCATCTCTTTACGGCGAGCAAGAGCCACAATCTTTGCTCCCTGGTTTGCAAGAGCCTTGGCCATTTGCACGCCGAGACCTGTAGAGCAGCCGGTCACCAAGGCGACCTGACCAGATAAATCGAAATAATTCTTCATAATTTTCTCCGTTGTTGATGATTCTAAAATTAATATACATTATTTGTTATAACTAAGTTCATTTATAGGGAAATTTTTTCATCGGCAGGAATTTTTCTCTCCCATTTGCTAAATTTGACCCACTATGTTTTCACAGCTGACTGACTCTCTAGAATCTACTCTCAAGAACCTGCGCGGGCAGGGCAAGCTCACCGAAGAAAACGTCGCCGAATCGCTGCGCGAAGTGCGCCGCGCATTCCTCGAAGCCGACGTGAACTTCAACGTGACCCGCGACTTCGTTAAGGCCGTCAAGGAAAAGGCCATGGGCTCCGAAGTGCTTACCTCGGTGACTCCCGGTCAGCAGATTGTGAAAATCATCCACGACGAACTCGTGGCCGTGATGGGTGGCGAAACCAAGGAAATCAACCTTTCCGCTCCGGCTCCGGTCGGCATTATGATGGTTGGCCTGCAGGGTTCCGGTAAGACGACCTTCGCCGGCAAAATCGCCCTCTGGATGCGCAGCAAAAAGAAGCGCAAACCGCTCTTGGTTGCCGCCGACGTGTACCGCCCCGCCGCTATCAAGCAGTTGCAGGTGCTCGGCAAGTCGATTGGCATTCCCGTTTACGACGAAGGCCAGGGCAATCCGGTCGAAATCATCAAGCACGGTTACCAGTACGCCAAGGACAACGGCTTTGACTTAGTGATTTACGATACCGCAGGCCGCCTGCAGATCGACGAAGAGTTGATGCAGGAACTCGAACAGGCCCGCGACGCCGTTCACCCGGACGAAATCCTGTTCGTGGCCGACGCCATGATCGGTCAGGAAGCGGTGAACGTGGCCGAAACCTTCTGGAACCGCCTGAACTTTACGGGCGTTTGCCTTTCGAAGATGGACGGTGACACCCGCGGCGGTGCAGCGCTCAGCATCAAGAAGATGACGGGGGTGCCTATCTGCTTTATCGGTGTCGGCGAAAAGCTCCCCGAAATTGAACTGTTCCACCCCGACCGTATGGCCAGCCGAATCCTTGGCATGGGCGATGTGGTGAGCCTTGTGGAAAAGGCCCAGCAGGTTATCGACGAAAAAGACGCCAAGGACCTGAAGAAAAAGATTCTCAACAACACTTTCGATCTGAACGACTTCTTGAACCAGCTGCGCACCATCAAGAAGCTCGGCCGCATCAAGGACATTCTGAGCCTGATTCCGGGCCTGAACAAGCTCCCCATCGACCAGATTGACGAAAAGGAACTGGTTTATGTAGAAGCCGTGCTCAGCTCCATGACGCCGAAGGAACGCAAGAAGCCCGACATTTTGGACGGCAGCCGCAAGGCCCGCGTAGCCAAGGGCTCCGGCACCGAAATCGGTCGCGTGAACGCCGTGCTCAAGCAATACGAGGCCATGAAGGAAATGTTCAAGAAGGTGGGCGACTTTGCCCGCAAGCAAAACAATGGCGGCCAGGTGGGCAGCAACTACACCCCGCCAAAGCCTAAAAAGAAGAAAAAACGGTAAGTGTCCACGCCTAATTGAAAAAAGACCCCGTACGGGGTCTTTTTCGTACCATGTGGTATGCTTTACAGCAAGGCAAGGCTCGGGAAGATTCCCACCACCAACAAGGCCACGGCAGCAACCGCCACGGTAAACTTCAGCATGTAGCCAAAGACCGCGTTTTCAGTACACTTGCACAGGCATTCACACTCGCAATGGCTCTTGGCAGGGGCAAACAGCACATAGGCAATGCGCAGGTAGTAGGCCGCCGCCACCAGGGAAAATCCAAAGCCGGCAGCTGCAATCCAGGTCATGCCCGCAGAGAAGGCTCCCGTGAACAGCACGAACTTGGCAAGGAAGCCGGCAACAGGCGGAAGCCCTGCCAGAGAAGCCAGGCACACGGCAACACCCAGCGCCACGAAGGGGCGCTTGCGTCCTGCACCCTGTAGATCGTCCAGGGTCTCATTCTTGTCGTCCTTGCCAGCCAGGTAGGCAACACCAGTAAGGGCACCGGCAGAAGCCACGGCGTAGGTAATCAGGAAGTAGAACATGGGGCCAAGCTGCACATTGCCGGCAGCAACATAGTCAGGCAACAGGACCCCCAGCAAGATAAAGCCCGCATTCATCACGGCGGAGAACGCCAAAATACGACGGATGGACTTCTGGGCAAGACCACTGAAAGCACCGATTGCCATCGATACGAGAGCGATGATGATAACCATCACGCCCAAGGATTCCGACTGAGAATTGATGGTTACGGGCTCTGCAAGATTCCATGCGGGAGCGGTCCCCGCCTTGGTCACCAGCACAGAAAGCCAAATAGAGCCGAGAGCCGCAAGGGCTCCCACCTTCACCACGGCGGCCATAAAGCCCGTAACGGCAACAGCGGCACCAGTGTAGACATCGGCCACCCAGTAATGGACGGGAGCGGCACCAGCCTTGAACAGCACGCCGAAAAGCACCATCAGCACCCCGATGGCGTAAATGGGTTCACGGGTGAAAATGACACTAGAGAAAAAGCTCGTGGTTCCCGTAGCGCCATAAATCATGGCCACACCATACAGGTAAATAGCACTGAAGATGGCTCCCGACACAAAGTACTTGAACACACCTTCGCAAGAATTGGAATTCCTGCGACGGAGACCCACCAGGGCATACACCGGGAAGGATGTGAGCTCCATAGCAATGAACAGGGCCAGGAAATCGATGGCCTGGATCATGAGCAGGGCGCCACCCGTAGCCAAAAGCATCAGACCATAAGGCTCGCCGCCCTTGTGCTTTTCATGACCCAGCGTCCACTGGATTCCGGAAATACCGAGAAGGGCACAGAGAAGAACCGCCCCCGTCAGCAAGCGACGGATGGGGTCCATAGCAAACAGGTTGAAAAGCGTATCCGGCGAAAGGAGAACGCAGGAGGCCATGGCAAGCACCACGAAAAATGCGGCAGACCAGGGCAGAACCTTATGCTTGTTCTCATCCTTAATAAAGGGTTCGGAAGCAATGGACACCATAGCTCCGAGAACCACCAAAATCACCGGCAAAAGATTGATGTAATTACTCATTTTCGGATGCCTCCGTCTTTTCAGTTTCTACCGCAGGCGTCTCGGGCGCTGCCGCCGCAACAGTCGTGTCCACCACAGAACCCGTGTCCGTCGCAGAACTGGAGTCCGTCGCAAGGGAATCTACCACTGCAGAATCCTGAACTGCGGCGGAATCAGTCTCTTCCATAGAACGAATCTGCGCCATCAAGGCCGCTCTTTCCTCTTCCGAAAAACCGGAAGCGGCAAGAGTGGAGTCCAGTTCCCGCAATTCATCTTCCGTCATGGGGTGTTCATCTGCAGGAGCAGCCGTTGCCCCTTCAAGGGATTCTGCCGCAGCAGTTTCCTCGGGAGTAGCCTCGTCAAACAGGTGCAGGGAATTGGTCACGAATGCGGGGTGCAAACCGAAAGCAAGGAGCAATACCAGCATAGAACCGAAGGCAACGCCTTCCAAGGCGGTAGTCCTGGTTCCTTCCTGATACTCACGAGCGGGCTTGCCAAAGATGACCTTCTGGATAAAACGCAACACATAGGTGGCCGAAAGAATCAGGCAGAAGCCGCCCACCAATGCCGGCAGGGGTCCCAAATCCCACAGGGAAAGGAGAACCGTAAACTCACCCACGAACCCGGCCGTACCAGGAACCGCGAGAGCCATGACTCCGGCAGTTCCAAAGAGGAAGCTGAACACGGGATTCTTGCCGGAAAGGCCGCCCATTTCGGTGATGTCCCGAGTTCCCGTCATCCGTTCCGCGACACCCATCAAAAAATACTGAACACCGGCAGAAATACCATGAGCAACCAGGAGCACCAGCACTGCCGGGAGCATGGCTTCGGAAAGGCTGAACACGCCCGCCACCGCAAAGCCCAGATGGCTCATGGAGCTATAGGCCAAAAGACGCTTGCCGTCGGTAGCGCGCAGCGCCATAAGAGCACCATAAACAGCGGTCAACAGCCCAAGCCACATCAGACCAGAGATGTAATTCAGGTTCAACGGGAATATGGGGAGAACCCAGGCAATAAAGCCGAACACGCCCGCCTTGCTCATGGCGCCCGTAAGGATTGCCGACAAGGGTGCGGGAGCTTCGGAGTAGGTTATGGCCTGCCAGCCGTGGAATGGGAATATGGGGGTCTTCACCAGGAATGCCAGCAAGAAGCTCAAGAGCACCAGCGCCTGATGTTCCGCAGGGAGACTCTGGATAGCCACCGCCATGGAAAGCAGCAGAGAATTATCGGCAATGGTAAGCAGATACCAGAGAGCCACCATCATAGGAGCCGAGCCCACCAAAGTGTAGATGGCAAATGTCAAGGCCGCCGTAATCCTCTTCTCTCCGCCAAAGCCAGCAATCAGGATAGCGGCAGGAATCACCATGGCTTCAAAGAAGAAGAAGAACAGCACCGCATCGGCCGCAAGGAAGGTTCCGTTCATGGCTCCCATCAGGGCAAAGATGCCGATAGCGAAGTTGCGGTAGTTCTTACCTGTAGTACTGCGCGCAGAAATCAGCGCCACCAGGGAAAGGCCACAGGAAAGGAAAACCATCCAGGAGCCAAGCCCATGTGCATACAGGTAGTAGTAGACGGGGCCGCGGGTTCCCGGAATGTGGAACCACTCCATGGGAGCGGTCGCCTGGTTACCCGTAACGATAAGGGCGACAGACATGACCGCAAAAGCAACCCCCATGAGGATCGCCATACGGGAAGAAGAGTTGGAGTCATCCCTAGAGTTGAGCACCATCAGGATGGCGGCAACAAACGGGGCTATAACGAGAAGATGCAACAACATTAGACAAGCCCTCCCGAGAAAACGACCAGCATTACGAGAAGAGCCACCCCTGCAATACTGAACGCCAGTTGGAGACGAACCTTACGGACCTGGAGCACGGAAGCCCCATCACCGAGAATTTCCACGATAGCGGCGAGAGTCCACTGGATTGCCTGCAGGACCTTTTCAACCACCACATCGCAGAACCATGCCAAGATATTCACACCGGCTATGAAAGCGCAATGGATGTAGTCCCAAAGGAATGTCCACGAAGCGGCACTCCCTTCCGGAACCGTAGAAGCTCCCTTGACACCGATAATGCGGGCGTGACCAAACACCTTCCAGGCAATGAACATGCCGCCAAGAGCAGCCACCGTACCGAGAGCGGCAAAGATGACCGGATTCACATGGGACACCGCGTTAGATGCCGCATAGAGCGCCTGGGCCTCCCCCACCACAGAAGCCATACTGTCGCGGAAGAAGGTAATGCCAATAGAATCGGCCCACAGGTAACCAGAGAAGATGGCGCCAAAGGCGAGAATGACCATGGGGAACAGCATGACTGCAGGAGCCTCGTGGATATGCTCCTCGGATTCCTTGCTGCCACGATACTTACCGAAGAAGGTCATGATAATCAGGCGACCCATGTAGACCGCGGTAATCACCGCCGTAGCAAGGCCCACCACATAGACAAGGGGACCGACAATCGGGCCACTTACAAAAAGCCTTTCCAGAATAAGATCCTTAGACCAGAAACCCGCAAAGCCGGGGAACCCGACGATGGCAAGGAAGGCAAAGATCATGACACAGGCCGTCACGGGGGTCTTGTTGATCAGGCCACCCATGCGACGCATGTCCTGTTCTCCCGCCAGGGCGTGGATGACGGCTCCGGCACCGAGGAACAGCGCTGCCTTGAAGAAGGCGTGGGTAAACACATGGAAGATGGAGGCGTCAAAGGCACAGACCCCAGCCGCCATGAACATGTAGCCCAACTGAGAAATAGTGGAATAGGCAAGAACCTTCTTGATGTCGTTCTGCAGAAGGCCCGCAATGGCGGCCCAAAGAGCCGTGAACATGCCAACAAAGGTAATGACAAGAAGCACTTGATCGAGCATGCTGAACATGAGCCCGAGACGGGCCAGCAGGTAAACACCGCTGGTCACCATGGTCGCCGCATGGATAAGGGCGGACACCGGGGTTGGACCCGCCATGGCGTCGGGAAGCCAGGTCAAAAGCGGAATCTGCGCGGACTTGCCGGTACAACCGATAAAGATGAGAGCGCCAGCCAGAGAAAGAGGGAGAACCACTTCGGAAACCATGTTGGCACCAAAGATCATCTTGATAAAGGCGGCAAGACCGTCGTAGTTCAAGATGCTGGAGCCGCCGATAGTCACCAGGGTAAGCATGCCCAACAAAAAGCCCACATCGCCCACGCGGTTCACGATGAACGCCTTGTTGGCCGCCTTGCAGTTCTTGATATCCTGGTTCCAGAAACCAATAAGCAGGTAGGAGCAAAGTCCCACACCTTCCCAACCCAGGAATGTGAGGAGCAGGCTATCGGCCAGCACCAGCACGATCATGCTGAACAGGAACAGGTTGATGTAGGCGAAGAACCTGGCAAAGCCACGGTCACCGTGCATGTAACCGATGGAGTACATGGCGATGAGAGAACCGATGCCTGTCACGAACAGGAGCATAATGCGAGAAAGCCCGTCGAACAGGAACCCGATATCCGCTCTAAACAGGGGAATGTCAATCCAGTTGCAAAGGGTCTCCCTAAGCCCAGCCTCGGGCATGGTACAGGCAAGGATTGCCACCACGGCAAAGGACAGCGCCGGGAAGAGCACGGCCAGCGTTCCCACAAGCCCTTCGGAAGGGCCCTTCTTAGCTCCGGAAGAAACTACGGCAATAGTTCCCAGAAGGATTGTGCCAATCAAGGGAAAAAGAGGAATAAACCAAAGCGGTAAATATGTCATAGCCTACCCCTTCATATCCGAATAAGAATCAGCATCAACACTTTCCTTGTTACGGAAAATCATGATGACCATGGCAAAGCCCACACATGCCTCAGCAGCAGCCACCGCAATGGAGAACAGCGGCACAATCTGGCCCGTGATACTAGCTTCAGCAGGCAAAGTCTTTGCAAAGCCCACAAAGGAAAGGTTCACGGCATTCAGGGCCAGTTCCACGCCCATGAGCACAAAGAACAGGTTGCGCCGGGAAATAGCGACGATGATGCCGATGGCGAAAATCACCAGGGCAAGAACCTGGATATACATAGCTTGGAGTTCCATCAGTGTTTCTCCTCCGTATTATCAGTAATCACAGAACCCAGGTGTCTCTTGGCAAGGAAAATGGCCGCCACCATAGCCGAAAGCAACAGCACGCCAATCACCTCAAACAAGAGAAAATAACCGGGACCCGTAGAAGCCATGTTGAACAAGGTCTCCGAAGTGACCTTCACAGAGCCCACCACCGTGGCAGAGTCAAAGGCGAGAGGCGCACGCATCAGGGCAAAGCCCACCATGGCGGCAAGCACAATGACCGACGGGATAATAAAGAAAGACACCCCGTCGAACATGGGGGTTCGCTTATCCTTGGCTCCGTTCAGGACCATGATCACAAAGGTCACGAGCATCATGATGGCGCCCGCGTAGACCATAATCTGGACCACTCCCAAGAAGGGGCTACCCACCAGGCCGTAGATACCAGCCAGGGAGACCATGGAAACAATCAGGGAAAGGGCCCCGTAAAGGGGATGCCTAGAAAGCAGCACGCAAAGGGCCGCACCAACGGCAATGACTGCGAGAATAATAAAGTAGACTAGAGCGAGCATTATTTAACCTCCATTCCCCAGGTTTCCAAAGCCTGCTTGTTCAGAGTCCCGCCGGGAGCCATCTGGCTCTGCTTATCGTCAGGATAATCAGCAGGGTTCCAGCTGGTCAAATCGAAAAGGCTAGACACGAATTCATCGCGGGTGCGGTGTTCAAGGCTAATCACCTTGGTATCCATGCGAAGCGCATCTACCGGGCAAGCCTCGACGCAAAGGCCGCAGAACACGCAGGTCAAGTGGTCGATGTCAAAACGCATCACCCGCTTTTCGATACGGGGATCGTCGCTCTGGGTAGCTTCAATAAAGATACAGTGAGCAGGGCAGGCCGCCGCACACATGCCGCAGGCCACGCAACGGGGGGTGCCATCGGGGCGAAGCATCAGGCGGTGCTTGGCACGGTAGGTGTTGCGCACTTCGGGCTGGCCTTCGGGGTAAGAGATGGTAGGCAGGCTGTCGTAGTCGAAAAGACCGCGGGCAGCGTGCTTGAGAGTTGTCCACAGACCGCGAATGGCCTCGAAGATATAGAGGCGTTCACCCAGGGTCATGGGTTTCTGTCTAATAACGCGCATTAGTTACCCCCTACGAGTTTGGCGATGACCGCTGTCACCACGAGGTTAATGAGGGCGATATTCAAGATAATCTTCCAGCCGAGATGCATCACGTGGTCATAGCGGAAGCGGGGCAGAGTCCAGCGGACCCAAATCCACACCCAGCAGAAAAATACGCTCTTGACCACAAGGACCAGCAAGTGGATAAGGGCCGTACCCACGGCGGTAGCGAGACTACCCACGGCAAAGCCATTCACCACGAAGTTCGCGGGGTTGTAGAACAGCCAGGCACAGGCGCCCAGGGCGATAAACACCACTGCAGCCACCCAGGCTATCATCTTGTAAAGCTTGTATTCCTGCAAAATCTCCAGCCTGTTGGACTGGGCGCGCTTGGCAAGCTTTGCAGAATAGCGATAAATCATATGGAGGAACGCGAGAGCAAGGAAGGCCAGCACTCCGCAGAGGATGGCGAGAGAGCCTCCCATGTGGGCCTGCATAGTTTCCGTAGTCACAAAGGGCACGGAGTAGCCGCCCAAGAAGAGGGTCGCAATGAGGAAGCTGTTGATGCAGATGTGGGAGTATTCACCCATGTAGAACAGGCCGAACTGCATGGCACCATATTCGGTATGGTAACCGGCAACCAGTTCGGGTTCGCCTTCGGCCACGTCGAAGGGGGCACGGCCCGTTTCGGCGATGCTTGCAATCAAGAAGCAGAAGAAGGCCACCGGCTGGACCACAATGCCCCAGGCGTGGTGTTCCTGCCAGTTCACGATATCGGTCAGGTTGAAGGAGCCTGCAAGGAGCAAGATGCCCATCATGGAAAGGCCAAGACAGACTTCGTAGCTGATGGTCATGGAACTGGTACGGAGCGCTCCCAAGAAGCTGTACTTGGACTTGGATGCCCAACCGGCCAGCACGGCACCGTAAGCCGAAAGGGACGAAAGGCCGAACAGCAAGAGCACGCCCACGTCGGAATCCACGATGGAGCCCGCAATGCGGACCGTCTTGCCACCCCATTCAAAGACCATGGGGCCAAACCAGGGAATCACGCAGGGGCTTAAGAAAACGATGGCAAAGGGAATGGCAGGGGCCACGTAGTACAGGAACTTGTTTGCGCCCTTGGGAGCGAACATTTCCTTGAAGAACAGCTTGGTGCCGTCGCACATGTTCTGCACATACCCCAGCAAACGGATCTTTCCGAAATAGGGAATCTTGATATAGGAACGGTTCGGGCCCTGACGGTCTTGCATAAAGCCCGCGCCACGGCGTTCCATAGGAATAAGCAAGAGAATGTAGAGGACCGGCACAAAGCAGAAAGCGAACTTTCCGATAGTGATCAGCCATTCCACCCAGGTCTTGGATTCAATAATATCCATTATGCTTCACCTCCTTCGAGGAGTTTGCCAGTACTCTTGATGGTGTCGTAAGAGAGCCCCGCGAGAACGGGAGCATATTCCCCCGCCTTATTGAAGGCATCAGATGCAGACTGGAACTTGCAACCAGCCAGTTCCGAAAGCATGTCGTAGGCCGGACGGAGTTTTTCTTCGGGACATACCGGGCAGGCGTTCAGTTTCTGAAGGATGTTCAGGCTGTTCACCATGGTACCCTGGACTTCGCTCCAGTGGCGGATACCGCAAGAGAGCGTCCCGTGGGCGGCAGTCTCATCATTAAAGGCCGAAAGTACCACGCGGTTCTGGATCTTTTCGAGGGCGGAAGCCTGAGAGGCGTCTTCGCCGAAGATATCCAGGTTCACGGTCAAAAGCAGCTTGAATTCACCGGCACGCTTCACCAAGTCAGCGAGGTTGTTGTCGGGGACTCCCATGAGCTTGAAGCCTGCGCGGTTGGCCATGGGGTCGCCGCTCATGGCGATACCGTCGGGAGAGCCCACCTTCATGAAGGTACCACCGAACAGTTCGGCGTTATCTCCCAAGGATTCCTTGAGCATGCGGAGAGCGGCCAAGTCTTCGATGGTGCAGGAGCCGCCGGCGGCGAGAGCGATCTTGCCCCCTTCCGTCTTGACTTCGTTAATCAGGTCCTGAATCACATGGAATCCCATAAACGGGAGACGGTTCTTGTCGAAGTTCTGGAAGGCGAGACGGCTGGTATTAGAAAGCCAGCTGCGGTTCACCTCCGGATTGCAGCGGGGCATCACACGGTAGATGCGGCCGTCGGCATGGTCCAGCCAAATGTTGGCACCCAGGGAATCGTCCATGGAAACCGTGGGCGTGTGACTAAGGAGCCAGACGCGCTTCTGGAAGCGGAAGTACTTGGCCGTCATGGCGCCCACCGGGCAAACATCCGTAACGCACAGGTCGTATTCGTGGTCCAGCTTTTCGCCCGGGAAGGTTGTAATGTAGGTATGGTCGGCGCGACCAGCAAGCTGGAGCTGTTCGGAACCGGCGATGCTACGCATGAAGCGTACGCAACGGTCGCACTGCACGCAGCGTTCCTCGTCCAGCAACACACGGGGGCCCAAGTCCACATGCTTGCCACCGCGAAGCTGGCCCTTGGCGTCAACGAACTGGTGGGCCGGATTGCCGTGGTAGTTCTTGCCGTATTCGGGACGCATGCGGGACTCGTTCTGGCCAGCTTCCATGTAGTTTTCTTGCAGGGTGCACTCACCGGCCTTGTCGCAGATGGGGCAGTCCAGCGGGTGGTTCACCAGCATGAATTCCTGAGTGGCCTTGCGGGCGTTTTTCACGCGGGCGCTGGATGCCGGGGTGTAAATTTTCATACCCGGGGCCACCGGCGTATAGCAGGCGATCACCAGCATGCGACCGCGGGGGCCTTCCTGCTCCACCAGGCACTGGCGGCAGTTTCCCGAAACCGGGAGGAACGGGTGGTAACATACGTGGGGCGTTTCGATACCCACGGCCTTGAGGGCTTCGAGAAGGTTCGTATCGCCAGGAACCATCACCGGCTTGTCGTCCACGAAGATTTCCACCTTCGGGCTGTTCTCGGTCGGGAGTTTCGGCATGTTGTAGTAGTTACTCATATTATTACCAGAAAATTCCAGGACGATAGTTTTCTTGAACACGGGGCTTGGCGTGGTCGGGATTCTTTGCAATATATTCGTCAAAGTCTCCACGGAACTTAGCCGTATAAGAACTTACAGGACCACCAAGCGAAATGGAAAGCGGGCAGATAGTGACGCCGCCGAAACCGCCGCAGAGACTCTGCATCAGTTCCACATCGCCGTCATGACCCTTGCCTGCCACAATCAGGTTCAACATGCGGTGCAGAAGACCCGTACCTTCGCGGCAGGGAGTGCACTGGCCACAGGATTCGTGGCTGTAGAAGTTGCCGAGGCAGTTCAGCAGGTCCACCATGTTGTGGGTATCGTTGATCACGATCATGGCGCCAGAACCGAACATGGTCTTCATGGAGGCGAGGCATTCGTAGTCCATGGTGGCCACGGCCGCTTCTTCGGCAGTCAAGGGAGCGCAAGAAGAACCGCCCGGCAGCACGGCCTTCAGGTTCCCGCCCACCACGCCGCCGGCGTAGTCGTTGATCATGGTCATCATGGGAGTGCCGAGAGGAGCTTCATAAACTCCCGGATTCTTCACATCGCCAGAGATGCAGAACACCTTGGTACCGCCGGCACGGGGAGTTCCCATCTTGGCGTATTCTTCGGGTTCGTGCTGCAAGATCCACGGGAGAGCCATAATGGTCTCCACATTGTTCACGCAGGTAGGGCTCTTCCAGGCGCCACTTACCGCCGGGAAAGGCGGCTTCAGGCGGGGCTGACCCTTCTGGCCTTCGAGGGAGTTGATAAGAGCAGTTTCTTCACCGCAGATGTAGGCGCCAGCACCGCGATGCACGAAGATGTCGAAGCAGAACTTGGTGCCCATAATGTTTTCGCCCAGGTAACCGGCGGCATACGCCTGGTTCAGGGCCTTGTTCAGGCTCTCGATGCAGGGCAAAAATTCACCACGGCAGTAGATGTAGGCCGCGCGGCTACCAAGTGCCCAGGCGGCGATAATCAGGCCTTCGATAAGACGGTGGGGGTCTTCCAGCATCAAGAAATGATCCTTGAAAGTTCCGCCTTCGCCTTCGTCGGCGTTCACCACGATGTACACGGGCTTGCCGGAATTGCGAGGAACAAAGCTCCATTTCATGCCCGTGGGGAACCCTGCACCGCCACGGCCACGCAGGTTAGAGCGCTGCACGTAGTCGATGAGCTCGAACTGGCTCATGTTGAAGAGCTTTTCGGAAATATTGGCATAGCCGCCCAGCTTCTTATAGACTTCGATGTCCTGGGCGCCCTTGCCGAAATTCGCTGTACAAACTTTTACACATTCAGCCATAATTACTTAGCCTCCTCTACCGGTGCAGGCTTCTGGGTAGCGGTAGCTTCCTTGGAAGGTTTCGCCGTGCGTTCGCCGGAAGTGGCAATCATGCGATACACATCGCCAACCTTGCCCGCGGCATCTACGAAGGCCTTGTCCTTCACGCCAGGTTCGCCAACGGCTTCCCACTTGGAGCCGTTCTTCTTTTCCACCACGAGCTTCGTGAATTCGGGAGCGCCCTTCCAGGTGAGGGTGGCGCCAGCGTCGTCGGCTTCGGCCTTCACGTTCAGCACCGGAGAAGGAGGTGCGTAGTCGGCCACCTGGGGCTTGGCCTTGGCGCCGGGAGCGCCGGGATGCCCGCTGTGACCCTTGACGATACCGCCCAACACATCGTGCTTGGGCATGTTGTCTTCGTGGGCGTAGCACCACTTGAGAATACGGTCAATGCTGTCGGTGGTGAGGGTGGTACCCGGTTTCATCACCAGCTGGTCCCCTTCCGCGTCGGTAGCAAAATCGTCGTTCACCAGCATCATGGGGCCATTGCCGCAGCTGCCCAGGCATTCCACCTGGAGGATGGTGAAGAGACCATCGGGAGTAGTTTCGCCGGTCTTGATATTCAAGGCCTTTTCCACATATTCAATCAGGCTCGGGGCGCCCTTGATGGTGCAGCTGATGTTACGGCAGAACTGCAGCAGGAACTTGCCCTTGGGAGCGTGGTTGTACATGGTATAGAAGGTGGCAACGCCCAACGCATGGGCCGGAGCGCAACCACAAACATTTGCAGCCCAGCGGATACCTTCGGTAGGCACCCAGCCGAACACGCCCTGCACAAGCCAAAGCACTTCCAGCAGAGCCCCCTGCCCCACCGGATAACGGCTCAGCAGGTCGGCGCAGCGTTCCTTGATTTCGGGAGTGTCCAGCTTAGCGAGCACTTCCTTAGGAGCGGGCTGGGGGACGGCCTTGTGAACATGGCCAAAAGTTTCCGCCGGATCGGGCAGAGCATCGATGGGCTGCGCCGGACGGTCAAACTTCAGACGGTTATTGGAGACAAACTGAACAGCACCTGTAATGTGATCTCTCATCGGTCAAGTTCTCCAGCGATAATGTTGAGGCCCGAAAGTACGGCCATGGAGTCAGCCAGCTGGCCACCTTCCACTAGCTCGTGGAATGCGGCGAACTGCGTGAGGCAAGGCGGACGCACCTTGATGCGGTACGGATGGCCGGAGCCGTCGGAAACAATGGTAAAGCCCAGTTCGCCGTTGGCGCATTCAGAGCCACAGTAGTATTCGCCCTCGGGCACGCGGATGCCTTCGTAGACGCTCTTGAAGCGGCCAATCAGGCCTTCCATGTCCTGGTAGGCCAGCTTGTGCGCCGGCACGCGGATGCGTGGGTCGACGATGTCGACGGGCCCTGGCGCGAGGCGCTTCAGGGCCTGGCGCACAATCTTCACGGACTCTTCGATTTCGGCAAGGCGGACCTGCAGACGGTCGTTGCAGTCGCCCTGAGTTCCAACCACCACTTCCCAGTCGTAGGTCTCGTAGTCGTAGTAGGGCTCGTCCTTACGAAGGTCAGAAGCCACACCGCAAGCGCGCAGACACGGGCCCGTCCAGCCGTAACTGATAGCCTTCTCGGCGGAAATCTTGCCGATTCCCACGGTACGGTCCAGGAAGATGCGGTTACGATCCAAGCAGGCGTGCAGGTCCTTCAAGGCCTTCTCGGTAGAATCGAGAGCCGCAAGCACATCCTGCTCAAAGCCGTCGTAGCTGTCCCGAGAAAGACCGCCGATACGGGCATAACTGTTGGTAAGACGTGCACCGGTGAGCTTTTCCCAGATGCACATGATCTCTTCGCGGGGGTTAAAGGCGTACATGAACGGAGTGGTTCCGCCCAAGTCCTGGAAGGCAGCCGCCACGCACACGAAGTGGTCGTTGATACGGCTAAGCTCGTTCACAATCACGCGGAGCACCTTGGAACGTTCCGGAATCTCTACGCCGAACATGTTCTCCACCGCACGGCAGTAGGCGATATTGTTCATGATGGCGGAGCAATAGTTCAGACGGTCGGTATAGGGAACCACCTGCTGCCAGGTGCCCCGCTCCACCATCTTCTCGAACCCGCGGTGGAGGTATCCGATCTCTTCGACACTTGCCACGATGGTTTCGCCGTCCATGGCCGCCATAAAGCGGAGACATCCGTGAGTGGCGGGGTGGCTCGGGCCCACATTCAGGGGCATCAGGCTCTGTCTCTTGCCTCTATGATCCAGTACAATCATTCTTTGATACTCCCTTCCAAAAATTCGTTATCCACGGTTTCCACTTCCTTGCTGCGCTGGACAACCCTGTAACCCAGGACTTCCAGACGCTTTTCCAAAGCGGGGAGCAGGTAGTCGTTAGTAGAGAGCCACTGGCGCTTCTGGGCAGGGTAATCCTTGCGAAGCGGATGGCCAACAAATTCCACATGGTTCAACAGGCGGCGGAGGTCCGGGTGGCCCGTGAACACGATCCCGAACTGGTCAAAGACTTCTCGTTCATACCAGTCGGCATTGGCATAGAGCCCAGTCAATGTGGGCACATTCAGGTCGCTCTCGGGAACCAGCACCTTAAGACGAATACGGGCACCGGGCGTGGACATGCTCTTGAAGGCGTAGTCCACGGCAAAACGGGGCCCTTCGTGGTTTTTATAGGTCAGGTAGTCAACGCCGGCAATATCCACCAGCATCTCGAATTTGACAGGGGATTCGTCGCGAAGGAACTGGACCGCATTCTGCAGATAGGCCACAGGCACGACCGCCGTCACGGTCCACTTGTCCATGGATTCCTTCGTGGCATCAAACTTTTCCTCCAGGACGGAGAAGATTTCATCTACATTCACCATCTTCTACCTCTTCCAGAACTGGGTCTGTTCAACAAACTCTTTTTCTTTTTCGGCCACCAGTTCCTTGAACTCGGCAACCTTCTCGTGGGCCTTTTCGCGGGCAAGGTCCGCGGCTTCCATGGTCTTTTCCTTGATCATCTGCAGCTGGTCCTTAACCCGTTCAGCACGCTGCTTCATGTAGGACTCGTCCTTGATCTTTTTCTGCAGGTCGAACATGGCGTCGAAGAAGGCTTCCGGACGGCTGGGGCAGCCACCGATATAGACATCCACCGGAATGATGTGGTCGATACCCGGCACGGTGCAGTAGCAGTCGTAGAAACCACCGGAGCAGGCGCAGGCGCCCATGGCAATCACCCAGCGAGGTTCGGCCATCTGCTCGTAAATGCGCTTCAGGATCGGGGCCTGCTTGTAGGTGATGGTCCCTGCCACCAAAAGCACATCGGACTGGCGCGGGGTAAAGCGCACATATTCCGAACCGATACGGGAAAGGTCGTAGCGGCCCACCTCGGTACTCATAAATTCAATCGCGCAACAGGCCGTACCATAGGGGAACGGCCAAAGGGAATTCGTACGCCCCCAGTTGACCAAAAAGTCAAGGGAGGACGTTATGAAATTCGGCTTTTCTGCCACATCAGTCATAAGGGTTATCCTCGTAAAATTCGGCAAAAAAGATAGAAAAACGGGGGTTTTCCAAGGAATTTCGCCCTTTCAAAAAATGAAAAAACGCTGTCCGAAAACAGCGCGTTTACGACCCGCCCGAAAGCAAATTCGGTAACTCCATGACAGTCAAAAGATTAGAACTTATTCAGCCCAATGATTGCCGTTGTAATTCTTGGCAGTGTCGGCATCCATGCCAATCTGGCGTACCAGATCTTCGATGCTTGCAAACTTCTGCTCGGGCCGCAAATAGGCCAGAAGATCCAGAGAAAGGGGCTTTCCGTAGATATTTTCGTCAAAGTCCAGGATGTAGGCTTCGATAGCCAGCTGGTGGTTCCCAGTAGAAGGCTGCATGCCTATGTTCACCACCGCACGGAAAATGCGTTCGGAATCCAGCCTTGCCGACGCCACATACACGCCGGTCTTTGGCAAGAACTTGTAGGGTTCCACCTGGAGATTCGCCGTAGGAAACCCGATGGTATGCCCAAGGCGCTTGCCTTCCACCACCGCTCCAGACAGGCGGTAAGGCCTGCCCAGGTAAGTCTGGGCTCGGTCCACATCACCGTTCAAAAGGGCGTTCCTCACCGCAGAGGAACTGACCCGCTCCCCCTTGTAGAGCACAATGGAAAGCATCTGGGTGGAAAGCTCGGGGAACGCCGCCGTAATGGTCTCGTAGTTGCCCTTGCCACCGGCGCCAAAGCAATGGTCATGGCCGAAGAACATGGAGCACACGCCACGCTTCTCAATCAGCTCGTTACGGACAAATTCATCAAAAGGAAGTCTCGCCAATTCCTTCGTAAAGGGCATCACCAAAAAATCCAGGCCAAGGCTTTCCACAAATTCGCGCTTCTCCCTGGTGGTGGTCAAGAGCAAAGGGTCCCCCGGTTCACGGAGCACATAGTTGGAATGGGGTTCAAAGCTGATAACAGTGGGCACAAGGCCGTTCACTTCGGCCACTGCCTTCAGGGAACGAAACAACGCCTGGTGCCCCAGATGGCACCCGTCGAAATTCCCCATGGTTATTGCTCTGCGGACCTTTTCCGCCATATCAGTCATCTCCACCCAGAAAATACTTGGGCCAAATCCTTCCCGGTTCAAATCTGCAGAGGGCCAGGACTTCCCCATTTTCTCGGGCCACAAACACATAGCCTTCGGGCCCTACTCCTTCCACATTGTTTTTCCAGGGAAGCCAATTGCCCCTCCTAATCACCGCCAAGCCGTCTTCGGCAACGCGCAACACAGGATAATCTAGAACTTTATCCACAGGTACCAGGTTTTCAGCTGTAAGGTTCTCGCCCTTGACCGCACCGTCCAAGGTGATGTTCCCAATGCGATGGCGGCGTATCTGGGAGACGCAGCCGTAGGTTCCAAAGGCATGGGCCAAGTCTCGGCCGAGAGACCTGATGTAGGTTCCCTTGGAACAGACACATTCCAGGTCAAAGGTGGCAAAACACTTTCCCGTACAGCCTTCGGTAACACCGTCCTCCCCCACAACCTTCAGGGATTCGATGTGGATACGGCGGGGCTTCATCTCGAAATCCTTACCCCGCTCCGCCCAGTCGCTGGCACGGCGTCCATCAATCTTCACGGCGCAATAACGCGGAGGAACCTGGTCGATGTCGCCAATAAACTGCGGAAGGATGGATTCGAGTTTTTCACGAGAGATTGCTTCGCCACGCTCATCTTGAGTGACCACATCCCCGTCCCATTCCAGGGTGTCGGTCTCGTAGCCCAAATGCAGACGGAAGGTATAGCACTTGTCCTTGGCTTCCACGAAAGGCAACAGGCGGGTGGCCCGGCCGATGGCCGCCACAATCAGGCCCGACGCCCGCAGGTCCAAGGTTCCCGCATGGCCCACACGCTTTGTAGAAAAGACCCTTTTCAGCGGGAAAAGGGCCTTGAAAGAAGTATCACCGGGATTCTTGTCCAGCAGGACAAATCCAGAAGGAGTCAAGCTAGAGTTCCCCCTTCTGTTTGAGCTCGGTGAGAATTTCCTCGATGCGCATGGCATGTTCCAAGTTCTCGTCCAAAACGAAGTTCAGCTCCGGAATCTTCCGGATCTTGAGGGCCTTGCCCAGAACACCACGGATAAACCCGGCGGAGTTGTTGAGCCCCACCAGGGTGTCACGCTTTTCCTTGTCGGTGCCCATCACGGACACGAGAATCTTCGCATAGCTCAAATCCTCGGTGATGTTCACCCGGGTAATGCTTGCAAGGCTGCTCACGCGTGGATCCTTCAGCCCCTTCTGCAGGAGCTTCCCGATTTCTTCGCGGAACTGTTCGTCTAATCTGTCGGTTCTACGACTCATTAGGCGTCCTTCTCCTCGGCAGCCTTCTTAGCCTTCTCTTCGGCTTCTTCGCGGGCCACATCCTTCAGGGTACGAGCAACGGTGACTTCCTTGAAGAAGATCAGGCTGTCGCCTTCCTTGATATCGTCGTAACCCTTGAGGCCGATACCGCATTCGAAACCGCGGACAACCGTCTTCACATCGTCCTTCATGCGCTTGAGAGACTGGACCACGGTGGTACCCAGTTCCACACCATTGCGGTACACGCGAACATGGCTTGTGCGGTCCACTTCGCCGTCGGTAACCATACAGCCGGCAATGAGACCCACCTTCGGGATCTTGAACACCTGGCGGATTTCAGCTTCGCCCACAAGTTCTTCCTTAAGAGTGGGCTTCAACAGGCCTTCCACGGCGTTCTTGATGTCTTCGATACAGTCGTAAATCACGCGGTAGTTGCGGATTTCGATGCCTTCCTTCTGGGCCATCTCGCGCACAGAGAGCGAAGGCATCAGGTGGAAGGAGATAATGATAGCCTGAGCGGTTGTAGCAAACAGGATATCGGAATCCGTAATGGCGCCCACACCCTTGCGGATGATGTTCACCTTCACTTCCCTGTTGGAAAGCTTTTCCAGAGAAGAAGCCAGGGCTTCGGCAGAACCACCCACGTCGGCCTTGACGATGAGATTCAATTCGGAAAGCTTGCCTTCCTTCTGTTCGTTGAACTTGGATTCCAGAGAAATAGTGCTACGGGCGCGGAGGTCGCGTTCACGGGCGGCCATGCGGCGCTTGCTTGCAATTTCGCGGGCGGTCTTTTCGTCGTCCACCACAATCAGGTCATCACCGGCCTGGGGCGTACCGTCAAAGCCAAGCACCTGGCAGGGCGCGGAGGGAGGAGCCACCTTCATCTGCTCGCCGCGCTCGTTGAACATGGCACGGACCTTACCGGCGTAGATACCGCAGACAAACGGATCGCCCACATGGAGCGTTCCGTTCTGCACAAGAATCGTCGCCATGGAGCCCTTGCCCACGTCCAGCTTGGATTCCACCACGGCACCCTTGGCATGGGCATCGGGGTTAGCCTTCAATTCCAGAACTTCGGCTTCGAGGGCGAGAGTTTCCAGAAGCTGGTCCATGCCCTGGCCCGTACGGGCAGACACTTCGATACAGCTGGTCTGGCCGCCCCACTGCTCCACTTCCACGCCGCGTTCGGCCAGCTGGGCACGAATCTTGTCGGGGTTGGCCGTGGGCAGGTCAATCTTGGTAATCGCAACCACCATAGGCACATTTTCGCGCTTGGCCAGTTCGATAGATTCAACAGTCTGGGGCATCACCATGGAGTCGGCGGCTACCACCAGCACAATCACATCGGTCACCTGAGAACCGCGGGCACGCATGGCACTGAAGGCCTCGTGACCCGGAGTATCCAGGAAGGTCACCTTACCCTGGGCAGTGGTCACCTCGTAGGCACCGATATGCTGGGTAATGCCACCAGATTCGCCAGACACCACATGGGTCTTACGGATCCAGTCCAGCAAGGATGTTTTACCATGGTCCACATGGCCCATCACCGTCACCACCGGGTGGCGGGGCTGCAGGTTCTCTTCGGATTCTTCTTCCACGCCGAGAACCGCTTCTTCGTATTCTTCCATCAACTGGGCTTCGTAACCGAACTCGTCGGCCAGAATCTGGATGGTCTCGAAGTCCAGGCGGGCGTTGATGGTCACCATCATGCCCATTTCCATGCACTTCGCAATGACGCGGGCTGGCATCTGGTCCATAAGACCGGCCAGTTCGCCCACGGTAATAAAGTCAGATGTCTTGAGGATCTTCTTCTCTTCGCCGGAATCGTTATCGTTGTGTTCCTTGCGATAAACCTTCTTGACAGGTTTCTTGGACAAGTCGGCCATCACGCGGGAAACATTCTGACGAACCATCTCCTGCTGCTGTTCCTTCTGCTGTTCCTGCCTGTCGCGGGAATTGCCACGGCGGTTCTTGTCGTTACCATGACGGCCATTCTGGCCCTTGGCGTTTCCGCCCTTACCGCCCTGCGGTGCACCACCACCAAAGCCTACGCCGCCATTGCTTGCGTTGAAGGCGTCTTGCATGGAGCCACCGGAGAATCCGCTGGAGCGTCCACCGCCAAATCCGCCACGGCCGCCATTCTGACCATTGCGGAAGTTTCCGTTACGATTGTCCTGGCCGTTACCGGCATTACGGGGACCAAATGTTCCCGTGTAGCCCTGGGCATTTCCCTGACCGCGGGCACCTGGGCCACCCGGACGGCGGTTACCAAGGCCGCGACCACCCTGCTGTTGCTGCTGGGACTTGGCAATACGGGCAAGGATAGCGGCATCGGGCTTGAACACCTGGGCCTTCATAGGAGGTTGCTTGAGCTCCGTAGAAGACGACATCATGGTAGGCTCCGCAGGCTTTGCAACCGCAGGCTTCGCTGCGGCGGTGGGCTTCGGATCCGTCTTTACAGGAGCAGGCTCGGCCTTGGGCTCTGCAGGGACTTCTACGGGAGCCGCCTTTGCCGGAGCCGCAGACTTTGCTTCTGGGGCCGGTGTTTCAGATGCCGGCGTTACCTTGGGTTCGGAAGTTACAGGGGCCGATTCCTTGGCAGGAGCCGTGGCCGCCTTGGCCTTAGCCGTTGCAGGCTTATCGGCGGCCGCCTTGGGCTTCGTAGTCGCCCTGACGCGGCGAATCGTGACTCCATTCTTGGTCGTTACCGATTCTGCGGCGGCTTTCTTCTTGGGGGCGCTTTCCTGGGAATCCGAGGCTGTCGAGCTCTTCAGGTTCTTGCTCCTGGAGTCCTGCTTCTGCTTCTCGACAGCAGCGGCCTCTTCGATTTTCTCGTAATCCGAGGCGGCAACCTTGGACACCTGGGTACGGACAGTAACACCTGCATCTCTCAGCAGTTTCATGACCACGTCCACTTTCAGTCCGTGTTCATTTGCCCAGTCCGACGGTTTAATCTGTTCTTCCATACTCATTAAAAGCCTATCTAATCCTTTTAAAAAATCCCCGGTCTCGAAGTCTATTCCCTACGCTTCTTCTCCTGAAGTTCCCTGGGTTTCTTCGGCGGAATCTTCGGGATTCGCGTTTGCAAAGAGACTTTCTGCGCGATGGGCAGTGCGGCGGAGTTCCTGTTCGCGGGGCGTCATGACCTCGGTCTTCTCGGACTCGTCCTTCTCAGACCATTCCTTCTCGCCAAACACATCCAAATCGCGACCCACCAGCGTGGCGGCCAGCTTTACATTCTGACCATTCTTGCCTATGGCCTGAGCCAGGTTCTCGTCATTGATAACCACCACCACACGCTGGGTGCCCGGGACCTCGGTCAGTTTCACCACATTTGCCGGATTCAAGGCACGCTTGATGAAGACTTCCAAATCGGGGCTCCACTGCACAATGTCCATGCGCTCATTGCCCAGTTCGCGGACAATGGTCTGCACGCGGGCGCCCTTCATGCCAACGCAAGCTCCCACGGGGTCAATCTTCTCATCGCGAGAATAAACGGCAATCTTTGCGCGGTAGCCGGGTTCACGGGCAACGCCCTTGATTTCCACGGACCCTTCGTAAATTTCCGGAACTTCCTGGCGGAACAGCTCCTTAAGGAAGTCGCCGCTAGCGCGGGACAGCACCACCTGGGCACCATTCTTGGAAGATTCCTCCACACGGGCAATCACGGCCTTCACGGACTGACCCTGGACCAGGCGTTCGTGGCTAATCTGTTCACGGGGCGGAATCACGGCTTCGGTCTGCTTGCCAAGACTTACAATCACATTGCGGCCTTCCAAGCGGAGGACTTCGCCGCTAATCATGGTTCCAATACGGCCCTTGTAGGTGTCGAGAATCTTCTGGCGCTCGGCGTCACGAATCTGCTGGGTCAACAACTGCTTTGCCGTCTGAATGGCCTGACGACCGAATGTGGTGGTCGGGACTTCCATTTCCAGCACGTCACCTGGCTGCGCTTCTTCGTCAAATTCCTGGGCCTCGGGAACCAGCATGTACTCTTCGTCCATCTTCTGAACTTCTTCGGCCGTCATGTTGGGATCGTAATCCGGATAGTCGTCCACCACCTTGACGCGGAGGAACACATGGACTTCGCTCTCGTCGATTTCCACATCGATTTTCTTGTCCACATGAAGATATTTCTTGGCGGCGGAGACCAGGGCCTGCTTCAAGGCGTTCAGCACCACGGAATCTTCCATGTTCTTGGCGTCCACGACAGCCTTCAGGGCTCCGAGCAAATTGACTTTCGGTTCATTTTTCATGAATTGACCTTCCTATTATATTTGTACATCCACCTTGGCAACCAGCACTTCGGAACGGGGAATCACAACATTCCCGGCGTTTCCCTTAAGGGCCAGCGTCAAATTATCCTCGTCCGCTTCCAAAAGCTTCCCGGTCAGGGGCTTGCCGGTACTGCAGGTCACCCTGATGGTGCGGCCCTTGTTGCGAAGCAAATCGGCGACCGACTTCAAGGGGCGGTCCAACCCCGGCGACGACACTTCCAGCGTGTAGGCGCCTTCGATAACATCGGGATCCAAGTCCAGGGCGTCGGACAGGTGCCTGCTTACCTTGGAGCAGTCATCAATGGAGACTCCTTCGGGCTTGTCTATGTACAGGCGAACCGTCCTGCGCTTGCCGGCGCGGAACATGTCCATCTCCACCAAGGAGACTCCTGCAAACTCGCAGGCCTCGGCAACAAGAGCATCCAGCTTTCCCCGATTATCCAAAAAAACCTCTTTATAAAAATAGCCGTTCGCTTACGGAACTTCTCCTGAACATCTCGGACCTAAATCCTCGGTTCCATGGGAAAAATTCCACGAACAGTCTAAAACCGGGTACAAATAGAGAAAATTTTTCGGATTCAGGCAACTGGAGAAGGTATAAAAGAGGGGGAAAAACTATATTTAGGCCACTATGCAGATTACTAACGCTTCTCAACTTACTGGTGTTTTCCCCGCGTTGTTCACCCCGCTCAAGAACGACGACCCCAAGAACCTTCGCAACTCCATCGACTACAAGAAGATGGAAAAGATGATTGACGACGTGATTGCAAACGGCGCAAGTGGCGTGCTCCCTGCCGTAACCACGGGCCAGAGTGCGACGGTCTCTCCGCAGCAGCACCTGGATGTCATCAAGTTTACGCTGGACTACGTGGACGGCCGCGTGCCCGTGATTGCCGGTGCCGGCTCTAACTGCACCCGCGAATCCATTGAAATGATCGAGAACGTTCAAAAGATCGCCCCCGTGGCAGTCCTCTGCGTCACAGGCTATTACAACAACCCTCCACAGGAAGGTCTTTTGAAGCACTACCGCACGCTTAGCAGCGAGACGGGCGCCAAGATCGTGATCTATAACGTTCCGGGCCGCACCTCCAGCTATGTGCACCCCGACACCCTTATCGAACTTGCCGAAGACAAGAACATCATCGGCCTCAAGCAGGCTGTAGAGTTCGGCTTTGGCGAAAAGTTCCACGAAGACACCATGCGAGTGATCAAGGAAACTAAGGGCAAGGATTTCGCCGTGATGAGCGGTGAAGACGGCCTCTTTGCCGACCTGCTTGAAATGGGCGGCACGGGCCTTATCAGCGCTTCGGGCAACATCCCCGAGGCCACGAAGACGTTTGTGGAACTGTACAAGGCTTTCCAGGCCGGCGACAAGGAGAAGGCGCACAATCTGCAGAAGGACGCCCGTGACTTCATCGACATCACCTTCTGCCGCAAGAACCC
>CAMKNA010000016.1 GCA_946414075.1 uncultured Fibrobacter sp.
AGCGTGAGCTCCTGGAAGACCAGGTGCGCCGCGGCCGCGGTGGCGAAGGTGAAACACACCCCATGGACGAAAACTTCATGCATGCCATTGAATCTGGCTTGCCGCCTACCGGTGGCGTGGGATTTGGCATCGACCGTATGGTCATGCTCCTCACGAACCAGCAGACCATCCGCGACGTGCAGCTGTTCCCGCTCATGAAGCCGGAGACTTGCTAGTCCATGCATAAGCTGGAGTGGCTCATTGCCTGGCGTTACTTAGGGGCTCAGCGTAAGAGTCTCTTTGTTTCGCTTATCGGTATCTTTAGTATGCTGGGAGTCTCCATTGGCGTGTTTGCGCTGGTGGTGGCCCTTGCCGCGGTAAATGGATTCGAAGAAGAAGTCACCGCCCAGATGATCGGAAAGGACGCTCATTTCGAGTTGATGGCCTATCATGGCGAACCCATTACGGCATACGACAGCCTTATCAATGAAGTTAAGACCCGGGATTCTTCCGTGGTGGCGGCATCACCCTTTATCATCTACAAGGTGGGCATCAGCTCCAAGAAGGTGAACGACGGCATTGTCATCTACGGTATCGATCCTGAGACGGCCAAGAATGTGACGGACATCCACAAGTCCATCAAGTGGGGAAGCTACTCGGTCGATAGTTTGGAAGATATGGGCGGCACCCGCCGTCCGGGCGTGATTCTCGGGTCGGGCCTGGCCAACCGCCTTCGCGTGGTGGTGGGCGACAAGCTGGTGCTCCAGACATTCCAGAGTCCCGACGAGATGATGACCTCGGGCGGCCCCAAGATGATGATGTGCGTGGTGAGTGGCATTTTTGAGACGGGCACTTACGAATACGACGGCAACCTGGCCTATGTGGGGATTCCCGAACTCCAGAAGCTTCTCGGCATGGGCGATGCCGTTACGGGAATCCAGTTCCGCATCCAGAATCACTGGCTTGCGGGGGAGACCGTGGATAAGATTGCCGGTTGGCTCAAGTACCCCTACTATGTTATTGACTGGAAGGCGAAAAACATCACGCTTCTCAAGTGGATGAATTATGAGAAGTTCATTGTGGCGGCGGTTATCTGCCTTATCATTTTGGTGGCGGCCTTCAACATTATCAGTTCCCTTATCATGGTGGTCATCGATAAGACGAAGGAAATCGGCATCCTTCGCAGTATGGGGCTCAGCAAGGCCGGCATTATGCGTGTGTTCATGCTCATGGGTAGCTTTATCGGCGTTGGGGGTACCATCGTGGGCGGCACCATCGGTATCGTGCTTTGCAAGCTGCAAGAGGCATACCACTTTATCAAGCTCCCTGGCGATGTCTATGTGATTCCCTACTTCCCGATTTCGGTACACTTGCTGGATGCAGTCCTGATTTTTGTCATTGGCATAGCCCTCTGCGTTTTGGCCACGCTGCTCCCTGCATGGAAGGCAAGCCGCATGGACCCTGTAGGAGCGATTAGGCATGAGTAGTTTGTTGCAGACCGTCAATCTCCGCCGTGTGTTCTCCGAGACGGGCGAAGACCTTGAGATTCTCAAGGGCGTGAATTTTGAGATGGAGGCGGGAGAGCTTGTGGCTCTTACCGGTTCTTCGGGTTCGGGCAAGTCCACCTTCTTGAACCTAGTGGGCATGTTGGATACGCCTACTTCGGGTGAGATCCTTTTTAAAGGCAAGCCCCTTTCCAAGTTCAACAGTCAGGAGCGGGACATGTACCACCGGGTGCAGGTGGGTTTCGTTTTCCAGTTTCACCACCTGCTCAGTGAATTTACGGCCATCGAGAATGTGTGCGTGCCGGGCCGGATTCTCGGGACATCCGAGAAGGAGTGCAAGGAACGCGCAGCCATGCTTTTGGAGACAGTAGGTCTCAAGGACCGCTTGAAGCATCTGCCTCGGGAACTTTCCGGTGGTGAGCGCCAGCGTGTGGCCATCGCCCGTGCCCTCATGAATCACCCTGACCTGGTGCTGGCCGATGAGCCCAGCGGCAACTTGGACGAGGCCAACTCCGCCATGCTTAACGAACTCATCGGCGAACTGAACGAAAAGTTCAATCAGGCTTTCCTCATTGTGACCCACGACGAGAAATTGGCCAGTTTTGCCAAACGCAGGGTCGTTATGCACGGCGGAATTATCCAATAGACGCCCTTTTTTGATTTTTCATTGTTAATTTTAAACTATGTCTGAAAACAACGGTATCTTTTCTGCAAAGGCCAAGGCGGTGCTCCAGGCAGCTCGTATGGCAGCCCGCAATCTTGGAAGTGACAGCATTACGGTGGAGCACTTGCTCCTTGGCCTGGTCCGCGAGGATTCGGGCTTTGCTTCCGAGACCCTGAAGGCCCTGAAGGTGAACCTGGCGGAGCTGGGGGAGACTGTCCAGCGGGCTCTCACCAACGACGGCGGCCTCATGACCATCGGCGGCGATAACCGCGGAGGCCTTTTGGCTTTTACCGCCCGTACCAAGGCGGTCATGTTTAACGCAGCAAAGATTGCCAAGGAAGAGGGAGACCAGTATATCGGCCCCGAGCATCTGATGCTCGCTATACTCCAGCAGTCCGATTCTCCGGCGGCGGCCACACTCTCTACTTTCAACGTTACCTTTGAAAACTTTCAGCAGACCCTGGACCAGCTCAAGCGGGGCAGCGCCGAGGACCAGCCCGACGAACCCATTTCTACGCCGAGACCGGGTGGGCCACAGGGGCGTCCAGGCTCCAAGTCCAAGACGCCTATTCTGGACCATTTCGGTCGCGACCTGACAGCTCTTGCCCGCCAAGGCAAGCTGGACCCCATCATCGGTCGCGAACAAGAAATCGAGCGCCTTATCCAGATCCTCTGCCGCCGCAAGAAGAATAACCCGGCCCTTATCGGCGAACCCGGTGTAGGTAAGACCGCCATTGTGGAAGGCCTTGCCCAGAAGATCGTGCAGAAGAAGATTCCGGAACTTCTCGTGAACAAGCGCGTGGTGACCCTGGATGTGGCCGCCATGGTGGCGGGCACCAAGTACCGCGGGCAGTTCGAGGAACGCGTGAAGGGGCTCATCATGGAGCTCCAGCGTGTGGACAGCTCCGTCATCTTGTTCATCGACGAACTCCATACCATCGTTGGCGCAGGAGGCTCCGAGGGTAGCCTGGACGCCTCCAACATTTTCAAGCCGGCGCTGGCCCGCGGCGAACTCCAGTGTATCGGTGCGACCACTATTGACGAATACCGCAAGTACATCGAGAAGGACGCCGCCCTGGAACGCCGTTTCCAGACCATTATGGTGAACCCGCCTAATGCCGAGGACTCCATCCTGATTCTGGATGGGCTCCGTGCCAAGTACGAGGCCCATCACAAGGTGCGTTACACTCCCGATGCCGTCCGCGCAGCGGTTCTCTTGGCGGAACGTTACATTAGCGAGCGGTTCCTACCTGACAAGGCCATCGATGTGCTGGACGAGACCGGCGCAAGAGTCCGTCTTGATTCCATCTGCATTCCTCAAGACCTGAAGGATATGGAAGAGGAACTGGCGGAAACCAAGCGGCAACTGGACGACGCCGTGGCAAATCAGAATTTTGAAACGGCCGCCTCCCTCAGGGACAAGACCGAAGAACTGGAAAAGCAGGTGATGGAACGCCGCGAAGCCCTTTCTGCGGACAAGGATTCTGAAACCGTTCCTGTGGTAGACGAGAACGCCATTCGCGACTGCATCAGCAAGATGACGGGCATTCCCGTAAGCCGCCTTGCCGGTGAAGAAGCCAAGAAGCTTCTGCATCTGGGAGACGAAATCAAGGAGCGTGTCATTGGGCAGGACCAGGCCGTAGATGCCGTGGTCAAGGCCATCCGCCGTACCCGCGCGGGCATCCGCGACACCAAGCGCCCCATGGGCAGCTTCCTGTTCTTGGGCCCCACAGGCGTGGGCAAGACGGAGCTTGCAAAAGTTCTAAGCCTGAGCCTTTTCGGCAGCGAAGATTCCATGATCCGCATCGACATGAGCGAATACATGGAAAAGCACAGCATCAGCCGTCTCATCGGAGCGCCTCCGGGATATGTGGGCTTCGAGGAAAGCGGCGGACAGCTCAGCGAAAAGGTCCGCAAGCGCCCTTATAGCGTGGTATTGCTGGACGAAATCGAGAAGGCCCACCCCGATGTCTATAACCTGCTCCTGCAGATTCTGGACGATGGCATTCTTACCGACAGTTATGGTCGAAAGATCAACTTCAAGAATACCATCATTATCATGACCAGCAACGCCGGCGCCCGTGAGGTCCGCCACAGCTCTGGCATGGGATTCACTAAGATGGGGGAGACCGACGACTACGAGCGCATGGAAACCGCCATCCGCGAAGAAGTCAAGCGCGTGTTCTCGCCGGAATTCCTGAACCGTATCGACGAGCAGATCGTATTCCGCCCGCTATCCAAGGCGGACCTGGTCTCCGTGGTGGATATCCAGCTCTCCTTCTTGCAAAAGAACCTCTCTGAAAGGGGAATCCTTCTGGAAGTCACGCAAGAGGCCAAGGAAGTCATCGTCAACAGCAATTACGATTCTGCCTTGGGAGCCCGTCCCATCCGCCGTTCTATCCAGAACATGGTGGAAGACGAGATCGCCGAAGGGCTTTTGCTCGGCACCATGACGGACTTTTCCACCATCTCCATCGGCGTGAAGGACGGCAAGCTTTCCTTTGCCTGCGAGAAAATTCCCGAAGACGGAACAAATCCCGCCTAGATGCAGGCGCGAACCTGCGCAGGACTCATGAAAATCCGCTTAGCAAGCGGAATGTAACATATTTCGCACATTTGGGCAGCGTCTAATTAGCTATCTTTTGGGCCGAAATTTAACAATCAACCTCAAGAGGCTTAAAATGGCTAAAATTCCTGCAGTTCTTATCTTTGGCGCTCCCGGTTCTGGCAAGGGTACCGTTGGTGCAAAGCTCGCTGCTACCACTTCTCTCAAGCACATCTCCACGGGCGATATTTTCCGTGGCATTGCTCCTTCCAGCGAATCCGGCAAGCTCCTGGCTTCCTATTCCAGCAAGGGCCTCTTGGTTCCCGACGAAGCCACTGTGGAAATCTTCGGCCGATTCATCGAAGGCCTGGTGAACACCAACAAGGTGAACCCGGACAAGGACACCCTTCTCCTCGACGGCATTCCCCGCACGGTTGCCCAGGTCAAGCTCATCGAATCCGTGGTCGATGTGAAGCACATCTTCGTGCTGGACATCAAGGACGAAAAGACCATCGTGGCCCGCCTCCTCAACCGCGCCAAGATCGAAGGCCGCAAGGACGACGCCGACGAAGCTGTGATCAAGAACCGTCTCAAGGTGTACAAGGAATCCACCGCCAAGGTGCTGGGCAAGTACAGCAAGTCCATCATCAGCCGCATCAATGGCGACAACACTCCCGACGAAGTGTTCTGCGACACTCTCGCTGCCTATGTGAAGTTCTGCAAGGCTTCTGCAAAGAAGACCGCCTGCAAAAAGGCTACAAAGACCGCAAAGGCTAAAGGCAAAAAGTAATCTCCGGTAGGCCTTTGCTCTCGCCTACGACGACTCGTTCATACGAGTCGCCTGCGGCTCACGGGAGTGCTCTAAGGCTTGGGTTTGCTTTTTGGGGTGGGGGAGGAGTCCCCCTCGCCACAGACCAAGCCGGGTCAGGAGCCTGCCCCGAACTTGTTCCGGGGCTACCCCCTCTCCTAGGGCTCTGCCCTAAAACCCGAATTTCGATAAAAAAGGAAATCTGAAAACATGTGGGACCAAAAGTATATCAAGGAACTGGAAAGCCGTAACGCCGTGCGTGATGCCGCGGGCGGTGAGGCCCGTGTGGCCAAGCAGCACGAACAAGGAAAGATGACCGCCCGCGAGCGCGTCGAGTTCCTGTTCGACAAGGGCACCTTTGTAGAGATCGGTGCATTCCAGCAGTCCGAAGCTGCCTACCTGCCCGAAAAGAAGCGTCTCCCCGGTGATGGCGTCGTGACAGGCTACGGCAAGATTAACGGTCGCCTGGTTTACGCCAGCTCCCAGGATTTCACTGTGAACGGAGGAACCCTCGGTGCTGTACACGCTCAGAAGATCTGCCACGCCATGGATCTCGCTGTAAAGTCCCGCGCCCCCTTCGTCTGCATCAACGACGGCGGTGGAGCCCGTATCGAAGAAGGCGTTCACGCTTTGGACGGCTATGCCGAAATCTTCAAGCGTAATACCCACGCCTCGGGCTTGATTCCTCAGATTTCCGTGGTGCTTGGCCCCTGCGCAGGTGGTGCCTGCTATTCTCCGGCCATCACCGATTTCATCTTCATGGTGGAAAACACCGCCCAGATGTTCATCACGGGCCCGGGTGTGGTGAAGGCCGTTACCGGAGAGCAGATTTCTGCCATGGATCTCGGCGGTGCCCAGGTCCACAAGGCCACCTCCGGCGTAGTTCACTTTGCCTATCCCAACGATAAGTCTTGCCTAGAAGGTGTCCGCAAGCTGCTGGAATACCTGCCCCAGAGTGCCTTTGATGTGAGCCCTGTCAAGAAGTTCACCTACAAGGATCGTTCCTCCGAAATCCAGGATCTGGTTCCCGAAAACGCAAAGCGCGTCTTCGATGTGCGCCAGCCTATCTCTATCCTGGTGGACGACGACAGCTTCTTCGAAGTCCAGCCAGACTTTGCGAAGAATGTGGTGGTAGGCTTTGCCCGTATCGAGGGCAAGGCGGTGGGCATCATCGCGAGCCAGCCCAGCTACCTGGCCGGTACGCTGGACATCGACGCCAGCGACAAGGCGGCCCGCTTTATCCGCTTCTGCGACTGCTTCAACATCCCGCTCCTTACCATGGCGGATGTTCCGGGTTACATGCCGGGCAAGAAGCAGGAATACAACGGCATTATCCGTCATGGGGCTAAGCTGCTCTATGCCTATGCCGAAGCCACAGTTCCGAAGATCACGCTCATCATGCGCAAGGCCTTCGGCGGTGCCTACATCGCCATGGACTCCAAACATTTGGGCTCCGACTATGTGCTTGCTTGGCCTATCGCCCAGATTGCGGTGATGGGTGCCGAAGGTGCGGTGGACATTATCCACAAGAAGGAAATTGCCGCCGCTGCCGACCCCAAGCAGGCCCGTGCCGATTTCATCGCCCAGTACGAAGCGGAACACCTGAATCCCTACATTGCGGCAAACACCGGCTCTATCGATGAGGTGGTGGCTCCGACGGAAACACGCGCCCGCATTATCGCGGCCTTCAACAGCCTCGAGGCCAGCAGGTCCATTCCGACGGAATATAAAAAGCATGGTAATGTCCCCTTATAATGACCGTTCGCGCTGAATTCGGGGAAGGCTTCTCCGGTTAGCGCTCACTCTCGCCGTCACGACTCGTTAATACGAGTCGCTTACGGCTCACGTAATAACGACCGTTCGCGCTGAATTCGGGGACAATTTCTCCGGCCAGCGCTCACTCTCGCAACCGCCCCCGATTAATATCGGGGGCTTTGTTGCTCACGGGTAAAATAGTAGCGTTTACATTACTATCGTCATGCCGGGCTAGACCCGGCATCTCTTTTTTATACCCAAATATTTTTATCAATAATTAAATTCTATTATTTCTATAAAAACAATATATTTGACAATATAAATCTCCTAGAGTATATTATGAGGGTAAAGAATATCCTCTAGGAGGTCGTTATGTATACCGCCAAAAAATTATTCGTTGCGTTGCCTATAGCAATGTTCGCCTTTGTAGAGACTTGGGCGAATGAGTCCGTCAACTTCGTCAAGCGCAGTTGGGATAATGTCAATAAGAGAGTCGTTGATACAGACACTTCCATTACCGATTATGTTGAGTTGGACGGCTCAAACAAAAATGGCACATACACTCTAGAGTCGGGCAAATGGTATGTTGTCAAAAAGAGCTTCCTACGAAATGAAATTATAGCCCCTTTAGGTGATGCGGCTAACCTAATCGTCTTTGACGGAGCGACTCTTTCTAGTCGGATAATCATTGATAAAGACCATTCGCTTAACATCTTTGGCCAGTCAGGTGATTCGGGCAAGATAATAGCCGAAGGCTACTCTAAGACGACGCACTCAGAAGATGCCTTCCATTATCAGTATTATACAGCCACGTCTCGAGCCGCTATTGGTTCTGGCGGAGATATGGGAACACTAGTCATTCACGGCGGCACAATTACAGCTACGAGTTATGTTGCCGCAGGTATTGGCGGTGGTGGTTATAAAAGTTCAACGGAAAAACCTGTAACGGGAAAGGGGGGCGATGTCACGATTTATGGTGGCACGGTTACGGCTAGAGGAGGAACAGGAGGTGCTGGCATAGGTGGTTGCTACGATGATGGTGGTGTGTTAACCATTTATGGTGGTAAGGTAACCGCTACAAGCGGAGGTCTGCACACAGCGGGCATCGGTGGTGGCAACGGTCACAAAGATTATGGTTACACATTTAGAAGTGGTGGTGGTGTGGTTAACATTTATGGTGGCTCTGTTGTTGCACGTGGCAGCGAATATGCGGCCGGTATCGGTGGTGGAGAAAATGGTTCTGGCGGTACCGTCACTATTTGGGGTGGCAATGTCAAGGCTTATGGTGGCGCAGATGGTGCAGGTATTGGCAGTGGCGAACAGTTGGACGATAAGATTAATGGTGGTACAGTCACTATTTACGGCGGATATGTAGAAGCCCATGGTGGAGATTTCGGTGCCGGTATCGGCGGCGGTCAGGATGCCAGTGGCGCAACCGTCGTCATTTACAATGGAACGGTCGCTGCCTTTGGTGGTGACGATGCGGCAGGCATCGGCAGCGGTGAAGAATACGTTTCTGGCCCGATCAATGGTGGCTCGCTTACGGTCTATGGAGGCGATGTTTTTGCTGATGGCACGGGCTGGGGCGCGGGTATTGGGGCTGGCCAGGATGCCGACGGCGCTGTAGTCGAAATATATGGTGGAAAAGTTGTTGCCTGGGCAGGTGAAAATGCAGGTAAAAAGAATGGTAGTGCCATCGGTAGCGCTGCTAGCGAAGGGCATTATGGAAAACTCTATATCGCTGACAGTCTGAAGGTCAAGGCGGGGCAGTCTGCCTACAATATATCGCTGTTCCCCTTTGAGACGCGGGTTCCCGCCTGCCGTTGGCGTCCGTATGCCCGCATAGAGCAGGTCTCTCTTGTGGATAAGGTAAATATCGATGCTGAGGTTGGAAATGCGCTAAAAAAATCTACGACATCGGGCGATGCGAGGATTCAGGAGGGCAGGCTAGATGCAGTCGGTTCTATCGGTCGCTATGTAGACCACTGGTATGACTTACAGGGCCGCAAGCTAAATGGCAGACCTACCGATCAGGGCAAGTATCTGCATAACGGCAGGGTAGAGATCGTTAGATAATCCGGCATCTCCTTTTTATACCCTAGTATTATGCTCTACTAATAATAATATTCTATCGTTTCAATATAAATAATATATTTGACTTTATAGAAAATTTTGGTATATTATGGATGTAAACGAGAGGACATTTAACAAAGGAGTCTATCATGTCGTACGCCCACAAATTCGTTATGGCTATTGTATGTACCCTGTTTCTGTCGGTTGCTGCTTTTGCCGATGACACACCCATTGCCGTCGACCAGTTGCCCGCCGCCGTAAAGACCTTTGTGGCACAGCAGTTCCCCGCCCAGAAGATGCTCTTTGCCGAAAAGGACTCCGGTTTCTTCGAAAAGACCAAGTACGAAGTTCGCTTGGATGATGGCACTAAGGTAGAAGTCTATAAGGATGGTACCTGGAACAAGGTCGAGAATAAGCAGAAGGGCGTGCCCGCAAGCTTTGTTCCCAAGGGAATCGCCGACTATGTGAAGGCGAACTACGCCGCTTTCCCCATCATCAAGGTGGACAAGGAACGCTACGGCTACGATGTGGAACTTTCCAACGATTTGGAGCTGAAATTCAATGAACAGTTCCAGCTCATTGGAATGGATGACTAGGGTGCCGTTGATTTTTGGAACTAATTGACACAAACGGAACAAAAAGTTCCGAATAAAAAATCCGCTTTTTCAAAAAAGCAAAATAATCCCCCCTTTTGCTCCCTGTTTCTAAATAATTTTGATAGAAACAAGGAGCATTAAATGTATATCAAGAAATTCATATTCCCTTTGGCTGTCACAACAGCCTTTTTTGCGTCCTGTAGCGATAGTTCCACCACTACCGCTGTCGAAGATGACGGAATCGCTAGTACCGAAGAAGTTACCACTTATACCTGCAACGACGGAAGTATTGCCAAAAGCGCTGTTGAATGCGTAACTGGTGTTTCTGATTCTACGGTCACGACGGTCTATGTCTGCAGTGATGGTTCACAGACCACAAATGCTAGCGATTGCACGGTGGCAGTCTCGGGTAATTCAAGCGCTTCCGGCAAGTCCACCACTTCGGGAAATGGCAGCTACGACCCAACATCTAGCCAGGAAGTCATTGAGCAGGTGGTTACCGAGGCCGTGGTATACCAGGAAGCCGAAGGGGACCTGAAGCTTACCTTCAGTGAGAGCGGTCTTTCTGTAGAAAACGATGGAAATTCCTGTGTTTCCATTAACGGGACGGTAGCAACAATCAGTTGTGCGGGCAACTATTACCTCTCCGGCAAGTCCAGCAATTTCCAGGTGGTTGTGGCCGCCAGTACCGAAGCCCTGGTTTACCTCTACCTGAACGGCCTTGACTTGACCAGCACGAGTGACGCTCCCTTCTATGTGCAGAGTGCCGAGAAGGTGTTCTTTATGCTGGTGGACGGTACGGAGAACAAGCTGACCGATGCCTCCACTCGCACCACCATCTGGAAATACTCCAAGAACGGGGTTGCCAAGGAAGACACCACCATGGGTACTATCTATGCCAAGGATGACATCACCTTCAAGGGTAACGGAAAGCTCACGGTTACTGGTAACTATGGCAATGGAATCCACACCACCAATGACCTGCGCATCAAGGATGTCCCGACCATGACGGTGACGGCAAAGAACCATGCCGTCAAGGGTAAGGGTTCCGTGAATATCGAGGGCGGTTACTACACGCTTACCGCCAACGACGGCGACGGCATCAAGAGCGACGAGGGTGAAGATGAAGGTTCCGTGACCGACAACACCAAGGGAAAGATTGTCATTACGGGTGGCGAATTCAACATCAAGGCCAAGGATGATGGCATCCAGGCATACAACTATGTACTTCTGGCCGATTCCGTTTCCACACCGAAGATTACCGTTAATTCTAGCGGGAAAGGCATTGTCTCCAACAACCTGATTTATATCAATGCGGGTACCGTGAATGTCACTTCTGCAGATGACGGTGTCCATTCCAACATGAATGTGTACTTCAATGGCGGCGTAACCACTATCTCGGCCGGAGATGACGGCGTCCATGCCGATTCCACTCTCATGATTAACAATGGTGTCGTCAATGTGACCAAGGCGGTGGAAGGTTTCGAAGGCTGGTACATTATTGCCAAGGGCGGAAAGACGGCTGTTACTACCAGCGATGATGGCTGGAATGCAGCAGGCGGCTCTGCCGACGCCAATTCTGCAAGCGGTGCCCAGTGGGGTGGTCCAGGTGGTGGCGGCGCAGCCTCCAGTTCCGTGGGCTACATCGAGATTTATGGTGGCTATCATTATCTCTATGCGGCTGGTAACGATGTAGATGTCCTGGATGCCAACGGAACGGTCAAGATGAGCGGTGGCGTGGTGATTTTGGAACTGGGTTCCGGCGGAGGCATGGGTGGTGGTTCTAGTAGCGGCCCGGGTGGAAACAGGCCTGGCAGCCAGAGTGGCAGCACAAGCGGTTCTTGCTCAACCAACCAGAGCGGAGGAATTATCGATACGGATTCCGGAATTTCTGTGACGGGCGGTGTCCTGCTCGGGTTCGGGAGCCAGACCGAAAGCATGGTGAACTGCAACTCCATCTCCTTTACGGCGGGCACGGCCTACGGCTCGAATAAGGCGGCTTTCAAGCCCAGCGTCTCGGGCAGCATGATCGTGTTCAGCAATGACGTTGGTTCCAGCGTATCCTCCGTAGATGTGGGCTCCATGAGTACGGTGGAACTGGCCAACGGCATGACCTACTATTATAAGTGATGTCCTGAAAAGAATACCCTATCCCCAAATCTTTGACATCACGGAAGTTCTGGAGGGCTACCCCTCCGGAACTTTTCTTTTTTTTCGGTTCTTTTTTTCATTTCTTTTTATATATTGGTAATATGGTTGGTAAATCGCTAGTTTTTGCTGCATTGGCTTTGTCCATGGGAGTACTCTGCGCTTGCAGGGACGGTTTAATTTCCCGTGGAAACGATGCCTTGCGTATAGGCGATTACGACCGTGCCGTCAAGAATTTTTCAGCCGCCCTAGATGATAACCCGTTGGACAGGGATGCCCGATATGGCCTTGCCCTGTCGTATTACGCCATTGCCGAGGATAAGGAAAAGTTGAAGGGGGAGACTCTGCCGCTTTGGGAACGGACCGTTGCTGAGTTCCGAATCCTGTGGAATGTGGATAGCACATCTAAGATTCGGCAGGCCTATTCCAACAGTCTCTTCTACCTTGCAAAATCCACCTTGGGCAACAATTCTAGGGCCAATGTTTTGCCCCTGCTAGATAGGTCCATCGCCCTTGACTCCGCAAACTATTTCAGCTTTAACCTGAAGGCCCTAATCTTCGAAAATCTCGGGCGAATTGACGAAGCCAAGGACATTTATGTCTATACCATTACCAGGGACTCCTCTTTCGTTTCGGCCTATGTGAATCTTGGAAACCTTTATTGGCGCGAAGGTGATGTTCCGTCTGCTTGGGATATCTGGTCCATGGGCCTTAAGCAAGATTCGACCAGCAGGTCGCTCAGGTATTGGACCGCTGTTGCCGAAGATTCCCTAAAGTCCATGATAGATTCGGGTAAGCTGTAGATGTCGCTAGTACACAGCCTTACATCGGCCAGTTTTCTCCACCAGGGTGGCGAAGCCTGCATTTACAAGGTCCAGGGGGATTCTTCTAGGACCTATACTCTCAAGTGGTACAATGAGGGCGTTTCCTTCGATGGGGAAGCCATCGGAAAGCTAGAAAAGTTGAATGAGCCTGGAGTGTACCACATCTTGGAATCGGGAATGGTGGGTGGCCGCCCCTACATCATCTATGACTTTGTGGAGGGGGTGCCTTCTGCCGAGCTTTCACCTATGCCTTTGGGCCTTGCTCTTCATTCCTTGCGGAAAGTCGTTTCGACCCTGAAGGCCTTGCGTGGGGCGGGCGTTTCCCATGGGGACATCAATCCATCCAATGTTTTCTTCGACCGGCTTGCCATTCCCGTGCTAATGGACTTTGGCATCGTGGGTCCGGGCGTGCTACATTTTTCGGCTCCGGAGCGCTTTACGGGAGCGCCCCCCTCAGAAAAGTCTGACCTGTTCAGCTTGGGAGAGCTTCTGTATTTCTGGATAGCTGGCGAGACCCTGCTTAAAGGGGGATCTTTCGATGAAATTCGTGAAGGCATGGGGGAGCTCTCTAGCGAAAGAATAGGGCTAGGCCTTATGGAAATGATGCGGACTGGAAAAATAGGCCTTTCTCCCGAAGATCTTTCTGTGCTGGACCCGCTCTGGAAAGGACTATTGCAGATCTCTCCGGAATCCAGGGTGGAAGATCTTGAAGAACTGGACGAACTGCTGGAAATTGCCCTGGAAAAGCAGGGCGGGGAAGGTGTCCGTCTGGCTCGCCAGCAGGAACAGCTTTGCAAAAGCATTTCTGGAATTCTGGAAAAAAACGGGGCAAAAACTCTCGAATGCGTGGATTTACCTTTCTTGAAAAGCGTAAATTCTCCCAAAAAAAGAAAAAAGGGCTTTTATTTAGCCCTTGGCCTATTTATTTTAATCTTGGTAGCATCGGCTTTATTTTTGGCCTTTGGCGGGAAAGGTCCTTCTGTAGATGAAACGGGGGCACTCCTGATGCAAAAAACCAGGGATAGCCAGCTACAGTCCGCCCCGGATTCGGTAAATATGCCGGATATGGAAGGTGTGCTTGAACGGTTAAAGCCTGAGGAAAGTGAATGATGAATCCGGAATCCCTTGTCGCCACGGAAAAGATGCTAGATGTGGTCAAGATTCTCCTGGACGAACAGGAGCCGGACACCCTTTTCCCCAAAATCCTGAATATCGCTCGAGAAGTATTGAACGCTGACGCCGCTGTTCTGGACATTGGTGGCGAAGTGCCACTCCATTTTTCGGATCCTGAGAAGGTCTCCATTTCCATTTCTGCCGTAAAGCAGGCCAAGAGCGAGAACAGGGCCATCGTCTGGAACCAGCTGGACGACGATTCGGTGGACCTTTCCAAGTCTATCGTCCAGAACCAGCTGACAAGCATTATGATTTCGCCCTTCAGGACGCCCGATTCCGAATCAGGCTACCTGTACTTGCAGCGGGCCGCCCGTGAAGAACCTTTTACGGAATCGGACAGCAAACTTTTCGATTCTTTCGTGACGGTATGTGAAAAGATTACCTTTGCCGCCTTTGACCGCCTGCGGGACAAGGAATCCTTGGATGTACTCAAGAATGTGGTGCGCAAAGATGGCATTGTCTATTCTTCCAAGATTATGGAAGAGCTGGTGGCCTTGGCGGACCGCCTTGCCCCCATGCCCCTTCCGGTCATTATCCGCGGGGAAACGGGCACGGGCAAGGAAGTTTTTGCTCGCTACATCCATAATCATAGCCCTAGGAGCGACAAGCCTTTCATTGCGGTGAACTGCGGGGCCATTCCAGAGTATCTCATTGAATCACTGCTGTTCGGGCATGCTAAGGGTTCGTTTACCGGGGCCATCGATAACCGCAAGGGCTATTTCGAGGAAGCTGACGGCGGCACTATCTTTTTGGACGAAATTGGTGAACTGCCCCTGAACATGCAGGTGAAGCTCTTGCGCGTTTTGCAGGAAAAGCATATCACCCGCGTCGGTGACAACCGGGAAATTCCTGTGAATGTGCGGATCATTTCGGCTACCCATGTGGACCTTGAAGAAGCTGTGCGCGAGAAGAAGTTCCGCGAGGATCTGTATTTCCGCATACAGGTCATGCCTATCCAGGTGCCACCTCTCCGGGAACGGGGGCAAGATGTGGTACTTTTGGCAGAGGAATTCTTGAAGCGTTTCGGTGCGGAATACGGCCGTGGCAAGTTCAAGCTCAGCCGTAATGCCGAGAAGGCCTTGCTCAGCTATCATTGGCCGGGAAATGTCCGTGAGCTGGAAAACAAGATCCAGAAGGCGTTGGTCCAGGCTGTCCACGGAGTAATCCAACCGGTGGATTTGGGCCTGGAAAGCATCCAGAAGGAAGCCAAAGAATCGCCTCGAACGCTCAAGGAGGCTCGCGAAGCCGTAGAGCGAGAGGTTATTGGCAGTGCCTTGCGGGATTCTGGAGCGAACCTGACTCTAGCTGCTACGATTCTAGGTATAGACCGCAAGGTCCTTCGCGAAATTATGGAACGCCTGGGGATAAAGAAAGAAGATTTTAAGTGAGGCAAGATGAACAAGACTAGATTCATATCTACGATTCTTCTCGTGACGGCTTTCTCTTTTGCCGCCGGCGAATCCACTACACCTGAATCCTTCGTTCCGACGCCTGCTGAAAAACAGGAAATCGCCAAGGAAACGCCTGATTTAAGCCAAAAGGAACGAGCTGACTGGCAACGCATGCGTGAAGAACGCAAGCAGGCCAGAGAACAGATTCTCTCTAGGCTTCGTGAAGCTCCTCCTTCCGAGCGCAAGCAGATGCGGCAGGAAAAAATTAAGAATCACGACGAAAGATCTCGTTTTGATGGTGATTTTCCGAAAAATCAAATTAACAATCGCGACTTTTCCAATGGAAGGCCAGGTTCTCCCAATATGGAGGCCCCTGGTCGTGACAAGCAAGATGTTCGTCCGCAGGGAAATCAAAAGGGACGAGATCGGAAGTAATAGGATTTATTCCATTTCTTCGTCATCACTGTGGCGGATAACGGTGGCTCCTAGCTTTGCCATCTTCGCTTCGAAATCTTCATAGCCACGATCCAGATGGTACACGCGGTGGACAGTGCTTTCGCCATCGGCGATGAGGGCTGCGAGTACAAGTGCTGCGGTAGCTCGCAAGTCGGATCCCATGATTTCTGTGCCTTCGAGAGGCGTGCCGCCCTTGATGGTGGCTGTGTTCCCGTTAATCTGGATGCTCGCTCCAAGGCGTTCCAGTTCAGCCACATGTTTAAAACGGTCGTTATAGACGGTATCCTGAATCAGGCTGTTTCCGGGTACAGAAACGAGAGTCGCCATAAGTGGGGCCTGCATGTCGGTGGGGAATCCAGGGAAGGGTAGGGTGGAAATGCTCACCGGCTTAAGTTCTTTACCACGGGCATCAACTTGAGCCCAGTCAGGACCAACATCTACCTTGCAACCCATTTCACGGAAAACATCAAGGGTAGAAGCGATGTGTTCTGGAATAATCTTGTTCACCTTCACGCAGCCACGGGTGATGGCGGCAGCGCAAAGGAATGTGCCGGCCTCGATGCGGTCGGGAATGGTAAAGCATTTCCCGGGACGAAGGCTTTCTACGCCCTGTACGGTGAGTGTGCGGGTACCTCGTCCTTGGATCTTTGCACCCATGGAAACAAGGAAATCCACCAAATTGTCAATCTCTGGTTCCAGCGCTGCATTCTGGAGCACGCTCGTGCCCTTGGCAAGTGTGGCGGCCATCAATACATTCACCGTAGCGCCCACGCTGGAGATGGGGAAGTTGAAGTTTCCACCAGGGAGTCGACCTTCGCAGGTGGCCTCCACATATCCGCGGGTAAGGGTAATTTTTGCGCCCAGAGCTTCGAGCCCCTTCAAGTGCAAGTCCACCGGGCGAGGTCCCCAGGCGCACCCCCCTGGGAGTGAGACGCGGCAGCGGCCAAACCTGGCTACCAGCGGTCCCAACACATAAAAGCTGGCGCGCATTGTCTTCACCAGTTCGTACGGGGCTTCCAAGTGATCAGCCTGGCGGGTGTCAATCTTGAGCACATGGGCTTCACCGCTGATATGGCATCCGATAACCCTGAGCACATCGCTCATGGTCTTCATGTCTTTCAGGTGGGGCACATTGGTTATTTCGGAAACCCCATCGGCAAGGAGTGCCGCTGCCATCACGGCTAATACGGCATTTTTGGCCCCAGAGATTTCTACTTCCCCATCAAGTGGCTTGTCTACATGGTGAACTTCAAAACGATACATGCCTGTCTCCTAATCCTTGTAAACCACACGGGTCCGTGCTATCCAGTCGTGGAGTGCCCGGCGCTTCGGATCGACACAAACGATTAAATAGCCGAGACCGTACAAGGTAAGCGTAAATTGTGTAAAAATACTCCCCATGTAACGCACGCAAGCAATCCCCCAGTTGAGTCTTTCACCCTGGGCCGATTCAATGCGGAGTTTCAGGAGCATTTTGCCGGGAGATGCTGAAAACTTCCCGGTGAAAAAGATGAAGTAAATGGCTTGAAGAATGGAACAGATGAGCGTAAACTCCCACATTCCCGGAGCGTTAAGCAGGTTGTTTATCGCTTCGGCAGAGGTGGGGTCGTCTAGGAGCGCTCCCGCAAGTTCCTGGATTTTTGTCAGATCAATAAAATTTACGCGGCTCATGATGAACAAAACGATTCCGCAGAGCACACCAACGATGGCATTGTCGATGATATAGGCTACAAGCCGTACGAAAAAACCTGCGTAATGCTTACCGCTTTGTGTTTGCCTTAGCAGTTGTTCAATGGCATCGTGTAGTGCTTCTTCGCGGGAAGTATGAGTTTTCGCTTCAAGAGTGTCCTTCCAGGGCTTCCAGCCTTCTTCGCCGGAATGCCACACCAGGGTTTCGTCCGTGATCTTCTTTGCCTGGACAAGCCCGAAAATCTCGTCCAGGGTGTAAGGACCTTGCCGTCTTTCGCCCTCGATAATGGATTCGTCAATGTAAAACCAACTCATACTGTTGTAAATGTAGAAAAAACGAAAATGTTATAAACAACTGTAAATAATTGCAACAAAGATTCCCACGGTATTTATCCTTTTTGTCCCCTTATGCCAAATGAAAACTGTAGCGCCTTCCATTAGCATGGCGAAACGTAAACGGCTATCACTGCATAGGATGAGTCTCTGAAGGATGACAGGAATTGCGCTATTTTTTAACATTGAGAATTATAGGTGAATAATGCATAACGATCAGAATCAAGGAATGACTCTCTTATTGCACATGGAGGCACTCCGGCGGGCTTTGACATACGCATTGATTCGCGCCGGCATCGTGAATTATGAATCTGTTTGCAGCAAGCGCCCCTATGTGGTGGTGGCAATTTTGGTTTTGGCAGCTCTTCTCACGCCACCTGATGTAGTTACCCAGATTTTTCTTGGTTTTCCTACATACATTCTCTTTGAAACGGGACTTTTGGCTGCTAGGCGTTATAAGGGGATGGCATAGGTTGTTTTTTTAAGAATTATGATGTGGGTTTGGGGGTTGATACCCTTTTCATTTTCAAATAATTCTACATTTGGGTGCTATGAATACATTTATGCCTGGCCAGCGCTATGTGAGCCGGTCTGAGCCGGATCTTGGTCTTGGAGTCGTTACTGAAGTTCAGGGACGCAATGTCACATTCCGTTTCCCCCTTGTGAATCAAACTCGAATCTATCGCATGGATAGTGCTCCCGTGGACCGGTTCGTGTTGAATCCGGGGGAGACCGCCAAGAGCGAGAAGGGGGCTTCTTTCGTTATCGAGTCTCTTCGCGAGTCCTCAGGCATCGTTGTGTATATTGGCCGTGGCGGTCGAGAAATCAAGGAAGTAGATCTTGTGGCTAAACAGGCCGCCCGCGTTGTGGACCTGTTCAAGGCTTTGTCGTCCATTGGCTCCAACAATATGTACGGGGACACAAGCGAGAGTGATGTGTCGTCCAAGGCCTTTGACCGTCGTAGCCGTGCTCTCGCATTAAGCTGCAAATGGCTATCTTCTCCCGTTCGCGGCATGATTGGCCCCCGTGTGGATAAGATTCCCCATCAGTATTACCTGTGCTATAGGGCCTGCTCCAGTACAACGCTCCCCAGGCTCATGCTTTCGGATGAAGTTGGTCTCGGCAAGACCATTGAGGCCGGCATGATCTGGCATGCCCTGAAGGCACGCGGTCGTATCGAAAAGACTCTGATTATTGTTCCAGATACCCTGAAGCACCAGTGGATGGTTGAAATGAAGCGCCGGTTCAACCAGCTTTTTACCCTGGTGGACGATGGCTATATGCAGAGTCTTTTCGTTAATGTGGAAAAAGACGAAGCCAAGCCTAACCCATTCATGCGGGGTAACAACTTCATTGTTTCCATTGAGCTGCTCATGAGACAAGGGGCCCTGGTAGAGGACTTGCTGAAAATAGAATGGGATTTGACCATCGTGGATGAAGCCCATCACTTGGTTAGCGAGGACGGGTTTACTAGCGGCGAATATACGCTGGTCGATGCCATCTGCAAAAAGACCAAGGGACTGCTCTTGCTTACGGGAACACCTTTGCAACTCAATCCGGAATCCCATTTCAATCGTCTCAAGATGCTGGACCCCACCAGGTTCACAGATTACAGGGAATTCATCAACGACCAGGAAGCCTATAACAAGCTGGTCAATGACCTGAAAAAGATACCAACCGACCCGAATCACCAGATGAGTTGGGACGACCTTTACGAAGCTGTGCCGAAGAATTCCAAGATTCGCCCTTGGCTAGAGCAGGAAAGCACCAAGTCTCTGACGGCTGGTGAGTGGATCCGCCGAATTGTAGATGCGATGGGTACGGGTTCTGTGGTTTTTAGAAACACAAGAAAGGGGGTTGGCGGTTTCCCGAAGCGTATCCTGGATGCTATACCGCTGGAACCCAACCCTGAATATCGTAACATGGTGGAGATTGCCGCCCAGAGATACCTTTATATGGAAGAGGGTACAACTGGCGATGACCTGACGACAGACATCCAGGAAAATGGACTGCTCTGTACCCAGTATTCTGACGCCTGGGCTTTGGATGAGCGTGTTGTATGGCTTAAGGAATTCTTGAAGAAACATCGCATGGACAAGATTCTTCTGATTTGCGAAAGCGAGTCGGTGCTCTTTGCCCTGAAGACGGTTCTTTCTGAGTATTTGGGAGAAGGTGGCCTTGCCGTGTTCAGCGAAGGCTTGAGTATCCTTGCCCGTGACAAGGCTGCCGCCAACTTCAGCAAGCCCAATGGTGCGAATATTCTGATAGCCTCTGAAATTGGTGCCGAAGGGCGTAACTTCCAGTTTTCCAACCACCTAATTCTCTTTGACCTGCCGTTGGATGCGGCTCTAGTAGAACAGCGCATCGGTCGCCTGGACCGTATCGGACAGACCAAGGACATATATGTACATGTGCCCTATGTAAAGGGTTCGGGTCAGGAAGTCATGTTCCGCTGGTACAATGAAGGCTTGAATGCTTTCGGGGCCCCACTTATGGGTGGTGGTGAATTGTTCCTGAAATACACGGACAGCCTGATCGAAGCTCTGGCGGACCCGATAAACAGCATGGACCGTTTTATTGCGAAGGTGATTCCCGCTGTTCAGAAAGATTCCGAACAGATGCGCAAGAAAATTGAGAAGGGCCGTGATCGTCTGCTGGAATTCAACTCCCGTAATCCCGAGAAAGCGAAAGAGATTACAGACGAAATTGAGCGGATTGACGCCGAGTCCGAGATGAAGGAACTGTTACTGGATTCCCTGAAGGCTCGTGGCTTGGATATCGAGCCTAGCGCCATTGCCGATTGCTCCGTGATTACCATGGGTCCACAGATCGAAGCGGGCTCTGTTCCTGGCATGCCTACCCAGGCCATGATTGCCGCCCAGAGCGAAGATGAAGAACAGGGGTCCGATAGTATTTCCTTGACGGTGACTTTTGACCGTAAGGTGGCCATGATTCACGACGAGGTGGATTTTGTGAGCTTGGAACACCCCTTAGTACAGGGTGTTATCGATTACGAAACTGGTGTGAACCATGGTACCGTGGCCTGCTCTATCTGGCAAGATTCCGGATTGCATGGCCTAATGATGCAGTACAACTTTGTAGTAGAACTGCCTGTTCCTGAGGAATGGGGAATGTCCGACATCGTTGGTCCTTGCTATGCTTCTGCCTTGATTGATCCAACAGGGAAGGACATGTCTTCTGTTCTGGGTAATCTGAAAGTGGCCAACCTTCGCGATGTGGCGGTTCCTCGCGGTAATAAGGCCGTAGATGCAACGCTCCGTTTCTTTGCAAAGGAAGGTCTGGGCTTTGCACGCCAGTCCATTAATTCGATGGCCAAAGAATACGCCGAAAAAGCGGCCGACCTGGTGGAAAAACGTACGGAGCAGGAATACCAGCGCATGAACAATTTAATGCTGATGCGCGGTCGGGGCGGAAGTACCACTGCTCTGCAACAGCTGAAAAAAAATGTGACGGAACGCCGCAAGATTGTTTCTACGCCGCAACTGCGTCTCGATGCCATTAGGCTGCTGGTGTGCAGGTAACTTTTAAATGAATAATGAAAAATGAGTGAATTACGTAAAAATATTCTTGGTGAAGCTCACCGTATTGTCGTAAAAATTGGTTCCCGCATTTTGGTGGACAGTGCCAAGGGCGGAGTCCGTAGCCGTTATATCCAAAAACTGGCAGACTCTGTTTCCCGCCTTATGGAAGCGGGCAAGGAAGTGGTCATTGTGACCAGCGGTGCTGTGGGTACGGGCATGGCCCAGCTTGGCTACAAGGAAAAGCCCACCAACATCGCCGAAAAGCAGGCCTGTGCCGCCGTAGGCCAGATTGACCTGATGTATGCCTACCGTGAAATGTTCAGCTGGGTAGACCTTTCCGTAGGTCAGATTCTCCTTTCTGCCGATGACTTTAGGGACCGTGCCCGCTACAAGAACCTGCAGAACACCATCAAGGCCATGCTGGCCCGCAAGATTGTTCCCATCATTAACGAGAACGATTCCCTGGCCGTGGCCGAAATCAAGGTGGGGGACAACGACAAGCTTTCCAGTGATGTGGCACTGTTCCTGGATGCTGACCTGCTTCTGATTTTTACCGACGAAGACGGACTCTTCGATGATAACCCGAAGAAGAACCCCGATGCCCGTCTGCTGCGTTTCGTTCCCGAAATTACACCCGCCATCCTGGCTTTGGCCGGCAAGCCCGGCGAGGCGGGCTCTGCGGTAAGTACTGGCGGTATGCGAAGCAAGCTGGACTCCATCCGCAATGTGACTAGGAGCGGTGCCAACGCATTCCTGGCCAACGGAATGAAAGTGCTGCCCCATCAGGTGGTCCTAGAAAATGCGGTGGGAACCTTCTTTGCAGGCTCCAAGAACAAGTTGAACAGCCGCCAACGCTGGCTCCGCTTTATCACCACACCCCGTGGGAGCGTCGTGGTGGACGAGGGCGGCTCTAAGGCTCTTCGCGAAAAGCATTCCAGTCTACTTCCTGTAGGAGTGCTCTCTGTAAAGAAGCATTTCGACAAGGGCGACCTTATCGAAGTCCTGGATGAATCTGGTACAGCCGTTGCTCGTGGCGTAGCTGGTTTTGATAGTGAGACCCTAAAGCTGGTTCTTCGCAAAAAGACCCGCGAAGTCCACGAAATTCTCGGCAACGCCGTTCCCGACGAACTAATCCACAAAAACGACCTGGTGGTATTCTAATGCTCAACTGGGAAACACTCCTTTCAGCAACTCGTTACGGTCACCCGGCAGACCGAGACCCGAACCGCTCGGATTTCCACCGTGACTTCGATCGCATCGTTTTCTCCACGGCGTTCCGCAGGCTGGGCCGCAAGACCCAGGTTCATCCTTTTTCCGTAAACGACCATGTGCACAGCCGCTTGACCCATAGTATCGAGGTGGCAAGCGTGGGCCGTAGCCTTGCTGTGACGGTCTATCACCTGATAAAGAAGTACCTGCCCAAGAGCATCAACGAGTATCATTTCGGGACCATCGTCCAGTCGGCCTGTCTAGCTCATGATATCGGCAATCCACCTTTCGGCCATGCGGGGGAGTCCGCCATCCGTGAATGGTTCCGCAAGAACCGCAATTCCGCCCCACTGAAGGACCTTTCTGACAAGGAGCAGGCGGATTTTGAAAATTTTGACGGCAACGCCCAGGGACACCGCATTCTTTCCAAACTGGAATACCATTTTTTGGACGGCGGAATGCGCCTGACCTATGCCACCATAGGTGCTATGATCAAGTACCCGTCTTTGGCGCTGTACGGCCACCCCACAAGTATCTTCTCTACGGAAGCGGACCTTTACAGGAATACGGCGGAGATTCTTGGCTTGCCTGAAATAGAAAAGGGCAAGTGGGCGAGGCACCCGTTGGTCTACCTGATGGAGGCCGCCGATGACATCTGCTATTCCATTCTCGATGTGGAAGACGCCATCGAACTTGGAATCCTTACCTTTGCCGATGTCCGTGACATGTTCAGCTACCTCTGCGGTCCCGAAATCAATATCGACAAGGAATACGAAGAAAATGGCCAGAACTTCAGGGATTTTCTCTCCAGTGTCCGTGGAAAGGCCATCCAGAACCTCATTGACGATGTAGCTGTGGTCTTTGCCAACAACTATGAACAGATTATGGAAGGTAAATTGGATAAGCACCTGATAGACCTTTCCAAATCCGATGTAATGCGGGGCATTTTCATTGCCAAGCGTCTAGGCCGGGAACGCATCTACCCAGACCGCCGTAAGACGGAACTTGAAGTCGGTAGCTACACCACATTAAGCACGGTGCTGGACGCCTTTATCAGCGGCGTTCACGATTACAGGGTGAATGTGAAGAGCTCCTATCGGGCGAGTCGCATTGTCCGCTTGATTGGCAATGCCAAGATTGGTCAGAGCGTCACTACTGCCGAAGCCTATCACCAGGTGCTGGATTTCGTAAGCGGCATGACAGACAACTACGCTACCTACTTGGCTCGCCAGATAGGCGGCCTGGTCACGGGACTTTAATTAGAGTAACCAAATCGTGTTTCTAGAACACGATTTTAGCAATTCCACCAGCGAGCCCAGGCAGCGGAAACCTTAGCGTGCTGCTGCTCAACCACATGTCCAGGCCTTCGTCAATCCAACGCCGTTCGCAGGTGATTTTCTTGATCACGATGTAGGTGGTAGAATCTTCGGTATCGAAGCTGTAGTACCCGCGGAACTTGATGGGGGAGGCTTCTCCGTGAAGCAAGATGGACACATCGGCTGTACCGTTTGCTGAATCAATGGAAAGGGTCTGGATTTCTCCAAACCGCTTCACCATCTCGTGATTCCTCACGAAAGCTTCTACCGCCTTGTCACGCAAGTTGCCTAGCAGCGACATGTTCCCTCTTAACGCGGAAGCGTTAGTATTTCCACACCGTCCTTGGTTCGCACGATGGTGTGTTCCCACTGGGCGGAGAGCGAGCCATCACGGGTCACGGCGGTCCAGCCGTCGTTCAAGGTCTTGGTACCGGGTTTGCCCACATTGATCATGGGTTCCACTGTAAAGACATTACCCACTTCGATGAAGGGAGTGCGTTCAGAGTTGCGGAAATGCAGCACCGTCGGCTCTTCGTGGAATCCACGGCCGATTCCGTGTCCGCAGTAGTCTTCTACCACGCTAAAGCCGTGTTCGTCGGCGATGTCCTGAATGGCACAGCCGATATCGCAGAAGCGGGCCCTGGGTTCACCGGCGGCGCGGATGCCTTCTTCCATGCAGAATTTGGCGGTGTCAATCAGTTCTTGTGCAAGGGAGCTTGCCTTTCCAGCCACGAACATGGCAGATGTATCGCCATGGTAACCCGAAAGGATGGTGGTGATGTCGATGTTCACGATATCGCCGTCTTTCAGGATGGTGTCGGCCCTAGGAATCCCGTGGCAGACCACTTCGTTAATGCTGATGCAGGCGTAACGGGGATAGCCATGGTAACCCATGCAGGCGGAAATGCCCTTGTGCTTACGGGTGTAGTCCCCGATGAACTCGTCAATTTCGAGAGTGGAAACGCCGGGTTTCACCATCTCGCCGGCAAGAATCAGCGTCTCGGCGGCAAGAGCGCCGGCATCACGGATCAGTTCGATTTCTTTTGCAGACTTTACTTTAATCTTGGCCATTTTCCAAACCTATTTCTTCCACGCATACCTGTCTAGCAGGAACGCCAGCAACATCTGGTCTTCCTGGACGCTGGCCAGTTCACGCACCAGCGGCAAGAAGCGGCTGATACGCTCGGTGGCCTTCTGACCGCCGAAATGGTTCCGTTCCTGCTCCAGACGGACACGCAAGCGTTCGCTAACCCTTTTCGCAATCTCTTCGTCTGTAGGCACATCCATCTTGACAAAGTTGATGCCAAAATCAGCGGCGGTCTGCTTGATTTCAATCTCTTCGACGGGTGTGATAAGCGAAATGCAGAGCCCACTCTTGCCCGCACGGGCGGTACGTCCGCTGCGATGCACATAGACTTCGTGGTCGGCAGGGTGGTCGTACACAATCACATGGGTCACATGGTCCACATCGATTCCACGGGCGGCCACATCGGTACAAATCAGAATGCGAATCTTCTTGTCGCGGAAGGCGTTCAGAGTCTTTTCGCGCATGGACTGAGCCACATCGCCGCTCAAGGCTCCCACCTGGAACCCATAACCCGAAAGCACCTGTTCCAAATAGCTCACATCGCTCTTCTTGTTACAGAAAATCATGCAACTGTCGGGATTGTAATATTCCAGCACCTTGATGGTCATGGAATCCTTCTCCATCACATCGCAGGGGTACCAGCGGTGTTCCAGGTTGTTGGCAATCACCTTGTCGTAAGAGAGCGACAGGAATTCGGCGCTGGGCCTCTGGAATTCACGGGCGAGGCTCTTCACCGTCTGGGGGATGGTGGCGCTGAACATGGTGCAAGAAATAGCCTTGGGCAGGTAGCGGCGAATCTTCTGCATGTCGGGGTAGAAACCCATGGAGAGCATCTCGTCGGCCTCGTCCAACACCAGGTCGCGAATGTCCAAAAAGTCCACATTGCCGCGCTGCACATGGTCCATCAGGCGGCCCGGAGTGGCCACGATAATGTGAACGCCTTCACGAAGGGCCTTAAGCTGGGGCTCGTAGGCCACGCCGCCAAATATGGCCACGGACCGAATTCCCGTACCCTTGGAAAGCTTCTCGATTTCGTCTTGCACCTGGATGCACAGCTCACGGGTAGGCACAAGGATCAGGGCTTGCGGGTACGGATGGTCCCGTACAATGACCTGCAAAAGCGGAAGCACATAAGCACCCGTCTTGCCCGAGCCCGTCTTGGACTGCACCAGCATGTCCCGAGCGGCCAGCATGTAGGGGATGGTCTTTCGTTGGACGGGCATCAGCTCAGTCCAGCCGTGCTCTCTCAAAATGTTCTTCTGTTCGTCAGGAAGCTGGTCGAAGGTGTAGTCGGGCAGCTTGTTCTTGGGTTCGATAATCTTGACCGGCGTCAAGAAAGGATTGACTTTTTCCTCTTTTTTCTCTTCAATAACTTCTTCGCTCATAGTGAGTGCAAATTTAGCAAAAGGCGAGAGTCATGACAAAACAACTTGTTGTTTTGACATGACCGAGCCGAGCTAAATGCACTCGAAGAGTGCAAAGATAGCTATTTAACCTCTACAGAATCCAGTGGTATTCCAGACCGAGGCTTATAAAGCAGTCGATGGTGGACCCGCCGATGGTGGTAGGTTCAGCTGCAGCGTCGGGAGAGGGGTCCGAATAGGTGTCACGACCCCTGCTAGAGACTCCCGTGCGCAAGCTTATGCCGTAATGCTTGGCAAACACGAATTGGGAACCGAACCCCACTAGTGCACCCTTGTAGACATCCTCAAATTTGACACGCTTCTCGTAGGCGGCAGACGGCTTTTCAATGTCGTCTTCCACATCGATATCTTCAACAAAGAAGCTGTACTGGAATCCAAGAAATATGAAGGGGGTGATATCCAGCCATCTGTTCATGGGGAATGTCTTGGAAAGGTGTATACTGAGCCCGATTTCATGCTGATAGAAATACCAATGGTCCAATTCGTCGTATGAGGTGTCTTTGTTGTCAGTCTTGACAGTGTGCTTGGCCAATCGGTAGATGATTTCAGCGCCGATGAATCCGTACCATGTGCCTCCCGCATAGATGTTGAGAAACGGATCGGAATCATCGATGAAGTTCCAAAGACTTGTAGAATCCTTGGTGACGCGATACCTGCGGACCTTACTATCGATATGACTCCTGTACCAGTTGTCGGGGGTCAACGGAATTTTTGCTTGGGAATACCCGAGACCTACTCCAATCCAGCCGTTGAATTTGGGAGTCTCCTTGTAATATTCGTCTGGCTCTGTTGCCAATTTTTCCCGTTCTTTTTTCGTCAGGCGTCTTTTGGCGGGGAGATCAAAAAAGGAGTTTGCCATGTCATCATATAGGGCAACCTGGTCGTTATTGTACGCTACTGTTCCCGCCACTTTGGGCGTACTTGCTATCTCGTCGAACAGGGCAAGCTTAACGACATTATCCGTCTTGGAAACGAACATCACAATCTTGTCTTCCAGGGCCTGAATCTTCGCTATCATGGCAGGGTGCCTGGCTTTCAGGTGTTCCGCCTTGGTATTGGGTTCCAAGTTGTAGCCAAGCCATTTTCCGTAACGATGAGCTACGGAGTCTCTTTCCCATTCTCCGAAAACACGGCACTTGGGGTCTCCAATGCTGGAGTTGTTCCGCTTCAGCGAAAGGCAGAATTCCTTCGGGTCGATGGTGATGGACTTATCCACATTCCAGATCAGGATGTCTCCGTCTTTCCAGAGAGTGTAATGGGAGTTAAAGTAGACATCACGGGCATTCGTGAATCCCGCAAGTAATCCCACCAGCAAGAAGAACAGGAGCTTTTTCATGGGGCAGCTCCTATATCCAATTCCCGTTGGATCTGCGTGGCTATATCGCCTACAAGGACTTCGATATCGCTCATGGATATCTTTTCGATAGGCTTTTCAATTTGGTCTACGGCGCTGTAGAGAGAACGCTGCCTTTCATTGTCCCAAAGGGTGTACGACACAATGGCAGTCAACTTATTGGATGTCTTCTTTTCGGTACTCTCGTTATGGATGAGAGCGTAGTCAAAATAATTTTCCCTGTTCAGGTCGGTGCCTAAGATAATCTCGTGGATAATCAGAATATTCTTGGGGATGTTCCCGCTGGAATCTGTAACCGCTACTCCTTGTTCAGGAAATTTCCCCTTGATGAAAATTCTCTGGTCAAGCTTCAGACTTTCTTCAGGAAGACCGTCCAGTTTGCTGGATGGGACCATCTTTAATCGGCTGTAGCGTTTTTTCAGCTCCTCTGCTAGGAGCCTTGAACAGTCCGATGTGACTTTGGTTTGGATGCTGTCGGTGGATATGCCCAGTTTCTTAGCGAACCAGGCAGAACGCACAAGTACGAACGCCTTGTCCACTCCTATGACGGTGAGTTCATCCCGTGGAGGAATTTTATAGGCCGGATGGCTCCTCGTCCACTGGTAGTGCGGTGCGCATCCCGAAAGAAGCGCCGCCATGACCAGGCTGATAACGAGAAAAAACCGACCCATAGACCCAGACACCCTTGCGGGGAAGCCTTACACGGCACCCCATTTTTCGCGGTAGGCGTAAACCTTATCCAGAATGCCTTCAGGAGCTTTGATGGCCTTACGGTTCTCTTCGCTTTCGAGGAAGGCGATAATATCGTTGATATTCACGATGGAATAGGCCTGTATCCCGTATTCGTCTTGCACGGTCTGGAGGGCAGATTTGCCGTTTTCAAGTTTTTCCTTGCGGTCTACCGAAATCAAAAGACCGATTACATTGGCATTCTCGATTTTAGAAAGGGCCTGCATGGTCTCGTTCACGCTGGTGCCTGCAGTAATCACATCCTCAATAATCACCACATTGGTCTTTTCGGCGTACTTGTAACCCACCAGGGAACCGCCTTCACCGTGGTCCTTCACTTCCTTGCGGTTGTAGGTGAAGGTGAGATTCTGGCCGTACACGTCGGAGAGCTTCATGGCGGTGGCGGCGCACAGGGGGATTCCCTTGTAGGCCGGGCCATAGAGATTCTGGGCCTTGCCGTCGAAATGGACCATGTAGGTGCTGGCGTAGTATTCGGCCAGCTTGGAAAGGCTAGCACCAGTGCGGAACTCGCCGGTGTTGATGAAATAGGGGGTCTCGCGACCGCTCTTGGTGATAAAGTCACCGAACTTGAGGGCTCCAGATTCTACAAGAAAATGGACAAAATTGTCTTTGACGTTCATGAAACTATGCCGCTCCCATCAGCATGCCAAAGATGCTGGAAAAGACATTGTAATTTTCGGTAAGGACTTCGATGGCAATGAGCAGGGCAAATACCACGACACAAAGTCCGATGTAGAAGTAGAAGGACTTCTTGAAACCCTTGATTTTCAATTTGAAGATGAACCAGGCAATGACACTAAAGATGGCACTCAAAGCCCAAGCTGCCACAGCCCCAAGGGCGACTCCCGGAATCTGGTTTATTGCAAAGCTGATGGCGATGCCCGGAATGAAATAGAATACGATGCACAGCACGCAGAGCAGCGCAAAGCCCACATAGTGGGAGAATCCCCGTTCCCTTTGGACAATAATCTGGGGCTGGGTTTCTGAGACGGCAGGCTGTGCCGGTTCGGCGGTTGTTTCAACAGCCGCTGAGTCAGCTGTTTCGGCGGGAGTATCTGCAGTGGGCACGGGCGTTGCTTCGGCAGTCGTTTCGGCGGCCGCTACCACTTTCTCATCTTCATTCTTCATTTCTTCGGACATGGTGTCTCCTAGAGTATAAATGTTCTTCCCGCATAGACAAACACGCGGTGCTCAAGCCAGAGTTTTAGAGCTGCCGACAGCGTACGCTTTTCGATATCCTTACCCAGTTCTACCAGCTCATCGATACTGGCTGTCTCGGGTACACGCTGGATATCCTGGCAGATAATGGGACCCTGGTCCAAATCTTCGGTGGCAAAGTGTGCCGTGGCACCGATAATCTTCACGCCCTTGTGCCAGGCCTGGTGGTATGGCTTGGCACCCTTGAAGGCCGGCAGGAACCCGTGGTGGATATTGATGATGCGGTATTTGAATTCTTCGGTAAAGGCTTCGCTCAGAATCTGCATGTAGCGGGCAAGAACCACCGTATCGGTTCGGGTCTCGGCGATGATTTCGCGGAAACGATTCTCGGGGATATTCTTGTCCGGATTGCTGGGCACGTAGTAGAAAGGCACACCGAAGGTTCCGCCTACAGGCCCAAGATCGGGGTGGTTGCCCACAATGCAGCTGAATTCGCAGGGTAGGTCTCCGTCACGCTGTTTCAGGAGCAAATCATAGAGACAATGGTCCGTCTTGGACACAAAAATGGCCACCCGTTCCGTCTTGGAGGTGTCGAACAGTTTCCAGTTGAGCTTCAGGTGCCCCTCTAAGGTTTCAAGGTGCTTATAGATTTCCTGGACATCGTCGGATTCCATCTCGAAAACGGCCCGGAGGAAAAACGTTTCTATGTCCTTAGCCGTATGTTGTTGTAAATCAATGATATTTGCACCTGCTTTGGCAAGGACCTGGGTAGTACCAGCGATAAGTCCCGTCTGGTCGGGGCAATGAATCTGAAGAATATACTTGTTTTTTGCCATGGGCTACAATGTAGCTTTTTTATGTGGTTTTAGCATAAAGTGAATGCCATTTGGAATAAAAAAAACTATCATTGTTCCTGTTTTTAACAAGAGGTCCCGGTGCTTCGCAAATTAGTCTGTCTTTTAGTCTGTCTTTCCACGGTTTATTCCTTTGCCGTACCCAAATCCTGGGAATCCATTTTCAAGACCAATGAAGAGGCGAATTACGCTTCCGCAAAGATTAGTGGCAATGTTCGTTTGGGAAAATACACTCATTACAAGAATGTCCAACCCGTTTCCTTCAAGGTCGATAGCGATGGCTTTTCTTTTGCCGTTTCCGGTAACATGACCGTTCCTGCCGATGTGATAGAAAAGGGTGATTTCTTTTCGGTATGCAACACGACCAAAGAGGCCTGGATTTCTTACTTCGGTGATGCCGAAACCTTCGGAAAGGAAGACCTTGTGCTCCATGTGGCTGGTGTGGACCTGGCTTGTGGTGATATTCTTTACGCCGTGGGCGACTTGAAAATAAAGTTTTTCAACAAGAAGGCTCAAGACGAATGGAACAAGAAGTACGAGAAAGGTGAAAAGTACAAGCGTGAACAGCTGGTCAATTTCAGACGCGAAGAGCAGGAACATCGGGCATCAATTCGTGACAATTCCAGCCAGTTCAAGGACCCCCGTGACGGGCAGGTTTACAGGACTATCAAGATTGAAGGTCGTGAGTGGTTCGCCCAAAATGTGAACTACAATGTGCCAGGTCATTCCTGGTGCTACGAAGATAAGGACAACTACTGTGTTCGCAGCGGAAGGCTCTATGATTTGGAAGGGGCCCGCAAGGCATGCCCCGAGGGCTGGCATCTACCTCGTGATAGAGAATGGCAGGACATGTTGACTGGCCTTACCCAGTGCTATGATGGTGTGGACAAATGTGGCGCTTTCGCAAGTAAGCTCAAGGCCACGACAGGCTGGCATGGCGGCGGTGGTACCGATGAGTACGGTTTTACCGTTTTCTCGTCGGGTTATCGCAAGATGATTGGTGCTAAAACAGTGCGTTACGAGGACATGGGCGAGTATGCCGGTTTCTGGTCTTCTCAGAACGGTCGTAACGAAACTATCTGGCTTTGGGCCATGGGCCGCATGTCCGACCAGATGGTCCGTCAGCTGGTGAATAACAAGAACAACGCCTACTCCGTGCGTTGCATCAACGGCAACTAATTCTAAGATTTAGACAAGTTCACCACGAATCACTTCGACCTGGTCTCCTACCAGGCTGATGATGTTCGTGGGGTTGATTTCGATGGGACCGCAATCCACCATCATTTCCACAGAATGCTCGAAAGTTTTCCAAATTTCGTCGGGCTCGTAAAGATCTTCTTCGCTGAGCTTTGCCGCCGTACTCAGGATAGGCTTGTCAAAATGCTGGAACAGTTCCGTAAAGAAGGGGTGGGTTGGCATACGGATGCCAATTTCCGGACGCTTTACATCTAGCCGCCTTGCAATATGCGGGTCTGCTGGCAAGATGAAAGTGTACGGTCCAGGAACCCTAGGCTTCATGATGTTGAATGCGAAATTGTCTACGCGGGCGTAATCCGTTGCCGATTTGATGTTCGGTACGATAAGGGCCATGAAAAACTTCTTCATGGGCTTCTTGAGAGCGTAGAGTTTGTGGATAGCCTTGGGAGACTCGGCATTACAGCCGATGGCGTAACCGGATTCGGTTGGGTAGAGCACTAGGCCGTCGTCTTCCAGGGCTGCGGCGGCCAACTTCACGATTCGTGGCTGGGGATTTACAGGATGGACTTCAAAACGCATAACTAAGCAACCTTTCAATCTAGCACTGGGGAATCACCTGGGAGCCTTCGAAGGCGTTCTTGAAATGCTCGAACTGCATGGGTTTTTGGTAAGCCCGTATAGACAGCACATCGAAACGGCAGGGTGTATCGAACCCCTGCGGAACCTTTTCTTTTTGCGTGTACAGAAAGTGACAGGCCGTATTCCAGATTTTTCGCTGTTTGAGGGCGTTTACGCGAGCGGCAGGGTTCCCTTGTCCAGTAGTCCATACGGATTTGACTTCTACGAAAACGACGGTCTTTCCGTCCCGGGCAACAATGTCTAGCTCGCCGCCACGATAGGCGTAGTTTCGGGCAAGAATCTCGTAGCCTTCACGACACAAGTAAGCAGACGCCTCTGTTTCTATGAGATTTCCCTTTTTGCGATTGCCGTTCATCAGTTGATTTCCATTCCAAGCAGGCGGATTTCCGAAATAGCGAAGTCTTCGTTCTCACCTTCAAAGACTTCTTCCAGGTAGAATTTGAGTTCCGTGGTTTCAATGGCCTGGATGGTGGGGTATTGCATACCCTTGATGTTTTCAAGCTTGACCTTCTGCTTGAATCCGTCGGCAGATTCTATGGTGACGGTCTTGGGCTTCTTGAATATGCGGAAACGGTCGCCGAACAGGTCGTCGACAGACTTTTGATACCCGATGGCAATACCCAAGTGGGTCACCAGCGTATTTTTCTTAAAATAGAGACTCAGAACCGGATTCTGCGGCTTCAGGGGCATGGTGTTCAACCATGCTGTCTTCAGGTCGCCATCATTAAGATTGTCTAAATCGTAATCTACTCCGCTGTCATTTTCTAGAGCCTTGGTTTCGAAATTGCCTACTGCTTCATCCCATTCCAAAGCGCGAAGTGTGCTTTCGGGCTTGTGGGTCAGCATCAGCAGGACCATAAGAATGATGATCAGCGGGAATATGGAAAGAGCCAGGGCCGTAAGTTTTCTATGAATGGCCCGCGCCTTGGAAGGCAAGCGCGTGGCGGCCTCAGCGATGGACTCCCTTCCGTGGCTTAGGAGGGAATGCCTGCGGGTAACCTGAGCTGTAGCGCGAGTATCCTTCTGGGGGAATACCGCATCGCAGGTATCCAAAAATTCCTGCATGTCATGGAAGCGTTCGTTTAGCTTCTTCTTGAGACATTTCAGGATGAGTTCGGCAAGGCCTTTGGGCATGTCAGGGCGGAACTGCCTTGGATCAGGCGGCTGGTTCTGCACATGTTGAATGGCAATCTCGATGGGTCTGTTTCCGTTGAAGGGGAGACGCCCGCAGGTCATTTCGAACAGGATGATACCCATGCTGTAAATGTCGGACTGCAAGGTCACTTCTTCGCCATGGCACTGCTCCGGAGACATGTATTCCGGAGTTCCCATGGTCATGCCTGTCTTGGTCAGGCGCTGTTTTTCCATCTCCTGGATGTACGAAATCCCGAAATCCATGATGTAGACACGGTTGTCGTGGGTAATCATGATATTGGAAGGTTTTACATCTCGATGGACAATGCCACGGTTATGGGCATACAGAAGCCCGCGGGCAATCTGCTTGATAATGACCTCGATAGACGAGAAGGGGAGCATGCTCTGCTTTTGAAGGATGTCGGAGAGAGACACCCCCTTCACATAGGTCATGGCAATGAAAAGCTGCTTATCCTGTTTTCCGAAGTCAAAAATCTGTACAATGTTCTGATGGTCAAGTTCCTTCATGGCCTGGGCTTCCAGGTAAAACCGCTGGATAGCTTCCTCATCGGAAGACGAATCCAACACCTTCAGGGCCACTTCACGGCCGAGCCGCTTGTCCAATGCCTTGTAGACATAACCCATGCCTCCACGGCCAAGGGTGTCTATCAGGTCATAATTTTGGTTGAAGGGACGCGGGAAATTATTTGCTTGATTCTCGGGACTCATCTTGCTCTTCTGAGATTGTATAAATTTACGAAGGTTATAATACAAAAAATAAGGGAAAGTGTCATTGCCATTATAAAGTTAAGGCTGTCGTAGGGCCTTTCCAAAAGCAGGTCCACTAAGGCACTCTGGTCATAGCGCGACCAGATAAGGTATGATAGAGCCTTGCCTATGGTCTGCATCTGGTCTAAGGGAACCAGGGCCCCGGCCAGGGCCACCTGCGGGATAATGATCAGTGGCAAGAAAGCATTCGCCTGGCCGGGATTCTTGGAAAAGGCGCTGACAAGGCAGCCCATGTTTACGGCCGGGATTACAGTCAGGGTAAAAACAATACATAGGAACAATACCGACGGATGCATCGTCACCTTGAAGGAGATAAAACCGTAAATGATTAGGGTCTGCAAAAAAGCTGCAATGGATGGGATTCCCGTTTTGGCAAGCAAGTAGGGAAATATGGGCATTCCCTTTCGTAAGTCGTTGGCCAGGATTTCTTTTTCCTGGACAATTTCACGAATAGAAAGGGAAAGGGCGAACCAGTTGGCACAAAGGATAATGGCGAAGCTCACAATCCAGAGTGATGAATTGTTGGAGAAAATCTGCGAGAAAACAAACCCAAGGATAAAGGGCTGAATAAGTAGGGCCGCCATCTTGCCCTTATCCCGGGACCAATGCTTCAGAATTAAGCCAATATTGTAGGGGAGGAGAGCCGATTTCTTCTCATTGGCAAAATAGGTGTTGCTTTTCTTTTGACATTCTGAAACTTCGAGAGATTTTTTCGAAGATGCCCAGCGGATAAAGGAATCATCATTCAGCCCCGCCAGGATACTTTCGGCACTTTTGGTGTTAAAAAAGCCCACAGATTCTTCACGGGTTCCGTAAAAGACCTGCTTGCCCTGATGGACGACCAACACCTTGTTGGCAATATTCAGAGCCTCGTAGCTATGGGTAGTGAGAATTACCGTATGCCCTAAAAAGGCCAGCTGCTTCAGGTGAGTGCAGAGAATATTTGCATTGTAGGGATCCAGGCCCGAAAGGGGCTCGTCCAATACAATCAGGCCCGGGGCTCCAATAAGTTCTTGGGCCAAGGCGAGCCTACGCATTTCACCACCACTCAATGTTTTTACGGGATTGTCCTTGCGGGCAGTCAGTCCGAAAAGTTCGCAAATACGCAGCGCTTTTTCCTCAAAGGAAGCCTTCAATTCTTTTCGGTCCATGGAAATCTTAGCCCCGTGAAAGAGCGTCTCCATGACGGTCAAGTCCTTGTGGAGGGCAGGATCTTGTGGCAAGAAAGCAATGCGCTTCCGGATTTCTTTATTGCGGTAATCCAGGCCAGAGAAAAGGATTTTGCCTTCGGGAGACTTCGTATATTCCCCTTTCAGCATTTTAAGCAGAGAGGACTTTCCCTGGCCAGAACGGCCGATGATGGCAAGAATCTCACCGGCAGGCAGGTAAAGGTTTATGTCTGACAGCAGTTCTTTTTTGCCGGCATAGACATCAAGATGCTGTAGTGTCACATCGAAACCCGACATCACTCGCCTAACCAGAAGATCTCCAGACTGTAGTGTAAATTCAAAATTCTCAAAGCGAGATGTCTCGCCCGCATTTAGACGGATTTCCTGGATCTTATTTCCGCTGGAATCTGAAATTTTCTTCTTAAACAGCAGGATGCAGCCATCTTCAACAAGCTGTGCCGTGAATATTACTGTCCCGTTTTCGCCTTCCAACGAGACTTCAGTGCCTTCCAGGGACAGCGTGTACGATTCCGTAGAATCGGACGAATCGAGAAGCAGTAGGGAAAGGGTGTCCCCACGAAGGGTGACCCTGAGCCTATGCAGACCAATGACGATGATATCTCCGTCGTTTAATTCAACTTCGGAGACATCTTTATCGTTTACCTGGGTAACACTATTGCTGGAAAGATTTTTTAGAATCCATGACTCGCCGATGAATTCGATAGTCGCATGCTCCCTGGAAACGAATACATCGGAAAAACGGATGTCGCAATCTTCCTTTCTTCCGATGGTAAACGGTTTTCCTTTTTCGGGTGTGACTATGTGGAACATGGCGCAGCTATTCTACAAAAACTATTTCAAGCTCTTGATGGCAGCATCGAAACGCTTACAGGCCTTCTCGAGATTCTCGTCACTGGCAGCATAGGAAAAACGCACACAGTTGTCATTGCCAAAAGCGGCTCCCGGAACAATGGCGAGCCCCTGGCTTTCCAGAATGTACTGGCACAGGTCCACAGAGCCCTTGATAACCTTTCCCTCAGGTGTTGTACGCCCATAGACGGAACTGACAGGGGCGAACAGGTAAAAGGCACCATCGGGAGCGTTCAGCTGCTGCCCGAGAGTGGTCTCGATTCTGGACACCATAAAGTCCCTACGCTTGTGGAATACATCACGCATTTTGAGAGACTCACTATTGCCCATTTCCAGGGCCCCGATGGCGGCATACTGGGCGATATTACTGGGATGGTGAGTAGCCTGGCCCTGAATCTTTCCGATAATCTTGGCTATGGGGGCAGGGGAGGCGTCGTAACCTATGCGCCAACCAGTCATACAGTAAGACTTGGAGAAACCGTTAATGACAATGGAACGATCCTTCATGCCTTCAATGGCTGCAATACTGGTAAAAGAACCTTGATATACGAAATACTCGTACACTTCATCAGATATGCAGTAAATATCGTTTTCTACGATGACCTTTGCAAGAGACTCCAGTTCCTTTCGGCTGTACACGCATCCCGTAGGATTACAGGGATTGTTGATCAAAATGGCCTTTGTCTTCTCGCTCACGGCATCTTTCAGCTGTTCTGCCGTTATCTTGAAATCGTTTTCTTGTGCTCCATTGATAAACACAGGAACACCGCCTAGCCATTTTACTAATTCGGGGTATGTCACCCAATAGGGGGCCGGGATAATCACTTCGTCACCGGGATTAATCAAGGCAGCTAGCGAATTGAACACAGCATGCTTTGCACCGCTTGTTACTGTAATCTGTTCTGGTTCATAGGAAAGTCCGTTTTCTTTGGACAGCTTCTCACAGATCTTTTTCCGAAGTTCCAGAATCCCCACGGGGGCTGTGTAGCGGGTCTTTCCATCGTCTATGGCGTCATGAGCGGCCTTGCAGATGGGTTCAGGAGTCGGAAAGTCAGGTTCTCCGGCACCAAGGCTAACCACATCTTTGCCTTCGGAAATCATCTTCTTTGCCAGACTGTCGACGGCAACGGTCAGGGACGCGGCAATATTCAGGGTTCTATTTGAGAGACTTTTGGGCATCTTCGTTCTTCTGTCTTTGCAAAATTCTGTAGTTATCCAAAGATCCTGCAATTAACGAAAACATTGTGAATTGGGCGATAGATATGCAAATCAACCCGATGAACGATATCTGTCCGATACTTTTCAAACCGGGGTGTGACGATATTAACAAACCGTATGTTCCAATCATAGAAGCCATTTGACTTATGGATATGGAAAACACCTTCCCTTGTAAAAGCGTTAGTGCTGTACCTTTTCTTTTCTCATAATAGGCAGTCCAAAGTTGTATGGAACCATCAACGCTTGCACCGATAAGGATAGGGAAGGCTATTGTACTGTAGACGGACAACTTTATTCCTAGAACATTAATCAAGGCAAGAAGCCAGCTCATGGCAAAGAGTGAAGGGAGTAGGGTAAAAACAGCCCTACTGAATCGGTTGTAGAAAAACAGCAAGAAGAACCATACTAACACCGATCCCAAGAAAATGGTCTTGTCCACATTCGAAAGCACCAAGTCAAGAAACTTCGCCCGGATTACAGGAATTCCAGTCATCTTGTATGTACTGTCATCATCCCCATTCAAAACGGCCAAATCTTTAGCCAGATGTCGGCATTCTAGCCCGTTGTCTGGATTAATGTTGGAAAAGACGAAGGCAAATGATCCAGCGTTTCCATCGATGTCGCTGAATTTTTTTCGAATGTTTTCTGGTTGTTCGTCGTCGTTAAAATCGTACCTATAAAGGATTTCGGATATCTTGGAAACATTCAGCCTTTCTGTCGAATCCAACTGCTGCAGAATGTCGTTGGTGAAGAAATCCTGAATTTCCATCAGCCTTTCTTTCTTATGGACTTGATTCTTGGGCGAAAAAGCACCTAGGGTATAAACGGTTTCGATGTTTGGAATTTTACCGCTTGACTTCAGTTGCTTGAATCGCTTGTACAGTTCATCCCCATTATCCCTGGACATCATGACAATGACAGGGTCATATTGTGGAAATCCGGTCTGAGTAATCAATGAATCCGCTATACGCTCTTCGCGCGGAAGCTCGGTCTGCCTAAAGTCATAAAGGAACTTTAAATTTATTCCACCATAAATTAGGGCTCCAAGGCTCAATATGGACAACACGGTAATGATAATTCCGTTTGTTCTATATGACAGAAGCGTTATCTTGAAAGCTCGTTGGAAACGGAAACTGTTAACGGTGAATGCCTTTTTACGCTGGAAGAACTGAAGTAGCGATGTAGTTATGAGTAGGGTGAAAATCCAGTTCAATATACAGCCCACAGAGCCGAGAATACCTAGTTCACGAATTCCCGCCACAGGTACGATAATCATGCATGCAAAAAAAGACGCCATAATCGCCACAGAAACTGCAGTAGAAGGCCCGATGCCAAGGACTGCACTTTCAATACAAAGCCTAGGACTCAGGTTTCTGGAGCGTTCGATAAAGTATCGATTTAATATGTGCGTTACGATTTGACAGGCGTGGCCAGGCAATACCAAGGCCAATAGTAATGTGAACACATTGATACGACCATACAGCAACCAAGCCAAGGCTAGGGTGTATAATATGGGGAGACCCACAGGGAGTGCTGAGACGAGAATAAGTTGGGGTTGTTTGTAAAAATGGATAATGAAGAGTAACAAGATAAACAAGGCTGTAATTTTTCCGGCAAATTTCGCTTCTGGAAGCAAAGTCCGTCCTGCTTGGATGGTATCGTAAACTTTACCAGTGTAGTAGACCTTAATGGAGCCGTAGTTTGCATTTTCCTTGAAGAAGGCTTTAACCTTTCCAAGTAGAGCGCGATTTGCCCGTAAGTCAGAAAGAGAATTTTTCGGATAGATGTCTACAACCCTGATTTTCCCATCACTACTGGCATGTGTTCTAGAAAGGATGTCTAAATACTTGTTCTCCAAGTCCGTAAAGTCAACAACTGCTTGATTGTCCCTTGATTCGCTGGAATCGACCGACTCATTGCTGTTGTCGCTCATATCCACATATAGTGGGTTGTGGGCAAGAGTGTACTTTTCTCGTAAAGACCGGATTCTTTCTGCAATAGTGTCCAAATCTTTTTCATCGATGTAGAGCAGACTATGTTTCTTATAAAATTCGATATCCGTTTCAAACTCAGCAAAATGGACGGTCGAATCAGCTGATAATCTCCGATAAAGCATTTGGGCAGCAGAATAGTTCAAGGAGCTATCTTCTGATTGCATAACGACAGTCAGGCTTCCCAAAGCGCCGAATTTACTCTCTATGGTGTGATAATAGAGGGGCGAGCTTCCCTTGGAGGTCAGGGCATCCTGCAACTGCAATTCCCAACGCAAATTTTGTACGGGGTAGATTGAAAGCAGTGCAAGAATAAGAGAAAAGACCAATATGATTATCGGATATTGTGTCGCTCTTTTGATGATTTTTGTTACTAGCGAAAACATCGCTTGAAATATAATTATATTGTGTCCCAGCATGATTTTGGGCTCAAAAAACAAGGGGCATAACTTAAAGAAATCTCGGGGTTTCATAAAACCTACGGTTCTTTTGTTGCTTTTTGTTTTTTTTATCCGACCCGTTTACGCAGATGAAACTGATGCAACTGCAGAATCTACCGAGACAGATTCATCGATACTCAGTGTCATTCTTTGGCCCTTTAACAATGTTGTGCAACCTGTTCTAAATGCTGCGGTTTATCCTTTTGCAAAGCCTGTTCAATATGCATTCCACAATGGTCTAATAGAAAAATCTGTTGACATAATCACATTCGGGCCCAAGAAAAACATAATCATATATCCGATACTCAATCTTAAGCCTGGGGCGGAAGCTCAACTTGGTTTTTCCTACAGACATCGGAACATACTCTTGGAGAGGGATTATTTCGTTTATCAGATGAGTTATTATGCCAATGGTGATCTTTATCTATCGACTAGGTATTCCAAGCAGCAGTTGTTCGGGCTTCCCTTGTTTGGGGCCTTCAAATATAATCAGTATTGGGATAGTAACGATGCATTCATCATCCCAGGAACAAAGGAAGATTTTGTTCAACCCGATTCATCCATTATCTTAGAATGGCGGTTAGGCGCTCCTTTGACGGAATCAAAGAAATTAAACCTTGAATTTACTTTCAAACAAAAATTCATTGACGCAAACCCGCCGACAAATGTAAAAGACAGCATTTTAGACGATGAAATTTTCCCAATAGCTGATAGGGGACTTTATCAGAATTCAATCCAATTACCATTGGGAATATCCTTTGTTTATGACGACTTAGATTGCGCTTATGCACCGTCGAGCGGTACAAGATTCGTCTTGTCGGGAGACTATGTTCATGTGTACAAATACGAAGGCGTCCGTTATAACAGCCTTTATTCCGACAAAATGGGAAAGGTCGAAACAAGTCATAAAAATCACGATTACATCTCTAACACCATCATATTGCAGCATTATTTCTATTTTGGCAAAGCGGAGCAGTACATTTTAAGCGCCACGGAAGCAAGGAAAAATCGAAAATTTTATACCGATTTTTCATTAGAAGAAGCGCTGCGTGTATGGAGACCGGAAAATTTACGAGAGACCTTGTTTGAAAGAAGGGTTCTCGCCATGCAGTTCCGTATGGAAAATATGTGGGAAATGGAAAAGGGTGGGGCTCCGTTCAATTCCTTTTCTAGGTTGAACGCTCGCTATCCTTTGCGCGGTTATCATGGTGCATGGGCGGCACCCTATTTAATGGGCTTGAGCACCGAATATCGTTGGCCAATTGACCGATTTGTCGACGGTGTGGTCTTTAATGAATATGGACTTCATGCTCAAGAAATTAATGACTGGTCTTTTGAACGCTATTACAACTCCTGGGGGTTCGGAATCCGTGTAAGAATGCCGAATCTATATCTTTTCCGTGCACAACTTGGTTTCCATGGTTTGCACGGGATTTGTTTGATTTTAACGATAGCGCCGGAATTTAAGTAAAATCCCTATAGTCCACATTCTCACCGTTCAGGATGGATTCTACGAGAGTACTACCTTGGTAGGTCAGTTTCAACGAGAAAAAAGGAACATCTTGATTTAAAAGTGAAAGAAAAATCATGTCCCCGTCCCAGTGGGGGAGCTTGATGACATCTTCTTTCGGCACCCATTCCAGGATGCCCTCATCGCAATCCTTTAGGTTTCCGGAGAATTCTCTTGTCGTGAAAAGATGCATGAACTCGGTTTCGCTCATGCCATCGGAAATGAAGGTCACAATTCCACGATATTTGGGAACGATCGTCAATCCCGTTTCTTCACGGGCCTCCCGTATAATGCAGTCTTCGGGAGATTCGTTTTCTTCGAATTTTCCGCCAATGCCAATCCACTTGTCCTTATTGATGTCATTCTTTTTTTTGACACGGTGGAGCAGCAGGTATTTTCCATCCTGTTCAATATAACAAAGGGATGTATTGATCACTTGGATGCCTTCCAGATAGAAATCAGGCTCTTGTTCTTACGGGTAGCAAGCCAGAGAGTTGGCCAAATCAAAATTAGATCACGGATAAGGCTTGTCCATGTTTCTGCCTTATCGGCAGCCCCCTCTATTTCGAAGCATCCGCAAGTGATGCCCAAGTCATGGTAGAGCGCCCAACTGAGAGCAATAATAAAACTTATAAACATCCCGAAAATGGCAAGGGCGGATTCTCGTACAAATGGCGAAACGATCATGGCAAGGCCAAACCACAGTTCAAACTGCGGGTATACCAAGGCAAAGAAGTTGTTCAGGAATTCCAGGTGAAGAGCCGGGAAAAACTGGTACTGGGCTACAAGAACAGCAAACTCATGGGGATTCTGAATCTTGAAGATGGAGGCAAAGATGAACATGCCTCCGATGCCAATACGACAAAGCGTCTCTAGGGCACGGATAGAGAAATCTTTCTGTAGCTTATACGCAGGCAAAATAAATGCACAACCAATAATCAAGGCCCCAAGCCCCACCTGGATATTGTAGCGGTAAGCCTTGGGCCACATGTCGATAAGCCAATCCTGGTCTGTAAAGGTCAAGATTGTTTCTGGAAAACTTATTTCGGCTACGCATACGGCAACGAAAAAAGCAGCGATCAATAGGAGTATGCCAGAAATGATAGAACGAGTTCGATTCTGAGACTGAAAACAATCGATCATTTGTGGCCCCTTCTAGAGAATGTCTGCCGGCTTTTCCAGAATTTCCTGGGAACCAATCCAGTTTACAGACTTGGTGTCATCTACGCGAATGTTGTTCACGATAGCAAGTACTATGCTGAAGACTGCGATACCCAACAGGACAATCCAGTTCAAGGACTTGATATAGTTCTTACAGAAGATAAATATCTTGTTTTCTTTAATGCTCATAGGACGCAATATACAAAAAAAGCCTTCGAATTATAATTCGAAGGCTTTTTCATGAATAAAATATTGTTCTTTATTTCCTGTGAGCCGTAGGCGACTCGTATTAACGAGTCGTCGAAGGCGACCTTTGGACACTTGCGCTTTAGCGCTTAGTGTACTCCGTTTCCATCTTGCACATCGCAAGTGACCGGCTTGCCGTTCACTTCAAGAGCGAGATCGTCGCAGAACACAGCGCCACCCTTCACGGAGAGTGCAATCTTCTCGAAGTCCTTCACCTTGAGCTCGCGGGGTTCGCTAGGGGAGACACCCTTGAACAGGGCGCGGTCACCGGGTTTCGCGTCTTCGGGCACGGAGACAAGGCGGCAGGTGTGTGCTTCGTTGTCAAGATCGCCGGCAAAAAGCATGCCCTGGCTCATGATACCGCGGAGAGCACTAGGCTTCAGGTTCGCGAACAGGAGAATCTTACGGTTCTGGAGTTCTTCAGCTTTGTAGCTGTTCTTGAGTCCACTGCAGATGGTGCGGAGTTCACCTTCGCCGGCCTCCACCTTGAGCACATAGAGACTCGTGGCATCCGGATGGTCGGCCACTTCCTTAATCTGGGCCACACGCATATCCATGGCGGCGGGTACATCGGCCGCCATCAGGGGCTTATTCTGCTTAGTTTTTGGCTGGGCTTCGGGCTTCTTGACTTCTTCCTCGATACGCGGGAAGAGCGGTTTGCCCTCGCCGAATGCTTCGCCTCCCTTGAGAATTCCCCAAGCGAGATCGTCGGCACTCTGGAACTTGCAGCCGATCATGGAAAGACCTTCTTCGGCCTTGCCCGGAATCACCGGCCACAGGAGACTGAGCGAAAGGCGCACGGCTTCGGCGGACACATAAAGAACCGTTGCGAGTTCATCCTTCGCGGCAGGGTCTTTCGCAAGCTTCCACGGGGCCTTGACTTCCAGGTAGCGGTTGATGCTACGCACGAGTTGCATGATGGTCTCGATAGACTGGGAGAGACGGGCCTGCGGCAGGCCTTCCTTGATTTCTTCGATGACCTTGTTTGCTAGCTCGATGACTTCCTTCTCGGCGTCTCCGGTAACGGTGGCGGCGGGGAGCTTGCCTTCAAAGTTATTGAGCACCAGGCGGTGTACGCGGTTCAGCACATTGCCCAGGTCGTTGGCAAGGTCACTATTGATGCGGCGCACGAAGGCGTCGTGAGTGAAGTTGGCGTCCTGACCGACGACCATTTCGCGGGCGAGAAAGTAGCGGAACGCGTCGATGCCGTATTTTTCCATGTAGTCCATGGGGTTCACCACATTGCCTGCGGACTTGCTCATCTTTTCGCCACCGTTCACGAGCCACCAACCGTGGGCCAAGATGTGCTGCGGCAGTGGAATGTCGAGTGCCATAAGCATGGTCGGCCAGTACACGCTGTGAGTCGTCAAAATGTCCTTGCCGATCAGGTGGTAGGTGGCGGGCCAAATCGGCGTGCCGTCGGCATAAGTCTTGTGGAAGGCGGTGGAGGCGCTCACGTAGTTGAGCAAAGCGTCGAACCACACGTAGGTCACGTAGTCGGTGTCGAAGGGCAGCGGAATGCCCCAGCTGAGGCGTGCCTTCGGGCGGCTGATGCACAGGTCGTTCAGCGGCTGGCGCAGGAATCCGCGGATTTCGTTCCAGCGGTAGTCCGGCACGATCCAGTCCTTGTGGCTTTCGAGAAAGTCAATCAGCTTCTGCTGGTAAGAACCCATCTTGAAGAAGTAGTTCTTTTCCTTGAGCCATTCCACCGGGCGGTGACTGATGGGGTCGCACTTGTTTTCGTCCAGCTCGTCTTCGCTGAAGAAGCGTTCTTCACCAACGGAGTACCAGCCCTCGTATTCCTTCGAGTAGATTTCGCCCTTGTCCCAGAGCTTCTGCAGGCATTCCTGCACATAGGCCTTGTGTTCGGGCATGGTGGTGCGGATAAAGAAGTCGTTACCGATACCCATCTTCTTCCACAGGTCCTCAAAGCGGTGGTAGTATTCATCTACATGCTCCTGCGGGGTCACGCCGCGTTTTTCGGCGGCACGCTGCACCTTCTGGCCGTGTTCGTCGGTACCGGTCAAGAAGAAGGTCTGGTAGCCCAGAATCTTGTGGAAACGGGTGAGAATATCCGCGAGGACAGTGGTGTAGGAGTGCCCAATATGCGGGGCGTCATTCACATAATAAATCGGGGTGGTAACATAAAAATTTTTCATGCCTGCAAATTTAGAAAAATTATATTGAGGGAAAACAAGAGGTATTTATGTCTTTCATGGATTTGGCCAAGAATCGCTATAGCTGCCGAGCTTTCAGCACCCAAAATGTCGAACCCGAAAAACTCGCCCAGGTGCTCGAGACAGGCCGCATTTCTCCGACGGCAATCAATGCGCAGCCCGTGACTGTGAAGGTCATCAAGTCTCCCGAGGCCCTGGATAAAATCCGCGGTATCACTCGAATGGCCTACAACGCCCCTGTGGTGCTTATGGTATGCTATGATGAGCCCAAGTGCTACACAGCCGAAAAGTATAACGATACTTTCAACAGCGGCATTATGGATGCAAGCATTGTCACCACTTCGATGATGATGCAGGCCACCGACCTTGGTCTTGCAACCCTATGGGCCCGCGGGTTCAATGCTTCTGAAATAGAGAAAGCCTTTGCTTTTCCAAGTAACCTAAAGCTAGCTTGTCTCTTGGATGTTGGTTACGCAGACCCAGAGAATGGTGGCCCTTCGCCCAGGCATCCCGTGCGCAAAAGCATGGAAGAATTTGCAGAAGATTGGTGATATGTGAACAGGTGCTTCTAAGGGTGCTTGGGGATTCTATAAAAGAGGAAGCAGGGAATCCAGTTCATCCATTTTTGCACGCAAAGCCTTTTTCATCATATCGACAGCCTCCGCAAATGGTAATTTTTCATCGCCGACAAGGTCCGCATCAATCATTATAGGCCAGAGCTTTGCATCCTGTTCGTCGGAAAGCGCGATATAGTTAGCAAGGGAATCAATAAAAGAGTCCATTGTATAAAGTCGGTCTTTAGAGGCCTTCCACCTTTGAAGAAGAGTCCGCCTGAACGAAGGCTTGTTAAAGAATTGCTTGTAATAAGGAAACTCGCTATTTAGCAAACCCGTCTGGCGAATATCAAAAGTCAGGTAGTCAAAATCCCAAACTGGCCCCGCGTTGATTTTCCCTGTTTCATCCTTATGGACAAACGCACTTTTAGGGAAAGAAAGCTCTGTGTTGGTCGAAAGCATATACACCATGTAATAGTTCGCAAAAGACTCTATGTTGACATATTTCAGATAGCTGGAATCATCTTTCGCCAACTGTACCAAATACTCAACAGAATCAACAAAATCCTTGATACTACCGTAACGAGCACTATCCAATTCCTTAGGATACTTGATATTTGCGTTAAAGTCGTTGAATTTTGTCCTAAAGCTGGGTTCATCGGGGTCTGTGTTCGGATTAAATTCTAGCAAGAAACCATTTTCTCCCACATTTAATCGATTTTCCTTTACTTCGATTTTTTCACAGACATAGTAATTGCCCATAAAGGTCCCATTCAAATACACATCGGCAAACACCCCGCTCGGAGTCCACGCAAGAGAGGTCCGTCTCGAAAGCTCCATAGCGACCGCATTTCGAATCAATGTCCTATCCCTATAATTGGCCAGCATTATCCATTTTTTAGCTGCTGGCATACCAAGAAGCGGTCTTGCATGGCTAAACTTCAGGGTGTATGGTTTCTTGGGGTACCACCAAGTCGAATTTCCTCTCCCCTTGATAGTCGATTCGATTTTTTCCGTTCGTGAAACGCTATCTTCCCACACTTGCACCTTTGCGGGAACCGCGTTATCACGGCTTTTTACCTCTTGAAAATCTTCCGTTTCAATAATAATTTGTGGAAGTCCCGTATAGGGATATTTACATACAAGGCTGCTATCAGAACTCAGAACTGTAGAAGAAACACTCTCCCCATCAAAACAGCACAATAAGGAGCAAGCACCTGCAACAAGGAGAATGCTTTTCACGAACTTCTTTAGCATGGGTAAAATATAACTTTCGGCAAAAAATGTCCCGGACATTAACTAGCCCGGGACATTGATATATTCACAACAAGAATGCCAAGGTTCGTTTACACCTTCGGCAACTGGGCGAGGCTCTTGGCGATGTCTTCATCTGTGGGGATGTAGTCGCTCATTTCGCCGTCATTGAACTTCTGGTAGGCGACCATGTCGAAGTAACCCGTACCGGTGAGGCCGAACACGATGTTCTTGGCCTGGC
>CAMKNA010000017.1 GCA_946414075.1 uncultured Fibrobacter sp.
CCAAGAAGCTCGCCGACGACCTCCAGAAGGAAGTGGACGCCCGCTATGCATTCTATGATGCGATGAGCAAGGACACCGAAGGGTTGATTAGCCTGTAAGTCGCAACTTGTCATCCCCGCGAAGGCGGGGATCTCCCTTTACAAAGAAAACGCCCCGTCACGATGAGTGGCGGGGTGTTTTGTTTGCAAAATATCGAATTAAATCTTCTTTAGTGCTTGGGTCTTGGGGCCAGCCTTACCTGGGGGTAAAATCAGCATGACCTTCTCCATGCGGGTGCCGTCCATCTTGAGCACACGGAAGACATAGCCCTGGATTTTGACTTCGGCCCCCGGAGACGGAATAATGCCAAGTGTGGCCTGAATGAGCCCCGAAAGGGTCTCCACATGGGAATTTTCAGGCGGTTCCAGCTCAATTCCCAGCTCGTCGCTCAGGTCCGAAAGGGTCATGAGGGGGTCCACGATATAGCGGCCATCCTTGAGCTTCTGGACATCATCGTCCTCATCCATATCGTCTTCGTCGCGAATCTCCCCCACGATTTCTTCCAGAATGTCTTCCAGGGTCACAAGGCCCGCCGTTCCACCGTATTCATCCACCACGATAGCGAGCTGGTTACCCGTCTTGCGGAGTTCTGTGAGAAGGTCATCTATCTTCTTGTGGTACGGCACGAACACGGGGGGCATCACGATTTTCATGATGTCGAAGGGCTCGTCCCGGTGTTCGGTGTACCATTCCAAAAAATCCCTGTTGGAAAGGATTCCCACAATATTGTCGACAGTATCCTTGTATACCGGCAAGCGGGAATGGCGTTCGCTGTTCAGTACCTTGACAAGATCTTCGAGAGTTGTCTCCACATCAATGGCGCACATGTCCACACGGGGCGTCATGATTTCACGGACCGGAGTCTCCACGAAGTCGAAGATGTTGAGAATCATCTGCTGTTCTTCTTTTTCGAGGCCTTCGGCATCGGTTTCCCCGCTGTCGGAAAGGTCCGCCTGCACGGCATCGCGCCGCTCTTCGGAGAGAAAGCTAAGCTTGGAATCGTAGCCCAGGCCCTTCAAAATCGCCACAAAAAGAACGTGACAGATTTTGGCAGGAATCGCAAAAGGAACGCGAATGAGCTTGAAGAGCGGAATCAGCACCACCGCCAAGGTATCGGGCTTGAGAGTGCCAAGGAGATTCGCGCAGAAAACGGTTATGGTGTAAATGCAGATGCAGGCCACAACAAGGTAGGCCAAGAAAGCGAGCATCTTGAGCTCGTGCACCCAGTTCCATGGAACCATCTGGAACAGGTAAATGCCCAAAACACCACTCCCCACATTGCAGAAGATGCGGCCGATGGAGATGGTCTCGTTGAAGCCGTCATGCTCCACGATGGCGGCCACTTTCTCTTCGCGGCCTTCCCTATCCTTGGCCTCACGCTTTGCATAGATGCCGCTGAATGCGGTCTTGATCAGTGAAAAAGAAAAAGAGATGAACAGAAAGAGGACCAAAAAAACAATAGCCCACTGTACCGATGAATCCATCAGCATTTCTCCTTGTAGGGGTCCAGCCCCAAAAATTCGCATTCCCGCTTGCGCATGACCTTGCGGTCAGCAGCCTTGATGTGATCGTAGCCCGAAAGGTGCAGAAGGCCATGAACAATAACCCGCTTTAGTTCGGCAAAGAAGCTATTGCCGTATTCGGGGGCCTGGCGCTTAACCTGCTCTTTTGCGATATAGATTTCACCCAACAGATCAGGTTCGTGCCATTCGTAGGAAAGCACATCCGTCACCTTATCCAGACCGCGATAGGACCTGTTCATTTCCCGGACAAAACCGTCATCACACAGGACAACATTTACATTGTTGCCCGTTCCCTCCTGGTCAAGGAGCTGGTGGGCCATCTTGTCGAATTTGTCTTTCCAGGGGAATGTCTTGATGCTCCCCTGGCACAGGAAATCTATTCTGTAGCGTTTCTTTTTACTACTAGCAGGGTCAGGCATTAAATGTTATACCACTTCTTAAGATTTTCAATAATGGCTTCAGCCTGGGCCTTGCCGCTGATATTGAACTTACTACGAGCCTTGAACGCCCCCGCCACCTTCTGGTAACGACGGATATAGACCTTGGGTTCCCCGAATTCGCCTGTTTTGGCATTCCGTTCCTGGCAAAGGAACATCATGGTCTGCCAGGCCCCCTTAGAAAGGACAGCCTTGTCCAGTTCCTTGATGACCTGTTCACCAGTTTCCGGGTCAGTCATTTCGACAGTGGGTTCTTCAAATTCTGCACTCATAAGTACCTCATGTGATTAAGGTCAATTTTCAGCCCTTAAAAGATACATTTTTCTCTTAACAAAGCCAAAAATAATATATTTAACATGTAATATATATCTTGAAAGAGGGGCAATATGTCATTTTCAAGCAGTTTTAAATACATCGCCGTTGCTTTGATGCTTGCGGTGCCTTTTTCCTATGCCGCAAAGAATACTTCGGGCAAGGTCCGTTCCGTCATTGGCGATGTGACCACACAAAAGAAATCCGAAGGAAACTGGGTCCCCCTCCGCGTGGGGGCAAAGGTCAAAGAAAAAGACATGATTAGAACCCTGGTGGAGTCCCAGGCCATTGTAGCACTCCCTGACGGCAGTACCATTTCGGTAGAGGAAAACTCCCTAGTCGAATTTTCCCAACTGGTATCGGAGGATGGTGTTCAAACAGCCATGACCGACATCAAAAGCGGAAAAGTCCGCTTTGACGTGCAGAAGCAGACCAGCAAGGAAAGCTACTTCAAGTTCAAGACCGGAACCGCTACAGCCGCCATCCGTGGAACCGACGGCATCATTGGCACCACTTCCAAGGGAATAATTATTGCCTCTCTCCGCAATGGACGCCTGGAAATTACTGTAAAAGGCCAAAAAACGGAGCTCGAGGGCGGACAGACCGTCTTTTCCAAGGATACATCCTTTGTCGTTATGGACCTGGCATCTTCGGGTGACCTAGACTTCCTGAACGATCTCGATGCCATGCTCAGCGATACGACGATATCCCTAGAAAAATTGACAGAGACAATTCTGGCAAAGGATAACGAGTACAAGGCCAAGCAGACCGCCGCCAAGGATTCCATCAAATGTAGCTTTGAGACGCTTCCCGATACCATTTATACACCTAACGTAACCATCAGGGGTACCTGCCCCGCCGGTATATCCGTTGAACTTAGCAGTGAACGAATCGAATCTACTGGTGAAATGATTCAGTTTACTCCCAGCTGGGCTCCTAGCTCCATTGGCGATAAGAAATTCCCTGTTGTCTGCTACGCCGGAAAGGTAAGCTTCGGTTGCGCCGATTTACATACCGTCTATAAGCTTCCTCCTGACACAACGGCCAAAGATTCCATCACACAGGCAACGAACATTCCCTTCAAGGTAACGACGCCCTTGTCACTTAATATATGCGAAACGGGAGCTGCCACGATAGAAGGTGAATTCGACCCGAATGATTCGACCGCTACCCTGTTCGTCAAACTGGGCAACTACATCTCTCCGAACTTGGTTCCGCTGAGTGCCGGTGGAAAATGGACGCATACCATTACCATCAGCGACCAGAAGGACAACTGGAATGAAGAATACGCCACCGTAGAGTTTAACGGAGCCACAGGCAGGGAGAATGTCAAGATTAAACTGGAAATAGACAAGTCTTGCGAAGCGATAAACCTGAACCGCCCGATGCTTCTGTTCCAGCGCACCGATTCCATCCGTTGTGAAGCCAGCGTATCCATAGCCAACGTCAAAGATGAAGTCGTCATTCTTTCTATTGAAAGGGATAATACACCCCTAAAGGAAACTTACTTCGACAAGAATTCTTACTCTACCCTGAAGCTCAAGTCCGGTCTCCATGATTACACATGGATCGTCCGTGACCAAGCGGGGAACAAGGCCGAACTCAAAAAGAAACTGGGCTGCTATCCGAACATCCAAGCTAGCATTAGCATAGCTAAGGGGCAAAACGAGCGTCTTCGTGTACCGCCACCACCCAAAGGCATTTCTAAATATTTCGAAAGACCCTTGGTATTCTCCATCAACATTCCAGACCAAGATCCAAGCCACATCAAGAGAATCGTAGTCAATAAGGGCAATGAGAATCTATTGCTTCTCGAAGGATCCAAACGGATTACCGAATTAAGGCATGAGGTACGCGTCAAACTAGAATACGGGAAAAAGACAGAAATCGAAATCCAGGTGCTTTTGAAGAACGGCAAACAGATCAATGCCACAAAGATTTACGAGGTACGCTAAATGAAACGAACCTTTACTGGCACTATCGTAACAGTCCTTCTAGGAACAGTTTTCGCATTTGCACAAGAGGCGGCACCAGCCCAAGCACCCGTTGCCCCGGCGCCCGCACCAGTTGTAGAGCCATCACCGGTGGCTGAGACGCCCGTGGCTGCCGAACCAGCCCCTGTTGCCGAAGCCCCGGCAGCTGAAGCTCCTGCTACTGCAGCACCTACTCCGGTAGAGCCATCACCTGCGGCAGAGGCGCCCGCGGCTGCCGAACCAGCCCCTGTTGCGGAGGCTCCGGTAGCGGCTGAACCTGCACCTGTGGAAGCGGCTCCCGTGGCTGAAGCACCTGTAACTGCCGAACCAGCCCCTGTTGCGGAAGCTCCGGTAGCGGCTGAACCTGCGCCTGTGGAGGCGGCACCTACAGCTGAACCAGCACCAGTCGCTGAACCAGTAGTTCCAGCTGACACTGTTGCCGAACCTGCACCTGTCGCGGAAGCCCCAGTGGCAGAGCAAGCTCCTGCAGAAGCAGCCGCTCCCGTCGCGGAAGCCCCAGTGGCAGAGCAAGCTCCTGCAGAAGCAGCCGCTCCTGTCGCTACACCCACACCGGCTGTCGAAGCAGCCCCGGTCGCCGGCCCCCAGGACGCTCAACTTACAGGGACAGAACTTGCTGGCGAAATCCGTGGGTTCCTGAAAGCGGACAAGTCGCCCTACCTTGTTAACGGAGCCGTGTCTGTCGCCCCCAATACAGTCCTGGTTATCGACCCCGGTACGGTCATCATGTTTACCAAGGGCAGCTCCCTAGTGGTGAACCAAGGCCAGCTGGTTGTAGCCGGCACAACATCTTCTCCGGTAGTATTCCGCTCCGCCAAGAGTACACCCGCTGCTGGTGACTGGACTGGAATAGTAATTACTGGCGAGAACGGTTCCGAAATCCGCAACGCCCAGATTCTAAACGCCACCAATGGCATCGTCGTTGAGAACGGCAACCTAAAAATCCAGAATTCCCTTGTAGATGGGTCGTCGGGTTACGGCATTTACGCACGTAATTCAGTCGTTAATGCCAGCGACTGTCAATTCAGAAATAACCAGGTGGCAATGAACCTCTCCCACTACGCCCAGGGTGAAATTGAACGCTCAACCTTTGACGGGAACAATGTGGGCTTGTTAAATTCCAAGCTTTCCATGAGCGTCGTTTCTTCATCGAACTTCAAGAACAACGGTACAGCTGTCGTAGATATGGGAAACACAATCATCGACTTGAGCAAGACATCCGTAGAAGGGAATGCCGTGGGTATTTCTTCGTCTGAGATTCTTGCTCCCGAGATGATGGAAGCGGCAAAGAACAACAAGGAAAACTTCAGCGAAAAAGCAGCGGAGACAGCCGCGACACTGCCACCCGAACCGGAAATTCCAGGCGTGGAACGCAAAAACCTGAACCCGGCTGACGAAGCCGCCGCGGTATTCGAGAAAAAAGCGCCTAGTGATTCCACGCAGAAGAGCTGGTCTATTCTTGGAAATGTAATGCTGGGCGGAAACTACCATTATGTCCGTACTCGCACACACCACAGCAATACTCCCGAAATCATGGGAACTGACACCATTCTCAAGGGCGACCGCTACAAGAACTATTTCCAGGTGCCGGGATTTGGCGCAAACGCCTCAGCCTATGTGCTGATGATGTCGCCCGAAGGAAAGACTATCGAATTTACAATGGACGCCACATCGGATTCATGGAACCATTTCTCCCCCAACCCTGTGACGCTCCGTTACAACGACAGTTACAACAGTGTCAATCTGGGTGACTTCCAGATGTATGGCGGAGACATCTACATGTCAGGCATGCCCCTGTTCGGTGCGGAATATACTCTCTCCCTGCTTAGGAACAATGCAGATCAGCCGCTGCTCCAGTTAGAAGGTTTCTTTGGAGAAGCCAAGCGCTCCTTGGTTCCCCACAATCGACACCCCTATCTCTACAATGAATATATCGATGACGGAGAGGCTCAAGCACAGCGCCTTGCCTACGGTGGATTCTTGAAATGGGCCCCTGTCCGCAGATTTGATGCCAAGATTGGCGCCATCTATGCCAACGACGAATTGGAAGACCCCCTGTTACGCGATGGAGCCAAGGCAACAACCCTTACCACAGACCCGCTCCAGGAAGCCTTTACCATGTATGCCGACGGTAACTGGCTATTCTTCCCTGGCGACATCGAACTGAACGGACAGATTGCCGTAGGCCGCGCTGATACTACAGACGCCGTTCGCCAACGCGCCATCAACAAGGTCTTTTCCAAGGCCGGCCTGAACACTTCCAGCTATACGCTACTACGCCGGTTGATGCAGAATGAAAGCCAAATTGACTGGCTGACCAATGCCGAACTGGAAGAAATCTTTGGCGATAATACCAGCATGAGCAAGAGCCAGATGCTTACCAAATTGCACGATTTGGTGAAAGAAGCAAAGAATGTTCAAAAAGAAGCAGAAAGCGACCGCGACGACGACCGTGTGCTGGGACAACATTGGGGCAGCCAGAACTTTGCGTTGGGGGCCTCCTTGAACTGGAGCATCAACAAAACAAGAATTGCTGGCCACATCAAGTATATTGGCGAAGATTTCTACAGCGCAGGCTCTCCTGACCAGCTGTCCAATACCCGTGAATTCGGCGCCAGCCTAGAACAGGACATCAAGAAATTCTGGACCTTCAATCTGGATTACCAGATTAATGTGGAAAATGCCGCCCACGGCAAAGAGAAAAACCTGGCCGGTCTTGCCGAAGGGACCCATTTTGGGCTCGTCTCTGACGACGACAGCGATTGGTTCGACAAGCACGAATTGGACAACGACCGCACCAAATATACCCACAATTTCGGATTTGGAAACACCTTCAATATCAACCCCAAGATCCAGCTTACCGCAGGCTACGACCTGGAACTCAGGGACCAGTACCGCCCTGTCCAACTCCGTGGCAACTACATACTGGAAGACGGCATCTACAGGGATGACTATTTCACCAAAGGCAATGGAGCAAAGACAGCCATTGTAAATGGCGATACCGTCATGGTAGACTCCGCCCGTTGGGCTGATTACATGTCAATGGCAGGTGAGCCCTATCTCGCATCCAAATTCGAAGAGCGGCTCTACAAGCACAGTTTCAATGCCGGTGTCACATTCAAGGCTATACAGTCCGTATTCAAGCTCAACGGTCGCTGGACCCTGCGTACCGACAACTCCATGTTCCACAAGGATAGCCTGGTCGATGAATTAGACTTGGATCTGGAAGATACGACCTGGGCAAAGCTTGGTTACTACTATCACGGTGGAGACTACTTTGAACAAAGCTATCCTCTGAGCATTACCACCACCTTGAAGAACATGCAGAACCGTTTCCAGGTATCCTACCGCATGAAATCCTATGTCCGTGACGACATGACCGAAGACGAAATCAACATAGAAGACGAGTTCGAGATTCCTTTCAAGAATCGTTTCCTGATTCTCACCCTGGATGGCCAGTTCCGCTACATGGTTACGGAATGGACTGAATCTGACCAGGACCTTGACGAGGAGGAAATGGACATACTTGGTAAGGTCAATTTGCGCATCAACCACAACAAGCACTTCTACAGTGACTGGTATGTAGGTTCAGCCTTCTTCTATCGCCCAGACTACCTGTCTAACGAATACAAGGACATCTACGGCGGCGTCAACCTAAACTACGTATTCTAGGATTTTAGGGCAATAAAGAGCCGATGTTCTCGTATTGTTTTCACGAGCTCCCTGTTGCCCTAGATAAGAAGGGCCAGTTTCGCGAAGCCCTAGCCAAAACATTGAAGCTCCACCCGGACCAGATTTTCAATCTGGAGGTGGAGCGTTTTTCTTTGGATAGCCGCCTAAAAGGCAAGCCTCATTGGTCCTATAATGTCCGTTTTGATGTTCAAAACAAGCTAAAGACCTTCGGCAACAACGCCAAGGGGCTTGTAGAAGAACAGCCCAAGAAACAGGATCCGAAACTGCAGAAACTAGCAGGCTCAATGCAAATGCCTGGGCATGTGGATATCATCGGTGCAGGACCTTCTGGGTTATGGGCTGCACTCCACCTGTTACGCAAGGGCTATTCTGTGGACCTTTACGAGCAGGGCAAACCCGTAGAGGAGCGCTTTCGGGATATCCGCAGGTTCTTTGTAGACCGAAAATTCAATGCCAGAAGCAATGTCTTATTTGGCGAGGGAGGCGCAGGGGCTTTCAGTGACGGCAAACTTAACACCCGGAGCCGTAACGCCTTCTCGGAACAGGTCCTGCGGGACATGGTGGACTTTGGTGTCGATAAAGACGTCATCACCTTCGCAAAACCCCATATCGGTACCGACAGGCTTGTACTGATGCTTCGACAAATCCGGGCAGAAATTGTGCGACTAGGAGGGCAAATCCATTTCTATTCCGCCATGACCGATGTGGAAATCCAAAACGGACGAATCAAGGCTATCAAAATTGAAAACAACGCCACACCGCAGGGAGCTTGGAAACCCAGCGAGGCCCTTGTGCTTGCCACGGGGCATTCCTGTCGGAACATTTACCAGATGCTCCATGCCCGAGGAGTAACCCTTGAAAGCAAGGCTTTTGCCATGGGCGTACGAGTAGAACATCCCCAGAATCTGATAAATGCTCGCCAGCTTGGATTGGGTGTAGATACACGCCTTACTGGGGCCGCCGAATATTTTTTGGCCACGCCCACCCTATCCAAAACTTGCAGTGCCTACAGTTTTTGCATGTGCCCCGGCGGAGTGCTGGTGCCCTGTGCTTCGGAGCCTGAGACCCTTGCCACCAACGGTATGAGCTATAGCCGTCGAAACGGTCCTTTTGCCAATGGAGCTATCGTGGTTCCCGTAGGGGCCAGCGAAACCCTTTTTGGTGGTCTTGATTTTCAACGGAAAACAGAAGCGGACGCCTTCAATGTGGGCGGAAAAAACTACAGCGCTCCCGCACAGACCATCAAGGCCTTCATGGAGCACCACCTAGACAAGAAACTGCCCAAGACAACTTACCCCTGCGGCATCGTTCCCACCAACACCTGGGACTGGCTGGACAAACGGATTTGCCAAAGCCTTTACGAGGGTTTTCTAAATTTTGATCGAAAGATTCCCGGTTTCATTGCAGAAGGGCTTATCGTGGCCCCTGAAACTCGTACCAGCTCTCCCCTGCGCATTACCCGGAATGACACGACCCTAGAAAGCATAAACACCCAAGGGCTGTTCGTTTTGGGAGAAGGAGCCGGCTATGCAGGGGGAATCGTCACCAGCGCCGCCGACGGAATCCGCCTGGCCTATTATGCGAAGGATTTGAGGAAATAGACATGATTACCCGTACTATTGACCGTAACTTTGCCAACATGCGCCTTGACCGTTTCCTCCGCAAGGCTTTCCCAGACGAATCCCTGTCCGTATTTTTTGCCATCTTGCGCAAAAAGAAGGTCCGAGTCAACGGGGTTATCGGCAAGGCGAACCAAATGCTCCAAGAAGGCGACACGGTCTGCATTTACGAAAACTTGAAATCCATTGGTGCACCGGCCAAGTCTACCTGGGGCAAAGAGCAGTCCCCTTCCGAAAAGAAATCGGCCTGGGGAGCCCGCGAACTGGACATCATCTTGGAAACAGAAGACTACCTGGTGGTGAACAAGCCTTCGGGTATGCCAAGCCAGCCGGGAAGCGGGACCCGCCCTGGAGAAAGCCTGGTAGAACACCTTTGGGAATGGGGCAAGCAGGAACGCCTGGACTTCAAGCCCACTCTCGCCCACCGCCTGGACCAGGAAACATCGGGACTTTTGCTGGTGGCTCTCCATGGCGATACCCTGCGGGACCTGACCCGCCTGATTCGCGAACACGAGATCAAGAAATTCTACCTGGCCCTAGTCAAAGGAAATCTTGAGAAAGAAAAGGGAACCATCGAAGCCGCCCTTGCGCGCACAGACAACGCCAAGGGTTCCAAGATGCAGATCGACGACAAGAACGGTAAGAAATCCATTACCCATTACAGTGTCAAAAAACACTACAACGGCTACGACCTGGTAAAAATCAACCTGGAAACGGGACGCATGCACCAAATCAGGGCCCACTTCGCCAGTATCGGGCACCCGCTCCTGGGAGACACCCGCTACGGGGATTTCGCCCTGAATCGGGAATTCAAGAAACAGTACGGTCTGAACCGCCTTTTCTTGCACAGTTCCCGCCTGGAATACCCCTGGCAGGGCAAGAATACCGTCCAGGAATGCCCGCTGCCCAAGGAGCTGCAGGACATTCTAAAAAAGTTGGAGCAATAAGCGAGTTTCTTGCCTACCCCGTACAGAACAATTGATACTCTAGTTATATTTTAACAGCCTCAAGAAAACATAACAACATCAGAAAATATATTTTGGATATGTTGAGAGGGAGATAATCATGAACATTAGGTTTTTCCTTGCAACCATAGCTCTTGCAGCAGGGGCACTTATGGCTAAAGATTACCAAGGCGGAGAACTTTATACCAACGAAACTTGGATGTATGGCAAGTTTGAAGCCCGTATGAAAATGGCTGCCGGATCGGGAACAGTCAGTTCCATGTTCCTCTACCACAACGACTCCTACCTAGGCGGTAACGAGCCGTGGGTCGAAATAGATATTGAAATTCTAGGCAAGAACCCAAGTAGTTTCCAATCCAACATCATCACAGGGTTTGGCCCCGTAAACGGCCAAAACAACCAGAAAATCACTAGCGAAAAACACCACAACATCGAGCAGGCATCAAACCAATCATTCCATACTTACGGCATGGAATGGACTCCCGACTACGTTGCATGGACACTTGATGGCGAAGTGGTTCGCAAAACTGTCAAGGGACAGGAAAGCGGTTGCAAAAGAGAAGCCGACGGCCAACAACAGAGCAACTGCAATCAAGTTCAAGATCTTGGCAAAAAGCCCCAAGGTCTCCGTTTCAACCTCTGGTCTCATGAAGATGCTGGCTGGGTGGGTGCATGGAACGATAACATTCTTCCCGTTTACCAATTTATCAACTGGGTCAAGGTTTATGAATACAAACCGGGAGAAGGGGATAACGGAAGTGACTTTAAACTTCAATGGACCGATAATTTTGAATCATTAGATGCATCTCGTTGGAGTTTGGGCGACTGGACATTTGACGGAAACCGTGTCGACATAAGCCCAGAGAATGTCTACACAAGGGATGGCATGGCCATCATCGCTCTAACCAAAAAATATGCGGACACATCCTATATACAAGTTCCCCAGGATCCCGAAGGCGACGCCATGCTCAACGGATCAACCCAACCATCTTCCAGTAGCGAACAATTTAACCCACCTGGCTCCAGCTCCAGCGGCGAATCACAAGGTATTCTTCAGAACCGCACCAAGCTTCAGAACAAGGAAATCCGCGGTACCGTCAACGCCAAGGGAGCCCGTGTAAGCGAGACCAACAAGGCTCACTACCAGGTCGATTTTAACTACTAAGACGAGACTCCATACACCCATACGCCTGCGCAAGTCCCCTCTTGTGCAGGCTTTTTTGTCATCCTCGCGCAAGCATTGGAACCGCCCTGTGTTGGTCTTTATAGTCATCCCCGCGCATGCGAAGAGCAGACATCCAGGCCGGATTATTATATTAATCGCATGAAACAGCGGATTATCAAGGCTTTGCTCGATATGAACCTCGCCGAAGGCGACCGACTCCCGTCGGTGCGTTCCATGATCAAGAGCTTCGGCGCTTCGTCGGGCACGGTGCAGGCGGCGCTTGCCGAGCTGGAATCTGCTGGAAAAATTTGCAAAATCCAGGGAAAGGGCTGCTTCTGGGGCACATCTCCCCTACGGACCAAGGTCCCCTACGTTCACGAGACCGTCTCCGAAAAACTCGCCAAGGCATTCGAACGCGACTTTGCGCAGGGTTACCTGAAGCCCTCGCTGCCGCTCCCCCTTTCCAAGGAACTCTCCGCCCGCTACAATGTATCGCAGGGCACGCTCCGCAAATTTCTGGAAGAAAAGGTGGCCCGCAACATACTGAAAAAAAATGGACGCCAGTACCTTTTCTACCGCAAGCAGCAAAAGAAAGACGATGCGCCGCTCAGCGAGCTAATCTTCGTCACGCGATGCAACAGCTGGGGCGGATTCAGCGCCGAAAGTGAACGAGAACTGGACTTTTTGCGTCTAATCTATAAGACCGCGGGTAAGAACCATTATAAGTTGACTCTGTTCGGTATTGATGACGCCTCGGGCAAACTCATTGACCGCAGCGGCAAGCCTTGCAAACTTTCGGAACACCCGAACGCCGTGGGAGCCGTACTTTCAACGCTCTTGGTGCAGAACTTCAGGCCGCTCCTGACGTTTTTCGCCGACGCCAAGTTCCCCGTGGCCGTGTGGTGGGAACACCCCATCGACGCCGTGCCCAAGAGCTTCTTGCGCAAAGACAACTGGATATTCTTCAACTCCACCTTTGGCAAGACCCCCGGCAAGGAAATCGGTCGTTACCTGCTCGGTCTCGGCGTGACCGAAGTCGGATACTTTTCGCCGTACCACAACAGTTCCTGGTCCAAGGACCGCCTTACCGGTCTCGAAGAATCGGGTCTCGTGGTGCACCCCTATGTGGACGCGGAATTCGCAAGCCCTTGGGATTACAAACAAATTGCCCGCAAGAAAGTCGAAAAACTTTCCGTGGAAATTATGGCGCGCTCTCTCGAAAAAGACAAGCTCAAGGCGCTCGCCGAACGCGCTCTCGAATTCCAGGCGAAAAACGGCAACAACATGCCCTGGATTTGCGTGAATGACGAAGTCGCGGGAATCTTCATGGAAATGGTCGAAGAAAACAACATGAAAATCCCCGAGCCAAATATCGGACCGACCTACATAGCCTTTGACAACTCCATGGAAAGCTATCTGCTGCGCATTCCCTCTTACGACTTCAACACCGATGCACTCGTGGAGCAAATCTTCTACTACATCAGCAGCCCTTCGGCATTCGACGGCATCAAAAAAATCCACCACATCCTTGGGAACGTGGTGGAGAAATAAATGATTCCCGGTCTAGCCAGGAATAACAACAATGATTATTTATTTTTATTCACAATAAGCGTCTTGGCCTTGAAGGTCTTGCGGTCAATCCACTTGACCATCAGCGACACCTTATTGTCCTTGTCCAGAGCGGCCCAGTACTTCGTGAGCGTATCTTCGGCATTGTCAAAAATCGGCATCAGTTTCGGGAAACCATTGAAAGACGGAATCGGATTGCCGTCGGTTTCGTAAGTGCTGATGAAGTGGCCGAGGCCCGGCAGAGCCTTTTCGTATTCAAATGTCATGCGTTCGCAACCAGCTTCTTCGCTATTGTTACGGCTCTTGAGAATGGAGAGCTTGTAGAGAGCCGGCTGAGCATTCTTGTAGTGGATGCCCGAAATACGCGGCGTGAAGTTCGGGGCATCGTCTTCGTACTGGCGCGTAGCAAGGGCGCTTTCGAAGGTACCGCCGAGCTTGATGGCGTTATAAATCGTATCGGTCTGGTCACCGTTGGTGATAATCTGCACATCAGCGGTATGACGAGCCGGGTAATAGATAATCAGGTGCGGGTCCGTGAGCTTGGATTCGTCGAAAGCCTTCGTCTTCATGAAGCCGGTCTTGGCTTCCATCTCGAAAACGCGGTTACGGCTATTGACGCTACGGCCCATAATCCAGTAGACCTGCACATAGGACTTGCCGTCGGCGCTTTCGCCGAGGACGATGCCACGACCAGGATATGGGTTCTTGGAAAGGGCCTTGAAATTCTGTTTTGCTTCGTCTGTATATGTCATAAGAGTCTACCTTTTCGGATTATAATTGTTCATGAGCACCATGGCGACGGCGACGCAAAGCATCACCACACTGCCAACGATAACCTGCTGGCGGTGGTTGTATTCGCGCTTGACATAACTCGGATTCTCTTCGTTGAGTTCCTGAAGGGTCGGGCCCTGGTTCAGCTTGGTCGAGTCGACGCCGTAAGTTTCCGCGATTTCTTCGTCGGTCATGTTCAGCGTACTGACATAGGCGCTGTCGTACTTGTCGAGCTTGTCTGCGGCAAAAGACGCCCCTGCAGACAGGAGCACTATGACCACAACAAGAACGAACTTTGTCATTATTCCTTCGCGAGCTTGTCGAGAATCTGGTTCACGAGACCCGGGTTAGCCTTGCCGCCGGACTTGCGCATGGTCATACCGACCAAGAAGCCCTTCAGCGCAACCTTGCCAGCCTTGAATTCGGCGAACTGGGCAGCGTTTTCGGCACAGACTGCGCGGACAACTTCTTCGATGGCGCCGGTGTCGGTCACCTGCACGAGGCCCTTTTCCTTCACGATGGCTTCGGGATCCTTGCCGGTTTCGAACATCTCGGCGAAGACCGTCTTTGCAATCTTTCCGTTGATGGTGTTGTCGGCAATGAGGTTCACGAGCTTGCAAAGGTCTTCGGGCTTGATCTTGAGGGCAGTGAGGCCGCCTTCGAGTTCCTTCACCTTGGCCAAAAGTTCGGTAATCACCCAGTTGGCGAGCACCTTGCCGTTCTTGCAGTTCTTGGCGGCGGTGTCGTACCATTCGCTCACGTCGCGGTCTTCGGTCAGCACCATGGCGTCGTATTCGGAAACACCGAAGTCGTCCATGAAGCGCTTGCGGCGGGCATCCGGCAGTTCCGGAAGCGTGCGGCGGATTTCTTCCACAAAGGCCGGGTCAGTCACGAGGCGGACCATGTCCGGTTCCGGGAAGTACTTGTAGTCGTGAGCGTCTTCCTTGCTGCGGATGACGATGGTCTTGTCCGCATTGGGGTCGTAACGCTTGGTGCACTGTTCCACTTCCTTGCCGGCGTCGAGCGTCGAGGCCTGCAAGTTCATTTCGCAGTAGAGAGCCTTTTCGAGGTTCGTAAAGCTGTTCAAGTTCTTGATTTCGGCGCGGATACCGAACGGGGCGTCTTCGCTAGCACGGAGAGAGATGTTGCCGTCGCAGCGCATGTTGCCGTTTTCCATGTTGGCGTTAGAAACGCGCGTGTATTCGAGAGTCTGCTTGATCTTCTTGAGAACGAGCACGGCTTCTTCGGGGCTACGGATATCCGGTTCGGTCACGATTTCGCAGAGCGGGGTGCCGCAGCGGTTCGCGTCGAAGTGGGAATCGGTCGGGCTCATGTCGTGGATGAGCTTACCGGCGTCTTCTTCCATGTGGATACGGGTAATGCCCACGCGCTTCTTGGTGCCGTCTTCCTTGACGATTTCGAGCCAGCCGTTCTTGCAAATCGGGTGGTCGTACACCGGAAGTCCGCCCGTCTGGGTAATCTGGTAGCCCTTCGGCAGGTCCGGGTAGAAGTAGTTCTTGCGGGTCCACATCGCGTTCAGGTCGATTTCGCAGTTCAGGGCGAGGCCCAGGCGAATCGCGTATTCCACCGCCTTCTTGTTCGGCACGGGCATGGCACCCGGCATACCGAGGCAAACAGGGCAAACATGCTTGTTGGGGGTCGTATTCACTTCGATTTCGCAGCCGCAGAACATCTTGGTTTTTGTGGCGAGCTGGCAATGGATTTCAAGACCGATAACAGGACAGTAGTTAGGCATAAAAACTCCGTAATTTCGGAGAGAAAGATAGAAAAAATAAGGTTTTACGCCCTAAATCTCGTCCAGGGTAACGACGGAAATATCCGTCGCATCACGGAAGGCGCTGCATTCCGTCACAATACAGTCGGCACCATTCACAAAGGCCGTGGCAAGCCGCAGGGACTCCCCCTCGGTCAGCTTATGGTTTGAACGAGCCGCAGCTGCAAAAAGTTCAGCTGCCTTTACAGAAATCTCAGGATTCACATCGCAGCAGACCACATTGGCCGAATTCTCAAAAAAATCCCGATACTGGCGGGCGAGAACCCCCTCGTGAGCAGAGAAGGCCTGTTTCGAAATTTCGAATAAAGTAACAGAAGAAACCAGAATGGTCAAATTTTTCTCGTAAACCAAATCCAGCACTTCGGACACGGGACCATAGTAGTCCGGATGCATCTGCAAGAGCCGCACCAGGGGTTGCGTGTCGAGAAACAAAATACGGGACTGTTGAATAGCCTTATTCATCTAATCCAAAAATAAACAAACTTGTCGAATCTCGTCAACGAAACCTTTCATTTTTGCTAAAAAATGCCCTTTTCTTGCTGTTTTCGCCATTTTGACTTGACAAAAACACCAGATTTTACTATATATGGGCATACTTCGACGCGGGGTGGAGCAGTTGGTAGCTCGTCGGGCTCATAACCCGAAGGTCGCAGCGTTCAAGTCCTGCCCCCGCTACTAAAAAAGACTCGGTTTACGCCGGGTCTTTTTTTTCGTCTATTTGACTGCAACGAAATGCTGTTGCACCCTACCCTCAGACCTTACACGCAATATATAGATTCCTGCTGGTAAACCATGCGTCATCCAGGCCGTATCGCTAATTTTGGCAATTTCTACATCCAAGTGGCGAACTACTACGCCTTTCGTGTTGAAAAGAGTCACGCCATATAAACCATTCTCCTTTACCATTCCCTGACTTACAGGATGCAAAAGAGCTTCTGGCACTTCGCCCGATTTTTCAACGAGAGTTATGTCAAACTGGTCGATATTCGGGCCATCATTACCATCAATCGTCGAAAATTGGACAGTATTTTCACCAGCAGCAAGGGCAACCAGGACTTCCTTTGTTTCCCAAGCCGTCCAGGCTCCAGTCGTGTTGAATTCCTGAGTCACAGCCCCCAGTCCAGCATCTATAGCAAGGCTGCGTGCTTCACTTGAACCATTTGCAAAATCGATATCAAAACGGTACAGGCCCGCGGTATCGACTTTCACATTCACAACGACATCGCCGCCCTTGTAGAAGTTCACGTATCCATCGCCATGAAAGCCAGAATTACTGCTTTCTAAAAAGCCTTCCGTAATGATACCCTTTTCCACCTGGTACATTCTTTCAGGGGTCGGAGAAGGAGGTTCCACATAATTTGCATCGCATTCCGTGGGGCTAGCAAGGGTGGCGCCCGCATTGGCCCTCACCGCAGCTTCCACCTCGCTCGCCTTAAGCATAAAGCTGGTATACTCGTAGGGCGGTGTGAACGAGGTTCCCGTACCCGTCGTGTTGCCCGTACAGTTCGTAAAGATGTTGTCGATGACTTCGTTTACACCCGTTCCGTTAGCATTGCCGGTATAAATCGGATTCGCTTCGTTGATGAACACGTTCCTTTCGGTACGGACCGTACACATGTGGCCCGCAGAGACTCCAAGTACATCCGTACCGTTAGTAATGCTTGCATCGCCAGTCAAAAGGTTGTTCACCACATGTACATTACCATAACGGCAGCGGGGTTTGCGCTGGTTTGCCGCCTTCCACCAGTTGAACATGTAGGTCACGTTCAGTTTGCCTTCGCTCTCGGGCTCGTTGTCGGAACTACCAATAAGGTTTGAAAGATTATGGGTGCTCTTTTTTTCGTATCCGAAAATACACCAGGTGAATGTCACGTTGTCCGATCCCTTCACCACATCAGCGTTGCCATCCTGACCATCCCAGAATTCGCAATGGTCTATCCAGATGTTCTTGGATTCCCCTTCGATAGTGAGGTTGTCCCATGCCTGGTCGGCATTACTGCCTGGCCCCTTGATGACGATATTGCGAATAATGATGTTCGATGCCTTGTTCGTGATGTGGATGGGGGCCTTCAAGAGCGTACCCGGCTTGAGGCCGATAATCGTCTTGTTGGAGGCGGTAATGTTCAGGCGGGAACCGGAAGTACCACTCCAGCCGTCCCCCAGGGTGCCATCAATGTAAATGACCCGCGGCGAAGAGTCCTTTGCGTATTTCTGCAAATCATTGAAGGTTTTTACCGTAATCGGGGTAGCATCCCCGCCACCAGTCACCTCAAATGCCGTCGAACTACGACCAGAACGGGTCGCCCAGCCAATGGGCTTGCACTGGTCTACGGCGGCAGATACAAAAACCGCCAACAGGCACAATACAACTAAAAATCTAGAAGACAAACCAATCATCCCATTTCTCTTTTATAGCAAAAATCGCTAATCTGCCAAAATTTATGTTTTTAAAGGGCAAAATATGGGTTTTTGGCCGCAAATGACATGGACAATTTATCTATAGCCGATTATAAAGAACAAACTAGAGCACATAAAGTGCCAAAAATACTGTAAAAGCGGTAAAAAGAACGATTACGGGTACAAGGAACCAAAAACACAAAAAGGCCACCTTAGAATCGTAAAAAAACATTTTCCAGCGGCCCCGCTTGGTAGAGCAAATATCGGCACGGCATTCAGGGCAAATATTGCCAATTTTGTTCCGGACACGGATAGCGAGATTCCCCTGCAAGGGTGACATCCCCACCTTGTCATTAAAATCCTTACCACACTTTGAACATTTGCACTGCATGGTTCTAATTTAACAAAAAATCATTTTCTCTTTGCCGCAATCAAAATCACGGAACCAAGGATCAAGGCAATACCTACAATAAGCCGGCCTGTCAGGATTTCGCCAAAGACAAGAACACCGATAGCCACGGCGGTTACGGGCTCTAAAGCCCCCAAAATGGCTGTGGGCGTTGAACCAATGCTCTTGACCGCTTTCACCATAAATATGAGCGATAGCACCGTCGGCACAGCACCAAGCATAAAGCCCCATCCCCAGGAACTGGCCCTGGTAAAAACAGGAGGCAGACCCGAGCCAAGCATCACTGAATACAGCAACAAGAAGAACATGCAAAAACTGATGGCATAAAAGGTCATCTTCACGGAGCCCATCTGCAAATTGACACCTTTAGCCATCACCATATAAACGGCATATGTAAGCGAGGAGACAAATACAAGCACAAGGCCCACCGTACTCAGGGTAGCCCCATCTCCCCCATGATACAGAAGGGCAACGCCCGTCATCGAAATTACAATGGAAATCAGGGTCAAGACCTTGATTTTCTCCTTGAAGAAAATAGCCATCAGCACTGAGACTTCTAGCGGGTAAAGAAACAAAAGCGTAGAGGCCAGCCCGGCATCCATGTACTTGAAGGAAGCGTAATAAGTCAATGAACTCACCGCAAACAAGAATCCGAAAACAACAAGGGTCACCAATTCCTTGAGCGAAATCCTAAAACGGACCCTTTGTACCAGCAAAACGACCAACAGCAGCAATGCCGCCGTAAAAAAACGGTAAAATAGGACCGTTTCCGGCGCATAGCCCAGAGCGTACAGGTGCAAGGCTCCAAGCGGGTTGGTGCCGTAGCAGATAGCAGAAAGGGCCGCGAAAACGAAGCCCTTTAGGGTTTGGAGGTTGCGGGGCATACTAAATCGCGAATTTCGTTGCATCGGCCAATTGCACGCTGGCAATGCGGGAAATACCCTTGATTTCCTGGGTCACACCATATAGCATATCGGCTTCGGCCATGGTACGCTTGTTATGGGTCACCACAATGAACAGGGTCTGCTTACTGAATTCGCGGAGAAGCGCCATGAAGCGGCCCACATTGGCATCGTCAAGCGGGCCGTCCACTTCGTCCAGCACGCAGTAAGGCGACGGCTTTTCCATATAGATGGCAAATAGAAGTGCCGTGGCCGTAAGGGCATGTTCACCACCGGAAAGAGCCTTGATGCCTCGCATCTTCTTGCCGGTAGGACGCACATTGATTTCGATGTCGGCATCCAGGATGTCCCCGGGCTTGCCGTTTTCGTCCAGCTTTTCTACCAGAGACATCTTGGTTTCGCCATTCAGGAACAGCTTGCTGAACACAAACTGGAAATTCTTCTGTATGCGTTCGAAGGTTTCCAGGTAGCGGCTACGGGCGATATCATCCAACTTGGTAATGGTACGGTCAAGAGAAGCGCGGGCACGGTCCAGGTCGTTGAACTGGATTTCCACCTCTTCTAGGCGTTTCTTTTCGTCTTCGTAGTCTTCCATCACATTTACATTGATGGGGCCCAAATCCTTGATCTTTCCGCGAAGTTCACGGATTTCCTTGTCTGCTTCGGGCTGACTGTACTCCACACGCTCAAATTCTTCGGGATTGGCAAGGTCGAAGGACCATTCGTTCTGGAGGCGCTCCTGCAGACGATCCAGATTGGACTGGAGCGCTTCCTGCTTGCGGCCCACCTCGTTCAGTTCCTTCATGCGGTCAATCATGTCGTCACGGATGCCGTCCAGCTCGCTACGCCAATTGTCCAGATCGCCACTAACCACTTCGTAACGCTCCCGGGCGGCATCACGCCTACCTTCCAACTCACGAAGGGCAGAATCCTTGTCCTGGATGGTGCCGCCCAGGTTTTCGATATCCTGAGTCGCCTTTTCCATGTTGCCCTTATTCGTCTCGATATCCCTCTTACGGGATTCGATAGAATCACCCAAGAATTGAATCTGATCGGCGATATTTCTCAGGCGGTCCGTGTTCTGGGCCAGCTTGGCAGACTTATCCTGGGATGTTCTTTCCAAATCGCGGACTTCTTCGTCCTTTTCGCGGAACAGGACTTCCTGCTCCGAAAGTTCGTCGTTCACGCGGGCGTATTCTGCCTCGGCGGTTTCCATGGCGGCCTTGGCCTCGGTCAGCTCCGCATCGCCAGACTTCTGGGACTCGGCGGAAGCAATACGGCCCTCGCTTTCGGAAATGTCCGTCTCCAGCTTTTCAAGGCGGGCCCCAATGCTTTCCAGAGTGTTCTTCTGGATAGAAACGCCTGCCTCCCCCGCCCTCATGGCGTTGTTCTTCTCCAGAATTTCATCGGAGGCGGAATCCAGCATCTGCCTGGTTTCTTCCACTTCGGACTGGAGATTTTCAATAAAGCTCTGCTTTTGGGCCAGCTGTTCACGGACGGCGTTAAGGCGTTCGGTCGCTTCAGAAATCTCGTTCTTACGGCTCAGGGCACCGGCGGTATTTGCCCCCTGGCTTATCAGGCCGTTGGTCTTGACAATAATGTTATCCGTAACAAAGCAGAAATCCGAATTTCTGTGTTCGCGGGCAAGGTCCAGCGCCGTATCCAGGCTATCCACCAGGAAATAGCGGGAAAGTAAATTCTGTACAAAGGAGCGGGTATCGTCATCGCAGGTGACGAAATTACTCAATACGCCCTTGATTCCTGCATGGTTCAGTTCCGGCGCAGGGGCAAGTTCGAAGGCTTCCATCAAGGCAAGCACGGCCTTGCCTGCATTCTGTCCACGCAGGCCATCCACAATTTCACGAAGGCCGTCACGACTCTGGACTACGGCACTGTCCAGCACATCGCCCAAGGCGGACTCCACCTGAGAAGCGTATTCCGGAGCGGCGCTGATATGTTCCGAAAGGAACCCGCGGATAAGCCCAGCCTTGTTCTCCCGAATCCACTTGCCTGCGTCCGTGCCTTCGTCACTGACGCTTTGCAAAACTTCAATACGGGATTCCAGGGCGGCACACTCGTTTTGCAGGCCCTGCAGTTCCTGCCGGGCGGCAACCAAGGCGGCGTTCTTTTCTTCCAAGGTCGATTCCAGAGAAGCCTTGCGTTCATTCAAAATTTCAATTTCGCGGGAGGTAGATTCCATGCCCGCTTCCATGTCGCGGATGGCAGATTCAGTATCGGCCTTACGGGAGCGAAGTTCGGATACTTCTTCGTTCCACTTGGAAATGCTCCCGCGAAGCATGTCGGATTCGGCATCCAGGCGTTCAAATCGACCCTGGAGAGAAGCCACCTTGTTGGCCGCAGCCAGGCGTCCGTTGGAAAGTTCCCTGGACTGGCTTCGCAGGTCGTCCAGCTTGTCGCGCATGACCTGCAGGACTTCCCTTTCCCGCTCGAGCCTGTTGTTCAGTTCTTCGATGCCGCTATCACTTTTCAAAATCTCGTTTTCTTCTTCGAGACGAGAGCGCTCGGACAAAAGTTCACGGGTCTTGCCCTCGCTAATCTCGATTTCAAAAGAGGCCTTTTGGTTTGCCGCTTCCAGGGTAGAAAGAGAATCCCTGAGACGAATGATCTGGTTGTTCAAATCGTTCAGGGCAAGAGTGGCCTGCTGGACTTCCCGTTCCAGGTCGCGGTAATTGTTCTCGTCCTCACTGATGGCGAGCTTTTTCTCGTCTATGCGGGTCTGGAGCTCCATGGCCTTGGTCTTGGCCGATTCCACTTCGTGGTTCATACGACGGCTGGTCGTATCCAAAGTTTCGAGACTTTCCTTGAAATCGGCATACTTGTCAAGACTGACAGAAAGGTCCAAGTTTTTCAGGCGGTTGCTCAACCACTTGAATTCCTTGACCTTTTCGGCCTGGGTCTCGTACAGGCGTACTGAACGGCGAACTGAGCGGAGATTGTCCTCTACGCGGGCCATATCCATCTGCACCCGTTCCAGCTGGCGTGTGGCTTCCTTGCGCTGCTGGCGGTACTTGCTCACGCCGGCAGCTTCTTCAAAAAGTACGCGACGGTCGTCGGCCTTGTCCGAAAGAACCGCCTTGATCATGTCGGCGTTCATCTGGGAATAGGTGCTGGAACCCAGTCCCGAGTCGAAAAGCAGGGCGTGGACATCTCTCAACCGGCACTCCTGGTTGTTAATCAGGTATTCACCGGAACCGTCCCTGTGGACGCGGCGGGTCACAATAATTTCAGAATATTCGGAACTCAGGGCTCCATCGCTATTATCGATGACAATGGAAACTTCGGCAAGGCTCATGGCGGCGCGTTCTTCGGTACCGCTGAAAATCACGTCTTGCATCTTGCTCATACGGAGCGTAGCGGCACGCTGCTCACCCAGGACCCAACGGATGGCGTCGGTAATGTTGGACTTACCGCAGCCGTTAGGGCCCACCACCGCCGTAAGGCCCTTGGTGGGGAAATTGATTTCCGTCCTTTGGGCAAAGGACTTGAAACCGAATATTTTGAGCTTTGTTATCTGCACTATGGATTAATGTAGTAAAAATATATGAAACTATTACCGTGATTCGAAATGGAGTGTTCCGTCAGGATTCCGTGTAAAAACAAGGTAGAGACTGCCACCGGAAAGGCTTATGTCGAACCAACCCCTTTCTACCCGTGAATCTACATACAGAATCTGGCCCTTAAAATCCCCAACCCAGTCCGCCTCGTAGACCCGACTTACCGAGCTATCCCTAATGGTATCCTGGATCCAGGGGCGTGTAGACCGTCCATCCTCAGAAATAATATCAAATTCAATGATGTCGGCCCCTGTCCTGTTTTCAATTTGAAGACGGGTAGTGGAATCTTCGAACCAGTGACTGATACAGCCAGACAGGGCAAAGCAGCTGATCAAAAGAAACATCAGGACCGACAAATGCTTCAAAAACATACTCATCACTTGCCTCCCTCGGAACCAGATTTCTCATAGCGAATACCCGTGGCTTCCAATGTCTTGGGTTCGCCCTTTGCCCCGCTCATAAGGTCAAGGCCCTTGTTTTCCTTGCCCTCGAAATTCTTCTTTTTGATATTCAGGGTTTCCATGGGAGCAGAGCGGGTTCCCCCACGGGCAAACAGGAAACCGTCGATGGTGGCCAGGTTGAACTGGAACTCTACCAGGAATGTCCCCTTAGCATGGAAGAAGGTTTCGTAATCATAGCTGGAATTATAGGCGAATCGCACGAAGGGAAGCTCTATGCCTCCGCCCCACAGAAGGTCTTTGGAGCCATGACGCACATTACGGCGCAGGCAAGTCGCTTCCAGCGCCACCATACGAGACGGATCAGGGTAGTACTTCAATGCAGCAGAATGGAATTCCTTACGGGGAAAATCGAAGGCAACCTCGCCATAGAGAACCTGGGCAAAGAGATTCTGCTCCCAGAACACACGAACGGAATCCTTGTCCCCCCTGCCGTTGTAAAGCGCCATTTCCAAATTGGGCAAATAGGTAAGCGGGCCATGACTTCGTCCACCATAAATACCCCTGGATTCCAAATCCATAGAAATTCGTACCATCTGCCAATGTTCCTTGTAGAAGTTCCCCTGAACACTGGTCCGTCCCCAACGGACAAGGCCCCAGGAGTACAGCAGAGAATCGTTTTCGTGTGGATAGACCGCTCCCACATATTCCACATTCTGATGTTGCATACCACCCGCCAAGGTCAAATTCATAGCCGATTGAGTGTATGAAAGACCCCAAGTGGTCACAGAACGAGCAAGTGAAAAATCATTGTACATGGGCCAAAAGAAGAAGTCCTCCCCGTCCCAGCCAGAGCGTTCAAACCAGAGCAAAAAACCTAGATGATTATTCTTAGTGACTTCGCCGCTACCAAAGCCTGCAAAATGATGTTTAAAAGCGTAGCCTTCGTGCTCGCCATACGGGCTTTCTAGAGGCGTCTGGGTACGAAAAGGCAAATAATTGAAGCCAATGTCGATATATCCACCACGGCCACCCCGCATGATATCCCGAATTTCACGCAACTGCTGGTCACGGGTGACAGCGCCACCAGCAGCCAATGCTCCGGTAGGGATGGCATCGGCCAAGACCATACCAAAGCAAGCGGCAAGACAAAGCAATATTTTATTCAGAGACCTGAAGTACATATCTAAAAGATATAAAAAAAACGCCCCGATCGTAAAATCGGGGCGTTTAAGCTGCTTCACTTGGACTCGAACCAAGGACAACGCGATTAACAGTCGCGGGCTCTACCAACTGAGCTATGAAGCACCGTCGAATGACGCACGCAAATATAGATAAAACAAGTGCCTTGTCAAGGGATTTTTATAAAAAATATGGTTTTTTTTATAAAAAAGGCCATGTTTAGGGATTTACATTAGAAAAACATCCAGATGGCAATCCAATAAACCATCAACATGAATTCCATCTCTCTGCTAATATGGGAAAGAAATGCTGCACCCACGGCACCCGAACCGATGGCTACAACACGGGTCCAGGGCATCTCCAATCCCCGATACACGAAGGTCAGCCCCCCAAAAAATTCTACCCAAAGCCACAAAACCAGGGCAAGTACCATGTAGCGACTCTTGTGGCTAGTCAGGGATGTAGTAGAAAAACAAAGGCACAAAGCCAGCATCCTAAACGGCATATACTCCAGGGTCGCTTCCGAAGAATCAACCGTAAAATAGGAGAACAGGACAAAAACACACAAGGACAGGACCATCACCCCCGTTTCCTTGTAGACACTGGTAGGCCTACGCCAGAGAAACATGGAAGTACCAAGGGCCATAAGACAGGAGAGTGCATTCAGGATTGCATCCATTATTGATTCTCCCCCGCTAGTAGCCGCATATAATGGACCAACCCACGAGCCTCATCCTCGGTAACCCTGCCCCGGTAGGGATTCATATTGATACGGCCGTTCAAAATGACATGGACAAGGGAATCTGCGCCCAAGGAATCCAGCCGTTCCAGAGAGAGCTTCTGAGGCAAAGGATAAAACTCGCGAACGAATTTCTCGTTAAACTTTCCATCATTTCCATGGCAGCTAGCACAGCGGGACGCCCATATTCCCTCAATGGACTTGGCCGACGCCAACTCCTGCACGGATACCACCGCCGATGTCGTGTCCGAACCGCCCCCTGCCCAAAAAGCCCCTACAAAGACACCCAGGATTCCTGCAAGAACGATAGCGACAAACCTTATACGATTTCCCAAGATAGACCACAAAGGCCTAGCACACAAAACAATACTCGCCACAAGCACAAGTAAAGGCAGGCACAGGGGAACAATGTTCGCCACCGACAAGGAAACAAGGACGCCACTATCGCAAGAAACAGCCCAGGTTACATACACCAAGGTAACAAGAACACCTAACAACAAGGGCAGACGCAAAGCAGAGAAAACATTGGACTCAGACACTTCCATTTTGGCAGGGTCGTCTTCCTGCAAGACGATTTCCCCCATAACCACATCGTCGCCTTCCAACAGTGCACTCAACTTTGCACGCAGAACAAAGAACAGGAGAACAAATAATCCCATCGAAAAGGCAACAAGACCCAAGTCCAGCCATCCGAAAGCATTCGCCACATCGTATTCTGAAGGGGTCACAAGGATATAGCGTTCCAGTCCTAGGGAAACAAGGATAGAGAACGCCACCAGAAGCCTTCCAAAGGTATTCTCACGGATAACCCGCAACCACATAAATTGGGGAACCACCGCCCCGAGAAAAAACACTTCGAAGGAAAACATCCCCTTCAACAGGAATTCCCAGAACCAGAAGGCCGCCATGAACCAGGAAAGGGAAAGCATCAGCTTTTCCAACACGCGGACGCGACAGTGCTCCGCCGTAAGGAGAATGATAACCAGGGCAAGCCCCGAATAGATTGCCCCCGCAATAAAGTAAAGCGGGAAATACGCCCCTCTCCACTCGGGAACAAATGTTACTGCAAAATCAAGACTTACAATAGTGTGGACCCAAAGAACCAGGGGGAAAAGCAGCCAAGCCATGGGACGAATCAGTTTTTTAAGAGCAGGTTTCTTTTCGCTAAACAGGTGATTAATAAAAAACAATAGGGAGACCACGCCGTAAACGGCAATGCAACAGAAATCCCAGACTAACGGGGAACGAAGGTTCGCAAAGTTCCCGCGGGCATCTAGAAATGGAACCACCATGTAAAAATTATCGATAACACCCAGGTGAACCAGGGGGAACAGGGCCGCCACAACCAAGGAGCACAAAGTTGATAGCTCCGCAATCATAGAAGTCCTACGGCCAAGGGGATATCCCAAAGCGAGGAATATGGCCGAAATCAAGGTTCCCGCATGGGCAAGGCCAATCCATAACACAAAGAGTGAAATGGGAATCCCCCAGAAGGTGCGAGCATCCGTATGCCATGCGGTCGGGCCATCCCATAGGGAGAGTCCGAAGGCAGATGCCCCGAGAAGCAGAAGAACAGCCCCTATGTACACGAGGATTCTGTACACTAGCGTCTCCCCCGCATATAAACGACAGACGGATCTAGTGCAGCAATTTCTGCCGGAACATAAAGATTACGGTGTTTGGCTTCTTTAACTAAGGAGGAGTCCTGATCAAGCCAATTGCCAAAAATAATGGCGTTTTTAGGACAAGCTTCGCTACAGGCCGTTTTCAAGCCACTCCCCCGCCACTCCGTACCTGGCTTTGCCACCATCTGCGCATGCTTGTGGTCTTGCAAACGTTGTATGCAAAGGGAGCATTTCTCCATGACCCCCTTTTCACGAAGGGGAACGCCTGGATTGAATTTACGGACAAGACCTTCCTTAACACTGTCTACATAATTGAACTTACGGGCCCCCACAGGGCAGTTCGCCCCACAAAACCTGGAACCGGTACAACGCTTGTACATCATGGTACTGAGACCATCAGGACTGTGACTTGCTGCGCCCGTAGGACAGACCTTTTCACAGGGCGCGTTCCCGCAATGGAAACACATAGCCGGGGCACCGCCATGCATCTCGATCCAATGCATGAACCTTCCCGCATCACGCTGCTCTTTGGGCGATAGCGGGATGTTGTTTTCTTCCATGCAGGCAAGAATGCACTTTCCACAACCATCGCAGGCATCCAGGTCTATCGCCATTCCAAAGCGGTTCAAGGGAGAAGCTCCTGGAGCCCTGATGGCACCTGGCATAGGGACCTGAACCAGGTCGAAGGCTCCTTTGGAGCAGGACAATGCCTGGCGGACTTCCTTCTCAAATTCAGCAAGTTCTGGAACTGAGACACCAGAAAAATCGGGAACACGGCGACAGCCCCACAAGACCTGCATTAATGCCACAACTGAACATGCCTTGATAAATTCTCGCCTATCCATAAAACCCAAACCTAGCGGTGACACGCCCCGCAATGAACAGCCGCCCGCTTAAAGTCCCTATCCTTAAAACTCTTGCCACTATGGCAATCCATGCACATCTGCATAGTCCAAAGTTCCCCACCGTAAAGGTTCTTGCGGATTTTTTCCATGGAACCGTGACAATCCGAACACGAAACTTTGGCTGCGAAATGCAGTCCGTGATGAAACACCACATGTTCAGGGAGAACCTTCTTGTGGCTCCAGGGAAAATCCTCAGCATGGGCCAAAAGCGAATCTAACTTCTCGATACCGGGATTTTCTGTTAAAGGGAGCCTGTGGCAATCCATGCAGTCGGCTTTTGAAGGCATGAACGCATTTGCCTGGTATGCAACTCCCGCATGGCAATGTAAACAGTCTAGCCCAATAGAATCCCCGTGGAGTGAATGATCAAAGGGAATTATTCCAGGGGGCTTAATCTCGGATGCCTGCTGACGGAACAAAAAATCGGCCAGGAAAAACCCGCACAAAAGCGCCAACAATCCAGCCATCAAGTATTTCATTCCCAATCCCAAACTACTTCGGTCGTCCCGGATCCTCCGGATTATCCAAAATGTATAAAAGCCAGGCCGTCATCATCTTCGCCTGGTCCTCCGTAAGGGGCGTTATTTCCATTGGCGGCCATATTTCGGGATGTTTCGGAGTCGGGTGCATCAGATACCTGACCATTTTCTCTGGTTTTTCGGCATACTGGGCCACATTATCTTTCATGGGTGGAGCGGCAAACTTGCGGGCCCAACGGTGGCAGGCCTTGCACTCATTGTTGTAGTATTCCTGGGCCTCCGTCTTAAGTTCTGGAGTCACCTTGGGCAAAGAAAACACCTCTACAGCAAACAAGGTGCCCACCAACAGGGCAAAAAGAGATAAGGCTATCTTGAAGGATCGATCCATGTGGAAAGCCCCTTATTTCTTGATACAGCGCACCGAGAAGGCAAAGGATTTCAAATTCCTGTATTCACCACTAAAAGACTGGTTGGCGTAATACAAGTTCCAGTGGGGAGCCTGGGTCCCATTGGCTTCTTCTTCCGCAACCCAAAAATCAGCCTCTTCCCCAAGGAAGGCGAAGGTCCCATTTGCATCACGATAACCTGCAGGAACAGCAGCAAATCCATAACGGTTTGTTCCCAGAATTTCTTCGTCATTCTCTTCCCAGCCCGTCTCCTTGCGTAAGCTTGTCCCCACCTCCTCTGTCGCAAAACCTAAAGTCTTGTTGGATTCCGCCACATAATGAACTAGAGTCTCCATATCCTTGTCTTTCGGGAGATACCAACCATCAGGGCAGACTCCCTGATGCTTTTCCTCAATCAGCTCTCCTGCTGAGGAATGACTATAGGCCTTGTCCAAATTCAAGGCGGCAGTCCACTGGTAAAGACGCCCGTAGTTGGAACAGCTCTCCAAGCTGTTATTGTAGCACCAACTGTTGGAAACCGCATAATTCAGATTCTGAGCCATCCACACCTGGGAACCAATGTGTATGGTCCTATATAGCTGACCATCTCTCTTGTCACATAGAACCGTAACAGGAACATTTGCGCAAAGTGAAGTGTCTTCAGGAGCCGATTCTACGGCAACGGTATCTTTGGCGGTATCCTGGACGGTGGTATCTATAGCGACGGGAGGAACAGAATCTACCTCCATTTCAGAAGAGGAACTGGACAAAACGGCTTCTTCGGAAGAAGAGCTGCGTTCCAAAGAAGAGCTGGAAAACACTGATGAACTGGATAGAACAATCTCATCTTTGGTAACCGAATCTAATACTGCAGAATCGGCAACAGCCGTATCAGCAACGACAGTATCTGCAACCACTTCTTCTGTGCTAGAAGAAAACTGGACAAGAGAAGAAGATGAAGATTTCGGGACAATGGGAGTCTGATCAGGAGTCCCGGACTTGCATCCCACCAGCAACACAGCAGACAAGGTCAAAAACGCCAATGGCGGGACCATCAATCTGTATGAAAAACTTATCAACATCATCAGAAATATACGCAAATTTCACCAAAAAAGCGAAAAAAACGGGTAAAAAAAGAAAAATATATCCAAGTCCGTCTATTCCTTTACAGACAAGGTAAATTTTTCGGTATATTCACCAGGAAACGGGCCCGATTTAAAGCCAAAAACGGTCTTTTTATTGTAAAAACATCCATTTTTTGCTATATTTGGCCACTGCGGGGTGTAGCTCAGCCTGGTAGAGCGTCTGCTTTGGGAGCAGAATGTCGTCAGTTCGAATCTGGCTACCCCGATACAAAACACCCCCATCAGGGGGTTTGGCGTATAAAAGGAAAGCCCGAATGAACAAAATCATGAGCCTCGACGGCGACTGGCAGATGAAGTGGGATACGGAAGACTCCGGAATTTCCAACCGCTGGTACGCAACCAACCCTTCCGATACCGAAACCGTGACCGTTCCCCATATCTGGGAGCGTTCCTTTGACAAGCTGCTCATGTCCCAGGACTGTGCCTTCTATTTCAAGCGTTTCACCCTGGACGATGACAAACTCGTAGCCAAGCGCATTTTCCTCCGTTTTGAACGAATTGCCACCCACGCCACCGTCTGGCTCAACGGAATCCGCCTGGGAACGCACTTCGGGGCGTACACACCTTTTACGCTTGAAACCCAGAAAGCTATTAAAATTGGCGAAGAAAACATTTTGTGCATCCGCGTAGCAAACATGGGTGCATCCAACAGCCGTATCGACTTCGGACGCGAGAGTGAAGATGGCGCCGATGACCGCTACGCCCACCCCAGCGAAATGCCGGTCGGTCTCCCCTGGAACCAATACCCCTTCGGCGGCATCTTCGGTCATGTAGACCTTATTCTAGGAAGCTCCGCCTACATAGCCGACCTGCATGTCGAGCCCGACATGGATCAGGAGCGAGTTGCCGCAGAAATCACCTTCAACAACCCCCGTGGATTCCAGACACGCATTCGCTTCTTGATGAGAAATGCGGTCGGCGATGTATACGAATGGTACAAGGAAGTGAAGCTGGACAAGGAAAACATGACCCAGCGTTTCGCCTTCCAGATTAAAGACTGGAAAAAAGACAAGTGTGTCTGGAGCCTAGACAAGCCCAACATGTTTGCCCTGGAAGTCCAGTTAGAAGTTAAAGCAGGCAAAAACAAGGCCCCTGAATACAGTTTCCCTGTGGTCAGGACATTTGGCTTCCGTAAATTCGACTGCATCAAGGGTGACTATTACTTAAACGACTCCATTCTCAAGATTCAGGGATTAAGCTACAACCAGCAGTGGAGCGAAGGCGGTCTCTGGACAGACAAAAATCCTGCCCTCAAGAAAGACCTTCAGGCCGTCAAGGATGCGGGGTTCAACGCCATCCGTAGCTGTGGAGCTCCGCTGACCAACGAAGCTTTGGATATATGCGATGAAATCGGCCTCCTGGTATTCCAGGAGTTTCCCATCCACACCATGCGTTCTACACCCAAGGGGCTGGATATAGCAAAGAAGCTCATTACGGACCTGGTCCGTGACCAGCACAACCACCCCTCTATCGCCGTATGGATACTCGGTGCGGAAAACGGGACATTCATGTTGCAGAACGGCAACAAACTCTTGAATGCCATCGGCCCCATCGACATGCTGAGACCAGCCATCAGTAACCTGGACAGCATTTACCTGGATAACGAGGGTGTGTTCCATAAGGATACAGGCAAACTTCTACCCGTTTCCGTCGACCATATTTCCCAGTATGCAAGTCTACGAATCAACCCCCGTCTGTGTCCAAATGCAAACTATTCCCATTATCTCGCCCATTGCTTTGATCGGGAAGACGAAGAACTGACCATCCCTGATTCGGGACTTGGTGACAGCATCTTTCAGGATGAAGACGAAAGAGTCGACTTGGATGTGAGCAACAAAATGTTGGTCACACTAAAGAACCACACCCTGCTTCCCAGCAAACCGACCAACCTGCGCGGTCCACGAAGCATCAAGAACCAAAAATCTATCAAGAATACCTATAAGGCCCTGGAAGACTTCCTGGCCAAGGCAGACATCGGAACATGGAAAAAGTTTGACTCTTTCTGCAACGATGTCAATCGAATCGCCATCAAAAGCAAACTAGACCAGATTACAGCTTTTCAAAGCAACCCCCAAATTGCAGGTTTCTTCCTGGACCAGTGGGCGGACTATGGCATCGATTTTAGCGGGCTCAACGATGAAAACCGAAAGAGTAAGGGATTCACTGATTTTATCAAGGAAATCACCACTCCTAGCCGCATTCTCGTAAGCGAACTGGAACATGTAGTCACGCCTCAAAGCGAAGTCAGTTTCCAACTGACCCTTCTAAACAACAGCCGCCTAGAGAATGTTGGTGTTGAAGTTTCTGTGCTAGACGAGAAAGGCAAAGTTGTAAGCACCAAGACGCAATCTCCTGATGAACCCGTGGGCAAGACAAGCCTCACGCAATTAGGTATTTGTACCCTTATGGCTCCCCGTAGCGTAGGCAAATACCAAATCAAGTTTACCCTCAAGGAGAACGGAAAAGAAATCCATTCATCCACAGAAGACTTGATTGTCATTGAGCAGGCAGATGTGAAGTCCGCCATGAAGAAAGTTTGTTTCTTGGACAACAGCGAAGAGTCCAGCGATGCACTCGCCGCGCTTTCTGGGCCGGAAAAAATCATTTTCACAGCAAACCTCAGCTCCTGGCCCGACGAAATTTTGGACAAAATAGTAGATGTCACTAAGAACGGTGGCAAAACGCTTCTGCTTTCGGACATGACCCAGGATGACGTCGACTTCTTGAACCAGAGCCACCAATTTGACTGTACCCTGGATTCTCAGTGGTCCACAGGTGCAAACGGAATTAGCCTCCACTATATTCCGGACGGTTCTGATCTCTTGAAAGTCTTCGGAACCAATGTTCTTGACCATACGGTCGCTTCTGTCATGCCAAGCCTTTCCATGAGCAAGTTGGATGGAGCATCAGTCTTTGCGGAATCCATCTCCATCAAGGACGGTGAAGTCAAAGGTGGCGTGGACCTGCAAATGCTCCCCTTTGGCAAGGGCAAAATCATGTTCAACCAGTTCAACATCTTCGAAGGGCTTGAAACCAACGCCCTGGCGGATGCCCTATTTACAGCCATCGTGAACATTCTCTAAGATCACAAAGGCTTACAATAATCAAAATGCCCCGAACGGGGCATTTTTTTTCGTTATCTTTTTTTTTCACCGGTCCATTAAATTTATATTTAGCTCATGAAAATTTTAAAGTTTGCTTCTCTACTTGTAGCCCCGATTATAATGGCTGGATGTGCCGGTTCCTCCAACGGGGATGATCTCGAAGTCCCTACCGACCTCCCCCCCATCTGTCGAGACATTGACTTTGTGGCTAATCCAGACATGCGGGAGATGTGTGGCGTCCGTAAGGCTCACAACAAAGCATACAAGAACATTCCACAACAGCGCTATTTGATTAACCCCACTGGGACATCCATCGTCAAGACCGATGGAAAGCTGGAACTGCGCTTCCAAAACTCGCTTCCCCTATACCTGGATGGTCCAATCACACGGGAACTCCAGTTCAACCAGGAAAAGAGGTTGGAAAAGGTTCAGAACACCTACGATTATCACGAAATCTACAGTGGCAAGGAACGCATACGAATCTTCAAGATGGGTATCCCCACCGACATGGGCAATACCTATGACTTCTGCTTCCGCATTCCCGAGAAGAAGGGCAATGCCAGGACTCGCAGTGTGGCCATGGGCAGCCATATCGAAGCCATGACATGCAATGATTTCGACTTTCTTGTAGCACAAGACAACGAAAGAAAAGCAGCCAAGAAGAAGTAATTTGCGTGGCCAGTGAAAGCAAGTACATACACAACGCGCTGAAACAAGTCCACCTGGAAACTTCCTGCACAACAGTTAATGGGTTTTCCATTTCCGGGCTTGCTACCTATTTCCAGTTTCCCGAACTAGATTTCGTAGTAGATATGGGAGAGTGTCCTCTTTCAGCTACATCCATCAACCACGTCTTTCTAACTCATGCCCATGGGGATCATGCACGATGCCTAATGCGACACCACAGTCTACGCAAAATGATGGGTGTAGAAAGAGACAGCGTGTACTACCTGCCAGAAATGATTGTGGAAGGGGCAAAAGAATGGATTCGTGCTGAGGCCATGTTCGAAGGGGTCCCCGAAACCAAATTTCGTTTACCTGAGATTTGCGCTGTCGAATCCGGTAAAATGACGCCCCTAAAATACCGCAAGGACCTGGTTCTAAAGCCGTTTGAAGTCAAACATTCCGTCCCTGCTATGGGAGCAACTCTATACCTTCATAAGCGGAAACTGAAAGACGAATATCTGGGGAAAGCCCCTAGTGAAATTATAGAACTACGAAAGAACAATGTTGAAATAACCCGCGAGGTCTTTGAACCATTGTTGAGTTTCACTGGCGACTGCCTGGGTGAAACCCTTTTACAGAATCCAGAAATTTTTAAGTCTAAGGTTCTCGTCATGGAGTGCACTTTCCTAGACGACGAAGACGAGCCCATGAGCCACAAAAAGGGGCACACGCATTTGCAGCACATCGTAGGCGCCTTGAAAAAATTCGACGGTGCAATTGATTGCGAAAAAATCATCCTCACCCACTTTTCCATGAAATATTCCGAAAGGCATATCCGCGAGATTCTCGATAAGGAAATCCCGGAAAAATTCAAGGAAATTGTCATCCCGTTTATCTAAAATGGAAGAAGAATCAAAAGAAATCGTCATCCCTGAGTTCTACAGGGATTTAAAGGAAGACCCTGAAAAAAAGGGTCTCTGGCACTATGTCTTCCGGAGCAACGACGGCAGAAAGCCCATCCGCACGCCAGATGGCAAACCGCACAAGCTCGCCTTCCAGTGGAAAGACATGTTCAAAAACGAAAACGGACACATCGAAGTAGAAATCGGAAGTGGCAAGGGCACATTCATGATTGAGTACGCCCAGAAGCATCCGGACTATTTCATCATGGGAAGTGAGTGGGACTACACATGGGCAGCATTCGCCCATACCCGCATGGAAAACCGCAAAGTCCTGAACAACGCGGCCATGTTACGGGGAGACGTGTTCTACTTCTTGCGGGATGCCGTAAAAGATAACACGGTAGATGCCTTCCACATGTACTTCCCGGACCCGTGGCCCAAGGAACGCCACCACAAGAACAGGCTGCTCCGGCCCGATTTCTTAACAGAAGTGGCGCGCGTTCTGAAACCCGGAAAGAGATTGTTCTACTGGGGTACAGACCACAAGGAGTACAACGAAATTGCATTAGATACCTTCGATGCTTTTCCGGGATGTACGGTCGTGGAACGAAACACAGCCGAACCCACAGAAGGGATTTCCACCGGATTTGAACGCAAGTATCGTAAAGAGGGACGCCCCATATACAGGAGCGTGATAGTTTTTGAAAAATGACACCCTGTGTCATAACGAATTGCTAACTTTGCACCGATGCTAAAACAGCTCTCCATAAACGGCTTTACACTTATCGCCAAGCAGGAAGTCCCCTTCCATGAGGGCTTTACCGCCATTACCGGTGAAACCGGTGCGGGCAAATCCGTGCTGATGAAGGCCCTCCGACTAATTTGTGGCGACCGCGGGCAAACATCCATGGTACGCTCCGGCGAAGAAAAGGCGGTAATCGAAGGGCTGTTCGATTTGAAAGATCTCCCCCAGGTCAAGAATCTACTAGTCTCCCTCGAAATTGACAGCGACGACGAACTTATCATCCGTAGAGAAATCCTAGAAAACGGCAAGGGACGAGTCCGGGTAAATGGGGCCATAGTGAGTCTTTCCGATTTGGAAAAGATTGGAGACATGCTTATCCAGATGCACGGTCAAAGCGAGCAGCTGCTCCTGCGTGACATTAGAACCCATGCCCAAATGCTAGATGATTATGCTGGCAACACCGAACTGCTAAATGATTATTCAGCTCTTTGGAATGAATGGAATTCCATCAAAAACGAAATTCGTGAGACTGAATCCAGGGCCAGGGAATTGGCTGCACAAAAGGATTTTTTGAAATTCCAGTTCGAAGAACTTTCCAAGACGAATCTGAAGCTTGGAGAAGAAGAAGAACTAGTAGAAAAGGTAAGCCGTGGAAACAAGGGTGAAATTGAGCAAAATTATCTGATGGAAATCCAGGGGCTAATCGGCAACGATAATGGTATTCTGGACCAGACGCAATGTCTGCTTTCCAAGCTCAAGGGACTCTCACAAAAGGTTCCACGTTACGAAGAGGTTCTCAATTCGCTTCTAGAAGTCTCGGAGCCTTTCGAAAGTAACTGCAAGGACATGATGCGCCTTACGCCAGAGAAATCTCTCAGCGAAGCGGAACTGGACCGCGCCAACGGACGCATCGCCGAAATTCAAAAACTCAAGCGCAAGTACCACACCGATGTGGCGGGACTTCTAGAACTTGCTGAAAAACGCAAGGAAGAGCTGAGCTGCATTGAGAATTTGGATAGTGATTTAGAAGAGCTGAACAAGAAACTTCGAGTCTGTAACGAAAAACTGGAGAAAACGGCAAAGGCGCTTTCCGACAAGCGCAAAAACGCTGCTGACATCTTTGACAAAGCGGTAGAAACCAATCTCCAAAGTTTGGGCATGCCAAAGGCAGTTTTCAAGACCCAAATCGAGACGCAGGATCTATCGGCAAACGGTATGGACCGCATCGAGTTTGTTCTGGCTCCCAATCCCGGTGAAGGACAGAAATCCTTACAAAAGGCCGTGTCCGGAGGGGAACTTTCTCGTGTTCTGCTCGCCATCAAGACGGTCATGGCCGATTTAGATGCCGTGCCGCTACTCATCTTTGACGAAGTGGATTCCGGTATCAGCGGAGAAGTTGGCAACCGTATCGGTGAAGCCCTACGCAACCTGGGCAAGCACCACCAAGTGCTGACCATCACCCACCTTCATCAGGTAGCTTGTCGTGCCAATCACCAGCTTTCTGTCAGCAAGGCTGAGACAGATGGCAGAACATTTACTACCGTTAGGGACCTGGATTACGAGGAACGGATAGACGAACTGGCCCGCATGCTGGGCGAAAATTCGGAAATTACCCGTGAACACGCAAGACAACTTTTGGAGAACAACCAATGACCGAGTCAAAAAAATCTGAAGTTCGGTTCCTCAACCGTCTGTGGAGCGTCCTCAGGGCTATAGTCTTTATCTGCGTCATCGTCTTTACATGGCTCGGCATGGCAAAAACTGCCTGCGCCTTCGTGGCCATAGCACTGGTCATGGGTTGGTACAAACTTTACCAGCTTCGGGGGCAAGATATCGAGAAACCCTATTACAGGCTTTGGCTCAACTTTATAGATGGGTTCCTCTCCTTTGCGGTCATGACCAGCATTTTTGTGCGAGACCTGGTCCAGTCGGAAAGCCCCGAAAAAATCCTTGGCGTAGGTTGCGCAGTGCTACTGGCTAGGCTTATCGCCCATACCCTGTTTTCTTTGGGTGTATTACGCGAAGGCAAGAATCTCCCCCACAAAAGACGCTGGAGCAAGCTTGCCAACCTGGCAACCACCATTACCATGGGCGTATACCTACTTGATTTGGAACAATACCAGCAGATATGCATGGTGGCAACCATCCTTTTGGTCTTGGCTTCTACCGTGGCCTACGCCTATTGGTACTATCGCGACCCTGCCCATCGAAAGCCCCTTTCCATCGCAAGCCAGCTTACCATGAGCCGAATCGTACTCACCCCATTTTTCTTGTGGGTATTCTTCTACGACAACGACCTGGACTACAGCAACAACAGCCTGGTATTCAAGGTCCTTGCATTGGTTATGGTATTGGGCTTCATGCTCACGGATTTCTTAGACGGGAAGCTGGCCCGGGCCATGGGTGAAGTGAGCACCCTTGGAAAATACCTGGACCCCTTCAGCGACAAGATTTCCAACATGACCATTTTCATGTGCTTTATCGCTACAGGGTATGCTCCTGTCTGGATGGTGGCACTCATCTATTTCAGGGAATCCAGCGTGGAAACCCTCCGTACTCTGGCCGCCAGTGAAGGCCTGGTAATGCCCGCCCGTAGGAGCGGCAAGTGGAAAACCGCTCTCCAGGGTATCGGAATTGTGGCAATCCTTTTAGGAGCGATCGACCCCGTCCAAAAGCTGATTCCCAACTTCGAAAGCATCTGGCATGTATTCCCCCAGGCAGTCATGGGAGTCATTACCGCCATCACCATCATTAGCGGCATCGACTACTTTGTCTCTAGCAAGCACATCTTGAAAAAATTCGTCTAGCCCGACTGCAGATTGCCCCGGACTACCATGTGGCAGAACCTAAATTTCAACTTTGAACCCTACGACTGGCTGCTTATCTTTATGGTGACGGCCCTGGGTACTGCCAGTGCCTACATGAAGGACCCGCAGTTGAAGGCGGTGGCCGCCACCATTCCCATTCCCTGCGGATTTGCCTATATCGCTGTCGGACTCCCCATGGGAACAGCCAATGCCATTTCCGCACTGCTGTGCCTTATGTATGTGCATGTAGTGCGTATTGGACACAATAGGTTGCACATTCCCATAGTTCTCTCCATCATTATCGGGCTTGCTATTTTTGTGGTCATTGGCACCACACTCCAACCCATTGTTCCCGACAATGAGCCGGTCTTTTTTGCCGTTTGCCTTTTTGATTTTTTATTGGGTGTCCTAATTTATTTTAAGCAGCCCTACAAATCAGGAGTTCCCTACAAGACACCCCTGCCAATCTATATCAAAGCCCCTGCCATCGCCCTTGTTGTTTCTGGCCTGATGGTCATCAAGCGGCTCATGGGCGGATTCTGTACCAGTTTCCCCATGATGAATTCTATCGTAAGTTATGAATCCCGCTACTCCCTGGGAGACCAGTGCCGGCAACTTCCTCTGTTTTTGATTGCAGGGCCTTTCATGTTTGTGGAGATGCGACTTTTAGAAACACGGCTAGGGCTGAACCACTGGATTGTACTGCTGTGCGGCTATATCCTATTCGCCTTTATCTACTGGCCTCTGAACAAAAGACTAAAACTTCGTAACGCCAGGGCTGATCGAGCCTATCGGCATTGGGCCCGTCACCATGGATGAATTCAAGTTCAAGACTATCGCCCGAATTAAAAGCGATTTTCCAGAAAAATTTGGAATTCCAAGGCAAAGTGGAATTCTGAGGAGCCTGAAGTCCATCATCTATTTCGAAAAGGAATTTAGGAACCCCGATGCCCTCCGGGGGTTGGAAGGATTTTCCCACCTGTGGCTGCTGTGGATTTTTTCGGAAAACATCCGTGACACTTGGAAACCCACAGTGCGGCCGCCCCGACTCGGAGGGAACACCCGCTTGGGAGTATTTGCCACACGATCCAGTTTCCGCCCCAATCCAATCGCCATGTCCTGCGTAAAAATCGAGAAAATCCGTGACGACAAGGAATATGGCCTCGTAATTGTGGTAAGCGGAGCAGACCTGATGGACGGAACCCCCATCGTGGACATCAAGCCCTACCTTCCCTATGCCGACAGCATTCCAGAAGCTATCGGTGGCTTTGCCGCAACGGCACCAAAGACAAAACTGCAAGTGAAAATCGCAGAAAATGAACTTGAAAAGATAGAACAAGGTAAGCGAGATGACCTGACGGAGCTGTTAAAACAGGATCCGCGCCCCCATTACCAAGACGACCCCTCTAGAATATACGGGCTTAAGTTTGCCGATCACGAAATAAAGTTCCGCGTCGAGGGGGAACAGCTTACTGTTATTGATATCAAATGAATCTTTTACTATCTTGACATTTCTTCGAAATGTAGATAGTGCGATTCGGCCATGTCAAAACAATAATTGTTTTGCCGTGGCACTCATCTTTTACTATCTTTGCCCGCATGTTAAATGTTTCCAATGTCAGCCTTCAATACGGTAGCCGAGTCCTTTTCAAAGAGGTGAACCTCTCCTTCAAGCGTGGTAACTGCTACGGAGTCATCGGTGCAAACGGTGCCGGAAAATCCACCTTCCTGAAAATCCTTTCCGGCGAGCTCGAACCCAACACTGGTGAGGTCACCAAGGACCCGGGCGAACGCATCGCCGTCCTTAAACAGGACCACTTCGCCTACGAACAGAACACCGTTCTCGAAACCGTCATGATGGGCTTCCCCGAGCTCTACGAACTCGGCAAGAAGCGCGACGAACTCTACGCGCTCCCCGAAATGACCGAAGAACAGGGCATGCAGGCCATGGAAATCGAGACCCGCTTTGGCGAAATCGGCGGTTACGAAGCTGACTCCAGTGCGGCGGTTCTTTTGAAGGGCCTGGGCATTCCCGAAGAATTCCATTACAGCCTGATGGCAGACCTGGATGGCGGCCAAAAAATCCGCGTACTCCTGGCACAGGCGCTGTTCGGCAACCCGGACATCCTGCTGCTTGACGAACCGACGAACCACCTGGATCTGGAAACCGTTGGCTGGTTGGAAGACTACCTGGAACGCTTCGAAAACATCGTCATCGTGGTGAGCCACGACCGTCACTTCTTGAATGCCGTCTGCACCCACACCTGCGACATTGACTACGGCAAGATAAACATTTACGGCGGCAACTACGAATTCTGGTACGCCGCAAGCCAGCTGGCACAGAAGCAACGAAAGGACCAGAACCGCCGCGCCGAAGAAAAGATTGAAGAATTGAAGGCGTTCATCCGCCGCTTCGCCAGTAACGCCGCGAAGGCCAAGCAGGCCACCAGCCGCAAGAAGCTCCTCGACAAGATGACGGTCGAAGAGATGCCGGCCTCCAGCCGCAAGTTCCCGTGGGTCAACTTCAAGATGGACCGAGAACCAGGCAAGATCGTGCTGGAAGTCAAGAACGCCACCATAGACGGCGGCGACGGCATCATCTGCAAGGGCCTGGACTTCAGCCTGAACAACGGCGACAAGGTGGCCCTGGTTGGTGAATACGACACTCTCAAGACGGCCTTCTTCCAGCTCATTGCCGAAGAAACCAAGGCCCCCGATGGGGTTCTCAAGTGGGGCAACACCATCAGCTACAGTTACTTCCCCAAAAACAACGACGCCTACTTCGGCACGGATCTTTCCCTTGTGGATTGGCTGCGCCAGTACAGCAAGGAACAGGATGAAACATTTATCCGTGGATTCCTGGGCCGTATGCTCTTTACCGGCGAAGAGGCTCTTAAGAGCGCAAATGTTCTCAGCGGTGGTGAAAAGGTCCGTTGCATGCTCAGTAAAATGATGCTTGCCAACGCCAACTGTCTCTTGCTCGATGAACCGACCGCACACCTAGACTTGGAGGCCATTACCGCCCTTAACAACGGCCTGACCGCATTCCAGGGTCCGATTGTCTTCTGCTCCCAGGACCACGAATTTGTACAGACGGTTGCTAACCGAGTCTTGGAACTCACGCCAAACGGAGTACTCGACCGCAGCATCACCTTCGACGAATGGCTAGAGACCAAGAAGAAGAAAAAATAGGCGAATTTAGCCGTTTTTTCCCTTGACAGAGTGAATCCACATTTATATATTTGCTCCGTTGCTTGGGAAACCAGGTAAACCACAATGGGGTGGTAGCTCAATTTTGGTTAGAGCACCGGCCTGTCACGCCGGAGGTTGCGAGTTCAAGCCTCGTCTATCCCGCGAAAGCCCTCTCGAAAGAGAGGGCTTTTTCGTGTTTACTTAATCTTGTGACCCTTCAGGTTATACTTCACTCCATTCTTTTCCACGTAGAGCATCTGATCTTTGAAGCGAAGTCTTGCTGCCGTTGTTTCTGTTGTGTTCATATTACGGCTAAAATCAGGACGAATAGCGGAGCTTCCTTCGTTCCATGCAATACCCTCTTTCGCAAAAGATGGTGCATAGCCGTTGTGCAGAGCCTCAATGGCACCTGCCAAGTAGGCCGCGGGGGAATTCCAGTTAATAGCCACCTCGTTTGTTGCATAGCTGCACTCATTGTCATAGTATGACTTAGCCGGTGCACCATTTACGCGGTAGTCCCTACATTCCCATTCATTGGAACCAACATCATCGCCGCCGAGATGCGGGCCACCCACAAGCATGCCGGGAACCGGATCCTGCACGCCATCAGCCTGGCTCGGGCGGTGGTGCGGGTGCATTGGAGACTTGGAACCGAATCCGGTCACATACGACATATTCATCGGATTTTTGCCCAGCAGGTAATCCAGCGTCTTGACGGCGCTCTGGTAATACTTCTTGTCACCCGTCAGGTAGTAGGCATAGAGTAGCTTTACGCCTATGTTGGCAGCGGCATTATTGGAACCCCAGTAAAAATCATTCTTTGTCATGGGCACTCCAAAACCGGTAGCAGCATTTTCTACATAACGATCGGCCACCTTCACCAGTGAATCCCTGGCCGCAACTCCATCGCTAAAATCGGCAGCATGGGTCGCCTTGGTATAGGTAACAATGCCGCTCATGTCCTGCCATCCTGGGAGGTTCATCGAAATGCCACTAGCGGAGTATGAACCATCTTTTGTCGTCACGAACAATTCGGCTGCCGCAAAGTTCTTCTCGTCATTAGCGTTTTTGTCTTCGTATGCACCTGTTCCGACGTCACTTGGGTTCGCCTTGTAAAGCGTATTGATATTCTGGGAACCCCAGGCGTAGGCCTTCTTGGCAGCCTCAAGCGCCTTGCTTGCAAAGGTTGCGTCATACTTCTGGTATACACGAGCAGCCACAGCCATCACACCTGCAAAGTCGAGCGTCGCCGTGGCGCTCTTGCCGATAATATAACGCCTATCCGTATCCTCGCTCGGCATCACTGTCCCACTGAACTGCAACGTCGTAAGTTTGTGGTAGACACCCCCATCGGCGGCCTGCATGGTAAGCATCCAGTCCAGGTTATACTTTATTTCGGCCAAAAGGTCCGGCAGGTTGCCATCGGCCGGGATATTCCACTTAACGTTGTCAAAATAGGTCGGGAAATGCTCATAAAGACACAGAAGCGTGTAGGTAGAAATGCCCGAGTTCACAATGTACTTGCCGTAGTCGCCAGCATCGTACCAGCCCTTGGAACTGCTGATAGTCCCACTTCCACCCGTAGCGGAGCTATGGAACGATACATTGTTGTCGGGGTGGCCCGCACTGCGTTTCCACTTGCCCGCATACTGTTCTTCCAGGGCCATGGAGGCACGCTGGTAGTAGAACCATTTCAGGAGTGCCTTAGTAACATCACTATAGGCATTGTCAGCAATTTTTAAATCCCTGCGAACTTCTTGGCCATTCACCTTGATGGTGTACGTTCCGGGAGTCTTGAGTTCGGAGAAATCGACGAGCTGCACGCTCTGGCCACTAGCCTGCCAGTACGCAGCATCGGAAGGCGTCACCGTGAGCACCGTCTGACCGGACTGATTGACAAAATCCACATTGCCGTTGCCTTCGAATAGCGTAAGTTCCTTGAAATCGCTAGTGCGATAACCAATCTGGTTGATATAGGCGGTCGCAGCGAAAGAAACACTAGCCGTAGCTAGGATAGCGGATGTGGTCAAGAACCAGGCTTTCATGATTTACTCCATAAAAAAGGTGGTCAACTACCATAAATATACCCCAAAAAACAAAATAAGGGCATTTTTGCCCTTAAAAAAGCGTTTTCTGTAGAAAACACCCCACCACTCATCGTGACAGGGTGATTTTTGTAAAAGGAGATGCCCGCCGGAGTTTACCCCGCACTTGATGCGGGGCGGGCATGACACTTTGCGCTACGACACGAGCATCATGGAGAACACCATGACGAACAGTGCGACGGTTTCGCCGACGCCCAAGACCATCAGGTAGTTCACCAGGCCCTTGCCGGTTTCGCCGAGGGCGTTGCAGGCGT
>CAMKNA010000018.1 GCA_946414075.1 uncultured Fibrobacter sp.
TCACCGCTGAATACATCAAGGTTCCGGCCGATGCATTCAAGGTTGGCGACGAAGTCCCGGCTGTGGTGACTGAAATCGATCAGAACAACCGTAAGATCTTCCTCTCCGTGGTAGACTACTTCAAGAACCGCGAATCCGCCGAGCTGAAGGCTTGGATGGACTCCCACAAGCCGGGCGAATCTGGCACCACCATCGGTGAAGCCGCCGCCCCCAAGAAGAAGGCTACCAAGAAGAAGGCTGCCGAAAAGCCGGCTGAAGAAGCCGCTGCTGAAGAAAAGCCTGCTGAAGAAGCCTAATTCGCTTTTTAATAATTAAGAAGTCCCGTGGGTAAAACCACGGGATTTTTTTGTACTTGGAGTTATGCGCAAGAAAAACTAGATTGAGAATGGTGCGCGAATAGCTATCTTGTAGTCGTGATGAAAAAGATTTATTTGAGTGTTTTGTTTATGGCGCTTGCCCTTGCCTTTTGGGCCTGCGCGAACGGCCCCAAGGTAGATGACCCGGAACTTTTCAAGACCAAGACCGGTGTTATTGGCGTGTTCAGGCAGCCCGCGTTCTATTGCAGCGAGGCCAGTGCCCAGTACATGCAGCTTGGGGACTCTACGGTGCTGGTGAAGCCTGCCTGGAGCGAAGATCAGGATAACCTGTTCGTGTCGGAATTAGGTTCCGGAGTGGCGACGTTGAAATATTATGAATACGCTTGTGGCGAAGATAAACACAAGTTTGTGCTGGATACCACCCGGAAAGACGGTGCTACGGGAATCATTGTCCCAGAATCTGGATTCTGCAAGACGGTGATATCCTTTGTGGAAGGAGACCGGCTGTTTGCCCAGAATGATGATCTACTCCTTGAATTTTTCGAGAAGCACAAGGTAGCCTACAATTACCACAAGATTCCCTACTGCGAAGTGGTGACGCCTAAGGGAAACAAAGTTTCGACGGGTATGGATTCGGATTCCCTGTTGCAGGTGAAATACGAGACTGCCATTGCCGATGCCGCCGAAGCCAAACAGGAAGAGATTTACCCATTGGTGACTGTCAGTCTTGAATCCGAGGGTGTTACTTGGGATAGGGATTCTACCCGTGTGTTGGTGATTACCTTCCACGACAGGCCTGACATTTACGATACGGATACGCTAGTGATGTCTCAGGAAGTGTGGGCTGTTTCGGAAAAGGAGCTGTATTCCTGGTACAAGGCGAACAAGACAGGTGTGAGGGATTGGGATGTTCGGCTCAAGCAATTGCTGGGAATCCGCGCAAACAAGAAGTACACCCATTTCTCCGCCTTGTGGGTAAAGCCCATTGACCTGGTGCGTCCGGCTTACCAGACTGATGTGAAGTTGGATTCCATGACGCTTAAGTTCGATGAAAGCTTTGACGACTATAGTTCCGACAAGGAGTTTAAGCTTTCTTTCAAGCGTTGGTTCGACGATAATCGGGCGAAGGCCTACGACAAGAAGACGGGTTACCCCTGGACAAGACTTGGTTACACTTACGACTGGGGTGCCGACGGCAAGAAGTACGGCCTTACGGAGTTCCTGATACTGAAGGATTCCCATGTGCGTGTGCAGTTCACCAAGAATGTGCCCACCTTCGTGAAGTGGCTGGAAGAGCGGAACTAGCTTTTTTGATTATTGATGGATGATGACCTGCCACAGTTGCTGGCAGGCATTTTTGTACTTGCGTTCGAAGGCGGTGATGGGTTTGTCTTCCTTGATTAGTTGCATCGTGACACCCGCGTTGGGTAACAGCATGCGTGTTGCCTGGGCGAATTCCTGGGCGTAGGTTTCCCAGTTGGTGCGGAGTTCTGTTGTCTGGGCGAGGCCCATGAGTGTCGGGAATATGGGGTGCAGGTGGAATCGTCTGGTCGCCTCGCTCTGCTTGGGCCAGGGATTGGGGTAGTAGAGGGCATGGTAGGGAACGGTCCACTTGCCTACCGTTACCTTCTCTAGTGTAAGCCGCCAGAAGTCGATAAGTTCGGCCCGGACATAGAAGGCGTTTTGCGGCAAGGCCTGTGGATGGCTGCCGTTGCTCTTGCTGGCCTTGTCCAGCCGCACTGCGGACTTGTCGATGCCGATGATAGGGTAGCCTGGAAACTGATGTGCCAGGTGCAGTGTGCTTTCGCCGGTGCCGCATCCGGAATCAAGGATGACGGGGATGGGTGCGGACTGGGCGTGCCGTTTGGAGTAGAAGTCCGCGATGAACTGTTCCGCGTCGGCGAAAGCTGTGCGTGTGTGGCCTGCGATGGGGCGCAAGTATGGCGTGCAGGCATACTTGCGGACCAGCTTTTCCAGGTCCTTGAAGGGGCCCTCTTGATTAGACCAAACTTCTTTGGCGTGACTATGGGTCTGGTCGATCATTTTTCGTGAGCCTCCAGGCCGAACTTCTTGACCTTGTAGTGCATCATGCGGGGGCTTACCTGCAGGTCGCGGCCGGCGGCGCTCAGGTTGCCGCTGTTCCGCCGTAACGCCTCCATCAGGATTTCACGCTCATAGGAGCGGAGCAGCGTGGAAAGCGCCGCCGGACCTTCGGGAATAAGCGATGTGCCCGAGGTGACATCGGTCTGTAGCGTAGGCGGAAGGTCGTAGGCGTTGATGCTTACATCTGTGGTGGCAAGGCAGGCGTGCTCGATGCAGTTTTCCAGCTCACGCACATTGCCAGGCCAGTGGTAGCTCATGAGCATGTCGATGGCGGGCGTGCTTAGGCGTAGAATGTGCTTGCCGTATTTCAGGTTCATCTTACCGATAAAGTGGTCCGCCAAAAGAAGGATGTCCGTTTTGCGCTGGGATAGTTCGGGCAGCTTGATCTGGAAGATGTTCAGGCGGTAGTAGAGGTCTTCGCGGAAAAGCCCCTGCTGCATGAGCTTTTCCAGGTCCTTGCCCGTGCTGGCCACGATGCGCACATTGGCGTTCTGGACGATGTTGCTCCCCAGGCGGGCAAACTTGCGGTCTTGCAGAAACTGCAGGAGCTTGGTCTGGGCGGAGAGTGAAAGGTCTGCCACCTCGTCGATAAAGAGGGTGCCGCCGCTTGCCTGCTCCGCCTTGCCCAGGTGTCTTGCGGTGGCGCCCGTGAAAGCACCCCGCTCGTAGCCGAACAGTTCGCTGTCCAGGGAATTGATGCCTTCCCCCGCATTCAGAGAATCGCAGTTCAGAATGACGAAGGGCTTGCCGTTCCTTTCGGATAGGGTGTGGATGGTCCGGGCGGTGTGTTCCTTGCCGGTACCTGCTGCCCCGCGGATCAAGACAACGGCCTCGGAGTTTGCGATTTGCCGAATCTGACGCTCCACTTCTTGCATGGCCCGAGTGTTGCCGATGAGCTCGCTGGGGGTGCCGCTGACGATGTTGCGGAGCTCCTGGAACTTTTGCTCGTAGGCCTTGTCCAGGGCAGCGAAGTTCTCGCTGACGATTTCTTGCAGCCTGCGTTCCAGCCCATCCTTGGAGCGGGAGTGGTGCAGGGCGTCGGAGACCTGTCGAAGGGCTTCTTGTTGTAAAATGGCGCTCTCCATGGCCAGAATATAGCTTTTGTTTTTGCGGATTCAGCAGCTGTGTTTTACAAAAGTGTAATAAAATAATTGATTTTTACAAAAATGTAAAGAAAATGACCCGAAAAACACAATATTTACCCTGTAAAGGCCTTGCCGTCCTTTCTATTATTCGATTAAATAACAAAAAAGCAGGAATTACCATGATCAGTACCCGTAAGACTACAGTCAACGACATCGCCACTGCGAAGGCCAGCCCCATCAAGCCTGCCGCGCCCGCAAACATCGACTACTTCGGCGAGGATGTGTTCAACGCCCAGGCCATGCGTAACTATCTCTCCAAGGAAACTTGCAAAAAACTGCTGGCCACCATCGACGAAGGTGCTCCTCTGGATGCAAACATTGCAGGCGAGGTGGCACACGCCATGAAGCGCTGGGCTCTGGATCGCGGCGCCACGCATTTTACCCACTGGTTCCAACCCCTTACGGGTTCCACCGCCGAGAAGCACGATTCCTTCTTGGAACTGGAAGATGGCAAGCCCATCATGGTCTTTAGCGGCAAGAACCTGATTGTGGGCGAGCCCGATGCCTCTAGCTTCCCCAGCGGCGGCCTGCGTTCTACTTTTGAGGCTCGCGGCTACACGGCCTGGGACCCCACAAGCCCGGCCTTTATCAAGCGTCACGGTAACGGTGCTACGCTCTGCATCCCCACGGCGTTCTGCAGCTATACCGGCGAGGCTCTGGACAAGAAGACACCGCTGCTCCGCAGCTTGCAAGCCCTTTCCAAGTCTACACAGAGGCTCATGACCTGTTTCAAGGCGGCCCCCAAGAAGACCACGGTGACCCTGGGCGCCGAGCAGGAATATTTCTTGATCGACAAGCGTTTCTACCTGCAACGGCCTGACCTGTATCAAGCCGGCCGCACCATCTTCGGGGCGACCCCTGCCAAGCATCAACAGATGGACGACCATTATTTTGGTAGCATTCCCACCCGCATCCTGAATTTTATGAACGATGTGGAAGTGGAGCTGTGGAAGCTCGGTATTCCGGCCAAGACCCGTCATAACGAGGTGGCTCCTGCCCAGTTCGAGCTGGCGCCTATCTTTGAAGAGGTGAACCTAGCCTGCGACCACAACATGCAGATTATGGAAGTGCTGCGCCAAGTGGCGGACCGTCACGGTCTGGTGTGCTTGCTGCACGAGAAGCCCTTTGCCGGCGTGAACGGCTCGGGCAAACACAACAACTGGAGCATTACTTACGGTCACGGGAACTTGCTGAACCCTGGTAAGGACCCCCACCAGAACGCGGTTTTCTTGACGACCCTGTGCGCCGTGATCTATGCGGTGGATACCCATGCCGACTTGCTGCGCATGACGGTAGCGGGTGCAGGTAACGACCATCGTCTGGGTGCCAACGAGGCGCCTCCGGCCATTGTGTCTATGTACCTGGGCGACCAGCTGATGGATGTGATTGAACAGCTGGAACAGGGCGTGCCCAAGTCCAGCAAGCAGGCGGGCGCTATGCGTATCGGCGCCGACATGTTGCCGCCGCTGCCCCGCGATGCCACCGACCGTAACCGTACCAGTACCTTTGCCTTTACGGGCAACAAGTTCGAGTTCCGCGCTCCAGGTTCCAGCCAGAGCTGCTCTGAACCCAATGTGGTGCTAAACACCATCGTGGCCGAAGCCTTCGACATGATTGCCGAACAGCTGGAAAAGCTGGACGAGAAGAATTTCCATGCGGGCCTGCAGAAGATTCTGCAGAAGATCGTGAAGGAACACAAGAAGGTGGTCTTCAACGGCAACGGCTATACCGACGAATGGATTGCCGAAGCAGAGCGTCGTGGGCTGCCTAATATTCGTACCTCCATGGAGGCTTTGAAGGCCCTGGTGAAGGAAGAGAATATCGCCCTGTTTGAGAAGTACGGCGTGATGAACCGTCGCGAGCTGGAATCCCGCTACGAGGTGAACGTGGAGGATTACCACAAGCGCGTGCATATCGAAGGCGAAATTGCCCGTGACTTGGCGAAGAACGTAATTCTGCCCAAGGTGGTGGACGCCTACTCCAAGGCTCTCAAGACTAACGAGATGGCCCTGAATCAGGGATTCCCCGGCTTGGATAGTTATGCCAAGTCTCTGGGCGAAGGTTGCGAAAGCTTGTCCAGCGCTATTGCCAAGATGGAAGCGTGCCTGGAAAAGGATCACGAGGATATCTTGGATGCCATGGCTGAGCTCCGCAAAGTGGTTGACGGCCTTGAAAAGGTTGTGCCCGACGACTGCTGGCCCTTGCCCAAGTATCGCGAGATGCTGTTCATCTACTAATGTGGAATGTGGGCGGCTACGCCGCAATGTGGGGTGTGGAATTATCCACTCCACATCACACACTCCACATCGCAGATCTTACTTTTATATCTTTGGAAAGAACCAAGGGGGTCTTATGCAAGATACAGAACGGGATGAACGCATATCCGAGCTTGTGAAGAAGGACCAGGAGCATGATGCTCGTCTAGACGCACAGGCCGAGAAGGACTACGAGCACGACCTGCGTATCGATTCCCTCTACAGCAAGGAAAGGGAGCAGGAATTCAAGCTGAAAGCCCAAGTGGCTAAGGACGCGGAGCATGATTTCCGCCTGAATTCCGTGGACTCAAAGAACGAGGAACAGGATTCTGAACTGCACCGTCAGTCCATCAAGGACCGTGAGCACGATACCCGCCTGGAAGCCTTGGAAAAGCTTTACGCCGACCTGGCTGCCCGTGTGGAATTTCTGGAATCGCAACTGAAAAAGTAGGGGCTAAGGTGTCGCAGCCTGTCCGCAATATCGCCATCCTTGCCCACGTGGATGCGGGTAAGACTACCCTGTCGGAACAGATTTTGTTCACGGCTGGGGAGGTGCGTCGCCCAGGGCGTGTGGAAGAGGGCCTTGCCACTATGGACTACCTGCCCGAAGAGAAGGACAGGGGCATTACCATCGAGAGCGGCGTTGCCCATTTTGAGTGGAAGGATACCTGGTTCAATTTTATCGATACGCCGGGGCATGTGGACTTTGGTGCCGAGGTGGATACGGCCTTGACGGCGGTGGAAGGCGCCATTCTGGTGGTGAGCGCCGCCAGCGGCGTGGAGACCCAGACGGTAGCCGCCTTCAAGAAACTGCGTGAAGCCGGTGTGCGGACTATCCTGTTCGTGAACAAGCTGGACAATCCCGATTATTCCCTGGACGAGACGCTGATCAATATCGAGGAAGTGCTGGGAGTGCGTCCGGTACTGATGACTCTGCCCGAGTATCGGGATGGCAAGATGGCAGGCGTGCTGGATGTGCTGAGCAAGAGCCGTCTGGAGCATTCCGAGTCGGGCGAAGAGGTGGTGGACGACGGCTGGAATGTGGATGACGGCTGGGACCAGGCCCACGACCTGAAAAAGCATTACGCCGAGGCGGTTGAGTTTGCCAGCAATTTTGATGACGAGATTCTGAAGCTTGCCATGGAAGGGAAGCCTGTGCCGCCAAAGATGCTGTTGCGAGGCCTGAAGGCTCTGGCATCAAGCGACGATTATGCCCTGTGCTATGCAGGTTCTGCCATGGAAGGTTTTGGCGTGCGGAGTCTTGTGACGGCACTGACTTTCTTTTTGCCCGAAGTGCCCGCCTTTGGCGAAGGGGAACTTGGTCAGGTGATTCGCCTTAGGTATTTCAAGGGCGTGGGGGAGATTTCCATTTTCCGTAGCCACACGGATATGGCGCGTAAGGAGTGGCCTGCTGGATTCGAGTTTTCGAGATTGAAGGCGAACTTGCTTGTGCCTGTGGATGAGATCCGTTCGGGAGATATTTACGCCCTGCGCACTCCCTTCGAGACGGAACTGGGACAGGTGATCGGGATCGACGGGGGGCATGACAATGAAGGAGAGAGAGAGCAGAGTCCTATCCGCGATAGATACCAGCCCCTGCTGCAGACTCGCGTGGAGTGCTTAGGTTCCGAAGATTTTTTGCATGTGGACAAGAGCCTGGATATGCTTGGCCGTATGGATCCCAGCTTCCGCGTGCAGAAGGACGATGGGGGATTCTGGTACCTGCATACGGTGGGCGAGGTGCAACTGGATGTGTTGCTTTCGCGTCTTAAGCGGGAATTCGGTTGCGAAGTGAAGGCGGGTAGCCCCGAAGTGCGTTGGCAGGAACGGCTATGCCACGGGGTGGGCCCTGTGGAGAATTCTTTCCAGCTGGGGCCCCACAAGATTTCCATTAAATTATCTGCAACTCCGTTGGAGGGTGATGCTCACGATATTCGGCTAGCGGCTGAGTTTCTGGAGACTGCCCCTCGCGAGATTCTGGCCGGGGTTCGTTCGGCGCTCCTGGAGTCTACCGAAATCGGGATTCTCGGGAAGGGGGCGCTGGTAGGCGTGCGTTTCGAAGTACACAAGTTTACCTGGACTGAAGGGGCGCTCCCGCCCATGATCAAGAAGGCCTGTGCCGATGCGGTGACCAAGCTTATCAAGAGCGCCGATGTAGAACTTTACGAGCCTATCATGGAACTTTCGGTGGAATGTCCTGTGAACTTTGCCGGGCTCATAACGGGAGATATCCAGTCAAGGGATGGCAAGGTTAAAGAAATTGGCGGCGACGGGAAGACCCATTTTTTGAAGGCCGATGTTCCGTTGCGCAAGATTTTCGGCTATGCCACAGGTGTGCGCAGCATCAGCAAGGGCACGGCCCTTTACAGCATGAAGTTGCTGGGGTACCGAGCGGCGGCGCTATAATTACACTCTCGCCATCTTGGCTCGGCGCCTGAAGTGCTCGATAAGCGGGGCCACGGTCTCCTTGAAGTCGTCATGGGTCTCGATGCGCACAAAATCGATGGACATGCGCTGGAACAGTTCCTTGGTGGCCTTGCCCTGACGCTTGGCTTCACGGGCGAACGCTTCGCGGAAGGTGGTATCGCCAGTGTCAATCAAAAGCGTCTCTCCGGTTTCAGGGTCTTCGAGCTCTACCAGACCTGCGGGCGGGAGTTCCATTTCGCGGGGGTCTACGACAGAGACCGCAAGCACGTCGTGGCGCTTCCGGAGAATCTTGAAGGCGTTTTCGAAGCCCTGGTCCAGAAAGTCGCTCATCACCACGACCACGGCACGGCGGTTCAGAATCTTGCCGGCATATTCCAGCGCCACTTGGGTGTTGGTGCCGTGGTGCTGCGGCTTGAAGTAGAGGATTTCACGGATAAGCCGCAGCACGTGCTTGCGGCCTTTCTCAGGCGGAATAAAAAGCTCTACCTGGTCGGTGTAAATCAGCAGACCCACCTTGTCGTTGTTCTTGATGGCGGCAAAGGCAAGCAGTGCGGTAAGGGTGGCCATGACTTCGCCCTTCATCTGCTTGCCGGAGCCGAATTCCGAGCTGCTGGAGGCGTCGACCATCAAGAGCATGGTCATCTCGCGCTCTTCGATAAACTTCTTTACATAGGGGGAGCCTGTACGGGCGGTCACGTTCCAGTCGATGGTACGCACATCGTCGCCGGGCATGTATTCCCGGACCTCGCTGAACTCCATGCCGTTCCCCTTGAAGGAGCTGTGGTAGGCTCCGGTCATGACGGTGTCCAGCGTCCCGCGCACGGAAAGTTCAATGCGGCTGACGGTCTTTAGAACTTCTTTGTCGAGCATTTCGCCCACAATATACAAAAGTCAATGGTTGCGAGGCAAATGGAATTCACACCCCACATTCCACATTTCACATCTCTAGTATGCGCCTTCGCCCTTGAACACGACCTTGAAGGTCTTGAGGATAAGCTTGAAGTCATCGGCCAACTTGCCGCCTCGGCGGATATAGTCGTTGTCCAAGCGCATCTGGCCTTCGAAGGAAATGTTGCTGCGTCCACTGACCTGCCAAATGCAGGTGAGCCCCGGAGTCACGGAAAGACGCATGCGGTGCCAGGGTTCGTATGTTTCCACCTCTTCGGGCAGGGGCGGACGCGGTCCCACGATGGACATGTCTCCGTTGATGATGTTCACCAGCTGGGGCAGTTCATCCAGACTGAACTTGCGGAGTACGCGTCCGAAGGGGTAGATGCGGGGGTCGTTCTTGATTTTGAAAGTCTTGCCGCCGGTTTCATTCAGGGCCATCAGCTCTTTTTTGCGCTCTTCGGCATCCACATACATGCTGCGGAACTTGTACATGGTGAACAGGGAGCCGTTTTTGCCTACGCGGGTCTGTTTGAAAATGACAGGTCCCTTGGGGTCGCTGATTTTTACGGCCAGGGCGCAGAATAGAAGCACCGGGGAGAGAATGATCAGGCCCAGAAGGGCTCCGGTAAAGTCCACGCAGCGCTTGATGATATGCCTGAAGCGAATCTTGTGTGGGTGGGGCCAGATGTGTTCCAGGTTCAGGCGGGAAAGCGAGAAGAAGCTTCCGTTGGTGCTGTTGAATTCTTTGAGCTTTGCATCCATGTCCAGGTTGTCCTTTTCTTGGAGCCCGGAATAGAGATAGGCCTTGAAGATGGGCTTCTTGGGCTTGTGTCGCAGATTCTGGATGAGCCCTGCGTCGTTGAGCCTGTGGAGGATTTCCTTGCGGATGTTCTCCAGGGTGGAGAGGTCCGAATTCAGCAGGATGACCCCTATGCCGTTCCCGTCGGAAAGGTATCCGATGACATCGATGAACCGGAGGTGGGAGAACATGGTCAAAAGGCTAATGCGCCAGGTCTGCTCCACGGTCTGGTTTGGCCAGGCCCAACCCAGTAGGTCGAACTGGTGGGCGTAAATCTGGATAAAGATGAAGGGCTTCCGGGTGCGGTTCGCCCGAAGGAACTCCTCGTTTAGCCGTGCCCGGAAAAGACGGGCCGGATAGACGATGTTTTTCAGCCGCTGCTCCGTCAGGATGGAGTCTATGGCCGGATTTACCGATTCCTGTTCCATAACCCCAAATATAGCAAATAGTATTTTTCTAAATTTCCCGCCGTAAAATTTAAAACGGAGACGCCTTATGTTGCGTATAGGTCTTATTGGTACAGGAACCGTCGGTGGCGGTGTTATCCAGATTCTGGAACAGAAAATCGCCGAGTACAAGGAAAAGCTGGGTGTTGAGCTGGAGCTGGCATGTATTTGCGCCAAGTCCGATGTGGAAGTGGCCCCCTACAAGGAGAAGGGCTACAAGGTTACTACCAATGCCGACGAGATGATTGCAGGCAACGATATCGATGTGCTGGTGGAGCTGGCTGGTGGCTACAACATGCCGCGCAAGTGGATTTTGGCTGCTCTCAATTCGGGCAAGCATGTGGTGACGGCCAACAAGGCGCTCCTTGCCAAGTACGGTCACGAAATTTTCCCGCTGGCCGCTGAAAAGGGCCTGCATGTGCTGTTCGAAGCCGCCGTTGGCGGTGGCATTCCCATTATTCGTAGCCTGCAGGAAGGCTTGCTGGGCTCTACGGTAGAAAGCCTGAGCTGCATCATCAACGGTACCTGCAACTACATCCTTAGCCGCATGGCCGACGAAGGTCTGGACTTTGATGTGGTGCTGAAGGACGCCCAGAGGCTCGGCTTTGCCGAAGCGGACCCCACTTTCGATATTGAAGGCATCGACTCTGCCCACAAGACGGCCCTGCTGGCCAGTCTCTGCAGCGGCAAGCGGGTGGATTTCGAGAAGATCCATGTGACGGGTATCTCCAAGATTACGGCCCAGGATATCGCCATCGCCAAGGAACTGGGCTGCTGTGTGAAGCTGCTGGGTATTTACCATCGTGACGGTGATCGAGTGGATGCCCGCGTCCATCCCTGCTTCGTGCCTGTGGACCATCTGCTTTCTAACGTGAACGGCGTGTTGAATGCGGTCTACCTCAAGTGCGATAACCTGGGCGAAACCATTCAGACCGGTGCCGGTGCCGGACGCTTGCCGACGGCCTCTGCCGTGGTGGCCGACCTGGTGTCCCTGGCCCGCTCTACCGATACGGGCTCTCGCAAGGCGCTTCCCATGGGTTGGTTCAACGAGAACAATTCTGCTGACCTGGTGCCCGTGTCCGAGACTAGCGCCCGCTACTACTTCCGCTTTACTTCCAAGGATGCCCGTGGCGTTTTGGCCAAGATTACCGGAATTCTCGCCGAAAATCGCATTTCTATTGAGACTATCATCCAGAAGAATGTGAAGGACCCGGGCAAGGTTTCCATCGTGGTCATTACGGAACGTACCGAAGACTGCAGGGCTTCTAAGGCCGTGGATGCCATCGATGCCCTGTCCGAAATCGTGGAAAAGAGCCAGGTTATCCGATTCTTGGTCTAGTCCTTGGTTTTCGGGACGGCTGTTTTGTAGATTAGTACAGTATGATTCGTGCCGCCACATTGGAAAGGGTACTGCTGCTCCTTTCGGACTTTCTCGCCCTGACGATCTGTTTTGTCTTGGCGTACTGGATCCAGTTCCATAGTGGCTGGATTGCTGAAAAGTTCGACCCGACCAAGACGCTGGATGCCTATTGGCATATCGGTTGTGTCCTGAATATTTGTTGGCTTGTTTGGTTCACCTTTACCGGACTTTATCGAACATGGCTTTTGCAGTCTAGGACCTTGCAGATTCTGCGGGTGTTGCGGGCTGTTTTTGTCGGAGTGGTTCTGATTATCATCGGATTGTTTGGATCCGAGTTTGTGGGTAAGGTGGCCGCCGGTGCTCCCCTGGATGGCGGTTATCTCTATGGGTCGCGGTTTACCTGGATTTTTGTCTATGGTATCTTTGTTCTGATTTTTGTGGCCGCGTTCCGCATGGTGCTGTATTTAGGGCTTAGGGCTCTGCTTCGATGGGGTTATGGAGCCAATAAGGTCCTGGTTTTGGGGTGTACGGAATCAGGAAAGAATATCATGGAGGCCTTGAAAAATGCTCCCGAAGTGGGTCAGCGGGTGGTAGGCTTTGTGGATGAACGCTATCAGGTAATAGATCATCTTTTTTGTGATATTCCCGTCCTGGGTAAGTATTCCGATTTGCCAGTCCTGGTCAAGAAACTGGGTATTTCAGGAATCATCATTGCCCATGACAGTACTTCCCCTCAGGAAATCATGCGCGTGCTGGTGTGGGTTTGCGAACTTCCCTTGCATATCTATATCGTACCGGAGCTTTACCCTGCGGTCAATGGCCGGTTCAAGGGAAACCTGGTCCACGGCTTTGAATTACAGGAACTTTTCGCCTTTGCCATGCCCCCTTGGCAGGTGCAGATCAAGCGTTTTCTCGATATCGTTATTGGCGGTTTTATTGGACTATGTTCCTTGCCGGTTTGCCTGCTGGCGGCGCTTGCGATTAAGCTTGATGACCATGGCCCAATCTTCTATTCTCAGGAACGCATAGGCCTTTATGGCAAACCCTTTACGGTCTACAAGTTCCGTACCATGCGTACAGATGCTGAAAAGTTCGGTGCCCAATGGGCCACCAAGGATGACCCCCGTATTACCAAGATTGGCAAGTTCCTGCGCAAGACTCGCATTGACGAACTACCGCAGATTTTGTGCGTTCTGAAGGGCGATATGAGCATGGTGGGGCCCCGCCCTGAACGTGCGGTGTTTATCGGCAAGCTTCGTGAACAGATTCCCTTTTACATTAGCCGCCTGAAGATGAAACCCGGTCTTACGGGTTGGGCCCAGGTGCGTCACCATTACGATACCAGCATCGAGGATGTGCAGATTAAGTTGCAGTATGACATGTATTACTACGAAAACATGAGCCTGCTTCTGGATTTCCAGATTCTTGTGCGGACGGTCTATGTTGTGTTGACCGGAAAAGGAGCGCAATGATGTACGGCGATAACTCAACCCCGGTATTCCCAAAAGATGATGCCCTTACTATGATCCGCCTTGCCTTGGCGGAAGATGTGCGTACCGGCGATGTGACCAGCGAATGGACCATTCCTGCCGACCAGAAGCAGCATGCTCGCCTGATTGCGAAAGAAGACGGCGTACTTGCGGGTCTCCCTGTGATTGAACTGGTTTTTCAGGAACTGAAGGCCAGTGTGAAGGTGACTCTCCACAAGAAAGATGGCGATGTGGTGAAGAAGGGCGACCTGATTGCCGAAATGGATGGCACTACTCATGAACTCTTGACCGGTGAACGGACGCTCTTGAACTTTATCCAGCAGCTTTCTGGCGTGGCCACGGTGGCCCATACCTTCCAGGAAGCCCTGAAGGGTGGAAAGACCAAGGTGCTGGACACCCGCAAGACGGTGCCTGGATTCCGCACATTGCAGAAGTACGCCGTGCGTGTGGGTGGCGGTTCCAACCACCGCATGGGCCTTTTTGACATGGTGCTGGTGAAGGACAACCATATCGCTGCTGCTGGTGGAGTTCTTGAAGCTCTCGAAGTCGTGAAAAAGAACAACAAGCAGGGTCTGATGGTGGAAATGGAAGTGGAAAACTTCGACCAGCTGCGGGCCCTGTTGAACAAGGGCGTGGATGTGATTATGCTCGACAACATGAGCAACGAGATGATGGCCGAAGCCCTGAAGATTATCAAGGAAAGTGGTGACCAGTGCCTGGTGGAAGGCTCTGGCAACATGACTCTCGAGCGTGCGAAGGAAATCGCGGCGCTGGGCCTTGACTACATCTCTGTGGGTGCGCTTACCCATAGCGTGAAGGCACTCGATATCTCTATGAGAATCTGATACCTTCGGGAGTTGTTTTTTACAGCCTGGTCTAAACGGACCGGGCTTTTTTTATAGCTTTTAACGAGAGGTTTTTATGGAACAGCAAACGGTAGAATCCGTATCGTCTTTTTATGGAACATTCTGGGCGTTGATCCCGCCATTGGTGGCGATTGTTGCCGCACTCATAAACAAGGGGGCCTATTCCTCTTTGTTTATTGGCGTTCTGGTTGGTGGGCTGTTCGTTGGCCAGGGAAGTTTTTCGGGATTTCTGGATGCGGTATTTAAGGATGGTATAGTCAAGCAGGTTTCGGACCCCTGGAATGTGGGAATTCTTTTCTTCCTGGTCATGCTTGGCGCCATGGTGTCGCTCATGAACAAGTCTGGCGGTTCCGCGGCCTTTGGGGAATGGGCCAAACGGCACATTAAATCCAAGGCTGGTGCTCAGCTAGTTACAATTTGCCTTGGTGTGATGATATTTGTCGATGATTACTTCAATTGCCTTACGGTGGGTAGCGTCATGCGCCCTGTAACAGACAAGTTCAAGGTGAGCCATGAAAAACTTGCATACCTGATCGATGCCACGGCGGCCCCCGTCTGCATCATTGCGCCTATCAGCTCTTGGGCGGCGGCCGTGACTGGCTTTGTCGAAGGGGAAGACGGCCTTAGTCTTTTTATGAAGGCAATACCCTATAATTTTTACGCCTTGTTCACCATAGTCGCCCTTTTTGCCTTGATCTTGTTGAAGGTGGAATTTGGCCCGATGAGAAAGTATGAGTCGGCTGCAGAAAAGATCGAGATGCGAACACAGGAACTAAAGCGCGAGGATAGCCGTGGTACTGTGCTGGACATGATATTCCCGATAGCAAGTTTGATCTTTTTCTGCGTGATTTGCCTGATTTATACGGGGGGCTTCTTTGCATCTGGCGAAGAGCACAAGGGGATAACTGATGCATTCGGAAGCAGCGACGCCTCAGTGGGTCTTACCCTTGGTAGCTCGGCAGCCTTTATCGTGACCATCATCTGGTATTTGGGGCGCCGCGTGATGAGCATCCGCAAGTGCATGGATTGCCTGCCTGAAGGGTTCAAGGCCATGGTGCCTGCAATACTGATTTTGATTCTTGCTTGGAGCCTTAAGAGTGTTACCGATGCCCTTGGGGCAAAGGTTTTTGTGACGGGGCTGATGTCTGGAAGTGCCGGGGGCCTGATGAACTTTATGCCTGCCATCATCTTCTTGATTGGAATAGGGCTTGCTTTTTCTACGGGAACTTCGTGGGGAACATTCGGCATCTTGATTCCGATTGTGGTTGCTGCTTTCTCGGACATAGACTACAACCTGATGATTATCTCGATTTCTGCATGTATGGCAGGGGCTGTTTGTGGTGACCACATTTCGCCCATTTCCGATACGACGATTATGGCCAGTGCCGGTGCCGAATGTAACCATGTGAATCATGTGAGTTCGCAGTTTACCTACGCTCTTTCTGTAGCTGGGGTAAGCTTTGTCAGTTATATTGTGGCTGGTTTTTCGAGAAGTGTGGTGCTTTCGCTTTCTGTCGGTGTAGTATTGATTCTAGGGGGGCTTCTAGTTATCAAGAAAATGCAGAAAAACAAGGGGTAGTTCCACAAAATACTATCTTTGTCGAGAACGGATTTTGCAAAAGAAAATGAAAAAGAATTTGAAAAAGTCGGATACATTCTCTTTCGTGGTGGATGTGGGCAACTCCCACACGGTTCTTGGTATTTTCAAGGGCGACAAGGTGGTGGACCACTGGAGGCTTACCACCCGCAAGGAGACTACCAGTGACGAAGTGATGAACCGCATCGGCGGCCTAATCCGCTTTTCTGAAATCAAGCCATCGACCATTACCCATGTGGGCCTTTCGACGGTGGTGCCGGCGCATGAACGCCCCTGGATCAAGGCCCTGCAGACGCTTTTGAAACGCCCTGTGCAGGTGGTGAGTTCCGACAACTGCCTGGGTTGCCCTATCGCCTACCCGAATCCGGCATCTCTGGGAGCGGACCGTCTCTGCAACATCATCGCTCTTCGGGACCGTGGCTACAAGGACGCCATTGTGGTAGACATGGGAACCGCTACAACTTTTGATGTGATGAAAGATGGCGGCTTTGCGGGCGGTATCATTATTCCCGGTATTAGCGCCAGCCTGGATGTTTTGACTGAGAAGGCGGCAAGGCTTTTGCCCGTGAGCATCGAATGGCCGGAGCATGTGATTGCCAACAATACCGATGACGCCATCCGTGCGGGTCTGCTGTACGGTTTTATGGCAGAATTGGAAACTCTGGTGGCAAAAATCAAGGCCGAGATGGGGCGCAAGAAGGTCCCTGTGTTTGCCACGGGAGGCTGGGGACGCATGGTCATGGGCCACAGCAAGGTAATCGACACCTATGACCCCTACTTGACCCTGAACGGGGTGCGTCTGGTGGCTCTCCATGGGAACGGTGCCGCCGATATCGAGGGCGAAGAGGAATAGGGAAATAACCTGAAAATAAGAAAGGCCCCGACGGGTAAGCGTCGGGGTCTTATTGCGTATCAAGGAGCTTCAAGAAAATGTGTTGAATTTATGGGGCCTCATGGGGCGGGGCTTCCCGTTCGGGGGGAGGTGTAGGCCCGCTTTCCCGGGGGCCCCGCTTGCCATGATGGCCTTTTTTAAACTCTTCAATGTGGTCTTTCAAGACCTGGCGGAACTTTTCTTGCTGTTCCTTGGTGAGAATCTTGTTGATGCTCTTGACGCCTTCGATGCGGTTATCCAGCAGGGCTTTTTGGGCGTCGAGGATTTTGATCTTGGCCGCTTCGATTTTAGCCTCGTCGCCGCTATCCAGGGCCTCTTTCAGTTCCTTTTCGGCGGACTTCTTTTGTCCCCAAAGTTCCTTGAAGGCCTTGCCGGTCTCTTCGCGGTGTTTGTCCAGGGCGGTCTTCTGCTCTGGAGTCACCTGCAGTAGGGAATCGAACATGGCCGGGTGGGGCCAGTTTTTCTGGAAACCCATGCCTTCGTGGCCTTTCTTGAAATGGCCATCGTGTGGTGCTGCTGCCACCTTTTCGGGAGCGTCCATGCGGTCGCAAGAATGCTTGGGACAACAGTGCACGCTGCAGCATGTGCCGAGGAAGAACCCAACGGCGCAGGCAAGCACGATGAGACTTGCAACGAATAGCTTTACACAGTTCTTCATTACTTATCCTCCTTTTTTAAGAGATAGCTGATGAATTGAAGTTCGTCTAAAGTTTCCTGGTCGGAGACGCCCTGCCCGAGGCTGCTATACCAGTGGCCGACATTGTTGGCGCTGTCGGTTTGAGATGTGGCGGCAATGTCGGCTGTAGCCACGTCAGATGCAGCGACCTGGTTTTTGATGGCTGGAACGGTTTCTTGGCTGTCCATGGACCTGAGGAACAGGCTGAAACCCACCAGTAAGAAACTTGCGGCGATGGGAATGGCAGAAAAGATGCTGAACTTGAGTGTACGCTCTTTTTCGGCCTTGTCGAGCCGTGCGCAGACCTTGTCCCAGGAATCTTCCCTAGGCGTAATCCGTTCCATTTTGGAAAAGTCGATGGAATCACGCATTTTTCTGTTTCCTTGTCAAAAAGTCCTTTACAAAGTGCCTTGCCCTACTGAGCCTCGCCTTGATGGTTCCTTCGGGCATGCGGTAAATCTCTGTCAAATCCTTGATGTCTAGCCCCTCGGCGTCCTTGAGCCAGAGCATGCTCCGGGTTTCAGCGGGCAGCTGGTTTAGCCCAAGGGTTAAAAGTTCTGTATCAAGCTCCTGTTCCTTTTCCTCTGTGCCCAGGGCGCTTTCGACGATGGCGCCCCAGTTTTCTTCTTCTAGTTCGGCATGCCTACGCTCTGCCCGGAGTTTCATGAGGCAGGCGTTGACGGTGAGCCTGTAGAGCCAGGTGCCGAGATTGCTCTCGCCACGGAATTTCTGAACGGATCTGGGCACCTGGACAAAGACATCCATCAGTATATCTTCGGCCTGGTCCCGGTCCTTGAGCATCCGGAAGGCGAGATTCAGCACATGGCCGCTATGTTCTTGCCAGAGCATGGCAAGAGCTTCGCGGCTACCGTCTTTTAGGCCGTTCAGGACTGCTTTTTCGTTCATTCTGTTGTTTAGGTGCATGGGGTGGCGGACCGGTTGCGAAAAAATTATAAATTTTTGGCGATTTTTAATTGAGGCCTGTATTTGCCGATTCTCTCTGCCAAGAACCTGCTTTTGCGCATAGGGGCGGATGCCCCCTTGCTTGACAATGTATCTTTTGACATAGAATCTGGCGACCGGATTTGCCTGGTGGGCCGAAACGGTTGCGGCAAGAGCACCTTGCTGAAGGTGCTTACAGACGAAATGGAAGTGCAGTCCGGCGAGGTCATCAAGAAGTCCGGCTTGCGGATTTCCCGAATGATCCAGGAGATTCCCGCCCACATGGAGGGAACCGTGCGGGACGTGGTGATGGGAGGTGTCTCCTCCGACGGGACGCACAACGCCCATGCTGAGGCGGTTCTCGGCAAGACGGGCATTGATGCCGATGCCCTTTTCGACAGTCTTTCCGGTGGGCAAAAGCGTCGAGTGCTCTTTGCACGGGCTCTCGCCCAGGATCCGGATTTGCTTTTGCTGGACGAACCCACCAACCACCTGGACATTCCCGCTATACAATGGCTGGAAGGAATTGTGACCCGCCTGAATTGTGCCCTGCTTTTTGTAAGTCACGACCGGGCCTTTGTAAGGCGGGTGGCGAGTCGCATCTTTGACTTGGACCGTGGCCGTGTGCGCTGCTGGGACTTTCCCTACGACAAATTCGTGCAGTTTCGGGACCAGGCCCTGGCCGAAGAGGAGAAGGCCAACGCCCTTTTCGATAAAAAGCTTGCCGAAGAAGAAGTTTGGATCCGGAAGGGAATCCAGGCCCGCCGCACCCGAAACGAGGGCCGCGTAAGGGCACTTATCCGGATGCGGGAGGAGCGGGCGGCTAGGCGTACCCGGGTGGGTAATGTGAACATGCAGATTACCGAGGCGGAAAAGTCTGGTCGTCTGGTGGCACGGCTTACAGATGTAAATTACTCTTACGATGGCTCGCCCCTGATAAATCATTTGACTACGGAGATTTTCCGTGGAGACCGCATAGGCATTGTTGGCCCCAACGGTTCGGGAAAGACCACCCTTTTGCGCCTGATTCTTGGAGAACTCACGCCGGAAAGCGGAAATGTGCGGCTGGGAACGAACTTGCAGGTGGCCTATTTTGACCAGATGCGTACGCGCTTGCGTGAAGACAAGTCCCTGGTAGAAAACATCGGTGACGGACAGGCCTATATTACCCTGAATGGCGTAAAGCGCCATGTGCTGAGCTACTTGCAGGACTTTTTGTTCTCGGCGGATCGGGCCCGTGGGCCTATCAGTGCTCTTTCGGGGGGTGAACGGAACCGCTTGCTGCTGGCCTGCCTGTTCAGCCATCCCAGTAATGTGCTGGTACTAGACGAGCCCACCAACGATCTGGACATGGAAACCCTGGACTTGCTGGCCGAACTGATTGCCGACTACAAGGGAACCGTGCTGACGGTAAGCCATGACCGCGCCTTCTTGGATTCTGTGGCTACGGAGATTTTGGCCATTGAAGAAAACGGGATTGTCTTTGAAGCGGTAGGTGGGTACAGCGACTACGAGACCAACCGCAAGATGCGGGAAAAGGCCCGTGCCTCCGAAGAAAAAGCAAATGCCACTTCGTCGACCGCAAAGGCTCAGCTTGGGTCGTTGCCGGCATCGGTCTCGGCGGCACCGCCCAAGAAGAAAAAGCGCAGTTACAACGAGGAGCGGGAATACGCCGCCCTGCCCGAAAAAATCGAGAAGCTGGAAGCGGAAATTGCCGAACGCCAGGTGGAGCTTTCCAAGCCGGAGGTGTACACCAATGCGGGCCGCATCGTGGAACTGCAGGGCGAGATAGCGGAAAGAGAAAAAGCGCTCGAAAAAGTTTACGAGCGCTTTGAAGAACTGGATGCTTTAGGGTAGGCCTTATTTCACCAGAGCTTCGGTGTCGAGGGCGATGAGGAGTTCCTCGTTTGTCGCGACGACCATCGCGGTGGGCGTGCCGTCCTTGCTGATGATGTGGCCGGAGTTCTTGCCGTTGTCCTCGTTGCGGGCATCGTCAATCTGGTAGCCGAGCAGGGCGAGATTTTCCATGACCGTCTTGCGGACCACGCGGCTGTTCTCGCCGATGCCGCCGGTGAACACCAGGGCGTCAATGCGGGGGAGTGCCATGGCGATGCCGCCGATTTCGCGGGTCAGCTTGTAGCAGAAGGTTTCAAGGGCAATCTGGGCGCCAATGTGGCCTTCGCTTGCAGCCTGGGTCAGGGTGCGCATGTCGTTGCTGAGTCCGGAGAGACCGAGCAGGCCCGATTCCTTGTTCACGAGTTTGTCCAGGCGGTCGATGTCGTAGCCGTATTTCTTGCTGATGAAGAAGAGGATGGCCGGGTCCAGGCTGCCGGAGCGGGTTCCCATGATAAGGCCATCTAGCGGTGTGAAACCCATGGTGGTGTCGGCGCACTTGCCGTTCAAAATGGCGGAGCAGCTGGAACCGTTACCGAGGTGAGCAGTAATAAAGCAGCAGTCTTCCGGCTTCTTGCCCAAGATCTTGGCGGCTTCGGCAGTCACAAAGCGGTGGCTGGTGCCGTGGAAACCGTAACGGCGGATAGCGTCCTTCTCGTAGAAGGAATAGGGGATGCCGTACAGGTATGCCTTGCGGGGCATGGTCTGGTGGAAGGCGGTGTCGAACACGGCCACTTGCGGGAGTGTGGGGAAGAACTTGGTGGCGCATTCCATGCCGGTAGCGTGGGCCGGTTCGTGGAGCGGGGCAAACAGGGTAATGCTACGGATGTAGTCGATGACTTCTTGCGAGACCTTCTCGCTCTTGATGTACTTGCCGCCATGCACCACGCGATGTCCGATAGCTTCGATGGTGTCAATAAGCTTCTGTTCGGCGAGGAACTTTTGGACTTCGGCAACGGCCTCGGCATGGGTGGGGCAATCGAAGTTGAAGTCGATGTTGCCGGCCGGGCCTTTGGCCTTTACGTGGCCGTTGACGCCGATGTTTTCGACGAGACCGCTGGAGATGGATTCCTTGGTCTGGGTATCGATGACGGCGAACTTCACCGAAGAGCTGCCGCAGTTGAGAACAAGTACGCGCATAGTAGTTTCCTTTTTTATTTGCGCTTGAATTATAGGAATTTCAAAAAGTGGCGTTGCGGGGAATCCCCGCAGAGGGGGTAGCAAAAGACTAATAAAAATTCTAAATTCATCGTGATGCTTAGAAAAATCGCAGAGTTTGACAACCGGGTGTCGGTCTACTGGACCAATCGCCATTTTTCGGAGAAGGTGAACGACCGGCTCCGCTTTTATGTGCGGCTGGGGGATGGCTATATCTGGGGGGCGTTTGCCCTGTTTGTGCTCGTGATGGTGGGGTGGGAAGCTTTCTTGCCCATCTTATGGCAGTCCCTGATGGCCCTGGCGGTGAGTCTCGTGATTTACGAGGTGATAAAATTGAATACCAAACGGCCCCGCCCCTTTGCCGCGAACCCCGAAATTAAGGCCGAAGTCCCGCCGCTGGACAAGTATAGCTTTCCTTCTGGCCATACCATGAACAACCTGGCGGTGGCCTCTGCCGTGTTCTACAGTGTACCGCAGTACGGCTGGGTCATGTTGATTCTTCCGCTGACCTGGGGGCTGTTGCGGGTGTACTTTGGCGTACACTGGCTGACAGATATTTTGTGCGGCTTTGTTCTGGGTATCGTGAGCTTTGTGCTGGGGCACCTGCTGTGGATAACGATTTTCTAAAGAACCATGTCATTGCGAGGTCCCTGTAAGGGGCCGTGGCAATTTCTTACTTTTCTGTATGTTTCTTTCTGTCTCTACATTCTTTGATTCTGTTGCTGACGATGAGCGTGTCTACCTGCTGGTGCGGCATGGTGAGCGCGGACATATCACGCCAAACGATCCGGATTATGGCGCCCATGTAGGGCTTACGGAGCGGGGAAGGGAACAGGCTTTTTCTTTGGGAAGAGCAATGTCTATTGCCGGTGAAACATCTACTGATGTGTGCTTCTTCTCCAGTCCGGTAGGGCGTTGTGTAGAGACGGCGGAATGTATCGGCAAGGGTTGCGGAATCGCCCACCCCGAGGTAGAAAAGCTGGAGAGTCTAGCAGAATTTTACGTACAGAATTACGATTCCTATACGAAGGTGCTGAAGACGGGCTTTTACGAGGGAATCTGTGAGTGGCTAGAGGCCAATTCTCGGGATGTCACTACGAGTGGGGCGCAAGATGCAGATGCTCCCTTCTACCCCTTGGCAGACCGTTCCGAGGAAATGCTTTCCATGATGCTGGAAAGGGGAAATGCCCGGTTTAACGTGTTCGTGAGCCATGATGCCTGGGTGGTGCCCTGCCTGGTCTATTTTTGCGGTATGAAGTTTACGCCGCAGCGCTGGATGAACTTCTTGACCGGCATGGCGGTGGCCGTTTCACCCAGGAAGAGGCGGATTGTGCCTGTGACGGCGCTGGAAACGGGCTGGCTGGATTTTTGATTTTATATACATTTAGTTTGTAGACAATAAGAAGGTATTTTATGGGATTTAATTTACGGGGGCTTGCGTTCAAGCAGTCCATGATGATCTTGGCGGCCATTACCGTGGTCTTCGGCCTAATCTTTGGCATCACGAGTCACAAGACTCAGAATATGCTGAATAAGATAACGACCGAGAACGGCGAGGAGACCAGCCGTGCTAATGTCAACTACATCGACAAGCTTTTCAACTCGGGAAAACTTGTGGGCGATGACATTGCGGAGACCCTTGGCAAGAGCAAGATGACCAAGGCGGAGCTGGACACCTTCCTGCTGCACTCTCTTACCAATGCTCGTACCCTGATACCGCAGATTGTGGCTGTGGTGCTGGCTTACGAGCCCGGAATGGGACCGGAGACTCCCAAGGGTGAGTTCATGCGCCTTGCGCGTTTTTCCGAAAACGAGATTAGGCTCATAACGGGGGCCAACTACCAGGACAAGGAATGGTATTACTCTACTAGGGAGGGCAAGACTAGTCGCTGGCAGGAACCCTTTATAGGGGAGTTCGTGCCGGAACCCATTGCCGTGTACACCGTTCCGATTTTCCAGAAAGACAAGGATGGTAAAGATGTATTAGCTGGCGTACTTGCTGTGGACATGTCCACTGATTTTCTCAAGGATGAAATTGCGACTATTCCCGTGTCCAATTCGGGTTACGCCCTAATTACTTCGGCAAAGAATGTGGCCGTGGCCTATCCCAAGAGCATTGCCCAGGGGAAAGCGAACAAGGAAATTGTTGTCAGGGAAATTCGTGGCAAAAGCTCGATTCCCTTTGCTCGTGCAGCCAAGGATACCAGCGGCCTTTTCTTGGGCACCGTCGCCGGTGGCGAGGAGTCGGCAATCTACTATACCACCATCCATTCCAACAATTGGACCTTCATGGTGGTGTGGCCTATCCAGAAATACCTGGAAGACCAGAAATCCATGGGTAAACTTTTCTTGGTTCTTTCGCTGGGCGCTTACGGCTTTTTGCTTGTTGTCATATTGCTGATTTCTTTCAGGGTGGCAAGGCCGCTCCGTAATTTGGCTGTCGCTGCCAAGAAGCTGGGCGGCGGAAACTTTGATGTAGATATTCCCAAGGTGACGGGTCACGATGAAGTTGCTGAATTTGCTTTGGCCTTCTCGAACATGCGTTCTTCGCTGGTTGAAAATCTCGAAAAGCAGAAGGACATGAAGCGTATTGAACGAGAGCTTGATTTGGCCCGCAACATCCAGCGTTCCATGTTGCCTGGCAAAGAAAGAGATGAAAATTCCGAGGATGACCGCCACGAATTGGCTCCGTTCTTGCTGCCTGCCAAGGAAGTGGGTGGCGACTTCTACGACTTCTTTAAGATAGACAATGACCACTTGTGCGTTGTCATAGGAGATGTGTCTGGAAAGGGCGTGCCTGCGGCGCTGTTCATGATGGTGTCCCGAATCCTTATGCGCACCATGTTGAAGAACCTGAAGTCCATTGTCGAAGCTTTCAACAAAACGAACTATGCCTTGGCCAAACGCAATGACCTGATGATGTTTGTGACTGTATGGGCAGGCATTATAGACCTGCGTACAGGGCGTGTCGAATTTGCCTCTGCCGGCCATAACCCGCCTGCTGTGCGTCATAGCGACGGGTCGGTGGAATTTATCCCCAGCAGGTCGGAACTGGTTATGGCGGCTATGGAAGATACCGTTTACAACCAGCAGACATACGACCTGAAGAAGGGCGACACCCTGTTTCTTTATACCGATGGTGTTACCGAGGCTACCAATGGCAAGGATGAACTGTTCGGCAACGACAGGCTCCTTGAAGCGCTGAGGGAGGGCGGCAACCAGAATACCGCCGACACCTGTGCGCAGGTCAAGAAGGAAATAGACGGCTTTGTGCGAGATGTTCCGCAGTTCGATGACATCACCATGCTGGCAGTCAAGTTCAACGGGACTGATGAACCAGTGTGGGAGCGTTACGAGAAGACCATCAATGTTGCCGAAACCGACAAGGGTGCCCTGAAGTCCTTTGTCCAAGATATCCTTACGCCTATGGATGGAGCCAAGAAGATGCAGATGCAAGACGCCTGGGAGCGTTACGAAAAGATAGTGGATGTGATTCCTGAAAACCAGGATGTTCTGACGGCCTTTGTGGAAGGGATCCTGGCGCCTATGGAAGGCTCCATGAAGTCGCAGATGCAGATTAACATCGCCATCGATGAAATCTACAGTAACATCGTCAAGTTCTCGGGAGCTACCGAGGTGACCCTTGTGGTGGAAATCCGCAAGGCGACGCTTTCGGCGAGACTCACCTTCATCGACAACGGTAAGCCCTACGATCCGATAAAGCAGGCCGACCCCGACGTGACGCTGCCCATTGAGGAACGCGAAATCGGAGGCCTTGGGATATTCATCGTGAAGAAGACTATGGACAGCGTATGTTATCGCAGGAATGGTGACAAGAACGAACTGGCCATTACTAAGAACTTGTAAAAAATTTAGACTAAAAAGAGGAATCTCTCATGCAGATTACAAAGACTGTTGAAAACGACAACTTGACACTTTCTCTCGAAGGACGCCTCGACACCCTGACCGCCCCGCAGCTGGAGGCGGAAGTCAACGGAAAGCTAGATGGCGTGAAGACGCTCATTTTCGACTTCCAGAACCTGGCCTATGTTTCTTCGGCAGGGCTCCGCATTTTGTTTATGGCCCAGAAGATTATGAACAAGCAGGGAAAGATGATTGTCCGTAACGCCAATGCCGATATTAAGGACATTTTTACGGTTACGGGCTTCAGCAATATCCTGACTTTGGAATAGTTTGTTAGAAAGTTTCTAGTTTGTCTTACATGAATACTTCCCGACACACGAGAATCCGTAGTATCGCTGTCCTTATTGTGGCGGCGCTCATCTTGGAGGTTACCACCGCCGTACAGTATTATTCGACGCGAAGCTCTGTGGCGTCGGTGATCATGGAGATGGCCCAACGGGATGTGAGTACTATCAACCGTGTGGCCGAGGTAAAGAAGATTGCGGAGAATGCCCTTCATCATGCGGTGCCAGAGGTGGAGAGGTTGTTTGCCCAGGGAGATAGGGATTCCCTGTACAGGGTGCTGCAACAGATTGTGAGGGAACATCCGGAACTTGTGGGTGTTGACTTTGCCTGCAAGGTAGGCGATGACGGCAAGCGGGACGGCTATTTTACCTTCAGGAACGAAGAGACTGGCGGTATCCAGGATACCATCATCGGGTTTGACTACACGGAACGTTCCTGGTATCGGGAGGGGCTCAAGCATAATGGGTTCTGGACCGAGCCTTACATGAGCCGCTATTACGTGATTTTGATGTCCACCTTTGCTTACCCGGTGCGGAACGACAAGGGTGAGGTTGTGGCGATACTTGGGGCCGACGTGCCCATGCACGAGCTTTCTGCCATGACGGTGCAGCTGTACGAAAACATGAACCATTCCCTGGTGCCGGTTATTGGGCTTCAGCTGCTTGGACTGTTGTTGTTGGGGTTCATTATGTTCCGCAGTATCCGCAGTGTGCGTCGCCTGAGTGAGGTTAGCGCCGAGAAGGACCTGATCAACAAGGAGCTTGATATTGCCAACGATATCCAGACGGCCATGCTGCCGGATTCGTCGCAGATTCATGAGTTTGCTGGAGAGGTTAGCGGGACGCAGAATGTAAAGGATTGCATCGACATTGCTGGAAGTCAGGTTCCCGCGAAGCAGGTGGGCGGGGACTTCTACGACTTTTTTGTGCGGGACGGCAAGCTTTTCTTCAATATCGGCGATGTGTGTGGAAAGGGAATTCCGGCGGCACTGGTGATGTCTATGACCCAGGCGGTGTTTCGCTCAGTGGCTTCTAAGGAGAATTCTCCTGCCCGTATTCTGCAGGATATGAATGTCATTGCCAGCCAGGGCAACAGCACCGGGATGTTCTCCACCATCTTTGTTGGGGTGTTGGACCTTGCTACCGGACGTTTGCAGTACAGTAGCGGTGGGCACGACAGGCCCTTCGTGATTTCGGGTGGAGCCTTGCGTCAGCTGGAATTTAAGCCTGGTTTCCCTATCGGCATCATGGAAAATGCCACCTACTGGGATTTTGAGACGGAAATTGCCCCCGGTGACATGGTTATGCTCTACACCGACGGCCTTACGGAGGCCATGAATGGGGAGAAAAACCTCTTTGGCCAGCAGCGGATTGTGGATGCCATCAATGCGTCGGGTGCCTTTGAGACGCCCAAGCAGCTTTTGGACACTATGAGCCAGGCGGTGGCCGGCTTTGTGTGCGGCGCCGAGCAGAGTGACGACCTGACTATGCTGGCTATTTTGTACAAGGGCAATTCTGCGGCTGATTTTCCCCAGAAATAGAGCATTTCTGTCCGAAAATCACCAATCATTAACCATTACTCACTACACACTTTTCTATCTTTCCCCCCGTTGATTTTTATTAACAGTTCACTTAAATAAATGGACAAATTCCAATATGAACGAAACAGAACAAATCACAGCTGATTCTTCTGCCCAGGCCGTGGACTCCGCATCCCAGAATGCGGCGATTGCGGCTGCAGTTGAGGCTGCGGAACAGCCGGCGCTTGTTGCAAGCGAACCGGCGGCACAGGTGAAGGGCAAGTTCGATGAACAGCTCGCCCTGATGCAGGTCTCCGATGCGGCTCAGGTGCAGGCTCAGCTTTCTATGCCCCATATGGACGATTCCATGGTCTACAAGATTGTGGAAACCCATGCCGGCAACCATGCCGTACTTTACAAGACTTATGAACAGGCAGTGCTCGCCCGTGATGTGCGCGATTCCATCGAGAATGCGGCCGGCCACAAGGTGCTCCCCATCGCCAAGGCGAAGCTGGGCTCTACCTACTGCAAGGGCGAATATTCCACTGAACAGGGCTGCAAGGGCGAATCTGACACCTTCGGCATTGGTTCCCTGGTTGAATTCCAGGCTACCGGCCTTATTGTGGTGATGTGCGTCATCATTGGCCTTACGGTGCTCTGCTATGCGATGAACTTCATTATGGCGAAGCTTGGCCTGAACAAGACCAAGGCTCCGGCACCTGCGGTCAAGGCCGCTCCCGCTAGCGCTGCTGCCGCTGCTCCTGCCGCTATCGGCCCTGCCCATTGTGACTGGGACCCGAATGCCAAGAGCGTTCACCCCGGCTTCACCAACAAGCAGCTCCAGGCCTTCCTCGGCATTGCCGCCGTGGCCGCCCTGGAAGAACACCCCGGCATGACCAACGATCAGTTCCTTGCCCTGGTGACCGCCGCTGCAACCCAGGCTATCGGTCAGCCCTGCCGCGTGACCGCCTACAGAAACATTAACTCCCCTGCTTGGACGATTGTCAAGTAAGGTCAACTTTTAAAACTTAACAGGCTTATAAGCCAGGAAAAATCAAAATGAAGAAAACAGTCCGTATCAGTTTCGAAGGCAAGACCTACGACGTCGAAGTAGAAGTTCTTGATTCCGCCGTTGCCGCAGCTCCTGCTGCCCCGGTTGCCGCACCTGCTGCCGCCCCGGCTCCTGCCGCAGCTCCGGCCGCTGCTGGTGGTACCGAAGTGAAGTGCCCGCTCGCCGGTTCTGTGTTCAAGCTGAAGGTCAAGGTTGGCGATAAGGTTGAAGCCAACCAGGAAGTGGCTATCATCGAAGCCCTCAAGATGGAAAACCCGGTGGTGGCTCCTTGCGCCGGTACTGTGAACTCCATCTCCGTCAAGGAAACCGACACCGTCGTCGACGGCCAGACCCTCATGACCATTGCCTAAGAGGTACAGTTAAATGAGTTCACTCCTGCAATCGGTCGTTGAGTTCGCAGGCGACACCGGATTCACATACGTCACCGGACCCATGGTGATCATGTGGATTGTGAGTTTCGTCCTGATGTACTTGGCGATTGTCAAAAAGTACGAGCCGCTTTTGCTGCTGCCGATTTCTCTCGGCGCTCTGGCGGTGAACATCCCCAGCGCGGGATTCTACGATGGTGGCTGGAGCATCGAGGGCATGTTTACCCCGACGGCCGGCCTCTATTACTACATCAGCCAGGGTATCCACCTGGAACTGTTCCCGCCCATCATCTTCTTGGGCGTGGGCGCCATGACGGACTTTGGACCGCTTATCGCTAACCCGCGTACACTGCTTCTTGGCGGTGGCGCCCAGTTCGGCGTGTTCGCGACCATGTTCTGCGCCGTGGCTTTCGGTGGCTTTACTCTCGGTGAAGCGGCCTCTATCGGTATCATTGGCGGTGCCGACGGTCCGACCTCCATCTTCACTGCGAACAAACTTGCAAAGCACCTTATTGGACCTATCGCCGTGGCGGCTTACACCTACATGGCCCTGGTTCCGCTGATTCAGCCGCCTATCATGCGGCTCATGACCAACGACAAGGAACGCAAGATCCGTATGAAGGCTCTGCGCCAGGTGTCTAAGGCTGAACGTATCGTGTTCGCCGTGATGGTGATGATCGTGTGCATCTTGGTGGTGCCCGATGCTTCTGCCCTGATCATCATGCTCATGCTCGGCAACATCTTCAAGGAAGCCGGCGTGGTGGAACGTCTCGTGAAGACCTCTTCCAACGAACTCATGAACATCGTGACTATCTTCCTCGGTACTTCCGTGGGTCTCACCATGTCTGCCGACATCTTCCTGAAGCCGCAGACCCTCATGATTATCGCTATGGGCGTTGTGGCCTTCGGTTTCTCGACCGCTGCCGGCCTGTTCCTCGCGAAGATCATGAACTGGTGCTCTCCGAAGAACCCCGTGAACCCGCTTATCGGTTCTGCTGGCGTGTCCGCCGTGCCGATGGCTGCTCGCGTGTCCCAGGTGGAAGGTGCCAAGTATGACCCGCAGAACTTCTTGCTGATGCACGCCATGGGCCCCAATGTGGCCGGTGTGATCGGTACCGCAGTCTGCGCTGGGTATATGATTAGCCGACTCTCGTAAGAGCGCTGCAAAAGCAAATCAAAGGAAAAGCCTCCGACTTGTTCGGAGGCTTCCTTGTTTTGAAAAGGCAAATAAAAAATCCCGCAATTTCTTGCGGGATCTTTAAGGGTGGGTGACCGGACTCGAACCGACAACATCCAGAATCACAATCTGGGACTCTAACCAATTGAGCTACACCCACCGTGAGTGTGAGCCAAATATAAAAAAGCTACCCTGAATTTCAAGGGTGGCCCTTAAATTTAGCCCTTTTTTGCCATGATGCGCAGGAAGTTTTCGCGCTTGAAGTCGTTCCTGTGCTCCATGCAGAATCGGGGGTAGACCGTCTGCTTAGGGAATACCTTGATGGTGAACTTTTCATCGCAGCCTTCCAGGCAGCACTTGAAGGTCAGGTCCATAGCTTCCGTGTAGTTATGGCGGAAGATGATGTTCTTGGACTCGATGCTGTCCAGGCTCTTTTTCTGTTTTTGGCGCTGCTTGATGTCACGGTGCAATTCGCAGTACTTGGCGATGGGGTGGCCCCAGAATTCGCGACCGCAGCCAGGTTCCTGGCAAATTTTCAGCTTGATGCGCTTTTTCTTTTTGTACTTGGGTAACTGCATAGTTTCTCCAGAGGCTTGCTAGCCATTGTGGTGGAAAGATAGCAAAATTTTATTTTCCAGGCTCTTTTGGTGCAAAAAAAGCGTCTATAACGGTAAAGGGGGCTTTTACCGAGGAGGCTTTATGGCTCGTTTTTTATCGGCGATTGTGCTGTTCTTTTTGGGGTGTACCTGGGTTTCTGACAGGGGAGAAGAGGAGTCGCCCCTGCGTGTGACGGTGCTTGACGTTGGGCAGGGCCTTGCTGTGCTGTTGGAGTTTGACGGTCGGTACGGCCTTTACGACAGCGGACCTGATTCGGCGGGAGTGGGGGACAGCCTTCGGGTCCGGGGTGTGGATGAGCTGGAGTGGGTGGTGCTGAGTCATAACCACCGAGACCATGTAGGCGGGTTTGTGGACGGTTCTCTATCCGAGAAGTCGCCGGTCCGCATAAAGCGCCTTTTCGTGGGGCCGGATACGGCGGGCGGAATCTGGCGGGACAGCGTGCTGTACGTGGTCCACAAGCGGGGTATTCCAGTGGACACGCTGGTACGGGGTGACGTTGTACAACTCGGGTCGGCGGGCAACTCGTTGTCAGCGGAAATGCCCGACATCAGGGTGCTGTGGCCGCCGGACTACGAAACGGTGGACGGAAACCACGGGAGCCTGGTCCTGAATGTCTCGTGGGGAGCGGGTTCAGCCCTCTTGACGGGGGACCTGGACAGCCTGGGCGAGCGGGAACTTCTGGAATTGTCGCCGACCCTTTCGGCGGACCTGCTCCAGGTGGGACATCACGGGTCGGCGGGCAGTAGCGGACTTGCGTTCCTTGCACAGGTCATGCCGGAGTACGCGGTGGTAAGTGTGGGCGATGGAAACCCTTACGGGCATCCGGCGGAGTCCGTCGTGCAGAAGCTAAGATATGTGCTGGGCGATTCCCTTCGGTTTTTCCGCACGGACCGGGACGGGAGCGTTGGCTTTGAACTGTGGCAGGGGCTTGGCACGGTTCCGATGGATCGGAGCGGCCTGCCCTAGTCCCTGAATCCGATGCGTGCCTGGAAATGACACCTGGTCATGTCGGCCGCGTTCATGCCGAAAATGTAGGCGTGGTGGTTGGTGTTCTTGAACCGCACCAGGTTCACCTTCTCGCCTAGGGGAATCTGCTGGATATAATTCATTTGTATGGAACGGATGCCGCGATCCTTGATTTCTTCCTTGCTGAGTACATCGGTAACCCAGTCTACATAACGGCAGTGGTTCACATGCTGGTTCATGTCCAGGTCGCTGTAGTGGGCGGTTTCTTGCTGTACCACCGCAGGGTCAATGCTTGGGTCCAGAATGTCCATCATCTCGGGCAGGGCGTTCTTGCCCGGGAAAAGCGGGATGGGGTAGGGGCTGCTGGCCGGATTCTCGGACCTGCCCGTCTTCAGGTTCACCAGTAGCCACGACGATGTGGCCTGGGCAATGGCGTTTCCGCGGGCGTCCAAAATGGAATAGTCCTTGAGACACACCTTGTCCTTGTAGAATTCCTTGGCCCAGGTGGATATGCTGATTTTTTCGCCCCACACGGGAACGTGTAGGATCCTGAGCTTGATGCGGGTGATGACCGTGGTGTAGCCAGCCTTCATCATCTTCCAGAGCCCAAATCCGTTCAGCTCGGCGTCGGCGATGGCGGTCTCTTCCATGAACAGGAAAAGGTTGGACAGTTTCAGTCGGCTGTGCAGGTCGCAATCGGAAAAGCGGACTTCAAATTCCTTGGTGGTGATTTCAGGTTCCATAGGTTCCTCGTGGCAAACATTCGCTCCATAAAAAATTTATAATTTTTGCATATGGATGAATTTCAGTTCCGACCCAGTTTTGAACAGTTGCCCGCTTTCAAGTCCTTCGAGGGGACCATTCGGCTGCCGGGTTCCAAGAGCATCACGAACCGGGCTTTCCTGATTTCGGCCCTGGCGGCAGGAGAAACCCGGCTGCACAACCTGCTCAAGAGTGACGACACCCGCTACATGGGCGAAGCCCTCCAGAAGCTGGGCGTGAAGATTGACTTTTCGGAAGATTTTTCGGAAGCAGTGGTCTCTGGAAACGCGGGTCCCATCGACGCCCCCGCCACCCCTGACGGTGACTCTGCAAAACTTTTCCTCGGCAACGCAGGTACGGCCATGCGCTCCCTGACGGCGGCCCTGACGCTGGGTCACGGGGAGTTCTCCCTGATGGGCGAGGAACGCATGCGTGAACGCCCCATCCTGGATTTGGTGGAAGCCCTCCAGAGTCTTGGTGCGGACATTTCGTACATGGAAACCGAGGGCTACCCGCCGGTGCATATCAAGGCCAGTGGTCTCAGGGGCGGAACGGTCAATGTGCGCGGGAATATTTCAAGCCAGTACCTGACAGCTCTTTTGATTTGTGCCCCTTATTGTAACGCAGCTTTACATATACATGTAGAGGGTGAACTTATTTCGGTGCCCTATGTGCTGTTGACCCTAGATGTGATGAAGCGTTTCGGGATAGAGGTCAAGCACGAAGGGCTTACCGATTTTTATGTGCCCAAGGGTGTTTACCAGAGTCCGGGAGACTATACCGTTGAAGGCGACGCCAGTTCGGCAAGCTACCCCCTGGCCGCCGCCGCCATCTCGGGTGGTTGCGTCAAGGTTCTGGGCATGGGCTCCGAAAGTATCCAGGGTGACCTTGCCTTTGTGCATGTACTGGAGAAGATGGGTGTACAGGTGACCCTTGGCCCCGACTGGGTGGAATGCAAAGGTCCCAAGGGCAAGCTGAAGAGTCTCGGGGAATTCAACGCTGTGGAAATTCCAGATGCCGCCATGACGCTGGCGGTGCTCTCGCTTTTTGCCGACGGCCCTATGACCATTACAGGAATCGCCAGCTGGCGTGTGAAGGAGACGGACCGCATCGCTGCTATGGCGGCGGAACTCCGCAAGGTAGGTGCCGAAGTCCGTGAATCTATGGACTCCATCACGGTGACGCCGCCACAGGCACTCCAGGGAGCTTCCATCGAGACTTACAACGACCACCGCATGGCCATGTGCTTTAGCCTGGTGTCCCTGGGCGGCGTGCCCATCAAGATTTTGGACCCCGCCTGCGTGAACAAGACCTACCCGAGTTTCTTCGAGGACTTTAAGCGTTTCGCCAAATGAGCAGGTCGTTGAGAAATATATTCGTGTCGTTGGCGCTGTCCCTGGCTGGTGTCGCGTGGGCCGCTGGTTTCGGCGTGCCTGGCGGCGATACCCTTTCGCTTTGGGTCATGGACAACGGTCTCGGTTCCCGGAGGGCCGTTTCCCGTATTGTGAAGAAGTTCCAGCGCGAAACGAAGATTCCGGTGAACATCCGCTTTTTGAACTGGGGTGAGGCTTTCGCCGAAATATCGACTGTGCTGGGCGGCTCGGAAGGTGCGGCTTCGGACGGCGCGACCGGTCCGGATGTTCTACAGCTGGGCTCCACCTGGGTTCCTTACTTCGCTTCTTCGGGAAACCTTGCCCCCCTTGATCCGTACTTGGAGCAGGTTGGTGCTACCCGGTTCTTCAAGGAAAGTTTCAAGGCGGCCCGTGTGGCTCACGACACTCTGGTGTATTCCTTCCCCTGGTTTGTGGATGTGAGAGCCCTGTACGCTAACGAGAAGCTTTGGAAAGAACTCTCTCTCCAAAAGGAGGAAGTGGATTCCTATCCGGAATTTTTGGGTGTGCTTCGGGCTTTTGCCAAAAAAGATTCTACCGTAGCGCCTTTCGCCCTACCCGGAAAGGGTGACTGGACAGGCCCGCAGCACATGGCTCCGTTCATCTGGAGCTTTGGCGGGGACTTTCTGGTGAAGGATTCCGCTGGTTACCGCAGCGGCTTGCTGGATTCTGCCACTCTGGCAGGACTAGCCTATTACATCAGGATATTTGGTGATAGGGGACTGTCGCCCCACGGTCTGGACGAAAATTCCGTACAGAACACGGAACGCTTTATCAGGGGTGGACAGCTGGTGCTGTACGGCACTTCCGAAATTATCCGCCAGATGGAAATAGAGAGCGAAGATGGAGGTCTGAAGGATGCCCCCATTACCGAAGCCGGCGTTGTCATCGTAGAGCCCCTGGAAGGTGACAAGGGAATCGTTTCTTTTGTAGGCGGGAGCCACCTGGTGATGCCCAAGTTGCATAAGGCATCTGCTGAAAGACTGCTCTGCTACTTGCTCCGGGCCGACAATATGGATGCCTACACTCGTCAGGTGGGGTTCCTGCCTGCCGACGAGAGCATCGTGAACATCTGGGACAAGGATGCCCGCTATTCCAAGATTATCGAGACCATGAAGAACGGGAAGTCCTTCCCGAATATTCCCGAGTGGGTGGCTATCGAGGGTATCTTGATTGAGTTCTCCAACGCCTTGGGCGATGTGCTTAGGGATGCTTCTTCGCTTTCGGCTGTTGAAGACCAGGTGGTAGAGCTGTTTTGGAACACCCACCAGAAAATCAATCAGTCTCTCGGCTATACCGAAACGCTCTCCAAGTCTAGCGCAGTTTCCCATATCAAGGAACTGTTGCTTGCGCCTGTGGAAGAAGTTGTCCCCCAGTCCATGGCAGTTCCCGCTGAAGAGCAGGGCGGCTCGATCTTGGTCTTTGTCCTGGTGGTTGCCATTGCGGCGGTGGCCGCTGTGGGCGGCATGGTGCTGTCCATGCTCATCCGGAAGAGATAGCTTTATGAAGTTTTTCCGTAGTCTTCTTTTCTGTGCCTTTGCGCTTTCGCCCCTGTTTGCCTATCTGGACTTGGCGCCTTACCAGACCTTTGTGGATTCCGTGGTGCCGGGTTCCCGTTTGGGAATTTCTATACGGTCTGTGCAGAGTGGCAAGGAACTGGCGAACATTCGTGGCGACGAGAAGTTCACTCCGGCCAGCACCCTCAAGACATTGACTACGGCGACGGCTCTTCATTTTTTGCCGTTGGACTATGCGCCGGAAACGAAGATTTCCCTAATGGGGAGCGTCCAGCAGAAAAAATTCCTAGGATCAATCCAGATTCGTGGCGAAGGGGACCCGAACTTTTCGGGCCGTTACTATGCGGACCCGTTCTACATGATTGATGCCATGGTAGATTCTATCCATGCTCTTGGTGTCGATACCATCCGTGGAACAATTGATCTGGATACAAGCTTTTATGATGGTCCTTGGAAGGCGGAACATTGGCGCAAGAATTTTTACGACGCCTGGTATGGTGCCGAAATCGCCCCGCTGGATTTCAACGACAACTGCACCATGATCCGTTTCAAGCCTGGTGAAAATGAGGGCGATTCGGCTATCGTTTCCATTTTGCCCGATGTAGGCTATGTGACGGTCAAGAACGATTTGAAGACGGTGCCCGGAAAGAAGAAAAAATGGACCTGGGCCCTGGACCCTGTAAAGTCCGTCATCACTTTGGGCGGAACTATTGGGCAGGATGTGGATTCGGCAAGCCTGGTGCTCCCGATTCGAAATCCCGTGGGGTACTTTCGGGCTGCGTTCCTGTACATGCTCAAGGAGAATGGCATTACCTTCGTAGAAGATCCCCTTGTTCCCCAGGGTATCGAAATTAAGCGGTTCATCTTTTCGGCGGCGCCCTTCCTGAGTATTCTGGATGAAATCAATCAGCGTAGCCAGAACTACCACGCCGAAAGCCTTTTCCGCAACATGGGCGGCAAGATTCTCGGCAAGGGTAATGTGGAGAACGGCAAGAAGCTGGAGGAAAAGTTCCTTTCGGAAATAGGCCTGAGCTTTGAAGATTACGAGGTGTGGGACGGCAGCGGCCTTTCGCCGAAGAACAAGCTTAAGCCTTCCGTTGAGACGGAGCTCTTGGCGAAGATGGCCCGGCACCCGAGAAAGGATTTTTACATCAACAGCTTTGCAGGCCCTAAAATCGGCACGGGCAGCAAGCGCATGGTAGACCTGAAGTACCCCTGGCTCACCCGCTTTAAGACGGGGTTCATCGGCGAGGCCCACGGCCTGGTAGGTTATGTGTTCCCGATGGACGGGGACACCCTGACAGTGGCCATGTACCTGAATGAGACGGGCAAGAACAAGGACGCGACTTTGAAGGATGTGCTGGACACCCTGTGGATGCGCCTTGTTTACGCCACCAGCGACGATTACGGTTCTCTTCTGAAGATGAAGGAAATGTGGCTCGGCGCCCAGGACATTCGCGGGCTAGACGCACGCCTGGAATACTTCTCCCGCAAGATGCAGGGGATTCCCTATCTGCTTGGCCCCATGGGTGAGGGGTACCTGGATTCCATCGAGACCAAGCCCATAGTCTACATGGATTCTGTGGATTGCGTGACTTATATTGAACATGCCCTGGCTCTGGCCCTGGCCACCAGCGAGGATTCCCTTTTCAAAGTGCTTCAGAATATCCGCTACAAGGATGGAATTATCGATTACAACCACCGCAAGCATTATCTGCTGGCCGATTGGGCAAGCGATACAAGGTTTACTCGCAAGCTCCCCATGCCGGGCGATACGGTGGTGGTCAAGACCATCGGTAAGAATGAGTTTTTCAAGAAGAAAAAGCTGTCGTACCTGGTGGACGGTAAGGAGTCTGCGGACCCTACGGTGGAGATCCGCTACCTGCCTTACGACAAGGCTGTTGAATGGGCCGGCAAGGTTTACGAAGGCCCCATGAAGGTGCTGGGTGTTGGGCTTGTGGCCCCCATGGAAAACTTGGATGCCACCCACACGGGATTTATGGTGCTCACACCAGGCGAGCTTCCCATGTTCCGTCATGCCGCTTACAAGAAGCAGGTGCTGGAAATTCCCTTTAAGGAATACCTGGAAGGCCGCAGCAAGGCCAAGCTGCCGGGTGTTGCCTTCTTTGAATTCGTGAAACCTTAGTCGCCGTAATCGAAGGCGAGGATGGCCACCATCTCGTGATCGGGCTTGCCTTCTGTCTCGCCGTCGGCGCTCTCGAAAAGGGTCCAGGCGTCGGGGGCCCATCCGTAGGCGTTCATGGTCAGTTCCTGTCCCATGGCGATTTCGGCGGCCTCCACATGTTCCCAGCGTACAGGGCCTGCGGGGGCCTTGTAGTACCGGAGCATTCCCAAGGCGTCTAGACTTTCAGGGTGGTTGTCCACCAGTTGGTAGACACAGTCCTTGTAGCTTTCTCCCTTCAGGCGTATCACGCGGAAAAGGCGCTTACGGCCCAGGAATTTTTGCAGGTCGTCCTGGTGCACATCGATCTTTCCACCTTCGCCAAAAAAGACGGCCAACTCCCGGAACACCTCGGAACTCTCGTCCAGAAAGGGCGAGAGCTTCTTGATGAGAGCGTTGACTTCACTTGTGGTCATTTTTCAGTAGGCGTGACCTACAACACTCCATGGCAGGTGCGGCTGATGACGTCGTCCTGCTGGTCCTTGGTCAGCGACAGGAACTTGACGGCGTAGCCAGACACGCGGATGGTGAAGTTGGCGTACTCGGGCTTTTCCGGGTGGGCTTGGGCGTCCAGGAGCTTTTCCACGCCAAACACATTCACATTCAGGTGGTGTGCGCCCTGCTCGAAGTAGCCGTCCATCACGGTCACCAGTTTCTGGGAACGTTCCTCGTCGCTGTGGCCGAGAGCGTTCGGGCTGATGGTCTGGGTGTTGCTGATGCCATCGAGCGCATATTCGTACGGGAGTTTGGCGACAGAGTTGAGCGAAGCCAGAAGTCCGCTCTTTTCGGCGCCGTAGCTCGGGTTTGCGCCGGGAGCGAAAGGCGCATGGGCCGGGCGACCGTCGGGCAGCGCACCCGTAGCCTTGCCGTAAACCACATTACTGGTAATCGTAAGGATAGATGTGGTGGGTTCGGCGTTACGGTAGGTGTGGTGCTTTCTCACCTTGGCGATGAATTCCTTCAGGAGCCATACGGCGATATCGTCTGCACGGTCGTCGTCGTTTCCATACCGGGGGAAGTCTCCTTCGATCTGGAAGTCCTTCACCAGGCCGTTCTCGCCGCGGATGACCTTCACCTTGGCATACTTGATGGCGCAGAGGCTGTCTACCACATGGCTAAAGCCTGCGATACCTGTGGCAAATGTGCGGCGCACGTCGGTATCGATGAATGCCAGTTCTGCAGACTCGTAGTAGTACTTGTCGTGCATGTAGTGGATCAGGTTCAGGGCGTTCACATAGACTTCGGTGAGCCAGTCCAGCATGATGTCGTACTTGTGCATGACTTCGTCATAGTCCAGGTACTCGCCGGTTACGGGAGTAAGTTCCGGACCAATCTGCATGCCGGGCACCAGGCCGCCCTCTTCGTCTTTGCCTCCGTTGATGGAGTAGAGCAGGGCCTTGGCCAGGTTGGCGCGGGCGCCGAAGAACTGGAGTTCCTTGCCGGTCTGGGTGGCGGACACGCAGCAGCAGATGCTGTAGTCGTCTCCCCAGATGGGGCGCATCACATCGTCGTTCTCGTACTGGATGGAGCTTGTGGTCACCGAGATGTAGGCGGCGTATTCCTTGAAGTTCTTGGGGAGCCTCTTGGTGTAGAGCACGGTGAGGTTGGGCTCCGGAGACGGTCCCATGTTTTCCAGGGTGTGCAAGAAGCGGAAGTCGCTCTTGGTGACCATGGAACGGCCATCTTGGCCCATGCCGGCCACTTCGAGAGTTGCCCACACCGGGTCGCCGCTGAACAGCTGGTTGTAAGTCTCGATACGGGCGAACTTGACCATGCGGAACTTCATGACCATGTGGTCCACCAGTTCCTGGGCGTCGGTTTCGGTAAGTGTTCCGTTCTTCAGGTCACGTTCAATATAGATGTCGAGGAATGTTGAAATGCGGCCCACGCTCATGGCGGCGCCGTTCTGGGTCTTGATGGCAGCGAGATACCCGAAGTAGAGCCACTGGAATGCCTCGCGGGCGTTAGTGGCGGGCTTAGAAATGTCGAAGCCGTAGCTTGCGGCCATGGCCTTGATTCCCTTGAGGGAGCGAATCTGTTCGGCCACTTCCTCGCGAAGGCGGATCACCTCGTCGATCATGGTGCCGTCACCGATGTGGGCCAGGTCTTTCTGTTTCTGCTCGATGATGTAGTCGATACCGTACAGGGCGAGACGGCGGTAGTCGCCTACGATACGTCCACGACCGTAGGTGTCGGGAAGGCCCGTAAGTAGGTGGGCCTTGCGGGCGGCGCGCATCTCGGGAGTGTAGCAGTCGAACACCGCCTGGTTGTGGGTCTTGTGGTATTCGGTAAAGATCTTGTGGAGTTCTGCGCTGGGTTTGTAGCCGTACTGCTCACAGGATTCCTCGGCCATCTTGATGCCGCCGAAGGGCATGAAGGCGCGCTTCAGGGGCTTGTCGGTCTGGAGGCCGACGACCTTTTCCAGATCCTTGAGACTTTCGTTGATGTAGCCTGGCTTGTGGGAGTTCAGGCCCGAGACGATCTCGGTGTCCATGTCCAGCACACCGCCCTTTTTGCGTTCTTCGGCTTGGAGCTTCTGCAGCTCGCCCCAGAGTTTGTTGGTGGCCTCTGTCGGGCCGGCCAGGAAGGACTTGTCTCCCTCGTAGGCGGTGTAGTTCCTTTGAATGAAATCCCTTACATTAATTTCGCTCTGCCAAAGTCCTGTTACGAACCCCTTCCATGCGTCAGTCATTTTTCCTCTTTGCTCGCCCGGACCAAGTGTTGCTTTGCGGGCTGAGACTTCTTGTTTTGTTGTTCAATTACAAGGGGCAATATAGCAATTGCGGGTGCATGTTTGAACGGCCGCTGGAGGCTTGATTTTGCTTTTGTCAGAGACGATTTTTTGATAAAAACGACAGCGAATTTGTAATCGTTTGATGGACATGGAGTTATGGTTTATTCTGACCCTTCGCTGTCGTAATAGCACCATGTGCCTTCGATTTTGTTGGCTCCTTCCCCGTAGGACCATGAACCGTTCTCGCGCCTGTTGGGGCATTTAGAGGTACACTCTCCCTTTACGGTCTGCACGGATAGTGATGTGGAGCAGGGATAACAGAAACCGTCGTCATCTAATAGAGGCCGGCCTTCGCAGCTGGCAACGACGCAGTAGCCATCTTGCATCTTTCTGTTGGAGCATTTGGAACAGGATGCCGTATCCCCCCTGACGGGCCCGTCGTACTTGCAGGATTTGCAATCGCCCCATGTGTCCATTAGGGGTTTGTCTCCAGGGCACGTTGCTAATTTGCAGGAGTAAAAATCATTAACCCTTTTTGTTGTTCCGTTTTTTCCGTTGCAAATTTGCTCACAGGATTCTTGATCGTTTGTGCTGAAGGAGTTGTAATCATCACAAGAGTGGCAGTCCCCCCAGGTATCCAGTACGGGATGATCGCTTGGACATGTGATAGTTGGCTTAATGCTGCCTCCTTCACCGGACTGTGAGTTGCTAGAGGAGTCTTCAGAAGACGTTTTTGCGGAAGATGTTGGGGCAGATGTGGAAGATTCTGGGCTGGCAGATGATGTGGTGCTGCCGGAAGACAGCGCAGAAGGGTCTTCTTTATTGTTGAAAACGGAGCCGACGGTCTCCTCGCCGCCCGATGCGGAACACGCTGCCATGAAGAGAGCAAAAAGGCACAGGCTCCCCCAAAGGGCCGTTTTGAATAATCTTGTCATAGTTCGTCTCCCTTCGTGTTATTATATAATCTTTTTTCAAGGAAGGAGAAAAGTTTTTATGTCACTTTGTAAATATTTGTTTACGAAATTGTAAAATGGCACAGAAGGCTGGTTCTAGGTGCAAAATGATGATTTGGTGGGTGCAGTATTTCTAAATTTACGCCCGAAAAATAAAAGGGACACGATATGCCTACTATGACTTCTGCGCAGGTGCGCGAATCCTTTATCAAGTTCTTTGAATCCAAGGGCCACCTCTTTGTGCGTTCTTCGCCGGTGGTTCCGCATGACGACCCGACGCTCATGTTCACGAACGCGGGCATGAACCAGTTCAAGGCTATCTTCCTGGGCGACAATCCGAAGGGCTGGAAGCGCGCATGCAACAGCCAGAAGTGCCTCCGCGTGTCCGGTAAGCACAACGACCTCGACGTGGTGGGCCGCGACAACTACCACCACACCTTCTTCGAAATGCTCGGTAACTGGAGCTTCGGTGACTATTATAAGAAAGAAGCCATCTCCTGGGCTTGGGAACTCCTGACCGAAGTGTGGAAGCTCCCGAAGGAACGCCTCTTCGCAACCGTCTACCAGGACGATGACGAAGCCTGGCAGATTTGGAAGGACGTGTCCGGCCTCCCGGATGACCGCATCATGCGCTTTGACGCTCACTCCAACTTCTGGGAAATGGGCGACACCGGTCCGTGCGGCCCCTGCTCCGAAATCCATTACGACCGCGGCGACCTCGCTACGCAGGCCGAAACGTTCAAGGACCCGATCAAGGGCGTGAACGGCGAAAACGACCGCTATATTGAAATTTGGAATAACGTGTTCATGCAGTACGAACGCGTGAGCGATGGCAGCCTGATTCCGCTGAAGGCCAAGAACGTCGATACCGGTATGGGTTTTGAACGTATCTGCGCTATTCTCCAGGGCAAGACCAGCAACTACGACACCGACGTGTTCACCCCGATTATCGCTAAGATTGCTGAACTCTCTGGCGTGCCGTACAACGATGGCGAAGCCGGTACTCCGCACCGCGTGATTGCCGACCACATCCGCGCGATTTCTTTCGCCATTGCCGACGGCGCACTTCCCTCCAACGAAGGCCGTGGCTACGTGCTCCGCCGCATCCTCCGCCGCGCAAGCCGCTTTGCCCGCCTGCTCGGCCAGAAGAAGCCGTTCATTTGCCAGCTCGTGCAGGTGCTTGCCGACACGATGGGCGATGCCTTCCCGGAAATCCGCGAACGCAAGGAATTCGTGG
>CAMKNA010000019.1 GCA_946414075.1 uncultured Fibrobacter sp.
CCGCGGTTCCCGAGGGCGAAGACTGGCACGACTACCTGAACCCGGAATCCATGGTCATTAAGCAGGCCAAGGTGGAACCGAGCCTCGCTGACGCCAAGCTGGAAGACCGCTTCCAGTTCATGCGCCAGGGCTACTTCTGCCTGGACAGCGAAGATTCCAAGCCGGGGCACCTGGTGTTCAACCGTACGGTGGATCTGAAGGATTCCTTCGCGAAGCAAGTGAAGTAATTCGAATTATTTGTCTAAAAAAGCCGCTCCGAAGTAATCGGAGTGGCTTTTTTTGTCTTTATTTCCCAAAACTCTAAGAATTATAACATATATTGATTAAAAACAAAGAAATTATATATTTGTTTTTATAAATCTGCCGATATATATTTTGGGTGTACCCGGATAGCATGTGCTGTCTGAAAAAGAGAGGAACCCAAAATGAAAACGCTAATCAAGATATCGATGATGGTGGCCGTTTTCAGTATTTGTGCCGCCTTTGCTGCTGATAATCACTCTCCGCTTCGTGCCAGGGTAGATACCTCGGCGGTGCTTTTGGGCAATGACGCCTCCTTTGCAAGACTTGTTCGGATTACCATGAAGGATGGTTCTGTCGAGGAATTCCTGGTGGAGTCCGTCAGGACCCTTACCTTCCAGGCAAACCCCAATGACAGTTCCAACATTTACGATGAAGACGAGAAGGAAGACGAGGAAAGATCCGATGAACCCGATAGGACCCCTGAACAGATGTCTTCCAGTTCGGTAACGCCGTCCAGTTCGTCTGTCGAGCCGCCCAGTTCTTCGGAGACGCCTTCGGCAATCCCGAACAACATCACCTACGCCGGGACTCGCCTTGGTTGGAATTCCAAAAACCAGACCCTGTCCGTGTTCTCGAGGCAGGGTGGAGACGCCAAATTCGCTGTGCTGGACGTGCAGGGCGTTGTAATCGGGAAAGGTAATTTGTATGTTTCCAGGGGAGTCACATCCATTTCGCTGGATTACCTGGACTTGCCCAAGGGAAACTTTGTAATCAAGCTTGAAATCGGTAACACAAAAATTCAACAGGCGATCGCCGTTACCGGAAAGTAAGGAGGCCCATCATGAATTACCGTATCATTACATCAGCGGTCCTGGCCCTTTCGCTTACTTCATTCGCCGGCCAGGCCTACTTTATCTTCAAGAAGGACTCCACCTACACGGCGGGGCTCCTGGGAATCGATTCCCTCAATTTCCCGAAGGACCGTCGTGGCGAGACGGACTCCCTGTTCATTGCGGGCTATGGCCTCAAGGCCTTTGACCGGGTGCCTCTGGCCAATACCGAGGTGTCTTTCAAGACGGACTATTACGATGCCGAAAAGCTGTCTGTAAATGTCCAGTCCGGCCCTCGTGTCGGCAGTTTCCTGTTCTACCTGAGGGATGTGGAATACATCGACTTTGTCAAGATGAACAGCAAGAGCGATACCGACGGCGACGGGCTTTCCGATGTAGATGAAATGTACAAGATCGGAACCAACCCCCGCATGACCGATACCGACGGTGACGGCTACAATGACGGCACCGAGATGAACCTGTTCAACCCCCAGAACCCGACGGTCTGGAACCCCAACGTGGCGGATTTGCCCAAGCTGGAAGTGACCATGACCATGACGCCTTCTGTGACGCTTACCCGTACCACCAGTAGCGGGACGACCAAGTCCACCACCATTTCCGAAGGGGAAGCGGTGCAGACTACGACAGGCGTGAGCAATAGCGAGACCCGGTCGGCCTCCCTGATGCATGCCTGGAGTGTCGGTATCCAGGGCGGTTACGCTTCTTCCAGTCCCACATTCTTGGTGAATGTGGGCTATAACGGAAGCTACACGACTAGCACGGGCCACACCATGACGGAGAGCCAGTCTAGTTCCATAACCAGGAACTACAACCAGGCTATCACCGAGGCCATGACTCAGGGTGAGTCCATTACGGGTGGCACCATCAGCATGCAGGCCCGTATTACCAATACGGGGAAGGTGGCCTTTACTATCGGGAACCTGCTCTTGAATGCCAGTACCTATACGCCTTCCGGCGATATTCAGATTATCGCCGAACTTGCTGTAGGTGACGGGGCAGGCGAGGACAAGTGGACCAATATCACCCTTGCTCCCGGTGAATCCAAGGATTTGCAGTTCTGGAAGGGCGGGCTTCCTCTGGATGCCCTGACCAACCTGGTTTTCAATCCGGGTGCCATATTCCTTTCGGCAAGTGCTTTCAAGATTACTACCGAATATGACGGCAGGACCAGTGACTTTACCGAGGCCTACACCAAGGCGTCGGCCAGTACGGCCCGGATCACCATCGACAACGGCGTGTACTACGGAAACAGCACGGACCGTGTCCGCGAATACCGTGTATCTACCAATTTCCGGTATAACGAGGCCTACTCGGGCAAGGACGATTTCCACAAGCCGGTTTCCCTCTCCGAAATTTTGAACATCTTGAAGGTTCCCTTCCAGCAGGATTCCCTGAAGGTGGGTGACGAAGTCCGTTACGGCCTCAAGAGCTTGGGTGACCTTTCTTATGCCACGGCAGATGGCGATACGGCCTGCTGGTTCGTGTCCATCGTGAAGGCTTCGGACCCTACGGTGGCCATTGTCCGCTCTCTGCAGATTGGCAGTTTTAACATGGATAGCGTGATTGTGGGTGCCGGAGACCAGGTGCAGTTCATGTACAACGAGGACCGTGACCACGACCACGTGCCCGCCAGCATGGAAAATATGCTGGGCATCAGCGACGAGAAGGTGGATAGCGATGGCGACCAGATTCCCGATTTCGATGAAATCAACGGCTGGACCAAGATTGCCTACACCTATGACAGCGTCAGTGTGCCCATGCTGAGGGCCGGTGTTTGCGAAACAACGGACACCATGATGGTCAAGGTGGACTCCAAGCACAAATACTGCTTTGTCTATCACCATCAGGGAGCCAAGTACGATATCTCGGTGCCCTGCAGGGACCTGGAGCTTAGCAGTGTTGGTGCCCAGTGCTTCCGTCCATACACCATCAAGTATATCAAGCCGGAACATGTCAGAGGCTACGATACCGTGGCGGTGGTTGTGGATTCTGCAGAGGTGGGGCCCTTCTTTACCAACCCTGCCCTGAAGGATACCGACGGCGACGGCCTTGAGGACAATGTGGACCCGAATCCCAATGTCCGAGAGGTTTCTACCAAGTCCAACATCGCAAAGATTGCGGTTCACGACATTTCCGAGGGTAAGGATGTGGCCGTGGCAAGGAGCTGCCGCATGGAAGGCCTGCTCTGCGTGGACTCCCTGTTTGTCACTGACTCCATCAGGGGGGCAAACGTTACGGTGAACGTCACTACGGTGGAACCCGTGAAGGTGAACGGCGGCATGAACGTGTACTCCGGCAATACCAGGGTGCCCGTGACTGCCGAAGGAATCAAGGGTTCCGGAGCCGATGCGGTGGCCATGGTGTTCAAGTTCAGCGTGGCGAACCTGTCTGCGGCAAGCGCCGACACCTTGAAGATGGTGGTGTACTCCGAAAAGGGTGATTCCACCACCTACCACCTGGTTCTCCGTTCCCTGATTACCGCCCCCACGGACTTGGTGCTGGGCCGCAATAGCGATCGGAATGCCATCATTTTGAACTGGGTGGCAAACAAGACTGACCCGAGAATCCTTGGGTATGTGGTTCTCCGCGCCGAAGGGGGCAGGAACTACAACAACCCCTCCCTGACCAAGTACTTCATGGAGCCTACTACCGTAAAGCCCCAGGACGGCTATGCCCTGAGCAACGGTATCACCCTTGTGAAGGTGCTTGGCCCTGGCGAAGAAACTTTCACCGATAAGGTGGGTGGCGGTTCTCTCTACTACACCTACAGGGTGTATGCCTACGCCAAGGCGGGCAATACCTATGTGTTCTCGAATGGCTCCAATGTGGCCACCCGGAGCGTGGGCCGTATCAAGTTCCAGTTCCAGATGACAGGACGCGGTACGGAATACCTGTGGCATTACAGCAAGGCCCATCGTGAAGACTTTGTGACGGACGCCATCTTCTACGAGGGCACCAACACCAGGAACGCTCCGATCCACCAGTACACCTACTACTTCTATGAAGGTGGCTCGGTAGGTGCAGGCAACACGATTATCTACGAGGAATGGACTGACCGCGACATGAACCATGACGACAATTCCGTACCGGGAGATCACACCATCTATTCTTACGAGATGGGCAGCCAGGGCATTACGCTCCAGCTGAAGGCGGCAGGCAAGGATTACGATATCCGGCCGAACCACAGCATCTTCTGGCCCTACGAGAACTTTGCCAAGGTGCTGAAGGGTTCGTCTGAAGTGACCCCGAACGCGAAGGACAAGAGCGTTCCCAAGCGGGATTTTGTCGAGCACAAGTTCAACTACGGTGACCGCGGCATCGAATTCGATCCTGGGAACAACGGATGCGACAAGGATTGCGGATCTGAACCCCATGCGGGCTATAAGTTCAAGTTCGATTACAAGTGGGTCGATGACTGACAGTAAATTTTATACATTGTCAGTATGGCGTCCATAATCGAATATAAGGGAAAAAGGCCCGAGGTGGGGAAGAATGTTTTCCTTGCCGAGGGGGCTCGCCTTATTGGCGATGTGAAGATAGGTGATGACTCCTCTATCTTTTACAATGCTGTTCTGCGGGGGGACATTGCCCCCATCGTGGTGGGCGAGCAGACCAATATCCAGGACAATGTGTCTATCCATGTCTCCACAGACGTTCCTGTTAAGATAGGGGACCGGGTTACAATAGGCCATAATGCCGTGATTCACAGCTGCACTATCGACGACGATGTGCTGGTGGGCATGGGGGCTGTCATTATGGATGGCGTCCACATCAAGAAGAACAGTATCGTGGGGGCGGGGACTTTGGTTACCCAGGGTCGCGAGTTCCCGGCGGGATCCTTGATTGTGGGCTCTCCAGCTCATATTTCACGCGCCGTGTCCGAAGAGGAAATGCACCATGTCCGGGAGGGCGTCGAGCGCTACCTGGAAGTGAAGGATGAACTCCTGAAAAAAGAGAGTTAAGATGTACAAGTTCCATTTTCTCATTAATCCAATTAGCGGCGGCGGTCAGGGGAAGGTCATTTTTGAATTCCTCCCTGAAATCATGGCGTCCATGGATTACAAGCAGGAGGAATGGAAGGCTGAATTTACACGGGCCGAAGGCATGCGGGAGCAAATCCAGCAGGCCCTGGAATCGACGGAAACCCTGGTGGCCGTAGGCGGCGACGGGACCGTTTCTGCGGTGCTTTCCACTATGCTTCTGGGCGGGTTTTCCCAGAAGGTGAAAATCGGACTGATCCCCCTGGGCACGGGAAACGACCTGGCCCGGGTGCTGAACCTTTACAAACCCTACGTAGATCGTGGCCTCTTGTTCCTGGTGCGCAGGCTGGTGCTTGCGGGGGCGAGACCTTTCGATATCTGGAAGGTGAACGGCAAGTTCGCCCTGGCCAACTATTTTTCGGCGGGAATCGATGCCCGCATTGCCCACGATTTCAACCTGGACCGTGCCACGGGAGCTATCGCCTCCAATTCCGTAGTGGCCAACAAGCTCCACTACGTGAAGCGGTTCTTTGCCGACAGGGATTATATGCTCAGGAAGGGCACCCTGGTGTATGCGAATACCTTTGGTGAACGAATTTCCCAGGATTTGTCGGGGCACAGGACTGTTATTGTGGGGAATATCCCTAGCTTTGCCAGTGGGGCGAACCCCTTTTACCGTTCCAACATGGCCGATGGTCTCTTGGAAGTGGTGGATGTGCCCAACATGCATAATTTTTTGATGGCCATTGCCATCGGTAACCTTCCGTTGATAGGTTTCATCTACAAGAAGTATTTCCTTAAGTCCAGAAAAGTCAGGTCCCTGGAACTCCATCTGGAACCGGACGAATTCTTGCAGCTGGACGGAGAGGATTTGAGTGGCAAGGTGGGGGACCGTGTTACCATCGAGTACGCCGCCCAGGTGAACATGCTTGCGTTGGATCCCTGATGAAGCCGGTGTTGTTTTCTGCTGTCCTTGACTGGTTGCGTTCCGGGAAGTTTGTGGATGGGCAATTTATAGATGCCCTGGCTGAGATTCCCGATTTTCAAGTGATGGGTTTTGCCCCGCTTTCGACGGCGGGAGTAGCCGATGTGGGCTTTTGGGTTGGCGATAACTTCAAGAGCGATACTAATGTTCCGGGTTTCTCTGATTCCGTGCTCTCAAAGGTCTGTGCGGGAGTGCTTTTTGTGCCTGTTGCCGTGGCGGAGTCCCAAGAGACGATGATGGCGTTGAAGGACCGTTTGCCGAAGGTCCGTGCTTTAGTGCCTGTGGAAAATCCACACCATGCCATGGTGGAGTTTTTGAAGCGTTTCGCTGCCGACAGCTCTGATAGTGTGGGCGAGACAGTCCGCTCTGTTGCTGCAAGTGCCGTGATCCACCCTACGGCAGTAGTGGAAGGCTCTGTAGGCGAAGGGTGCCGTATTGGCCCCAACTGCGTGGTGATGGCCGGTGCGAAACTGGGCCCGGGTTGCGTTCTGGAATCTTCGGTGACGGTGTACCCCCATGTAGAAATTGGTGCAGGCTGTGTTTTTCAGGCGGGGGCGGTTATAGGTTCCCGCGGGTTCGGTTTTTACGAGTACAGGGGCGAGCGCCGCATGATTCCCCATCTGGCAGGGGTCCGCATAGGGGACCGCTGCAGTTTCGGCGCGAATACGGTGGTGGCCGCAGGTTTCCTTTCGCCCACCTCCATCGGAAACGACAGTCATTTTGATTCTATGGTCCAGATTGCCCACAACTGCAGGGTCGGCAACCATGTGTTTATGGCATCCCAGTCCGCCTTGGCGGGGTCCGTCACCGTGGGGGATGGCTCGGAATTTGCAGGGGCGGCCAAGGTGGCGGACCATATCACCATCGGCAGGAATGTGAAGGTCGCCGCTAAGGCGGGCGTCACCAGGAACATAACCGACGGTAAGACGGTATCGGGATTCCCCGCTCTGGAAATAGACCTTTGGCGCCGTTGCATGGTCCGCCTGAAACAGCTCGGGAAAAAGTGAAAGAGGTGAAAATGAACTTCAGATGGAAATCTGTGCTTGGACTTGTTGTGCTTTTCGCCATTTTTTTCCTTGAAGCATGTAGCAGTTCTAGTAGCACAAGCTCAAATGACGATGAACTAAGTGGGGAAATAGAGAAAGAAATTTCCTCAGATTCAAAAAAGGATACATCTTCAAATTCAAAAAAAGACCATTCCTCTAGTTCAGAAATAATCTCAAGCAGTTCAAAGTCTCTTGAAGAGGAATTTGATTGGAATGTTGGTGAAACCTTTGTTGATAATAGGGATAAACAAGTCTACAAGCAAGTTGTTATAGGAAGGCAACTATGGATGGCGCAGAATCTAAATTACATTACTAACGAAAGTGTTTGCCCGCAAGATGATGCAGGTGTTTATTGCGATAAGTACGGAAGACTCTATCCGGGTTCCAAAAATAATGGGCATGATGTTTTGTTGAATGATGATTTGTGCCCGACGGGTTGGGTCATCCCATCTGAAACGCAGTGGAATACTTTATTTGAATATGTAAAGGCAAATAATGGTGGAGAAGGGGTTGGGAAAAGCCTTAAGGCAAAGGATGGATGGCCTTCAAAAGGTACAGTTATAGGAATGCGAACAGCCGTAGCAGTTGGAAAAGACGATTTTCGTTTTTCGGCATTGCCTGCTGGAAGTCGCTGGGATGAGGGAATTTTTGTACACGATGACACCCGTTTCTGGGCTTGGGACAAAAATAACACCTTTAAAACTGCACCATATTTTCAATATAAAATGTCTTTTGATTCTGATACAATAGAAGTGAATGCATTTTGGGGAGATGGAATGGAAAGTTTTTCCATCCGTTGTATTAATCTAGAGTATTCAGTAGGTGATTATTGCAATAAATCTCGTAATAAGACTGTTGAAGTGGTTGATGGAGATTCCATTGTTTGTGATAATGGGTCATGGAGAAGGCGTAATGCTTTTGAACTTTTAATTGGCGTTTGTAATTCTGATATTGAAGGAAAAACAAGCTATTACAGAAATGAGGAGAATGGGAAAAACTATTACTTTACATGTGCTAGTGGGGAGTGGCGCTCGCCGACAAGGGAAGAGCTAATAGATTTTATTTCGACGGAACAAATGGGTGCATGTACAAAAGACAATCAAGAAGAAACGTTACTTGCATTTTTTTATTTTCATGATGGTATAGAAGACTATTTGATATCTCAAGAAATCAATTCAATGTGTTATAAAGGAATCTGGCAAGAAATTAACGTTGGAACACCCTGCGATACAGAATTAGACGGTAAGATTGTAACCATTCCTGATGGTCCAAATCAAGGATTCAGTTATACTTGTAAAGAAGGTCGGTGGAATGAATCAACAGAGGCGGATGCTGTTGAAACCTATATTATTTCAAAAAAAGGGGAATGTACAGAAGACAATCAAGGCGAAAAAGAAGAATTTTTTTGGACTCCATATACAGCAGGTGTCAATGGAACTGTGAATGTATTGTGTTATGACAAAAAATGGTATTATTCGCTTGATGAAATAAGTTATGCACTGGGTGCAATTTGTAGTACAAAGAATGCTGGAACTGTGATTTATGCCTATTCTTGCAATGGACAAGAATGGGTAAAGACGACGGAAATGTAAATGTCCGGCAAGCTTTCTTTTAAATCCTGCAGTTTGAGTTATGCCGAAGCTTCCGTAGCTGTGGAAATTCTCAAAAGAGATTCGCAGAAGTCTTCGTGCGTAGAATGGCGGGTGGGTGGCAAATTTTTTTACAGTACGAGTCAGGTCAAGGTTTTTGATGCGCTGGAATTTGAGTCGCGGCGCACGGCCATCTACAGGACCGCTGTGGCAGGCGGCACAAATGACAAGTGCGGCGGGCTTGCGCTCTCTACGCCGGAGCATTTGGCGCCGGTATTCTTGATGTGGCCGGGGCGCAGTTTTGTGGTGGATGTGCCTGTGGAAGGTGACGCAAGTTCTGTGCCCGAAGTCCCCCTGATGGATGGTTCCGCCCTGCCGTTTTTCTTGGCCTTGCGCCGCGAGGTCGGTGCTCCCGAAGAAACCCTTTTTTACGACGCCCCTGTTAACCTCCAGTGGGACTTGCGGAACGCCCCGGATGCTCCTGCATACGGCCATGTGCGCGTAAGCCCCGCGGAAACCTTCGAGGTGGAATACCGCTTGGAGCGGCCGGATTATCCAGGTGGGTTCAGTTCCTGTGCTAATCTGTCCGTTTATTCCGCAGAAGACCTATACCGCGTTTTTCAGGCCCGTACCTTTATTACGGAGCGGGATTACGAACTGGCACGGCAGAACGGCCTTTTGGAAGGGGTGGATTCCTCTTGCGGCCTATTGCTGAAAAGCTCGGGGGAGGAGAGCGGTTATCGGGTGGCCGAAGAACCCGCCCTCCACAAAATTCTAGATTTGGTGGGGGACTTGACATTTGCCTTCCCGGCACTGCCAAGGATCCGTGTGGAAATTCTGAACGGCGGCCACGCAAGCCACCGTCAGATTCTGGAAGTGGTTTTGCCCTATTTGCAAAAGGTGGTTTGATTGGTGCGTAAGGTTTACATGGCTGGAATGAACCACAAGGTGGCAGAGATTGCCATCCGTGAAAAGTTTTATATCCCTATGGATATAAAGACCCGTGCCCTGCAAGAAAAGCCTTTCGATGAGCTTTTGATTCTTGCCACTTGTAACCGCACCGAGATTTATGTGGCCAGCAATAAGCCCCTTTCCGAAAAGGATCTGGTCCAGTATGTGTGCGGCCTTGTGGGCGAAAACCCGGACCAGTATTCCCGTTATTTCTACTACAAGGAAGGGGATGATGTAGCAAGTCATGTGATGAATGTGTGTGCGGGCTTGGATTCTGTGGCCATGGGTGAAGACCAGATTTTGCACCAGATTGGCCGTGCTTACGAGACGGCCCACCAGCATGGCGCTACGGGAAATACCCTAAACAAGCTTTTCCAGGAAGCAATCCACACTACCAAGCGCATCAAGACTGAGACGAATCTGAGCAAGCTTTCTTGTAATATTCCGTTTCTTGCCATGAAACAGGTCCAGAAGACTTTTGACGATCTAGAGAACAAGTCGGTCTACATTGTTGGACTTGGTGAGATGGGTTCCCTGATGCTCAAGTATGTGCAGGAGAACACCACCAGGATTTTTGCCAGCAGCAAGACCTTTGCCAACGCCCAGAAGTTTGCGGATGTGTTGACTCCGGTGCCTTTCGAGAACCGTTACGATGTTATAGGCAAGTGCGATGTACTTATCCTCTGCAGTGCCTGCCAGGAACCTATAGTCACCCGCGAACGGTTTGTGAGTGCTTCCGAAAAGTGCCGTCTCGTTATTGACTTGGGCAGCCCCCGCAACGCCGAAGCTTCCATTGGGGAGCTACCTGGCGTTCAGTATGTGTGTGTTGATGATCTTGAAAAGATTGTGTCCGATAATCGCAGGCTCCGCATGGCTGAACTGGAAACGGCCCAGAAAATTTTGCAGGAAGGCTTAGAAGAATTTCTCGCTTGGTCTCGTATGGACGAATCGGCCAAGAGTATCCATCTGATTGCGGATAAGATGATTAAGACTGCGGGGGAGGAATCCGGCAAGCTGTTGGCCTCGCTCCCTAATTTGGATGAAGCCACTGCCAGAAAGATTTCTATGATGTACGAGCGTTTTGCCAAGAAGATGGCCAACGATTTCTTGTACAAGGTCAAGGATTCCAACAGTCCCGAAGATGTGAAGGTGTTCCTGAAGTGCTTGGAGAAGAACCTGTGATGACTCTCCGTATAGCCACCCGCAAGAGTGAACTTGCCATGACCCAGACCCGCCTGGTGGCGGAACGAATGGTCGCCTGTGCTAAGTCCTTGGGCGAGGATTTGGATTACGAACTGGTCTCCATGACTACCGAGGGCGATCGTCGTCTGGACAAGTCTCTTTCCAGTTTTGGTGGCAAGGGCGTCTTTATCAAGGAACTGGAAGTTGCCCTGATGGAAGGCCGTGCCGACATCGCCGTCCATAGTCTCAAGGACATGCCGGCCCAGGTGCTGCCACAGTTCAAGCTGGCCGCCGTGTTGGAACGAGAAGATTGCCGCGACGCTTTTGTTTCGAAGGGTGGCGCAAATGGTATCAAGTTTATGAACCTGCCAGCAGGATCCCGTGTTGGTACGGGCAGTATCCGCCGGGTTGTTCAGCTGAAAGCCCTGCGTCCAGATCTGGAATATGTACCCATTCGAGGGAATATCCAGACCCGCCTTTCGAAACTTGCGGAGCTTGACGGCGTGGTCCTTGCTGCGGCAGGCCTCAAGCGCATGGGCCTTGAGAAAGAAATTACGGAATACTTTAGTGTAGAGCAGGTGCTGCCTGCGTCAGGCCAGGGCATCCTCGCCATAGAGGCGCTATCTGGAAAAGAAGAAAAACTACTCTCTGCCGTCAACCATGCCGAAACCCTCGGCATCGCCCTTGCAGAAATGTCCTTCTTGAAGGCATTAAATGCGGGCTGTCAGTTCCCGGTGGCAAGCCACGCCGAAATCGTCAATGATGGTCGCCCCGCCGCGGGTTGTCCCGCTGTCTTGAGAATGCGCGGCATCTACTGGTTGGAATCCACGCAGAAACTTCTGCGGGCAAAGCTACAGACGGAAATTTCCGCCACGGCAGATAATTCCTGGTTCATCGCCCAGGGCGAATCTCTCGCTGCTCAAATCAAAGCGCAATTTTAGAGAACGCTCGCTATATCCCGTAGCATGTTCGGGTGTTTTCGCGGCAGCACCGGTAGATTTCTTCTACAGTCACACCCTTGACTTCGGCCAGCTTGTCGGCAATGTAGGGGATATATCCCGAATGGCATGGCTTTCCACGGTAGGGGATGGGGGCCATGTATGGGCTGTCCGTTTCCAGGAGCATCTGGTTCAGGGGAGTCAGGGCGACGGCATCACGTACATTTTGGGCGTTCTTGAAGGTGATGATTCCCGTAAAGCCCACAAAGATGTTTGCCCCTTTGGCGCTGCCGAGTTCCAGCATCTGGCTGCAAAATTCAGGAGTGCCCGTAAAGCAGTGGACATGGACATTTTTGCCTTTTAGGTCGGAGTTGCGGAGTACGGCTAGGGCGTCTTCGTCCGCTTCCCGCAGGTGGAGCACCAGGGGTTTCCCACTTTCAAGTCCCAGTTCTAGGTGACGCTCGAAAAGCTTAATCTGTTCCTTGCGATGCTCCAGGTCGTAGTGGTAGTCCAGCCCGAATTCCCCGCAGGCTCTACACTTGGGGTGCTTCAGGAATTCTACAAGGCGGGCTTCGTCTTCGGCGGTTTCCGTCAGCACATATTCGGGGTGGATCCCGTAGGCGGTATAGATATTCGGGTATTTCTCAGAAACTTCTCGGGCGTATTCAAAGTCTGCAGGGTCGCAGGCCACATGGATGAACGCCTCGGGCATGGCGACTTTCGGGTCAGCATTGTGGGGTAGGCGCTCAAAGAAACTCTCCAGCGTTTCACCGGAATGACTTTCGTAAGAATCCAGATGGCAGTGAGTGTCAATGAACATTTAATAGCTTACTTCCACAATTTCATACGTAATCACGCCCTTGGGTGCCTGGACTTGTACTTGTTCGCCCTGCTTTTTGCCCATCAGAGCTTCTCCGATGGGAGATTTCATGCTGATGCGGCCCTGGAGCGGGTCGATTTCCTTTTCCCCAACGATGCTGTAGGTCTTTTCACGTTTGGTTTTGATGTCCCGCATCTTGATGGTGGCGCCAAACTTGATGGTGCCATCGGTAGGGGCCTGGGTCTCCACGACCTGGGCGCCATCCAGAATGCGGTCCAGTTCCCGCAGGCGGCGGTCGATTTCCCGGACCCGCATACGGCCGTAAGTATAGGCGGCGTTCTCGCTGCGGTCCCCTTCGGCGGCGGCAGCCTGCACCTGGTTGATCATGGCGGGGCGTTCCACATATTTCAGGTTTTCCCACTCCGCCTTCAGCTTTTCAAAGCCTTCTTTTGAAATAAGGTGTTTCATCGCCACTAAATGTAGAAAATGCATTTGGCATAAACCGCTTTTTGCTATATTTGCCCCCGCGATGATTCATTTTAGGCACAAACCGATAGACAAGAACGAGTCCAAGTATAAGAGGCTCAGCCGCATCTACTACAACCGCATGTTTCCCAAGAGGCAGGATGCCCTGAAGGTAGCGTGGTCCGTGGCGGCGGGCGTGTTTATCGGCATTTGGCCCACTATCGGCGTGGCCATTCTCTTGACGGTGGCTTTCTGCGCCCTGTTCCGGCTCCCGAAGGTCCCTGGAATCGTGGCCTCTTTCGTGGCCAACCCTTTCACGCAGTTCGGTTTCTTTTATCCGGCTGGCTATGCCATCGGTTGCGGGATTTTGAACCCTGACAAGATTAATTTCGACTTCCTTTCGGAGTTCGAGGGGCTGTCGTTTAGGAATGCCATTTCGGTGATTTCGCACCTGTGGCACGATGCCGCAGGGCACCTGGCCGCATTCTTGCTGGGCATTACCATCGTGGCCGCTATCGGCGCCGCCATATTCTTTGTATTGGCCTTTATTATTGTAAATTATCGCAAGAAGAAGTGGATGGATGGAAAGACTAGTTACATCCACAACCTGATTGCCGAAGACGAGGCTTTAATTAAAGAAGCACACAAAGGAAAACACCCTATGATGCACATCTATCCGTTCAAGGCGCTGCGCCCGGTGAACCCGGCCGAAGCCGAAACGATTTCTGCCCTCCCGTACGACGTGATGAATCGCGCCGAGGCCAAGGCTATGGCCGAAGGGCTCCCGCATTCCTACTTGCGCGTGACCCGTGCGGAACTGGAACTGCCCGATGAACTGGACGCCTACGACCCGAAGGTCTATGCCCACGCCCGCGAGAACCTGGACAAGATGATTGCCGACGGTGTGATTGCTTACGACAAGAAGCCTTGCCTCTACGTTTACCGCCAGACCATGAACGGTCGCGAACAGTACGGCCTGGTGTGCTGCGTGCCCGCCGCCGACTACTTCAACGGCATTATCAAGAAGCACGAGCTCACCCGTGCCGACAAGGAAGAAGACCGTCTCCGTCATGTGCTGGCCACCAACGCCAACACGGGTCCGGTGTTCCTGACATACCGCGACCAGGGCCAGTTCGACGTGTTCGGTGCAGTCACCAAGCGTAAGCCTGTTTACGATTTCGTGAGCAAGGGCGACGGTTTCGGCCACACTGTTTGGGTCATCGACGATGACGCCGAAATCGAGGCTATCCGCAAGTCTTTCGAAGCTGTTCCGGTGAGCTACATTGCCGACGGTCACCACCGCAGTGCCGCCGGTGCCCGTGCCGCCAGCTATCGCGCCGAGCAGAACCCGAACAACACCGGTGACGAAGAATACAACCGTTACCTCGCCATCCTGTTCCCCAGCACCCAGCTGAAGATTCTGGACTACAACCGCGTGCTGAAAGACCTGAACGGTCGCACTCCGGAACAGCTCATGGAAGAGATGAAGAAGGTGTTCGATATCGAAGCTCTCGACAAGATGCAGAGCCCCGCCAAGCAGAACCAGGTGAACTTCTACATGGGCGGCAAGTGGTACGCTTGTACCTTCAAGGCCCAGTTCCTCAAGAACCTCGGTCCGGTTGACAGTCTGGACGTGGCGCTTCTCCAGAAGCTCATCTTGAAGCCGCTCTTTGACATTGACGATCCGCGCACTTCCAAGCGCATTGACTTCGTCGGTGGCATTCGCGGTCTCGGCGAACTGGTGAAGCGCGTGGATAGTGGTGAATGCGCTTGCGCCTTTGCCATGTACCCGACCACTCTCGACCAGCTCATGAACATCGCCGATGCTGGCGAAATCATGCCGCCCAAGAGCACCTGGTTCGAACCCAAGCTCCGCGACGGCCTGCTGGTCCATTCGCTGGATTAATCGGCTTTATCGCATTGAAGTTGCCCTCGCTCGAAAGCGGGGGCTTCTTTTTTATATTTTCAAAGTAAAGAAAACTCTCGAGGAATTATGATTTCGATCCGTCACCTGAAAAAAGTTTTCCCTAATGCAACACCTCTGCTAGACGTGAATGCCGAAATAGGCCGCGGAGAAGTGGTGTCTATTATCGGCCCGTCCGGCACGGGAAAGTCTACGTTTCTCCGTTGCCTCAACCGTCTGGAAAACCCGACGGCAGGGGAGATTCTGATTGACGGCAAGTCCATCACAGCGCCTTCGGCAGATGTACCGGTACTTCGTCGCAAGATGGGCATGGTTTTCCAGAGTTTTAATTTGTTCAACCACCTGACTGTTCTGGAAAACATCATGGTGGCCCAGGTTGATCTGCTCCATCGATCAAAGAAAGAGGCCTACGAGAAGTCTATGCAGCTTCTGCATCGGGTGGGGCTTGCGGACAGGGCTTTGAACCTGCCCGAAGAACTTTCCGGCGGACAAAAACAGCGTGCAGCTATCGCTCGTACCCTTGCCATGGATCCCGAAATCGTACTGTTCGACGAACCCACCAGCGCCCTAGACCCGACAATGGTAGGGGAGGTCCTTGCGGTTATCAGGAACCTCTCCAAGCAGGGGCTCACCATGCTCATCGTCACTCACGAGATGAAGTTTGCACGGGATATTTCTACCCGCATCTTCTATATGGACGAAGGTGTCATTTACGAAGAGGGTACGCCGGAGCAGATTTTTGAGCATCCGCAAAAAGAGAAGACTCGTCAGTTCATAAGGCGTCTCAAGGTATTCGAAGAAAAATTTTCTGGCGGCTCCATGGATTATGTGGGTATTGTCAACCGCTTGCATAACTTTGCCGAGAAGAACCAAATCTCTGGGAAAATGTCCAGAAACATGCTCTATGTTTTCGAGGAAATTGTGGCTCAGTCTTTGGTTTACAAGATTCCCGATACAGAGGAGATTCTCTTGACAATGGAGTATTCCGGTGAAAACGAGGGGCTTATGGCTAAAATTGAGTATGGTGGCACGTCCCTGAATCCCCTGGATGGCATAGACGATGTGTCCCGAAGTGTTGTGTCCCTTGCAACCAGCGATATCAAGCATGAGTACATAGACGGCAAAAACTGCATGGAAGTGCATATCAGGTAAGGGAGTAATGAAGATGCTTTTAAGAATTTTATTCCTGTTTTGCCTGATTCTTCTCGGTTGCAATGATTCGAAGGACCAACTTCAGTCTATTGAGCAGGTCAGGTCGGGTCGTGATGCCGAAGATGCCGTAGTCGAAAATAGAGATTCCCTGCTGAAGGATGTCCCACCCCAGTTCAGGAATAAGAGACTCAAGTACAATTCTCTTGCCGACATGAATCGGAACAAGAAACTGGTTCTGGGCATGCAGACGGGCTTTGTCTTTGTGGACAAGGAAACCCGCCGCCTGCTTCCGGGGGCAAAGATAGAGTACTACAATTCCACACCCGACATGGCGTATCTGGTTTCTACGGGCAAGCTGGACGGCTTTATTAACGACGAGCCTGTCATTCGTTATGTGGCACTGGGAGTTCCGAATCTGGCTTACATCCATGCGGGCTTTGAACCGCTGAACATTGTGGTGGCCTTCCCGATGAACCCTGCAGGCAAGGCCCTTCGCGATGAAATGAACGAGTTCATCGAGAAAATGCGGGCGGAAGGCACCCTGGCTGCCTTGGACAGCCTGTGGCTCGGTAATGATGAAGCCAAGAAGGTCGTGGAGTTCCCTAAGGCGCAACCCGGCAAGCGGACACTCAAGATGGGCACTAGCGCTATCTCTGCACCTTTCGAGTACATCAAAGACGGCAAGGTCGTTGGTTACGAGATGGATCTTATGGCCCGTTTCTGCAAGGAATACGGCTATGGTCTTGAACTAAATGATGTTCCCTTTGAGTCCCTGTTGCTTGGGCTAGAGACGAATACCTATGACTTTGTGGCCTCTACCTTGAGCGATATGCCCTCTATCAGTGAGCATTTCTATGAGTCCAACGCCATCTATGTTTCTGAATGTGTCATGGCGGTACAGGCTTTTGCTGAAGACTCCAAGCCCCAAGTCACGCTGCAACCCGATGAGATCTTTGAAAAACTGAACCATGAAGGCAAAAAGATTGGCGTGGGAACGGGTTCGGTCTTTGATAGAATCTCGAAGGAGCACTTCCCGAAAGCCGATGTCCAGTATTTTAACACATATATCGACATGGCGAACCATGTTAGGGCGGGTAAACTAGACGCCATGATTATGGACGAGCCGGTTGCAAGGCTTTTCCTTTCGAGTGTCAAGGGAATTTCTGTTGTAGATGAAAAACTAGATGAAGCGGATTATGCCTTCGCATTTTCCAAGACAGAACAAGGCGAAAAGCTGAACGCCCAGATGGCGGAGTTTATCGAGAAGAACATCAAGAAGGGCCTGAAGACGGACTTGGAGAAGGTCTGGTTCGGTTCGGATGAAAGTCTCAAGAAAATCGACCTGTCCAAGCTGGAAGCCAAGAACGGGACCATTCGCCTGGGAACCAACACCGAGAACCCGCCTTTTGCCTACATCAAGGATAACGCAGTAGTAGGTTACGATATCGACTGGGTGGTGCGTTTCTGCGAAGCCTACGGCTATGGACTCCAGATTGTGGACATGAAGTTTGAATCCGTCATGTCGGCTCTGGTTTCTGGGCAGGTGGATATTGTTGTAGGTGGCATGACTGTTACGGAAGAACGCAAGGAAATGGTGCTGTTCTCGCCTCCTGTGTTTGACGGCGGAACGGTGGTCGTCGTGAAAACTCCAGAGGCTGGTGACGATGCCGCGGCCATTGATAGCCTTGGATTTTTTGATTCCCTAAAGCTTAGTTTTGAGAAGACCTTCGTTCGAGAAGCTCGCTGGAAATTGGTGGCAAACGGTATCGGGGTCACCATCTTCATTTCCATCCTATCTGCGGTTTTCGGGACTGTTCTCGGATTCCTGATTTGTCTGATGCGCCTTTCCAAGAACAAGGTGGCCGATGCCATCGCTATCACCTATATCCGTATTCTGCAGGGGACGCCGATGGTGGTGCTTCTGATGATTCTGTTCTATGTGGTGTTTGCTCGTACAGGTCTTGACGGAGTCTGGGTAGCTATCATTGGGTTTGGCATGAACTTCGGGGCCTACGTTTCCGAGATGATGCGCACGGGAATAGAGGCGGTGGACAGGGGGCAAATGGAGGCTGCTCTGGCCCTTGGTTACACGAAACCCCGTGCCTTCTTCAAGATTGTGGTTCCACAGGCGGCAAGACATTTTTTGCCGGTGTACCAGGGTGAGTTTATTTCTCTGGTGAAGATGACATCTGTGGTGGGTTACATTGCCATCCACGATTTGACCAAGGCCTCCGACATTATCCGCAGTCGCACCTACGAGGCGTTTTTCCCGTTGGTGACCACAGCTATCATTTATTTTGTTATTGCCTGGGTTTTGACGCGGGCCTTGACCGCTATCCAGAAGCGCGTCGACCCCAGAAAACGGTGCAAAAGGCTGAAAAAAATCTAAATTTGCATCAATGACCGGCCTGAAAACCACATTTCTCAGCCTACTTGCCCTTGCGGCTATTGTTTTTGCCGAACCCGTCGATTCGTCGGCTTGTTCCGAAGGAACGGTTATTTCCGCAATTCGGTTTGAGGGCCTGGAGCATACGAACCCCCGCGTGGTACAGCGTGAATTGTTGAACAAGGCGGGGGAGCCCTTCTCTGCTGAGAAGTATGAGATTGAAAAGCGTCGCCTGCAGGACCTGGACCTGTTTACGGACATCGAGGTGTCCTGTGGAGCAACTGTACTGACATACCGTTTCAAGGAAATTTTCCGCTGGATTCCCGCCCCTGCAGGAAAGGAAACTGACCGCGATGGACTTATGATAGGTCTTGCCCTCGCAAACTTGAATTTGTTTGGTGAGGACATCCGGGCTGAACTCCAATATCGCACGGCGACAGACCCCTTCTTTGACAAGAACGAGTATGCCGTTTATGTGAGTTCCCCGTACCTGTTTGGGCTTCCCTTGGGTTGGAACATCGAGTTCCTGGTGACGGACAGCTACGACGATATTCGCGGGTTCCAGGAGAACAGTATCTTGCTGGACCTGGATTTGGATTATCGGTTTTTGCCGCATTTTTCCGTGTTGGCATCGGTGGCGGGTCGTGAGCTGAAGGATGCGGCATTCTTGCCGGAACTGGGCCTCGGTTTTGCCTTTGACTACCGCGACAGTAAACTGGATACCCGCAAGGGCGTGTACTTTGAGTACATGGTTACCCATGTGGGCGAGGGTGACGACAGCGATTCCGATTGCGATGTGTCAGATGGTGAAAGTTGCAAGGGCATGGGTGGCGAAAACTTTAGGGAATTCCTGACAGACGCTCGAGGCTACTTCACACTTTGGCGTTTTGTGACGGGGGCTACGGCGCTTGCCCGCTACCGTCAGGGCGATGTTGAATTTTACGACTATTACTACCACGGCGGAGCCAACACCTTCCGCGGTCGTGGCGGCAGCGCGCTCGGCGGGAAAGAGAACGATGCTGATTCGGTCCGTTTGGGTGTTCACGAGGTCCTGCTGACTCTTGAAGAACGCTTTGTGCTGATGGAACGCCACGCGGCAAGTCTCTGTGGTATCAACTTCTTCTATGGAGTGCAGTTGGTTGCTGGCCTGGATGGAAGCCTCCTATGGGACAAGGGTCGCCCTGGATGGGACGATTATGAGGGGGCTGTCTATGGCGGTATCCATCTGGTAATCCCTGCCCTGGACCGTATCCGCTTTGAGGTGGGCTATAGACCCGATAGGGGGGAGCCCGCATTCTACTTCGGTTTGTTTGACAAGGTGACATCTTCACGGTGGAGAAGTAGATAAGACCGTTCGCGCTAGACTCTGGACAACAAGTACAGGGCTGGCGCTCACTCTCGCAACCACGCCTCGTTAATACGAGGCGCTTGTTGCTCACGGGCGACTGTTTGCACTAGACCCGGCGCAAAAACGCAAAAATTGTCATCCTGACGACCCCGTAGGGGGAGGAAGGATCCAGACCTGACTCTTGGCCACTTTACATTCTCGTATATAAATTCTAAATTATGGCCTACATTTGAAGTAGAAAGAAAGTTACGGGCCAGATGTGGGCCCCTTGGAGTATAAATGGCTATTAACTATCTGGATCTCCCCATCGGACGCAAGTACCCCTATGAAGTGGACTGCGTGGTGGAAATCGGCAAGGACACCAATCTCAAGTACGAATACGACGAGCGCTTGCATGTGTTCCGTCTGGACCGCTGCCTGCTCAGTTCCATGAGCTATCCTTGCACCTATGGCTTTATCCCCAGCACCAAGGCCGACGATGGAGACGCCCTGGACATGCTCATTTACAGTCCCGCCTCCATGATGACGGGTTCCGTATGTACCTGCCGTGTCATTGGCGCTCTGGACATGACCGATGGCGGCAAGAAGGACTACAAGGTGCTTGGCGTCCCTACCTTCAACCCGCGTCCCATCAAGGACATTGGCGATGTGGACCAGATGTTCCTGCGCATTACCAAGAACTTCTTCCAGAACTACAAGGAACTGGAAGGCAAGGATGTGCAGATTGGGGAATGGAAGAACGCCGAGTTCGCCCGGGAACGCGTGATTGCTGCCCATAGGGCCTACTTCCAGATGCAGGTCCAGGTTCCCGAGACCTGCTACCAGGAACCGGAAAGCGGCGACCACCTTCCTCCTGAGGAACTGATTTAACGACCTTTCAACGTCATGCTGACGAAGGTCAGCATCAGCAGTTCATGCAAGCGTCTTAATTATTTCTTCTCAATCCAGTGGTAGCGTCCGCTGTAGGTAATCGCCTTGCGGATGGCCTGGAACGTGCAGCTGATTTCGACGGCTGCATTTTTCGGTAGGGCGGCAACGCCTACGGCGGTGCGGGCATGCTTGCCGTTTTCGCCCAAGATGCGCACGGCCAGCTCGGAAGCCCCGTTCAGCACGGCGGGCTGTTCGTGGAAGTCCTGTGCGGACTGCACAAAGCCCTGCATCTGCACCAGCATCAGGGTCTCGTCACTTTCCAGGAGCGTTATGGCGGCGGCGATGTTGTTCATTAGGCAAATCTGTGCCGCTTCGGTAGCCTTTTCTACGGAAATGTCCGTGGGTACTGCGCCGCAGAAATTGGAGAAGTCCCCGTTGATGGAGGGCAACTGCCCGGAAACCACGATGGTATCGCCGTAGCGGGTGGCGGGAATGTAGGCCGCCAGCGGGGCCGGGCATTGGGGTAGGGTCAGCCCCAGTTCAGAAACTTTCTCTTGAATGTCCTTCACGGTATTACTCCTTCAAATTCTCGTCTATTACTTTTTCTTAAAGACCTTTGCGAAACAAAATATACAAAGACCGATAATGGCGGCCCAAGAAGCGACCATAAAAATCAGTCCGCTTGTAGAAAACTCCATGGTTATACCTCCTCTTCGTCGTGTTCACCAGCTCGGCCCACAGACTTGTTCTGCTTGTGGAGGATGGTGGTGAGTCTTGCGGTACCGCCTTGCCTCCAGGCAAAGTAGATGGCGATGTTCAAGAGGATTACCAGCAAAAGCAGGAATCCGCGTACACCCCAGGTAAATCCAATCTGCGAGAACTCGTTACCCAGGAAGGTGACCCGGGAATCGGGGGACACATTGCTCAACAGCAGCACGCCCATGCCGTCGTGGATCATCCACGCCACAAGCACAATGGCAAGGTAAATTGGGCACACATACATGATGATAGGGCGGATAAAGCGGGGGAGCTTTAGGGCAGCGCCGTCGTTCATCAGGGCAAAGGCCTCGCTTTCGGGCTTGCCGTCTTCGCCGATGGTTTCGGACTTGTGGCGACCCAGCACAAAGGCGAAAATGAATGCCTGGATGGTGCCCAGCACCACCAGCAAGAAGCTTCCGCCCCAGAAGTCCAGTTCGTCTACGGCACCAGCGGCAAGGCCGAAGATGCCCACCAGGCTACCCAAGAAGGTCACGATACCGGTGGCGGCAATGGCCTTTTTGCGCTGGAATTTCAGGTCGTCTTCGCAGAAACTGATCAGGGGCTGAATGATGGAGATGGCGCTGGTGACGCCTGCGATAAAGAGCATGGCAAACCAGAGGGTCTGGAAAAATCCGCCGAAGGGAAGCTGCCCGAAAACAAAGGGCATGGTCTGGAATCCGAGACCGAAGGTGCCCAGCTTGGCGCATTCCTCGATGTTGTTGCCGGCAATGAGCACCGCCATGGGAATCACGATGGTGCCGCCCAAAATCACTTCGGCAAAGCCGTTGGTGGCGCCGGCGGTCAGGGACGAAAGCACCAGGTCTTCTTTGGGTTTCAGGTAACTGGCGTAGCAGAATACGATGCCCATGCCAAGACTCATGGTGAAGAACACCTGGCCCGATGCCGCAAGCCAAACCGCAGGGTTCAGCATTTCAGAAAAGTTGGGGTTCCACACGAAGGCAAGGCCCTTGCCGATATCGCTTACGGTAAGCACGCGCACCACCAGGATAATGCCCATGATGAGGAGAATGGGCATGGTCACCTTGTTGACCCGTTCAATGCCCTTGCGCACGCCAAAGGACAAAAGACCCATGTTGCAGGCGAATGTAATCAAGAAGAACAGGATGGCGGCGGGAATAGGCCCTACCTTGGTGTTTAGCATGATGTAGTTGCCAAAGAACTCCTTCATGGGTTCGTAGCCGCCCGCCACCACTTCCATGAGCTTGCCGGTGGCGGAATAGTAGGTAAACGCCAGAATCCAGGACTGAATAAAGACGTAATAGAAACTGATGAACAGCGGGGGCAAAAGTCCGAGGGAGCCCAGGTGCTTTGCCCAGGGCTTTTTACCGAGAATGTAGTGGAAACCTCCCGGTGCGGTACCGTGGTGGTGGAGCCCTGCCGCACGGCCCAGGGTCCATTCCATCCAAGAGAGGGGAATGCCCAAAAGCAGGAAGGCGATGAGGTAGGGGATAATGAAGGCGCCGCCGCCGTTGGTGGCCGCCTGTACGGGAAAGCGTAAAAAGTTGCCGAGTCCTACGGCGGACCCTGCCACAGCCAGGATAACGCCAATCTTGGAACCCCAATTTTCTCTATTGTTTTGCATGACTCCAAATGTAACAAAACAAGGAATTATGGCATGGAATAAAGAATTTGCGACCTTCTTACCACGATTCGTAAACTTAAATTTACATGATAAAAAAGAGCGAATTCGCTGAAAAAACGAAAGTGTGTTCTAGAACAAATTCTGCGGTTCTCAAGGCTTTATTTTGTGACGAATGTGAGAAAAAAATATACATTCCATGTAGATTTTTAAACATTTTTCGCCTATGTCAATAAAAATGAATCGATTACATAAAGTTGTGCCTTTATTGTGCATTTCCGCTGCTTTTGCGTTTGCGGATCCTGCGGCTACTGATCAAGCTGCTCCCGCCGCTAACATGGCTGCCGAACAAGTTGCGCCTGCCGAATCTGCGGTAGCCGTACCTGCCGAATCTGCGGAAGTAGCACCTGCCGAAACAGCAGAAGCGGCTCCTGCGGAAGTTGCGGAGACTGCAACTGAAACTCCTGCAGCAGAACCTGCGCAAGCCACCGCTGAACCAGCACAAACCGCTGCTGAACCTGCTCCGGCACCTGCCCAGGCTCTCTCCCCGCAACCAGAGGTTGCAATGGCCCCCGCTGAGCCCCAGGATGGAGCCCAGTCTGCCTCCATTTTCGTGCAGGATCCCGCGGTATTCCACCAGCGCGAAGCTGAATTGGAAAAATTAAAGAAGTCGGTGCAAGGTAAGAACGAGGGATTGGATTCCCTGCTTTTGGAAGCGAGCCAGATTGCCAAGAAAAACGACCAGTGTGCTACCATCAGTATCAATGACGTGATGGGGGATGAGTGCTGGACATTCTACCGGGTAGAACTCCCCGCCTTCGAAGAACGCTACATGCGGGTTACCGGCGAAGTCAGGCTTGGTCACATGGAAATGGCTCGTGGCCTAGAAGACCGCAAGTTGCAGATTGAAGCTTGCGTGGATGCCCTTTACAGTTTTGCTCAGAGTAAGGACCAGTTCTTGAACCTGCAGGGCGGTGTGTTCCTGGAACCCCTGAGTAGCGGATTCCAGGCCAATTACGATTTTACCCTGCAGTATGAACCCAACCACCGCAAGCATTCCTTCGAGATTGCTCAAAAGTGGGGCGAGACCTGCCGCGAAATGGTGGTACGCCAGGATGGGGCAGGCTTTGCGCCTTTCTTCCTGGAAAAACTCCAGGCGTTGAATGCCGAACTTGCCAAGAACGGCTCTTTGGCAGTTTACAAGACCGATACAACTGCCGCCCCGGTGATTTATATGGATATTGCCAAGCCGGTGCGCAGCGCCTATTATCTGAACGGGGTCAAGCTGTTCCATAGCCGCATTAGCGGAGGCCCGGCCAGCGAAAGTAATGTAAGGATTAAGTTTGAGAGCGGCAAGGTCCTGGTGGATGGAGAACCCGTGGTCATGAAGCGGGGCAAGCCCCAGACATTCAAGGGCTCCGTGGAGTACAAGGAAAAGGCCACCGCCATGAATGGCCGTTGGATCTGGGAAAACCAGGGCAACAACGACGGGGTGGACTTTGGCCCCGAAGAGGACGAGGCTGTTCTGGACAGCATCTATGCGGCGGAACAGGCTGCGAAGGTTGCCGAGTTGGAAAAGCGTCGGGGCGCCCACATTTCGCCCTGGGTCGGTATTACGGGGGCCTTTGCCCAGTTCAGCGACAAGAACTACAAGGCCTTTGAATTGGACGAAAACGCGCTGATGATTATGCCCGACCTGGTGGCGACGCTAAGGCTTGCTTATGGTTTTGGCGACTTGGGCGAGAGCCGTATTTCTCTTGGTGCCGGCGTATATGTGGGTGCAGGCCTCGGTGACGGAAAACTCCAGCGCGTCTATGTGGCTCCCGTGGGGCAGCTCCATTTTGACTACAACAACTTCGGCTTGCGTGAAACTGCCATTATCGCCATTCCCGAAAGCGATTCCGAGGAATGGATGCAGTTCCGCACGGGCTTGTTCTACAGCTTTGGAAACTTGGGCGTGGAATTAGGACATGACTTTGTGACGAACCTTGGTCAGGGCGGCTATATCACGCTGTTCTGGGAGATGTAGGGGGTGACTATGTTTTTAGACGAAAGACGAAAGACGAAAGACGAAAGAATGTGTCATTCTGAGCTTAGCGAAGCGAAGTCGAAGAATCTTTTACTGATGTCCGCGCTTTCTCTCCTGTTCCTGTCTGGTTGCACCCTTTACGATAACTACGACATCGACCTGATGAACGGTGGTGCCGCCTCTATTGAAAGCAGTTCTGCCGAAGAGGAATCTTCTAGTTCCACCGATGAAAACGGAGTTTCGTCGTCAAGTTTTGCGGAAGAATCTTCTAGTTCAGCTGAAGAGAAAGACGCTTCTTGTGACGGTATGGAACGGGGTGGAGTGACTTATGCTACCGTGGTTATTCATGAGAATTGCTGGATGGCGGAAAACCTGAATTATGAACCCGCAGCTGGACACAGCAAGTGCTTTGATGATGATCCGGCGAATTGTGAGAAATATGGACGGCTTTACGACTATCCCGCAGCCGAACAAGCCTGCCCTACGGGATGGCGTTTGCCGACCTCTGCGGATTATATTGACTTGCAGACCTACTCAGCCTCTCCAGCAGAAGAAGCGGGAGCTCATTTCAAGACCACCACGGGCTGGATTGGTGAGAACGGGGATAACAAGCTGAAATTCTCGGCCTTGCCGGGAGGATTTTGTGACAGCGGTGATTGTCTTTTTGTAGGTAAGGTCGGTTACTGGTGGACCAAGACTGAAAGTGTGATGGGAGAACATATGAGTTTGTACCTGAACGGAGATAGACAGGACTTTTCGCCCTCGCTTCCTCAGGATGACGAATCGTTTTTGTCGGTGCGATGTATAAAGGACAAGTAACATGAGATACACCGTATGTCTGACCTTGTTGGCCTTGCTGCTGATTTCATGCAGCGATTCTTCTAGCAGCGATGCTGTTAGCGTAAATAATGCCCTCTCTGTCTACTCCACGGTAGAAGAACTTCCGCCTTGTACGGCAGCCAATGAGGGCGAACAGCTGTTCGTCAAGTCCGAAGGTATTGTCCGCGTGTGTGCCGACGAAAAGTGGTTTGCTACCATTTCACCCGTAAGTAGCTGTACTACGGAACCCCTTGCTGACCAGAGCGGTGTGAAGATTATCTGCAATGGCGATTCAGTGGGTGTGGTACTTAATGGCAAGAACGGTTCCAACGGAGTCAATGGTAGAAATGGCACCAATGGCTATGTAATCAATGTGGGGGGCGACACCGCCGACGTTGTCCTTGATTCCGAGAAGGTGGCTACCTCCCTAGAGGGGGTCAACGGATTTTCACAGAAGGGACCCTTCCTCAATGGTTCAAAGGTGAATGTACTTGAGTTGGAAAGCGGTCGCACCCTTTATCAGACGGGATATACCTTCAAGGCAGAAATCAAGAACGATAGCGGACATTTCCACTTAAATGCTCGTACCATGGTGAGTCAGTATGTGGAACTCCATGCGGAAGGTTACTACAGGAACGAAGTTACCGGTAATAATTCCGAAGCCCCATTGACCCTTTACGCTTTGACCGATGTGAGAAAGCGTGATGGCGGCCTGGTGAACATCAACTTGCTGACCCACTTGGAATATCATCGTGTAATTTATCTTGTAAAAGAAAAAAAGATGAAGGTGTCTGCAGCGAAAGATTCTGCCGAAAAAGAAGTGTTTAAGTTAATTGGCGTTGATTCCAAGGATTTTGCTAGTTCCGAGGATTTGGATATAACAGGTTCTAGTGAAGGGGATGCGGCCCTTTTGGCAATATCTGTGTTGCTTCAGGGTGACCGTACTGTAGCACAATTGACGGAGTTGCTGGCAAACATTTCTGAAGACATGGAAGAGGATGGAACTTGGGATGATGCCAAAACAAAAAAAGAGATTGCCGAATGGGCAGCCGAGGCTGACCTGGGTGGAATTTTGGACTCTGTTGAAAAACACGTAAAAAAATGGAATATATCGTCTAAGGTTCCCGATTTCAAATCGCATATTCGCCATTTTTGGCAGGACTTTTACAAGTTAGATCCCTGTGGGACCGGTTTGGTAGGAACTATTGCTACCAGTTATAATACGGACTACATATGTCTGGATTCTGCAGATGTTGGTTTTATTTGGCGAAAGGCTACGACTTACGAAAGGGATATAAATGGTTGGCAGCCTGCGGATGATGGCACCTTTAGAACAGGAGCATCGGGTATGCAGTATGTCTACGATGCTGTAGAGGGGCGTTGGCGTGAGCCTGGTTTTAAGGAATTGGATTTTGGACTGTGTACAGCTGCCATAGAGGCAGACCCTGTAAACAGTGTTCAAATAGAGCAAGGGTCTGGCATTTATGCTATGACGAACCTATACTATGTTTGTGAAAATCGTCGATGGACACAACGGGATGTGTATTATGTCGATACGCGCTTCTGGGAAATTCCTGAAAATGGAACTATTCGGAAGGGAAGCTATTCCGGGGGAGTGTATGTTTATGATACGGCGTTTGTTTATGTCGAATCTGTTCCGTTCTGGCGGTATGGATGGGAAATTGAAGACTCTCTTGATGTGGCATGCCTTGCTGAAAATTATGCCAAGGTAGAACGTTTGTTAGAGACGAATGGCTCTTATACTTATTATGCCTGCAAGCAGGCGTCGCCTCCCGATATGATGAATGGTTACAATCGTCCTAAAGGGAATGTGAATAACGATCCTCACAATGTTCAGACGCCTTACCGTTGGTCCAAAATTGACCCTGCTTTGGGGGCGAATACCTATGGGCTGGATTGTGACGAAGATGGAAAAATGGTAAATGGCGTTATCAATACGGCGTCTTACTTTGTGTGTGAAGATGATTTTTGGCGTGTGGCAACCGAAGATGAATTGCAAATGGGTGGTGCATGTACGGCAAAAACGGCTTATCGCAGGGTAGGGGATTATGTGTGCGAAAATGGGGCGTGGCGGAGCGTCAATTATTGTGATTTTGATGAAAACGAGTTTCCTGCCAAGTACCTAAATTCCACCTATGTTTATGAGACTCTCAATGATAACCGCGATGGAAAAACCTACAAGACCGTTACCATTGGTGGCAAAACATGGATGGCACAAAACCTTAATTTTGCCGGCGGTGAAGGGTATTTCATGACAAGCTCAAATAATGGATGCTACAAGGATGACCCCATTAATTGTAATAAAGAGGGACGGACTTATACATGGGCTGCGGCAATGAATTTACCGAGTTCCTATGATGCCCAGGATGCAGGAAATTTGATTGGGGAAAATCATCAGGGAATCTGCCCCGAAGGGTGGCATATACCCAGCGAAGTGGAGTTTCAACAGCTGATTGCTGATGTTGGTGATTTTTCTTCTTATTCCCTGGTTGCACAGGATCAGCCAGGTTGGCAAAATGTTCCAGCATCATCGATTAGCAGATATGGTGAAATTACCAACAGTACGGGCTTTTCTGCCATAGGCTCGTGCTCCAATCCTACTACAATCTATTTCATTAGTTCTAATGAATACGCTGGGTATACAGGAACTGGAACATTTGGACTTACCATAACAACGGAATACAGTGGTTATACGGGTGCATTGAAATCCTCTCGTGGCTTTGTCCGTTGTGTAATGAACCCTAGTCAGGGCAACTGAAAAAATGAATAGGTTGTTATGAAACAGTGGCTTGCCTTGACATTCCTACTTCTCGTTGTGGTCGCTTGTAGCGATACCTCTGTTGATGACGGTATTAACGGCAATAACACCCTTGCTGTTTATTCCACGGTGGACGACTTGCCTCCCTGTACCGCCAAGAACGAGGGAGAACAGCTGTTCGTCAAGTCCGAGGGCATTATCCGCGTGTGCGCCGATGAGAAATGGTTTGCTACCATGGAGCGAGGTGGTGGTTGTACTACCGAGATGCTGAAAGACAGTTTCGGCCTCAAGATCGTTTGTGACGGTGATTCCGTTGGTGTGGTGCTTAACGGTAAGAATGGAATCCTTCCGGATTCATCAGAAAATGACGATATTGTCTTGGATTCCGAAAAAGTGGCTACTTCTTTGGAAGGGGTTAGCGGCTATTCTCAGAAAGGACCTTTTATCAATGGCTCCAAAGTGACCGTCATTGAACTGGAAAGTGGCCGTACCCTGAACCAGACGGGAAACACCTTTGAATCCAAGATTCAGAGCGATGACGGTCTGTTCAAGCTGAATGCCCGCATGATGGTGAGCCAGTACGTGGAACTCCACGCAGAAGGCTACTACAGGAACGAAGTTTCCGGCATAAATTCTGAAGCTCCTCTGACACTTTATGCGCTGACCGATGTGAGAAAACGGGATGGTGGCATTGTGAACATCAACCTGCTGACACACCTGGAATACCACCGTGTTGTCTATCTGGTGAAAGAAAAAAAGATGAAGGTGTTTGAGGCTAAGGCGAAGGCTGAAGAAGAAATTTTCAATATTCTCAATATCGTTTCCAAAAATTTCTTTAGCTCTGAAGACCTGAATGTTGCAGGCTCTAGCGAAGGCGATGCCGCCTTGCTTGCTTTTTCGGTGTTGTTCCAGGGAGACCGGAATGTATCTCAGTTGACTGAACTATTGACCAATGTGGCTACCGATATGGAAGAAGATGGCACTTGGGACAATACTAAAGTGCGGGATTCCATTGCGGATTGGGCAGAAGAAGCAGATGCCATCAGCAAACTGGATACCATACGTTCCAATATAGAAGGCTGGGGCCTGTCGTCTATGGTGCCAAATTTTGAGAAGTACATTCGTGCTTTTTGGACCAAGGAATACGGCCTTCCGGCTTGCGATAAGGCTACTGTAGATACGCTGCTTGCGGCAAGTGCAAAACGTCTTGCCGGATCTAAGGACCGTTATATCTGCGTTGATTCTGCAAAAGTGGGTTATATATGGCGCAGGGCAACTGAATTGGAGAAGGATACTTATGGTTGGGAACCTGGAACAGACGGTCAAAAAAAACATGGCAACATAAATACACCGGCCATATACATTTATGATGCCGTTTTGGGTAAGTGGCGTGAAATGACGGATTATGAGATTTTGTATGGATTCTGTAACGCGGACGTTGAAGCTGATTCTGCTAGAAGCGTGAAACAGAATAAGTTATATAAAGTCGAAGAAGAATCGTATCCATATCTTGTGTGCAAAGATCGTCAGTGGGTGGGGTGTAGTGCCTACTATGCAGATACCCGAAAGTATGGAACAGATGTCCCTGACGGCACTGTTCGTCGAGGAGATTATACGAGCAACGTTTATGTTTACGAGGGTAATCTTGGCATGTGGCGTTTGGGTTGGAGTGATTATGAAGGTCTGCTGATGAAGGGCTGTACGGGGGCCAATTTTGGAGAGGTTGTTCATCATGTTACCGGATATTCGGATGAGTACTATTCCTGTAGGCGAGATTCCTTCTTTGTAGATTATGGATGGTATAATGGATATCAGTTCTATAAACCTGAAAATGTCAGTAAGATTGAAGGCGATGATGAACACTGGGTTGAGACGGAACAGCGCTGGGTAAAAGATGACCATGAGGTGGCGGAAAATACTTTTGAAGACAACGGCACTATTTACAATCAGGCTTGTCCTGGTGGTACATTGAAAGAGGGAAATATCCTAAAAAGCTCACTTTTTGTGTGCGATGGCGGGTTCTGGCGTGCTGCGACAACTCAAGAAGAACAATATAATTTTGCCTGTACCAAAGAAACTTATAAATATACCACAGGAAGTTATAGTAATGGAACGGCTATCACTTGTGAGCAAGGTGTGTGGCGTGTTCCGTTGATTTTTGATTTCCCAAGTTTGACAGCTTCACAATTTACGCAATGCTCAATCAATAGCCAAGATGATTCTCCCTGTAACAAGTCATATGGGTCTTTTGAGGATCCTCGCGATCATCAGGTATACACGACGATTAGTTATGATTTGACTCAGGCTTCGGGAGGCAGTTGGTTAAAAGATATTGGACGACGAATGGGTGAGCCAATGGTGTGGATGGCGCAGAATTTGAATTTTGCAGGTAATGCAGATTATCCGTATTTAGATGGTCACAATTTCTGTTATCGGAACAATCTGTATCATTGTAATCAGGGTGGGCGTTTTTATACTTGGGCCGCAGCCATGAATTTAGCGGATAAGTGGAATAACGGTAATGCCCACATGGCCGGGTTGATAGAGGAACAGCATCAAGGAATCTGTCCGGAGGGGTGGCATATTCCATCTGCAGAAGAAGCTAATTATATATCTGTTTTCATAAGTGAGAATTATCATGACCCCCGCTCTGCTGGACTAGGAGTTAATGGTGTCCGGTATAGCGACTATGCAGGTTCATCTCAGGCCATGTACCCCGGCGTGGCGAATCTGGCTGGATTCTCGGGTATTTATATCGGCGGTACATGCATAAATATGAATAAACCAGAGTTGACGGAGTCATATTTTGGTGGAACTGAATATGCAATGCAGTGGTGGACTTCGGACCGTTGGAATGGAGCAACCTATGATAATCCTGTTGTAGGTAACAATCAAGCTACGGCCATGGATGTTCATGGAACTGATAATTTAACCACTGAAGGCCATGAAAAATCCTATGGTCTCCCTATTCGTTGTGTCAAGAATTATACGTTGAGCAGTAATTAAGGTATTTGGGTTTTATGATTAGGCTGGTTGACATAGGCAAATTAGGACTTGCTTTTCTGGCGGTTTTCGCTGCCGCCTGTAGCGATACGTCTGTTGGAGATGATGCCGATAACCGTAATGGCATGGACATAGTCGCTACCGCCGAAGAACTGCCGCCTTGTACCTCCGAAAACGACGGCGAACCCTTCTTTGTCAAGTCCGAAAAGATTATCCGCGTGTGCTCTGACACCAAGTGGTATGCCATCAGGGACGATGAGTCTAGTGAAAACGGTGGGAGTGGTGAAAAGAAGGATTCCCTTGATTCCGAAAAGGGTTGCTTCGTTTCTAAGAAAACCGCCGATTCTTTGTGGGTGTCTTGTGGGGATTATTCATTCTCTGTGTCCACCTCTGGTGCGAACAACGGTGGCTCTGTTGTCCTTGATTCCGAGAAGGTGGCTACCTCTTTGGAAGGGGTCAGCGGTTATTCTCAGAAGGGGCCTTTTATCAACGGCTCCAAGGTGACGGTTATCGAGCTCGAAAGCGGTCGTAGCCTGAACCAGACTGGCAATACCTTTGGATCCAAGATTCAGAGCGATGACGGTCAGTTCAAGCTGAATGCCCGCATGATGGTGAGCCAGTACGTGGAACTCCACGCAGAAGGCTACTACAGGAACGAAGTTTCCGGCATAAATTCTGAAGCTCCTCTGACACTTTATGCGCTGACCGATGTGAGAAAACGGGATGGTGGCATTGTGAACATCAACCTGCTGACACACCTGGAATACCACCGTGTTGTCTATCTGGTGAAAGAAAAAAAGATGAAGGTGTCTGCGGCGAAGAAACAGGCGGAACGTGAGATTTTCGCCTTGCTCCATATCGATTCCAAGGATTTCTTTAGTTCTGAGGATTTGAACATTGCGGGCTCTAGCGAAGGCGATGCTGCTTTGCTTGCCTTCTCGGTGTTGTTCCAGGGAGATAGGAGTGTTTCGCAGCTCACGGAGTTGTTGACCAATATTTCTACCGACATGGAAAAGGACAGTACCTGGGACAATACTAAAGTACGGGATTCCATTGCGGATTGGGCCGAAAGTGCCGATGCCACTAGTAAACTTGACACCATACGGGCTAATGTAGAAGGTTGGGGCCTTTCCAAGATGGTGCCGAACTTTGAGAAGTATGTCCGTTCTTTCTGGACCAAGGAGTACAACCTACCGACTTGCGATAAGGATAATATTAACAAGGTGTTTGCGGCTGGCGTAAAGCGTCTTGAAAAATCCGATGAACGCTACATTTGCGTGGATTCGGCAAAGATTGGCTTTATGTGGCGCAGGGCAAACGATTTAGAGAAAGATACCTACGATTGGCCGGCTGGAAAAGACGGCGAAATGAAAAACGGAACCGTGAATAAGACGGCCCGTTATATTTACGATTCCCGCATATCGGCTTGGCGTGTTCCTAAAAATTATGAATTGCTATATGGTGGCTGTACCGATGCGATTGCTGCAGACAACAGCAAGAATGTGGTGTATAGCCGTGATGTAGGGTCCGTCCAATATGGTGAAACGATTTGGACTTATACTAGCCGTGTTTGTATAGATCACGAATGGAAGGATACGTCACTCCTGTACATAGACACGAGAAATTTTGGGGTGGCAGAGGACGCTACGGTGAGAAAGGGCGCCTATTCGGATACTGTTTATGTCTATGAGACCACTTCTGGCTCGTGGCGCTATGGATCCCGGGCTGAAAAAGATATTGGCTTTGGTTGCACCCAAAGGTTAAGGGATACGACAGCGAGGAATAGTTACGACACTTGGTGGTATAGATGCATAAGGCAAGCACAAAGTCTGTATTATTGCCATGAATGCTCAGGAGGTGTATGGCTTAGAAAATCTGAACCACTGCAAGGGTGTGAAGATGACGGTCATGGAAAGATTCCATTAGGGGATATTAAGGAAGATGAGCTCTGTCTAGTCAATTATGTGTGGGATAGTTTTGATGACGGTGACGGACCAGGAGCAGATACTTACAATGAAGTGTGTACCGAGGCAAAGATCGGAAATATGCGGCCGGGTCTTGTCAGGACGGGGTCTTTATTTGTTTGCGATAATTATTATTGGCGAGATGCATCTACTGTAGAGGAACGTTTGGACCTTTCTTGTACGCAAAAGAACCAGGGTGGCATAGCGGAAGATACCCTTGTCTGTGATTCTAGTAAATGGCGAAGGGCAAATTTCTTTGATTATCCGGCGGGATACTTCCTTGAAACGGATGGTCGATATGGCACTCTCCGTGATAACCGTGATGGAAAAGATTATAAGACCATTGTCATCGGAAACCAGGAGTGGATGGCGGAGAACCTGAACTTTAACGGTGAAAGTGCCTATTTATGGTCTGAATGTAATGAGTACGAAGATCACTGTTCGGGTTGCTTTGATAACAAGCTAGCTAATTGTGAAAAGGGTGGACGCTACTATACTTGGACGGAGGCCATGTACCTCGACAAGAAATGGACTAATGATTTGGCTAGGGAGGCTGGCAAGATTAAAGCGGTGCATCAGGGGGTTTGCCCTAATGGTTGGCACATTCCGACTGCAAACGAGTGGAATGCATTGTTTAATTATGTTGATGACCCGAAGAAAATGATGGCAAGAAAGATTCCGGAATGGAATACATACGTAGATCAAATAACAAATGCGTCTGGTTTCACGGCCTATCCGACAGGAATAAGCGGCAGTGTGTCTTCTAATGCATATTGGTGGAGTGTTGAAGAATACCGGTATAATCAGGTTTTTGTTGCGTCGCTTCCCAATACAAATATTATTAATGATGGAAAAGAAACTAAGTATAAGAACGCAGCGTTACCCGTCCGTTGTGTCAAAGATCCCCCTGCAGGTGATTAAGGAGTTTCATGTTCAAGATTAGATTTACAGTTGTTTCAATGCTAGCTGCTCTCGCCCTTACGGCCTGTAAGGACGAGGAAGCTCCGAAGCCCGCTCCCAAGGAAGTGGCGGCCAGCGCCCCTGTAGAAGAGGCCGTTCCCGAAAACGCCCTCTTGAAGGCAAAGGTCCGCAGTGTCGTGGGTACGGTGGAACGGGAAAAGGCCGATTCTTGGACGCAGCTTCGGGTTGGTAAGACCGTGGTGGAGAACGACCATGTGCGTACGGCCCTGGAATCCGAGCTAATCGTGAACATGACTGACGGTTCGGCCCTCAGGGTTCCCGAAAGTTCCAATGTTACCTTCCAGGCGGAACTCCAGGACAATGTGAAAAAGCTCATTTTCCTGGACATCCATTCGGGTAAGGTCCATTTCGATATCCAGAAGCAACAGCAGACGGAAATCTACTTCAAGACCGGTACGGCTACGGTGGCCATTCGTGGAACCGCAGGCTTTGTGGGGGAGGTCCAGGGCAAGACGGTGGCCTCCCTGAAAGAGGGTAAGGTAGAGGTGTCTACGCCCAAGGGGAAAGCTACCACCATCATCAAGAACCAGACCGTTCTTGTGGATGACCAGGGGGATTCCAAGGTGCTGAAGTTGGAATCTTCGGGTACGGAAGCCCTTGCTTCCGCCATCGACTCCATCGCCAAGGCCGAAGATGGCGGCGCCGCCCTGAATACGGAAATTCTCGAAAAGTCCATGAACACCTTCGACAAGTCCTATGGCGAGCGCCAGAGGAACTTTGAGAAGAATTTGCAGTTCAAGGCTGTAAGCATATCCGACAGTCTGTATGTGCCTAGCGTGATGCTCCAGGCCCGAGTGACCCCAGGTACCATCGTCACAGTATGGGGTGAGCGGGATACCGTTCCCGAAAGCGGCATTTACCAGAAGACCCTCACCTGGGGCGATTCTGCTTTTGGTACCAAGAGGTTCCTGGTGGGCTGTAGCGACGGCGATGTGGAACTGCCCTGCTACATGTGGGTCACAGAATATGCTCCTATGCCGGCGCTAGGGGATGCAGAGCCTGCGGCAGATACGGCGGCATCTAAGCCTGCCGAAACCAAGCCTGCCGATGATGCGGCGGCCAATCTGAAGCTCAGCGTGAAGATTGGTGGCTCCCGTAATGAAAGGGTTCACCTGGACTTGCCCGCCACGGAGCTTAATACCAACCTGAAGTTTAACCTTGCGGGTATCACGGCGGGTGATTTGGGACAGCTCAAGTCCTTGGTGGTGCTGCGCAACGGCAAGCCTTTCAAGACCTTGGATGCAAACGACCTTACAAGCCTAGCCTACGAGGTGCCCGTGTCTATCGAGCGTAATAAGATTGCGGACTTCGAAGTGGTGGCGACCCTCAAGAACGGCAAGAATTTCAGGGCGAAAAAGACCTATGAGATTTACTGCATGGTGGCGAATCATCCCGGTGGAAAGGCCAGGAATTCCATTGTACCCCCAGATCAGGAGTACGAGCGCCTAAAGCAGAGCGGTGGCATCACCCATGAGTAACCCGCTTCACGTCATCCAGACCCTGAACTTGTTTCAGGGGACGGGATCCATGGATTCGCAAAAGAGTTTTAAAAAAGAGGAAAGAACATGAAGAAAAGAACATTTGGTTTATCAGTAGCAACAGTGGGTGCGTGCCTTCTTGCGGCTTGTGCCAGCGCTCCTCCTCCAGATAACGACCCGGCCCGCGCTCGCGCTAAGCAGGGCTATGCCGACTTGAATCAGGAGGCTGCAAACTACCCGAAGTCTTCGGCTTCTGCTGAAGTGGCTGCGCCGGAACCTGCGGCACCTACTATCCAGCTTTCTACGGCTACCTTCAAGACGACACCCACCGTCCTTGTTTCGCCGGCCATGTCCGGCAAGATGGCGGGTTCCATCGATGTGATTCGCCGAAATCCTCTGGCAAAGACCGCCATGGAAGTGATCAATGCTTACCTGACCAATCGTGGCTATACCGTTGTTGGGCTTGAAAGCCAGGCCCAGCTGGATGAAGTTGTCCAGCTTCAGAACGATATTGCCGGAAACGACGAGGATCTTTCCTATGTGGCGGGCCTTTCCGTGGGTGCAGACATCAACATCACCTATGCAGGTAGTATCCAGGAAGGGGATATCGTGGTGGACCTGAATGCCAGCGAAGCTTCGACGGCGAACCTGTTGGCCAGCGAATCGGTACGTCTGAAAAAGACGGGGGACGAATCCCAGCGTGCTCTGGTGCAGCGCGCCATGGAGCAGGCTATTGTCTCTCTCGAAAACAAAGTTCGTGACCGTTTGGCTGCAGAACTTGAAAAAGGCGCGCAGTACAAGGTGGTGGCCCACCTGACCGGCGAATTCACCGACGACCAGGCCGAAGAGATTTCTAATATCGTCTCCGTAAAGATCCGCAAGCAGTTCAACAAGATGCAGGTGGTCTCTATGAGCCGGAACACCTACGACCTGATGGTCTATGTGGACCCCGACAAGTACGAGGACGCCCAGATGGTCTATGGTGTCTTCGTAGAGGCTCTGGAGGGCCTTGCCAAGGTCCGCAAGCAGAATATTACCAAGAAGCTGATTATCATGGAAATCCAGTAGGGGTAGCCAATGCGTCTGATTAATTCACTATTGCTTCTTTTCCCAACCATGGCCCTTGCTGCCAACATGGTTACCTATACCGCCACATCCAATGTGTCCCAGAAGGACGCCGACAAGAAGGCGCTGGAAGGGGTCGCCATGCAGATTGGGGCGAAGGTGGATTCCAAGATGGAAACCCGCCTGTCGGAAAAGGCCGACGGTTCCATCGAGAAAACCACGGATAGCAAGAAGTCCGTCTCCACGAATGTGCTGGTGAAGGGGGCCAAGATCGTTCCGGGCCCTAAGAGCAATGGTTTATTCCAGTCTACGGTAACGGTGGACCTGGACCAGCTGGCGTCCAAAATCCTGCTGGACTTGGGAACGGTCAAGGTGCAGATGAAGTCTAAGGATTCCCTGATTCGCCTGGACATGCTGGACCGTGACTACCGCAAGATGGAAGCTGACATGATCCAGCTTGAGAAGATGGCTCGCACCTACGACGAACATCTGGAGGCTCTCTCCTTTGTGCAGGCCGTGCCCAAGGAGCTTCGCCTGGAAACCACCATGGGGGAGTTGACGGAATTCCTGATTTCGTCCATGCAGACCGTGAAGCTTGACGCCCAGGAAAAGGACGGGAACCTGAGTGTGGTGGTGTCCGATTTTGCAGGCCCCATCGCCAATTTCCCAGTGGCCCTGACCCAGGACGGTAAGAATGTGGCTGTCGCCAAGACCGATGCCAAGGGCAATGTCAATTTCAACCTGAAAAAGGTTAAGAATTTAAAACCCAGCGGTGATTTGACCGTCCATGCCGACATGAACTTCAAGATTGTGCGTCAGTCGGCGCTCCAGAATGTGAATGTCAGCTATGGTGCCAAGAAGACGGGTGTGGCTTACCGCCTGGCCTGTAAGGGGGCCGCTGCCGAATGCGGAGCGCTCCAGAAATTTCTGACGGATGCGGGCCTGACCATCGCCGACCAGGCTGGCATTCCCGAGCTTTCCGTTACGCTGGAATTCAGCGACAAGGATAATTCCTCCAAGACCTTGACCACATCCCGGGCCACGGTCAAGTTCAGCTGTGCCGACAAGGAACTTGTGGACCAGCCCCAGGGCGTGGGCCGCGATGCGGAAGCGGCACATGTGAAGGCCATTTCCAAGCTGTCGGCTTCCAGAATCCAGGAAATGTTTGCAACCGGCAAGTAAGTGCACATTCGTCATCCCCGCCCCGGAACCAAGTCCGGGATAAACTCCGGCGGGGATCTAGTTTACACGGTAAGTAAATAAAAGTTTACAAATGAAGAAATACACCCACTTCTTTTTAGGGTATATTTACAAATAAAGAAAACATCAACCCACAAGGAGCTAATATGAAACGAGCCTCTTTACTTACGATATTGATTGCCTTGATGGCCATGTTCTTTGCTGCTTGTGGCGACGACAGTAGCAGTAATGGTCCGTCATCTGATGAACCTACTGCATTCTTCCCCAGCGATTTTGCAAACAAAAAGGTTGAAGCCTGGTACATGTACAAGGAAACCCAGAAGGACGGTACGCAGCGTGTGATGGCCGTCTTCTGCTTCTCTGATGGCACGGGTATTGCCACTACCTACAGGCTTAAATCTAGTGGCGCGGAATCCAGGATAGTTGAAGCTGTATTTGAGTACACTATAGAATCTGGCGATTATACCACCGGCAAGGTTAGCGTCAGCATGGCAGGAGGCATGAAGAGGAGTTTCGAAATTACCGATGGAGACATGAATTCGCCGCTATTAGAGCACGCGTTGACCAAGCAGGACAACAGCAAGGTTCCTGCCGCTTCTGAACCTGGGGAAAATCCCGGCAACGGCGGCTCCGGCGATAATGGTGACCCCTCTGGTGGCAACGGCTCTGTGGAAAACGAGGATGTTTCCGCCTTCTTGCCGACGGAATATGCCAAGAAGACCGTTGTTGCATGGTATAGCGCTGAAATCGAGCGCTCGCCGACCCAGGTGAAGATTGAGGGTGTTTTCTTGTTTGATGATAATACGATGATTGTGACCAAGCATAAGGTCAAGTCGGATGGTCGTGAATCCAGGGAAATAATGTTTTCTGGTCCATGGGAATTGCTAGAGGGTGACTATGAGAGTGGCAAGCTTTCCATTGACAACGGTGACATGGAAGTCACCATTGTAGATGGTTCGATAGATGTGCAAGGTGAACGCTATGTCAAGCAGGACAATTCCAAAGTGCCCGCGGCCAGCGATGTTCTAGAAGAAGAGAAATAAGTTTATTTTAGAATGCAAGTGATTGAAAGTCCGGCTTACTTGAGCCGGATTTTCTTTTGGGCGTATATAGACTGTCCGCCGTTGCAGGCGTAGGCCAGCGTGCACACGATAAAGAAGGCCGGGAGCGTTTCAAAGCCGAAAATTTCGGCCCCTACCAGGATGGGGGCGAACAGGGTGTTGGTGGCTCCGCCAAAGACCGCTGCGTAGCCGAGAGCTGCGGCAAGGGGGAAGGGCACGCCAACGATGGCGGCGACCACAGCTCCAAAAGTTGCCCCGATGGTGAACAGCGGGGTGACCTCGCCGCCTTGGAAACCTACCGAAAGCGTCACGATGGTAAGCACCATCTTTAAAAGCCAATCGAACCCGAAAATCCCTGCGGCGCTGGCTGTAGCGGCTCCCGGGTTTCCAAAGCATATATCGGAGAGATTCGTGCCCAAGCCGGAGTAACGCCCCTGCCAAAGCAGGAGCAGCACGGCGCTCAGGACAATGCCCATAATGGCGACACGCTTGAGAGGATTCGGGAACTTTTCGGCAAAGAATTTTTTGGAAACCTTCAGCAGCTTCGCAAATCCGCCGCCTACAAGCCCAAAGAGCACGCCCAGCATCGCGAGCTTCAGGATAAAGTAGATGTCAAGCCCATTTTCGCCATGGAACAGGCTTGCCACGGTCCAGTCCGGCGAAAAGCTGTTCAGGCTTACGGTGAATTTTTCGTAGCCGATCATCTCGGAAACCTTGTAGGCGCTAATCGCCGCAGCGGCCGCCGGGAGTAGCGCCGCCATCTCGAGATGACCGGCAAGCAGGATTTCGATGGAAAGGGCGATTGCCGCCATGGGGGTCTGGAAGAGCCCTGCAAATCCGGCCGCCATGCCCGCCACGAGTAAAATGCGGGGGGCATTTTCCACATGAATCTTGGAGCTCATGTTATGCCCGAGGGTCGCCCCGATTTGCATGGCCACGCCTTCTCGGCCGGAACTTCCGCCAAACAGGTGGGTGACCCAGGTGGTCACCATGATAAGCGGGATAAGCCGGAGAGGAATCTCCTTCTCCTTGCCGTGGGCTACATCAAAGACGATTCCCATGCCACGCTCAGAGCCATTGCCGAGCTTTTTGTAGGTGAATACGATGGCAAGACCCGCCAAAGCAAGGGCGGGAATCCAATAAAGCGGGTGAGCGTCTCGTATATCGCTCACATTTTGCAAAATGGATCCGAAGAAGGCGCAGAGTGCCCCCACGATGGCTCCGAGGACCAAAGCCACTACGATGAGCACCGGCTGTGAAATCCAGTGCATCACCTTTTCCTTGACTTTGGCCTTGGCCATGTTCATGGCCTGTTCTTTCATCTCCGGACTCATGTTCCGGTAGATGTCTTGCCAGTTGTTGAAATCCATCGCTTACTTGTTGTTGGCGCGGATTAGGTTGAGGGCGGAACCTGCCTTGAACCATGCCCACTGCTGTTCGTTGTAGGTGTGGCTCAGGGCGATGTTGTCCACCGAGCCATCCTTGTGGTGGGCGACGAGCGTGAACTCGG
>CAMKNA010000020.1 GCA_946414075.1 uncultured Fibrobacter sp.
ACCGCGAAACCATCACCCGCGAAGCCAAGTTCGAATACACCCACAAGAAGCAGACTGGTGGTTCTGGTCAGTTCGCTAAGATGTCCGGCGTGATGCGTCCGATGCCTGTGGAAGGCGACTCCGAAAAGACATACAACTTCATCAACTCCGTCGTGGGCGGCCGTATTCCTAAGGAATACATCCCCTCTTGCGATAAGGGTTTCCAGAGCTGCATGGAAGCTGGTTCCCTCATCGGCTTCCCGGTGGTGGGTATCGAAATGGAAGTCCAGGACGGTGCTTTCCACCCGGTGGACTCTTCTGACATGGCGTTCCAGATTTGCGCCCGTATGGCTTTCCGCGAAGCTTTCGCCAAGGCCGGCGCCCAGATTCTCGAACCGATCATGAAGGTTGAAATCGCCACCCCGACCGAGTTCCAGGGTAACGTTGTGGGTAACGTGTCCCAGCGTCGTGGTTCCATCACCGGAACCAGCGAAGAAATGGGCACCACCACCATTACCGCCGAAGTCCCGCTTTCCGAAATGTTCGGTTACGCTACCGACCTGCGTTCTATGACCCAGGGTAAGGCTGAATTCACCATGGAATTCGCCAAGTACGCTCCGGTGCCGAAGAACATCCAGGAAGAACTCATCAAGAAGTATGGCGACAAGGCCAAAGCAAGAGCGTAAGCGTAATTAAAACCACTAATGAAAAAACGCAGACCCATGAGGTCTGCGTTTTTTAGTACTTCCGGTATGTCCTACCCTGCGGTTCGATCGGGCATCCCCTTTCTGGAACCAGGACTTACTGGAAGCACCTCTCATAATATAAGATCAAAACTAAAGCCCGGACAAAAAAATCTGTCCGGGCCATAATCCGAATTGGAATGTTCTCTTTTAGAGCTGCGCCTTTTTCTCCAAATCCGCAAGTTCTTCGCCCCATTCCGCCTGGATTTTTTGCTTGAGCTTTTTCGCAAGAGCTGGTGCGCGTCCCTGCGTAGAAACCGTCACGGCAATATTTTCGCCAAAGTCCATACGCGCCGGGACAATGAAGTCTCCGTCCAGATAGTCGCAGGCATTGTTCACCAAGATACGACGGGCACGAGCATCATTGCTCACCTGGGCGTTTACGGCCGGCTGATCAGTGCAGATAAACACCATGAAGACACCACGGAGATCCAGAGATTCGTAAGAACGATTTCTTATGGCAATCTTCTTTTTGTCTAGTGAATCAAATTCCGGATCGAACTGCGGAGCGACTACCGTAATGCGAGCGCCAGTAGGCAAAAGCGTTTTCACCTTGCGCAGCGCAATACGGCCACCCCCTACCACAAGAACATTACGACCTTCAAGGTTGAGCTCTATGGAAAAGAGGGAAGAATTCTGAGTTCGGGACTCGGGATTCGGAGTCGTTGAACGAGTTTTATTTTCTGCGGCTCGCAATCCGGAAACCACCATATCGGCAAATTCCTTCCAGTCGCCAAGGCAAGGCAGAAGCGTTATGGGAATCTGCGGAAATTCCGCCTGTAAATGGGACACCACCTTGGGGACATCGTTCTTGGAATGCTGGCCGTTCAAAAGCAGATAAGGAAGAAGCGTTACGGATTCCACATCTTCGCGAAGCAAAGTCCGTAGGTCATTCTCCAAGTCCAAAAGACTGGTACTTGCCACACGGGTTCCGGGCAAGTCATGGTGCAACTTATCCAAAATTTCTTCGAAGCCCTTGTAGGCACCCGGCAATATACAATGATGCGCGATAATCAGGATTGCTTTCATGCGCCGTAATACTCCACAATCTTTTTTACAAGCGAATCCATTGTCGTCTCATCTGAGGTGACCGTTTCAAAGCCATGCTTACGAGCTGCCGATTCCGTCATACGCCCGATGCAGAAGGCAAGCCTGGGGCTGCCGCCACAAAAATTTTCCACCGCGCTAGTACTGGCAAAGACCACGGCATCGGCCAAAGCCACCGCTTCACGCTTCCATTCCGGGAGTTTTAACACCGGGAGAGTCTCGTAGACAACCCAGCGGTGCGCCTTAGGCAAAAGCTTCAGCAAGGTGTCATCGGCGAGATTGCCCTGCAAAAGCAAGATCCGAGCCTGGTCCACGGGAGATGACGCCAGTAATTTTCCAAGTCCTTCGCCGGTATGGTCTTCGGGCACATAATCACAACGGATGCCATATTCCAGCAACTTCTTTTCCGTAATCTTACCGACGCTAGCGACTTTTTTCCCAGCAAGTACGCGTACATCATAACCGGCAGCGAATAGTTGGTCAAAGAAGCTCTCTACACCATTTGTGCTGGTAAAGGCAAGGGTGTCAAAGTTAGCAAGGTCCAGCCACCCTTTCACATCAACCGGGCGAGTTTCAATCATCGGGGTCTCGATAATTTCGGCACCGAGAGCTGTTAAGCGTGCCGTAATCCCACTGGACTGCTTCGCAGCACGGGTCACCACCAGGCGCCTGCCCGAAAGGGGCAGGTTTTTCTTCCAGGCAAGAGTCTTCCCCAACTCAACGACCCCCCCCATAATCGTTATCGCAGGAGCTGTCACATTTTCACGAGCAATGGTCTCCCCTGCCGTCGCGAGCGTTGCCATCACAGTACGCTGGTACGGGGTCGTCCCCTTTTCAATAAAGGCAAGGGGCGTTTGGGGGTCCTTGCCACACTCCATCAGGCGCTTGGCAATAAACTCCATGTTGGCCACCCCCATCAAAAAAATGAGAGTTCCCGGGCATTGGGCAAGGGCGTCGAAGTCCAATGAGATCCCCGCCTTCGCGGGGATGACACTAGAAGTGGGTGCAGATAATTCTCTCTCGTGTCCCGTGATGATATGAAAGCTGGTAGCAATTCCGCGGTGGCTAACAGGAATCCCTGCGTAGGCAGGCACAGAAATTGCCGATGTCACACCGGGAACCACTTCGAATTCCACACCAGCAGCCACCAGCTCCAACGCCTCTTCCCCACCACGGCCAAACACAAAGGGGTCACCACCCTTAAGGCGGGCGATTACTCCAGAAGGATTTTCCGTTGCCAACTGGACTAACAGTTTATTGATTTCCGACTGCTTAACCTTATGGTGCGCCGGCATCTTGCCCACATCCACCATCTTAGCACAAGGATTGCACATCCCAAGTATGGCTGGCGACACCAGGCGGTCATAGACCACCACATCAGCACGCTCCAAAATCTCTTTACCACGCAAAGTCAAAAGCCCTGGATCACCAGGACCGGCACCAATCAGATAAACCTTTCCAGACATCAGCGGAAAAATAGGAAATTTCGGAACTAGGCTTTGGCGGGGGCCTTTTCCTGGGCGTAGTGTTCCTGCATATAGGCCAGGGCCTTATCTGGAGCCAGGGGCTTACTGAAGTAATAGCCCTGGATGTAACGGCAGCCTTCCCGTTTCAGGAACTGCAACTGTTCTTCCGTCTCCACGCCTTCGGCAATCAGGTCAAGGTTCAAAGTGCTGGCAATTCCTATCACCATTCTCGCAAAGGTGGCATCCTCTTCATCATCGGCTATATGGTCAATGAAGGACTTGTCCATCTTCAAGGTATGAACCGGATAGCGCTTTAGATAGGAAAGGGAACTGTACCCCGTACCGAAATCGTCAATAGAAATCTGAAGACCCATGTTGGAAAGGGCCCGCATGATATCTATAGCCTTTTCCACCTCGCACATGGCGGTATATTCCGTAATCTCCAATTTCAGGTTCTTGGGATTCAGATGCGTTTCGGCCAGCACCCGCTTCACATCGTCCACCATGTTGTCCAAGGTAAACTGTTTGGCCGAGAAATTCACCGCCACCCGGATATCGCTAAAACCCATGTCTACCCATTTCTTGGTCTGCTCGCAGGCCATACGCAAAATCTGGGCTCCCATGGGCACAATTAGGCCCGTCTCTTCGGCGAGGGGGATAAACTCCGCCGGAGAAACCACACCGTGTTCAGAGTTGTTCCAACGAACCAGGGCTTCAAAACCAGACACCCTGTTCCCTTGCTCTATATCGACAATGGGCTGGTATACCAGCACGAACTCCTGGGCCTGAATAGCCCTGCGGATTTCGTACTCCAGCTTGTAAAGTTTCATGGCCTTCTCACGGATTCCGCCAGCAAAGAACTGGATACCCCCGTGATTTCCGCCCTTCTTCAGGTCCCTGAGCACCGCCGTAGCATTGGACAGCAGGTCCTCCACGCAATCCACATCCTTGTTCACCACCACGGCCATAGACACGCTGATATATAGTTCACGGCCATCCAGCTGGATAGGACTCTTCACCTTGTTGTGAAGCCGCTTCACAAGGGGCATCAATTCGTCGTCGGTACTCTTACCCTGAATATCGTGGAGTACAACCGCAAATACATCGGGCCCTATACGGGCTACGCAATCGTTGTTACGGCAAGTGGAGCGGATGCGGTCAGATACAATCTTCAACACATTGTCCCCAAAACTCATGGAATAGGATTCATTGATAGCGCCAAAGCTGTCAATGTCCAACAAGACCACCGCAAAGGTATAGTCTGGCCGCTGGGCGGCCATATCCACATCCACCTTCAGCTTTTCCAGGAAGAACTTGCGGTTGTACACACCCGTAAGGGCGTCGCGATAGGCGTAGAACTGACGATTGCTGTCCGCCTGTTCCTGAGCACTGCTAACGGAACCAATGACGCGGATGGGTCGGCCACCTTCGTTACACTGCGGCCTGCCCGAGATAGAGATTTCCGAGCTGCCATCTTTGGGAGCATTCAGAAGCCGAAGTTTCGCTGAAAAGGGCTCGTTATTTTCTAGAGAACGGGAGAATTTTTCCCTGAATACAGTCCAATCGCTTTCCAGGACGCTGCTCTTGAGAGTGTCAAAGGTATCTACAATGCTGGACGGACTGATATTCAAGAACTTCGCCACCCTGTTGGACCAATAGACCTTTCCCGTAGGCACATCGAAAGTCCAAAAGCCTTCGGAGGACACATCTACCAACATTTGGAAAAGCTCGTCTTTTTCAGAAAGGTCCTTCTGGTAATCCCGAGCGGGAACCAGTTCCAGCTTCTCCGGGATTACGACATCGTTTCGAATCTTCTTCCTGTTTCCCTGAATCGGGAACCTGTAGAAAAGCGCCACATACGCCAGAAAGATTATAGCCGAAAAGTAGGGAATGAAACCCATGGGCTTGTCGGACAAATGCAGAATATCGGGGATAAACGCAGCGAAAAGAAAGCACGCAAACAATAGCGCAAAACGCAGAACAGAATGTTCGTCAAACAACCGCATATAATCCCTATCGCAGGCAATATAATTTAAAGTAAGGACTTTTAGGGACTATCGCGCAGTCCAACCCGAACTATTCCAAGTTGGAATATTTACAGCCTTTCCAGCCTGGTATAAAGGCTGTAGAGCCTTTGGACCCCATTTTCAAGCCCGTAGTAATGCCTGATGTAAGGAATAAGTAAGCCCAGGAACAGAGCGTCCAAGGCCAGCACCAGGTACTCCGGCATGGCTACAAAAAAGAGAAAGCCGCCTACCGTAAGCAGGGCAAAGAGGATCATGACCAACTCATGGACCAGACGCTCATGCTGGAAAAAACCGACATGGGTCCGGACCGAAAGCAACTCTTCGGAAGAAAGGGGGGAACCCTGGTCTATTCTTTGCTCCAAAAATTCGGCGTAATCGTTCAAGTTCTTTAACATGTCACACAATATATAGTTTTTTTTGAAAAAAAATGAACTTTCCAGTCATAAGAATATTATTTTCAAGGCATGGAGTCCCTAAAATTCAACTCACTCCCCGAATTGTTCTTTGCCACCTGCAAACGAGATGATTTTGGAGGCTGGTACCAAAGGCAGAACGGGGCTTGGACTCATTTTTCTAAAGAAACCCTGGCAAGAGACACCCGGGCCGTGGCACTTGCTCTCCATAGCCACGGGGTAAAAGAAGGCGAAAGCATCGGAATTATTGCAGGGAGCTCACCCTACTGGATCATGGCAGACATCGCCACCCAGATAAACCATGCCCGCGTGGTACCCCTATTCCCCAATATATCTTCGGAAAATTTCAATTTCCAATGCGACGATTCCCTGGTGAGCATTCTGATCGTAAACAGCATGGACGACCTGGAAACGCCTCTGAAGGAGAGTCTATCCCGGTTCAGCACCATCATCTGCATCGATTCGGCCTCACCCCTCCCTGAAAAGGGGATTTACTGGGACGACCTTCTGGCCGAAGGCTACAGGCTTTTACAAGACGAAGAGAACCAAAAATGGACTCTAGAGCAGGTCGAGTCCATTCGGCCGGGGGACCTTTTCAGCATCATCTACACCAGTGGCTCCACTGGTAGACCCAAGGGGGTAGAGCTCACACACAGGAACATGCTCTCCCAAATACATAGCATTCTCAATCTCTACACGGTGGACCCAGAAAAGGACTCCTGTCTCACCATTTTACCCGTAGCCCATGTATTCGAACGCATGGCTGTATACTTCTACATCCTGAACGGAGCAACCGTTTACTTTGCCGATTCTCCAAAGAATGCGGCTAAAATCATGACGGAAATCAAGCCTTCCGTAATGATTGTTGTCCCCCGGATTCTTGAGCGCCTGTATGAAAGCATGACTGCGGCTGCAGACAGGGCCAGAGGGCCTAAACGGATTCTCATCAAGAGCGCCATCAAGCTTGCCAAGCTGAGCGATCCAACAAAGAAACGCAGTCACGCCATGAAGCTTTACGACAAGCTAGTTTATTCTAAGATGCGTAATGCCATCGGCGGGAATTTTAAAATCATCGTATCTGGAAGTTGCGCCTTGAACAAGAGCATACTGAGATTCTTGTTGAACATTGGACTTCCTGTCTACGAAGGTTACGGACTTACCGAATGTTCTCCTGTGGTAAGCGCCAATTGCGACCACGCCATTTCGCTTGGAAGCGTGGGAAAGCCCCTAAAGCACCTACAGGTAAAAATCGGGGAAAACAACGAAGTCTTGGTAAAAGGGGACAGCGTTTTCGCAGGCTACCACAACATGCCCGAGATAAACGCCGAAATTTTCACGGAGGATGGTTTTTTCAGGACCGGCGACCAGGGAAGCATTGACGAAAACGGATTCCTTTCCCTTACGGGACGCATCAAGGAACTCCTGAAGACCAGCACCGGTAAATATGTGAGTCCAAACCCTATCGAGTTGGAAATCAGCAGACACCCCCTAGTGGAGCAGGCCCTGGTAATTGCCAACGACCGCAAGTTTGTCTCCGCACTGATATGGCTGAACCCCGAAGGTGCCCGTCGACTGCTCCGAATTTCCAAGGATGATTTTCGCATGGATCTGGCCCTGCAGTCTCTCCGGGTCAGGGAATCCATACTTCGGCACATTACCCGCATCAACCGAAAACTGAACCACTGGGAAAAGATTTGCAAGTGGGTCTTAATCGGGGACGAGTTGACCATCGAATCAGGCCTTTTAACCCCCACCCTGAAAATTCGCCGAAAAATAGCAGAAGAACGGTACTCCGACAAAATCGAAGGGATGTACCTGGTGTAAAATATTGTTGCAAAAATGACAATTTTCCCCGTATGGCACAAAATGACATGCGGATTTTTTTATTTTTCACCCCGTTAGCAAAAACAAAGGATAAATCATGGCTTATTTGAACAAAGTGATGCTTATTGGCAATATTGGTAAAGACCCCGTTTTCCGCATGAGCCAAACCGGTGGACGCAAGCTCGTCTCCTTCTCACTCGCCACCAGCCGTCGCTACCGCGACAATAACGGCGAACAGAAAGAACAGACCGACTGGCACAACATCGTGGGCTGGGGTAAAATCGCTGACATCATCGAGCAGTTGGGCGTGCACAAAGGCATGAGTCTCTATGTGGAAGGCTCTCTTAGCAACCGCAGTTGGACCGACCAGAATGGTCAAAAGCGCTATACGACCGAAGTCAACATGGATACATTCCAGTTGCTAGGTCCCCGTAGCCAGGGTGGCAATCCCACATACAACCAATCCAACGCGTCCAGTAACTATAACCAGCCCCAGGGCGGCGCACCGGCGTACGAAGCTTCCATCCCTGAAGACGACGGTTCCGACCTCCCCTTCTAGCCCATGAACTCGGACGTAGCTCAAATAGCGTTGATGTATGTGCTCCCCCTGGGAGTCACCTTTATCACCATATTGCAGGCAGCGGCATCGACTTACCGGAGCCAGAAATTGGCCGGGGCGTTCTTGTCGTTTATCATCGTAATCTTGGATTGCCTGTTCTATTTTACCAAGAATTCCTTCATCGCCTACAACAACGATGGAGGTCTCTTGCTCACCTTCGGCAGCCTGTTCTTTTTCGCCATCCTCTATGTGGTCAAAAGCGATGAAACTCCGGTGAAGGTGGCAAACATCATTTTCGCGGCGCTGATGCTTACCGGAATTGTAGGCATCTCTTATTGGGACAGGCCAACATTGGTCATTACCTCCCAGTACACCTCGGAAGATATCGCCGCTCAGAACGCCCAGTACCAAGACTACATCAACTCTTTCCAAAACGGATCCCCAGCCACCAAGGCAAAAAAAGGCCGCGGGACGGGAACGCAGGTCAACACACCTGTTGTCGGCGCCGACGGACATGAGCAGAAAGCCAAGCCAGTCACCCTTACCGAAGGGGCCAAGGCCAGGCTAGAAAGCTATATGGACGAATCCCGCAAAGTCATGAAGCGCATGCAAGAAGTGGAATCGGCCATCAACGGCTTCGGAAGGCTTCCGCAAAATGTCTCGGAGACTGACCGGGAAGAATGGAGCCGTAAGGCACTGGCCATCAGCAACAACGCCATGGCCATCAACAAGAAGGCCTTGGGACTTTTCCACCCCCATGAATCTAGCGAGGCCCACGCCGAACTGATTCAAGCCACGGAAAGCCTACGCCTTGCCGCCTACTCCCTCTACACTTACACCCTGCAAGAGAACGCAGCTGAACAGAGAAACCAGTTGCAGCAGGCCAGGGAGCAGATGGGTCAATCAAAAGCTTGCCTGGAGCGCTTTATCGCCGCTATCCAGGGTCTCCTTACAAACTACAAAGAACAACCAGAAGAAAACTAAAGGTTAATTATGATTCGCAATGTAGCCATCATGGGTGCCACTGGCGCCGTAGGCCAAGAAATCCTCTCCATTCTCGAGGAACGCAACTTCCCGCTGCAGAGCCTGAAGCTTCTCGCTTCCGAACGTAGCGCAGGCAAGGAATTCAAGTTCAAGGGCGAAACCCTCAAGTGCGAAGTCCTGAACAAGGACTCCTTCAAGGGAATCGACCTGGTGCTCAGCTCCGCCGGTGCGGCAATCTCCAAGGAATTCGCTCCCATCGCCGTGGAGAACGGCGCCGTGGTCGTGGACAACACAAGCCACTTTCGCATGGATCCCGAAGTTCCGCTGGTCGTGCCCGAAGTGAACCCCGAAGACATCAAGCTCTACAAGGCCGAACTCGGTGGTAAGGGCATCATTGCCAACCCGAACTGCACGACCATCATGATGGTTGTCGTCTTGAACCCGATCGAGAAGATTTCTCACATCAAGAAGATTCACATTTCTTCTTACCAGAGCGCGAGCGGCGCAGGTGCCATCGCCATGGAAGAACTCAAGCAGCAGTACAAGGATATCCTTGAAACCGGTTCTACCACCCACATCAACAAGTTCCCCTTCCAGCTCGCCTACAACGTGATTCCGCAGATCGACAAGATGACGGAAAACGACTACACGAAGGAAGAAATGAAGATGTTCAACGAAACGCGCAAGATCATGCACTCCGATGTTCGTACGAGCGCCACCTGCGTGCGCGTGAGCTCGCTCCGTTCTCACTCCGAATCCGTGTGGTTCGAGACCGAGCGTCCGGTTTCTGTGGAAGAAATCCGGGGCGCCCTCAAGAACGCTCCGGGCGTGACCCTGAAGGACGATCCGCAGAACTATGTGTACCCGATGCCGCTGGAAAGCGCCGGCAAGGACAACATCTTCGTGGGCCGTATCCGTAAGGACCTCGCCGACGAGAACAGCAACACGCTGTGGCTCACCGGTGACCAGATCCGCAAGGGCGCAGCTTTGAACGCTGTTCAAATCGGCGAGATTCTCCTGAAGATGTAAGATTGGAGATCCCCGCCTTCGCGGGGATAACATCTAAAAAAAGCCGTCCCGAAAAGGGCGGCTTTTTATTTTCCAAAAATGGATTGCGGCGTCGCAGCACGCAATGATGTTTTATTTTCCGAGCTGGTCCGGGTTCAGGCACTTGAGTTCATCAATCACGAACAGGCCATCCTTGCGGATGAGCTTGTCGTCGAACCAGATTTCGCCACCACCGTATTCCGGGCGCATGATGAGCACCAGGTCCCAATGGATAGCGGAATTGTTGCCGTTCGGGGCTTCCTCATAGCACATGCCCGGCGTAAAGTGGATGCTACCCGCAATCTTCTCGTCGAAAAGGATATCGCACATGGGAGCATTCACGAACGGATTGAAACCGATGGCGAACTCGCCCACATAGCGCGCGCCCTCGTCGGTATCGAGGATGGCGTTGAGCTGCGCGTTGTCGCCCGTCTCGCAGGTGGCTTCCACGATTTTACCCTGCTTGAACACAAGGCGGATGTTGCTGAACTGCTTGCCTTCGTAAAGCGTGGGAGTATTGTAGTGGATAACGCCCTCGATGCTCCCCTGCACCGGCGCCGTATAGACTTCGCCGTCTGGGATGTTCATGTTGCCGCAGCACGGGATCGCAGGGATATCCTTGATGCTGAATGTGATGTCGGTGCCGTTTGCCACAAGACGCACCTTGTCGGTACGGTTCATCAAGTTCACAAGATTTTCTGCCGCCTTCGCCATACGCGGGTAGTCCGCAAGGCATGCCTGGAAGTAGAAGTCCTCGAAGGCCTCGGTGCTCATCTTGGCGCCCTGCGCCATGGAAGCGTTCGGCCAGCGAAGTACGCACCATTTTGTCTTGTTTACGCGGTAGTCGAGAGTCTCCTTCGTCATCTTGCGGTACATGAGCATCTTCTCGTCGTTCACATCGCAGTTTTCCATGAAGTTGTCGGCCCCGCGGATGGCAATATAGGCCTGCATCTTCTTCATTTCGGCGAGCGCGAGCTCGGCATCAATCTTCATCTGAGTTTCGCTTGCAGAAAGGAGCATCTGGCGACGCACGCGGCTCTTGGAATTGCGCACGAAGGCGTTGCCCCCCACCTTCTCGACAGCCTTGATAAGTTCGGTGGAGACTTCGTCGGGAGTGTCTGTCGTTTCGATAAGGATGTTCTCGCCCGCTTTCAGGGCAATCGCGTTGTTAATCAGATTTTCGGCAAGCTTTGTAATTCTCGGATCTGTCATTTTTTTCCTCTTTTTTCAAATTTGTCACACTTCACAAATCTTTTCCCCGGCGCATGGCTCGGATGTTCTTGGGCAACACATCCTTGTGCCACTTGATCCATTCATCATAGTAAATGTACCGCCTTTCCCTCTGGCGAAACTGACGGCCATGAACAATACGGCGCCCACCACGTTCTTCTACCGGAATCACCACATGGAGACATTCGTGATAGACCACTCCCGCAACGGCATAAAAAGGACAATTCTTAGCGTCATAACCCCTGCTGATACTAATCAGGTGAAATTCCTCTCCCGTCAGGGGGTCTTTCCGCATGGAATGGAAGCTGAGACCACCTACCCTGTTACTCCAGGTAATCCGGCAGGTGAGTTCACCGTTAAAATAGGTTTCATTTACTGCTGCAAGTACCTGATTCAGGTCGTGGTATGCTCCCTTCGGACGAATAGGCGGGACACGGCCCCTGGATTCTAGAGGCTTTTCGCCCTTATCCGCCAAAACCTGATCCACCAAGGTCCAGAAACGGTTTACCAGGTCCTTAACGATGGCCCTGTTTTTCTGAGTTTTCCGACGAATGGCATGCTCCGCCCATTCAGCAGCAATTTCGCGGGCCTGTGCAAATTCCGGAGACTTCATGTAACTCGGCAGGAGCACTTCCGGATGCCCAAACAGGAATCCTCCTACGCAACGGATGCTCTTTTTCATGCGTGGATTGTACTTGAAAGTCACCATGCCATTCTGGGAACTCTCCGGCGAGACCTTCTTGACAGGGGGCGTTTCCCCATGAGAAGCAACCGACCCAAAAAGGTCCAGCTGGCCAAACAGATCCATCTGCCCCTCGCCCATCATGAAAGAACACCCTCGTAAAGGTTCATGGACAAAAGACCGCCAAAATAGCTTTCAGGCAAGGAAAGGTCCTCGTAATGCTCCGAAATTCCGCACAAGGCCTCTTCGATATGGTCGGGCATGTACACCACAAAACTCTCGTTCTTTTCGGTCTGCAAGTACTCGGGAACACAAAAATCAGGATGGGTCTCACTGAAATACATACGGCAGGACACCGGCCGCAGCGGGTAAATTCCACAATCCCCCTTAGGAGAGGAAAACGGACATGATTTCCACTGCGAAAAATAGTCATGCAAGGCCCCGTCTTCGGCCTCGTCTTCAGAACTAAGTTCAGCCAGGCGCTTTTCAAGAAGCGATTCGAACAAGGTTGCCCGTATCTGGCAATCTTCCATAATGGACATAAAGTCATCACGAGTTCTTAAGTTCGAATACAGATAAATCAGCTCAAAGGGCTCCACGGACATGGGGTAATGGTGGCAGCAATTTCCACAAGATGGGCCACATTGTACGCCATTCTTATGCTGGGGCAGCACCGCGTCCAGATATTGAGAATATGCCCTATGATAATCCCTTGTAAAATCCACAATACGGGGCACCTGCTCGACCAAATTATCCGGACAAACCGCATGCTTTCGTCCAAGGGCTTGCGCCACAGAATCCAGGCGGTCTCGCTCCTTGGACAAGAGCAACCCCAGGCGATTCACCGCGTTGGAATAGGCCTTGGTCGGAAAGTACTCCTCGCATAAACTCATGGCACCAAATATATTTACTTTGGCGCTCATTTTCATTTTCGCCCCCAAAAAACGGTATTTTCGCTACAAAAAGGACATTTTATCTAAAAAAAAGAAAAAAAAAGACACCTTTTGTTCCTTTCGCTGGGAAGAAAGTTATCTTTACAAAAGAACCAGAACATCCAGTACGGCGTATGAAAATAAAACTTTCTCTCTGTTTCTTATGCATGCTGATTCTAGGGATTATCGGGTGCAACCTGTTCAATCCCACGGAATCCGTGAACATCGACTATAGTGATGCCGACGCGTTGACATACGAAGGCTATAAAAATTTCCGCGACAACAACTACCCCGACGCCGCCTATTATTTCAGCAAGGCGATTGAAGCGGACTCCAGCCATTCGGAAGCCTGGTATGGTCTTGCAAAGACCAAGGTGAATCTCAAAGATATCAACGCCTTCAAACTCCTCAAGTATATAAACGTCGACGAAAAGTCTGCACTCCCCATAGCCGCGATGGACGACGCCACGGCAAACAAGTACCAAGAATCGGTTGATGCCATACAGCGTTTCCTATCCCGCTTCATCACCCTTGACACCACTGGAAAACTGGATGGCGTCATTACCTACGACAAGGTCTATAAAGATGTCATGATGTTGGATATGTTCCTGTTCATGCTGGATTTGCGCAAGGAGATGCGCCATGTTGAGAAATGCAAGGAAAAAGATCCCGCCACAGGGCTTCCAAAATGCTCCATAGGCGACATCATCAACGGGACTTCTCCTGAAAACGCGACGAACATCTTAAAACATGTAAACGGATTTGCCCAGACTTGCGCCAACAAGCCCGAAGTCGGAAGCACAGCCCTGGGTGTACTGATGCCCGGTTTCGGCGGTTTTTTTTCAAACGAAGGGAAAAACACCATCACCTCCACGGCCTGCCAGCTAGTAGCGGACAAGACCAAACCTTCCGATGACCCCGTCGAAAACGCCAAGGGGCTAAATGTGGTATCGGCCGTGGCAAATACAAGCCCTATGGGGGATGAAGACGGCGATGGTTGCATGGACGAAGAAATTCTGGATGACAAAGACAACGATGGCGACGGCGAAATTGATGAGGATACGCGCGACCTTACTTCCAACATCGCCCTTGACCAGGCGGCCATGGCCAAAAACGCCATCTGGTATAAAAGTTCAACCATGATCGTTCGTTCCGTATCGCCAAACGACAAGTACTACGATGTAGACATCGACATGGATGGACACAAAGCCAACAGCGAAGAATGGGATTTTGCCATTGCTGATTACAACAAAAGAGAGGACTATGGCGACCACAGGTTCAAGTTTGCCTTGAAAATAAAATTCAACCCCAAGGGGCTTTCTCCCTCCGAATTCAAAAGATTGAAGCACGATGTGGCGGGCGACATGTATGGAACCAAGTACAACCTGGAATACCGAAAGGAACATATTGGTGGCTGCTGGGTCCGTTATTCCGAGTCCAAGTTCCAGGAAGTCCTTAAGGATCAGAGAGCGAGGTATAACAAATGAGACGGATTTTAGTATTCCTGACCTTGTGCCTTGTCACCTTCTCTTTTGCACTTAAGGCCCCATCCCATCATTCTCTCCGTGCCGAAGCCATGGGTAATGCGCATGTGGCCGTTGTCGACGACAAGGAAGCCATCTACTTCAACTATGCGGGTTTGACCCAGATCAACAAACTGGGGAACTACGACAAATTTCCCGAGACCGGCTATTACCCTAGAAACTACGGTGACATGCGCTTGAACCTTGGGGGTGCGGGTCCATTTGAGACCTACTTCCACACCTATAACGTGGCCAAGGATTTGCAAGGCATTTACCAGGGAGCCGCCGATGCGGCTGCCGCTAACGGTCTCAAGGCTTCATCCGTATTGATGGACTCCCTGTCGGCCCACCCAGAGCTGATTCACAAGATAAACAACTACGACCATAAAAGCCTTGCCATGAAGCTCAAGTTCGACGCCGAGATGGCGTTTCACGGCATAGGCGGTGCCATCTGGGTTGACGCCAATGTGGCACCCTACTTGGACGCCGGCGTGGTGCTCCCTAGCATGGCCGTCGACACCTTCTATGTAGACGGAGTTGTCCAGGGTGGTATTTCTTATGGATTCACCGACAATCTTTCCGTCGGCGTTGGTGCAAAGGCCGTCAAGCGCCATAAGGTGGAAATGCTCACCGTAGACATTTTGAATTACGACTCCATGCAAGACACCCTTGAAGACCGTTACCATGACGCCACGGACAACATCTTCGATTTCAATTCCATCTCCATGGGTATCGATTTAGGCGTGCTCTACCAACTCACCCGTGAAGTCAGGCTAGGAACTTCTCTCAGGGACATCTACTTCAAGGAACTGGCCGGGGACAAGATTACCCCCAACTGGACGGTGGGTGCCAACTACAGCCCAAGATTCTTCAACAAGAATACAGGCTATGGGCGTAAATTCAACATCGCCATGGACTACGCTGATATTGTGAATGGCACGAACAACTACAAGCCCCTATCCCACCTGAATTTCGGTTTTGAAGTAGAACAGAACCTGATTGCCTGGCCTGGCTACTACTACGGAATCCGAGCCCTAGCCCTGCGACTTTCTGGCGGCTTCAAGGGTGGCTATCCTGCCGGTGGTGTCGCCCTAGAAGTTCTGCAATTCTTCACATTCGAATTTGCCACATGGGCGGAGGAACTTGGCTATTACACGGGACAGGACGAAGAACGCATCTACATGGTACAGTTGAGTCTGGGATTCTAGCCATGAGTACAAATGAGCTGGAAACATTACCCATTTCAAGGGCTCAATTTCTAGGTACGGACATATTCAAAAATGTCTCATTTGAAAGTCTAGCCGGTTATTTGCTCAGTTGCGAGAAAATAACCGTTGAACCGGGAACACTGCTCATAGACCCCAACCAACCCGAGCGTAGGCTGCTAGTATTGTTAGACGGTCTGTTGGAGGTCAAGTTAAACTCCCAAGGCGGAACATTCTCGGATCAAATCATGCCAGGGCACTGTGCCGGTGAAATGTCTATCTTCGACAATGTAAAGCCGAGCGCGCAGGTATTCGCCAAGGAAAAGAGCACCCTTCTCGTAGTCAGCGCCGACATCGCTCTCGCCATGCTCAATGCATCCCACGACCTTTGCCTGAATTTTTTACAGCTCCTGAGCAGCAGGCTCCGCAACAACAACCGAGTTGTGTGCGCCGAAGAATACCACATCCGCTGCATCGAGAAAAACGCAAAGGCCGATTCGCTGACTGGCCTACATAACAGGCGTTGGCTTGAAGAGACCTACACCCGGGAACTCAAGCGCAGCCATGACGGGAACTTCAACCTTTCCGCATTTATGCTGGACATCGACCATTTTAAAAGCATCAACGACACCTACGGCCACCTGGCCGGGGACCAGGTTTTGATTGCGGTCGCCAAGGAGATCACCCGTTGTCTTAGGCCCAGCGATATGCCCGTACGCTACGGGGGCGAGGAATTCACAGTATTCCTGCCTAACACCACCGTAGACAATGCAAAGATTATTGCAGAACGACTGCGTTCCGGTGTCGAGAAAATTCGCATCGCCCTTTCCACTGGGGAAATGATTTCTGTCACCATAAGTGTCGGTTTTACCGAGCGCCAACCTGACGACACCGTAGAGACAATCATCAAACGGGCCGATGACGCCCTGTATCACGCCAAGGAATCTGGCCGCAATCGCGTATGCCTGAATCTGGGCGACGATGAAATGTTTTTGTTTTAAACTGCTGACCGCGCAAGCTGAAAGCAAATCCGTCTCTATGGCCGGCTTGCGCTCTCGCAACCACGCCTCGTTAACACGAGGCGTTTGTTGCTCACGGCTGACCGCGCAAGCTGAATGCAAGTCCGTCTCTATGGCCGGCTTGCGCTCTCGCAACCGCCCCTAGTTAGTACTAGGGGCTTTGTTGCTCACTGTTTACAGTCTCTTGAGAACCGCGGCGGCGTGATGGATGAAGCCTTCTTCAGTGGCGACGGCGGCGATGGCCTTCGCATTCTTCTTGATGGCCTTCTCGCTATAGCGGATAATACTCATGCGCTTTAAGAAGTCGTACACGCCCAGCGGGCTGAAGAAGCGGCCCGTGCCGTTTGTCGGCAGCACATGGTTGGGTCCTGCAAAGTAGTCGCCCACCGGCTCAGAGGACCACGGGCCGATAAACACGGCGCCCGCATTCTCGATCTGGGCCGCCATAGATTCGGCTTCGGCAGTCATCACTTCCAAGTGTTCCGGAGCGATGCGGTTTGCAATTTCCACGCCGTCGAACCAGTCCTTCACCACTAGGATGCGGCCGAAATTGCCCAGCACTTTCTCCAGGAGTTCGCGCTTCGGGGAGTTTTCGACCTGGATGTCCACGCAGGCGCTAATCATCTGGGCGGTTTCCATGTTGTCGGTAATGCAGATGGCCGCCTCGAAGCCGGAACCGTGTTCCGCCTGGGAAAGCAGGTCTGCAGCCACAAAATCCGGATCGCAGGTATTGTCGGCCATCACGAGCACTTCGGAGGGGCCTGCCACCATGTCGATATCCACGACGCCGAAGACTTCCTTCTTGGCGATAGCGGCAAACACGTTGCCCGGGCCCACAATCTTGTCGACGCGTTCCACGACAGTCTTGCCCGACCCATCCTTCGCACCGTAGGCAAGCAGGCCAATTGCCTGGGCGCCACCGATGTGGTAAACTTCGTCAATGCCGAGTTCCTGGAGCACGAAAGCCACAGCGCGGTTGATTTCGCCCTTGATGGGAGTCACGACCACGATGTCTTCCACGCCGGCAACGAGAGCCGGGACCGCATTCATGATGACGGTGCTCGGGTAGATGCCCGCACCGCCCGGCACGTAGAGACCCACGCGCTTCATCGGGCGGATACGCTGGCCGAGAACCACGCCGTCCTTCCCTTCCATGAGCCAGGATTCTTCCATCTGGTTCTGGTGGAAATCGCGGACGTTCTTGATGGCCTGCTTCAGGGCCTTCTGCAGTTCCTTGGGGCACTTGGCAGCGGACTTTGCGATGGCAGAAACCGGCACGCGGATGTTCTTGCCCTTGAGACCATCAAACTTCTGGGCATAGGTGGTGGCCTTGGCGATGCCACCCTTCTTGATGTCGGCAAGGATCTGCATCACCTTGTCGTGAATTTCCTTGCTGGGGGCGACATCCCGCCCGCAGATGCGTTCAATTTCAGCAGATTTCGGAGTAACTTTTACGATTTGCATAACTACTTCCTCTTCTTCGCAGAACGAGTGATACCGGCCAGGCTCCGCACCTTCCGAGCAGAAAGCTTCTTCGCCTTCGTGGTGGATTCCTTCGCGGAGACCGGGGACTTGTCCGTAGGCAGCACATCCAAATGTTTGTATGGTTTTTCAATGACCTTCTCGTCCACAAGAATCTTGTAGGTCAGGCCGTCGACAAACGCCATCCAGCTAGCCTCGATGATGTTGCTGGAGACGCCGACCACATTCCAGTAGCCCTTCTCGTCGCCAAAGGTGGTCCATACGCGCACCGTAGCGTCGGAAGCCACATTGGAACCTAGCACACGGACCTTGAAGTCATCCAGACGAACCTTCGCCATATTGGGAAAAAACGGCAAAAGGGCTTTACGAAGAGCCGCATCCAAGGCATTCACCGGGCCATCGCCTTCACTCACCTGGTGGCTGACCTTATCGCCAATCTGGAGCTTGACGGTAGCCTGGGAAACAGACACCCCTTGCGTGGTCTTGTCTTCAATCACGCGGTAACCAAGCACCTTGAAAGGCTCCTTAACCATACCCAGGTGGCGATAAACCAACATTTTAAAACTGGCCTCGGCAGAATCAAAATGCCAGCCGGCATTTTCCCGTTCCTTGATAAGCGAGAGAAGCTTGCCTACCACCGGGTCCTTCTTGTCGATACCCGGCTTGATGGCCTTGAGCTTTTCTACAACGAGAGAACCGCCCGCCTGGTCACTGGTAACAAACACACGGTCATTACCCACGGCATGAGGGTCGATATGCTCAAAACTACGGCTTACCTTCATAACGCCGTCGATGTGGGCACCACCCTTGTGGGCAAAGGCTGCATCGCCTACATACGGGGCATGGGGGTCACTGGGCAGGTTCACGATCTGATCGATACTACTACTCAGCTGACGGAGCCTTGCTATCTTCTTGGCCGCAAAGAACTTCGCTCCCATCTTGAAATGCAGGTCTGCAGCAATGGTCGTGAGATTCGCATTCCCACAACGTTCACCAAAACCGTTCACCACGCCCTGCACCATCACGGCGCCGTTCTTCACAGCGTAAAGGCTATTGCACACAGCAAGACCGGAATCGTCATGAACATGGATTCCAAGGGGAGTAGAAATATGCTGTTTCACTTCCTTGATGATGGATTTCAACTCCCAGGGCATCGTCCCGCCGTTGGTGTCGCAGAGCACAATGCAATCTGCATGTCCCTTTTCTGCCGCACGGAGAGTCTCTATGGCGTACTCGGGATTTGCCTTGTAGCCGTCAAAGAAATGTTCCGCATCATAGATTACTTCTTCGGAATGGTCCTTGAGATAGGCCACCGAAGACTCAATCATATCCAAATTTTCTTCCAGCGTGGTACGGATAACATCCGTCACATGCAAGTCCCAGCTTTTGCCGAAAATCGTCTTGACCGGGGCCCCAGACTTTACAAGGGCCTGTAACAACGGGTCCTTTTCGGGAATGGTTCCCGGACGACGGGTTGAACCAAAAGCGGCGATTTTCGCGTGCTTCAGCTTGGTTTCCTTGATTTTCTGGAAAAATTCTTCGTCCGTAGGGTTGCTAGGATTGGGCCAGCCACCCTCAATGTAGTCAAAGCCGAAACTGTCCAGGAGTCTCGCTATCTGCAACTTGTCCGCCAGGGACAGGCTGATTTTCCGGTCTTGATTTCCGTCACGAAGAGTGGTATCGTATAAAGAAACTTTCATGGACCCAAAGATAAAAAATTTGGTCCAGGCTTCCTATTCGTAAATTTCCATATAAGCCGTTTCTTCGTTCATTCCGGCCCGGACCATCTTGAATCGTTCCGCCTTGGGGTAAAAATACCAGATCATCCACTCCCCCGCCATGTCCGTCCGCTTGGTCTTGATTACCACGGGCTTTTCACCTTCATAAAAGTCCCGTTTGCGGGGAATCATATGCTCGAAAGGACGGTACACATGGACATCTTCTCCGGCCTTGCGTTCGATAAAGCCCTTGCCATCCTTGCTCCAGGTGATATAGACTGTGCCATTGTCATCCTTGACCTTTTCACAAGAATCAAAGCCGCTACCGCACCAGAAATACTTCTTGAACTTGAATGTCTTTTCGGGCATCACGAAGGTATCCACCCTGCGGGTGTTTCCTTTGTATGTATTGTAATTCCCCTCCAACTTGTAATTTCCGGAATTGTAGTCCTCGCAACCACGTTGTATCACCGTAATCTTGCGACTCAAGATGCTTATATCCAGAGCACAGCCTTCTTCCTTGTAAGACAACCGCCCTCCGTTGGACGATTCATCCATGACGATATCGCTCATCTCTATTTCGGCACGGTCTCCCAGGGGGCCATTTTGGATAGTCACAGTAAACTTGCCTGGATTATTGGGGGATTTCTTCAAGAACACACTACCGGTAGACGAAGCGTACTCGCCGCTCAAGTCCAAAGATTCCTGCTGAAAACGGGCCAGTTCAGAACGCTTGGCGTACACCTGGCCAATCTTACAATCGATGGGCACAAACTTCGGCGGTTCCTTGGGGTCCTCCATCACGTATTTCACCACCTTTTTCTTCTTGACCTTGGTCTTGGGCTTACCCTTCTTGTCCTTGACCACCTTACCCTTTTTGTCCTTCACCTGTACCGTTTCCTTGACCCAGGAAACCTTCTTTACCTTGACCTGGGGGATAGGCAGTTCCTTGATCCAATCAGAACGATTTAGCTCGCCCACAGGGGCATCTTCGTTAATTTTTCCCTTGACCATCTTGTAGACGGGCAAAGTTTCTTGAGAATTAACAGCTATCGCAAGGGAAAAGAACAGAAACACTAAAATTTTCTTCAAAATAAACCTCGTTTGCCTATAACATAACATTTTTTTAAGAAAATCAGTTTTTACAAGCCCCAAAGGGCTAATTTTTTTCTAAAATTTTTTCATATTGATTATTGAAAGGAGATTCTTTTTCATGAAAAAAATGATTCTAATGTCTTGCGTGCTGGCGGCATCTGTTTTTGCCGCCCCCGAAGCAGCGGCACCCGCCACCGAGCAGGCTGCTCCTGCAGCAACTGAGCAGGCGGCCCCTGCAGCGACAGAGCTGGCCGCTCCCGCCGCTAACGCGGCTGCTGAACAGGCTGCCGCTCCCGCCGAGCAAGCTGCTCCTGCCGAACAGGCTGCCGCCCCGACTGAACAGGCCGCCCCGGCCGAACAAGCCGCCGCAGAACAGGCTGCCCCGGCTGAACAGGCCGCCGCAGAAGCCGCACCTGCCGATAGCGCTGCCGCAGCCCCTGCCGAAGAAGTGGCCGCAGCCCCGGCTGACAGTGCCGCCGCTCCTGCCGACACGGCCAAGGCTGCCGCAGTTGCCGAAGACGACACCACCGGCTTCGTAGCCGCCGCAGCCCCCGCAAAGGACGCCAAGGCTCCTGCCAAGAAAAAACGCAAAAAGAAAAAGATGATCAACAACGCCATGTTCGAAACCCAGAAGCTTGCCTTTGACGTGATGGCCGACTTCGAGTTGGAAGCTGGCAAGGTCTTTTGGAACACCGAAGATGACGAAAACGGCGACAACCTGGAAACCTGGAATGGCGAAGCAAACTTTGCCATCTTGGCCGAAGGTGACGATTTCAAGGGCAAGTTGGGCATTTCCCTGCACCCCGGTGACTTGGAAAAGTCCGTTGATGACTACGAAACCAAGCGTCAAAAGCGCGAAAAGATCCGCAACGACGAATACACCGAAGTCGGTGACTACTTCGACCTGGAAGAAGCCTGGGCTTATCAGGAAACGGAACACTTTAGCTTCAAGGTCGGTCGTTGGGACAACACCGACAAGAACGGCGACTACTTCGGTGGCTACATCGATGGTTACCTGGCCGGATTCATGTCCACCCAGCGTTCTGAAAACCAGTTGCAGTTCGGATTCAGCCCCACCGACAACATGGACCTCTTCCTGTCCTTCATTAGCACTGCTCCGCACCTGAACAAGGGTGACCTCCGTGCCGCATTCAGCTTCCACGGTCTCGAAGGCCTTAGCGACCTGAACGTGCAGCTGGCCTACCGCGCCAACCTGTTCGATGTGGTCTATGACTCTGACGCCAAAATCAAGCACAATGCGTCCTTGAAGACCAACCTGCCTATCATCCGCAAGCACATGAATGTCTTCGCCGAAGCGGCCCTGTTGAACATCGATCCCAATGAAGACATGATCATTCCCGTGACCGGCGGTTTTGCCTTCTTCACCCCCGTGGTGGACCGCATCATTCTCGAAGCCGAATACATCGGCGACCGTCATGAGCATCCCGAATACCAGAGCTTCCACACCAAGAATGTGAAGGATGTGCTGGGCGCCCTCTACCTGGAAAAGGCATTCACGGACCGTTTCAGCCTGTCCGCCGGCTTCCACAGCTACGGAAGTTCTCGTGACTTCATGCTCTCCGGCAATTTGGTTGGTAGGATTAATTAACCGCTCGGGCTAAACTCAGGAAAAACTTCTCTGGTTAGCCCTCGCTCTCGCAACCGCCCCGGTTTAATAACCGGGGCTTGTTGTTCACGGAACCAGGCTTAATGTTTAATGCATAAAAAAAGGCCCGCAGAAGCGGGTCTTTTTTGCGTATAAAATTAGGTTAACCTACACGCCCTTGCGGTCCAAGTCCAGCAACAGAGACTGGAGCGATTCCTCGACGCTGGAACGGAAACTTGCAGAGCCCAAACTGCAACTGGCTACCACATCGCCGCCCTTGCAAATACGGATAACAGAAAAACCATTCTCTTCGGAAAAAGACACGGAAAGGCCCTTCTTCAAAACCTTCTCGATAAGGTCGCGCATATAATCTCCTTTTAGCTACCGCACAGCGGCTCTTTGGGTTCAAACTTGTTTCCGGCAAACACCGTAGCCTTAAACTAGGCTTTTTTCTCCGAAAAAACAAGCATTTTTTCATTTTTCTTCAATTTCTTTTTATTTTGATGCAAAAACGGGAAAAAATGCCCTTTGACAGCCACATCCACCTGGGGAGACTCCCCCATCCGAAAGAACTGGTCAAAGTCTTGGACCAGGCAGGTTACGCCTATAATGCCATAGCCTGCGAGCCTGCGGAATGGGAATCCCTGAGAGAGATCTGGCAGTATTCAGGCCTGAAGGAAAAGGGATGCAACCTAGCCTTCGGTATCCACCCCATGTCGGTTTTACAGGCCAAGGAAAGCCACAAGCAGGAATTGCGCACCTTTCTGGAGCGGGACGGTTGCTTTATGGTCGGTGAAACCGGCCTGGACCGCAGGTTTCCGGAATACGGCCCGGGTGAACTGCAAGAAAGATGGTTCCTATTCCAAGCCAACCTTGCGCTGGAACTAGGGCGCGACCTGCAGATACACTGCGTCGGGGATTACGGCAGAGTGATTGCCTTGCTAAAAAAAGTAGGATTTGGAAAGGCCGCAAACGGGCCACAGGCCATTTTCCACCGGTTCGGCGGGGACATAGGCTCAGCCCGCCAAATTTTGGACATGGGCGGTCTCATCTCCGTTCACTCGAGCACCCTTACCAAAAAAACTTCACGATTGGCACTAGCGGAAATACCGAGAGAAAGGCTTCTGTTCGAGACAGATGCCGATGAAACCTTCTGGAATGCGACAGGCTCAACCGACACGCCGGCCTTAGTAGCCGAATCAGTCGCCCAACGGCTACTGGATGCTCTTCGGGATGTCCGCGAAGCTACGGAAAATCTCTAGAATTTTGCCGGCTAGTTGTTCTGCCGGGGCCATTCCCAATTCAAATACCGCCTGTAAGGGAGTTGCCCCCAGGTAACGCATGGAACATGTACACCGGCCCGATATCTCGGCTAGCACCCTCGTATCGGGCGGCGGGAATTCCGTGAAGGTCACCACCAGGATTCCCTTGCGCTGTTGCAGGCCCTGAATTCTGAGCTGGCCTGCAATGAGCCCGATTTCGGTCACCTTCATAAGCATCTGGGCAGGCACAGGCACCGGACCAAAGCGGTCTTCCAGTTCCTGGGTAATGCTTTCCACCTCAGCCTGGGAACCGATGCGGGCAATACGCTGATACAACGAAATTCTGGTAAGGCCATCCTGAATGTATTCCTCAGGCAGATAGGCGTCCACACCTATTTCCACACGGGGCTGTATAGGCTTGTCCGTGGGGCCTCCCCGCAGTTCTTCCACGGCTTCCTTGACCAGACGAATGTATGTTTCGAAGCCAACTTCGGCCATGAAGCCGTGCTGTTCCTGACCCAGAAGGTTTCCCGCACCTCGAATTTCCAAGTCCCGCATGGCAAGCTGGTAGCCGCTTCCCAAATCGGTATACTGCTCCAGAGCCTTGAGCCTACGCATGGATTCGGGAGAAATATCTGACTTGGCGGGAATTACCAAGAAGGCCTTCGCCAACACATCACTACGGCCTACGCGGCCACGCATCTGGTAAAGCTGGCTAATGCCAAAGTGGTGGGCGTTATTGATGATTATGGTATTTGCGTTTGGAACATCAAGCCCTGACTCGATAATGCTTGTGCTTACCAATACATCGAATTCCTTGGCCAGGAAGGCGTTCATGACCCGTTCCAAGTCGCGGTCTTCCATCTGACCGTGAGCCACCGCCACGCGGGCTTCGGGCACCCAGGCTTCCACCTCTTCGGCCAACTGGTTGATACTGTGAACCCGATCGTTCACTACAAAAACCTGACCTCCGCGAGCCAGTTCATCCTTCACCGCTTCTGCAAGAATCACATCGTCGCGCTTCATGAGCTTGGTCTCTACAGGCAGGCGGTTGATGGGCGGCGTATTGATAAGGGAAATGTCCCGGACACCAGTCATACTCAGGTGGAGCGAACGCGGGATGGGCGTGGCGCTCATGCTCAATGTATCCACCGACAGGCGGAACTCCCGGAGTTTTTCCTTCTGTTTTACACCAAACTTCTGTTCTTCGTCAACAATGAGCAGGCCCAAATCCTTGAAGTGGTTCTTCTCGCTCAGCAGGGAGTGGGTCCCTACCACGATGTCCACATCGCCCGATGCCAGCTTGGCAAAAACATCCTTTTTCTCCTTGGGCGTACGATAGCGATTCACCAGGGCGATGTTCACCGGGAATGCGGCAAATCGTTCCTTGAAATTCTCGTAATGCTGTGCGGCGAGAATGGTCGTGGGCACAAGGATGGCCACCTGCTTCTTGGCACAGACGCACTTGAAGGCAGCCCGCATGGCCACTTCTGTCTTGCCGAAGCCAACATCGCCACAGACCAGACGGTCCATGGGCTTTCGACTTTCCATATCCCGCTTGATATCTTCCGTAGCCTTTACCTGGTCCGGTGTGGGTTCAAACTCAAAAGCGTCTTCGAATTCCTGCTGGAGTTTGCCATCGGGCGGAAAACCAAAACCTTCCACCAGTTCACGACGGGCGTACAGTTCCACCAGTTCGCGAGCAATCTGCACCACCTTCTTCTGGACCCGCTTCTTGACGGTTTCCCAGTTTTTGCCTCCCAGCTTATCCAGCTTGGGCGGTTCTTCATCGGAAACTTCCAGACGGTCAATCTTTTGCAAATCAGAAACAGGGAACTTGAGACGGTCGCCACCGCTGTATTCCAGCAAGGCACAGTCCACCATGCCGCCATTGACTTCCACACGGACAAGTCCTAGGTATCGACCGACACCATGATCCTCATGGGCAACATAGTCCCCGCGATTCAGGGACTCCACCATCAGGGCCGACGCCACGGAGCCCGCTATCTGACGCTTGCGGGTCTTGCCGGCATGGCGATTGAAGATGCGGGTTTCCGTCAGGAACGCCACCTTGTCATTTTCTAGCCAAAAGCCTTCCGTCAGATTCCCGACGAAGTAATCCTCCACAGGCAGGCCTTCCAAGACATGCCGAAGTCTCGCAAGGGCTCCGGGCGTCGGGGCCACCACATACACGAGCCCGCCCGAAGCACCGAATTCTTCGATTTGCTTGGCAACGGCATCGGTTCCCGTGCTGGAAAAATCCTGTGGTCTTGCCGAAATTTTATACCAACTATTGGACTGCGCTTCTACGCGAGTCAAGTCAAGACTCGGCCTACCCGGGAAATTCCTAGAAACATCACCAAATTTCCACCAAATTTTCTCGGGAGCCTGGGTCTCGGGCTGGGCCGATTTCAACTCTCCGAACAAGTCCTCGAAATGCAGGTACAGCCTAGATGCCGTCTCTGCAAGAGACGACAATTCTTCGAACACCAAGGAACAGCGGGGCAAGTAATCCAACAGGTTCGAATTCAGCTCCTGATACCGGGAACGCTGCCACCAGAGCCCCGAAAGGTCCCCACTCAAGCGCGCCGATTCCGCAAGGGGCAATGTAAACTCCCCCATGGGAAAAACTTCAATGCGGTCCATACGCTCAATGGAACGCTGGGTAAAGATATCGAATGTTCGGATGGACTCGATCTCGTCACCGTAAAATTCAATGCGGATGGGGTGCGGGTACAGAAAGCAGTTCACATCTACGATGCAACCCCGAATAGAGAATTCCCCCACGCTGCTGACCACAGGCTGTTCCACAAAGCCATGATCCAAGAACCAGGGGCGAAGTGCGGACGGTTCCACAACATCGCCAACCTTCAACATGCGAATATTCTCCTGGAGTGTTCCCGGCGCAGGTAGGCGCATCATGAGAGCGTCCAGGGAGCAAACGGTCACCAAGGGCCTTTCTGGGTTACCAGCATCCTTGAAAAAGCGGAGCCGTTCTTCCAGCACGCCTTCGAAAGGAACCTTCTGTTCATAGGGTTTCAACCCAATGGAGGGGAAAAAACGGACAAAGTTCTCGCCCACGAGACTCTGGAGATTTTCCACCCAGGTTTCAGCAGACTTAAAATCCCGAGCCACCACAAGGACATTCCCAGGATTTGTAAAGAAACGCCTCGCTACCATCATGGAAGCCATGGGGACGGTAGCACCGTTCACATGGATAGCCTCATTACCCACATCGGAAAAAAGGCTTAGGGTCTGCGGAACAGGGTTCTGTAGGTATTCTTGGATGGATTCCATGGGGTGAACGCAAAAGTAGAAATTTTTCTCCATAATTATTATATTTGATAGAGCATCGGGGATGCTTTGGTTTGCTTCGGTCGGAGCTATTCGCTCCAACCTCACCCTTCGGGCTTTTCGAACGCACTGCGTTCTCAAAGGCTTAAACGCTCCCACTTGGTCGCGTTTAATCGACAGGGCTGTCTCAACCAGAGCGCCCCCGGTGCAAAGCACCGGGGGTGCTCTGGTTTCGACAGGGTTACCGAAGTGTTAGTTGCAAGCCGAGGTCTCAGACGAGGGCACTCGTAAAAAAGTCTGAAAAAAAATAAGTGCTGACGAAAACTACGCACTCGCTGCCTAATTAGCGGCAACGCCGGGCCTCATTCCGCTCCCATCGGGATGAAAGTCCGGACGCAATATGGGATAGGAATCTTTCATGCCTGGGGGTAGGTTCCGAGATTCACTAGGCTGGTCAAAGTCCGCGCCGACCTTCTTGGGCGTAGATGAGGCGAGATTTTAAATACGAAGGGAAAGCTTGTAGGAATGGACATGGACGTGATTTTGGACAGGGGTTCGACTCCCCTCACCTCCAGAAAAAAATTGGCGCACTTATGTGCGCCATTTTTTTCACAAACTACTACTTCTTCTTGCTGTAGTACTTACCGTAGTAATTGCCGTAATAGTACCCCGCCTCGTGCTCACAACGGTTCAAGACAAAGGCACAGGGTTTTTCACTATAACGCTTGATGCGCCCGATGGCATCCTTGATAGATTCCATAGAATGCTTGCCGTAATGCAGTACAACCAGATTAAAGTCCACCAGACCGCAAATCAGCTCGGCATCCGTCACCAAATCCATAGGAGGCGTATCCACGACCACTACATCAAAATACTGCTTGGCAAGTTGGAGCATCTGTTCGAAAGTGCCGCCCCTCAACATATCTGTAGGCGCAATGGATGCGTTTCCAGCGCCCATGATATACAAGTTGTCCACTTCAGCCGTAGCCACGGCGTCTTCCAGATTACACTTGCCACACAGGGCATCGGCAAGGCCGTACTTCTTGTTGCCGCGGTGCACCCCTCGACGCATATCCGCATCCACAAGCAAGACCTTCTTACCGGACATGGCATAAAGTGTCGCCAAATTAAGGCTCACAAAGGATTTTCCTACGCCGGGAATCAGTCCAGTAACCATCATCACCCGTTTGTCCTCGGGTACAGAGAAATCAACGGCGGTCTGCAAGGAACGAAGGGCTTCGCAGGCCGGGTTATCTGGAGAAGTCTGCACAAGGGCCTTATATTTTCTCCCTTTGCCCAAGGACTTCACCCCTTCCTTGAACTGCGGAATCTTCGCATAGACGCTTACATCCGTTTCCCTTTCAATCTCAAGGGAACTACGGACTCCGTTCCTAAGCATGCGCAACAGGAATACCAGCAAAACACCCAGCATGAAGCTTGCCGCCACGGAACAAACGAGAATGTTGAACTTTTTGGGCTTGCTAGGCTTTGATTCAATCTGTGCAAAATCCACCACACGCACATTGCCAACCTCACCGGCACGGACCACGCGAAGCTGTTGGATGTTGTTCAACATCGTGGTATAAAGGGCGTTATTCACCTGGACTTCTTCCTGGAGACGCATCACCTCTTGCTGGGTCAAGGGCATCTTTTCCGCCTTGAGCTTCAGCTTCTGCAATTCCTTGCGTAGCTTATCGATTTGCCTGTTCAGCGTAATCACATTGGGATGCTCCGCCTTGAACAATCGAGTCACCCGCTGGCGTTCCTGCTCCATCTGCAGGATTTGTTTCTGCAAGTCCACCTCCTTCTGCAGGTGAACCTGTGTTTCGCCCGTCATATCCACAGATCCAATCCGGTAGCGGTAATCCGCCAAAACCTTTTCGGCGCTATCCAGCTTGGCCTTGACCCCCGGCAACTGTTCTTCCAGGAATTCCAGGGTTTTTTCGGCTTCGGCGCTGCGCATTTCCACATTCTGGCGCAAGTAGGTATTGGCGACGCTGTTCAAAATAGATGCGGCCCTATCCGGGAACCTATGGGAATACGAAACGGCAATGATGCCCGACTTTTTGCCCTTTTCCGCAACATTCAACCCCTTGGCAAGAGCCCTGATGGCAGACAGGGTGCTGATTTGAGAAAGTACAAAGACCTTGCCTTCCTGGGCCCGCAAAAAACTCACCCGTATAGCCAGGGTATCGTCCGCATAAGGGGCCTTTACCATGTCGCCCACGACGCCTTCTACAAGGGCCGAGCCTTCCGGAGTGACCACCACATATGAACCCGGGCCAGTAACTACGGCTCGCCAGGATCCATCGCGGGCCATCTCTGGAATGTACAGGTGTTCCAAATCCATGCGACCTTCATGGTGCATGAGCCTATCCATACGGCCCACTGGGGACGCCTTAAAGCACAGATGTTCATCTTCCACAACAGAGGCAAGGACCATACGGCTCTTGATTAGTTCTATTTCCGCATCGGCAGGGCTCGCCACATCAAGAAGCGCCCCCATCTCGCCCATGGCCTTGCTGGTCTTGTTCCCCTTCACATCTATCTGCAAAAGGGCGTCACTTGTGTACTGCGGTCGAATCCAGTTTCCCAAAAGGATCCCAACCACAAAACCAACCACCATGAATAAAATCAGTATGAACTTCTTTTTCCACAAAATGCCCAAGGCTTCCATCAGGGTAATGGTGTCACCCGCCTGCGGAGCCTGAATCTGGGCCAGACTGATTGTGGCTCTCTGTTCGTTTTCAGACATTCAAAAAACCAACCTTAAACTTTTTTACCAAGTATAGAAAAAAACTAGCCCCGGAAGCCCTTAGGGTTGTTTTTCTGCCAATTCCAGGCATCACGGCACATTTCTTCTATACCGAACCGAGCCTTCCATCCCAATTCCTTGTACGCTTTTTCTGGATTACAGTAGCAGGTGGCAATGTCCCCTGCACGGCGGGGCTTTATACTATAAGGCACCTTGACCCCATTCACCTGTTCAAAGGCTTTCACCACATCCAACACGGAATAGCCATGCCCCGTTCCTAAGTTATAGATGGCAAGTCCACACTTGCGCTCAATCGCCTGGAGAGCGCTCACATGGCCTGTCGCCAAATCACACACATGGATATAGTCGCGAACGCCGGTTCCGTCGGGAGTATCGTAATCGTTTCCAAAAACCCCAAGCTCCTTGCGAAGTCCCACCGCAGTCTGCGAAATATAGGGCATCAGGTTGTTAGGAATCCCGTTGGGGTCTTCTCCAATCAGTCCGCTAGGGTGCGCACCGATGGGGTTAAAGTAGCGTAGCAGCACCACATTCCACTCGGGGTCGGACTTCTGCAAGTCCATCAAAACCTGCTCCAGCATGGACTTGGTCTGTCCATAGGGGTTCGTAATGGCACCCTTGGGACAGTTTTCCGTAATGGGAATCTCCGCCGGATTTCCATAGACCGTAGCCGAGGACGAGAAAATAATGTTCTTGACGCCATTCTTGCGCATGGTGTTCAGCAGCACAAAGGTGGCATTCATGTTGTTCTCGTAATATTCCAAGGGTTTCTCTATGGATTCCCCTACGGCCTTAAGACCTGCGAAATGAATACAGGCGTCGAACTTGTTTTGCCTGAACAGAGAATCCATGGCAGAAGAGTCACGGACATCGGCCTTGACAAAAGGCACTTCCTTTCCGATAATTTTAGAGACCCTGCGGAGCGATTCCTCGCATGAATTGACCAAGCTATCCACAACAACGACGGAATGTCCCGCCCTATCCAGCTCTATAATCGTATGGCTACCGATGTAGCCCGCACCGCCTGTCACGACAATCTTCATAAAAAGCCAACTTTATAAACTTGTGTAGCGTAAACATAGAAATTTTAGCCCCTGCCCCCCGAACTTTTTGTAACTTTACGACCGATGCTCGGCAGAATCAACAAGTTGGAAACCTTCGGCTCCGTAGACGGGCCCGGAGTCCGTTTCGTAGTGTTCATGCAAGGGTGCCCCATGCGTTGTCAGTTCTGCCACAATCCCGAGACCTGGGACATCAAAGGCGACAAGGCGGGCGCTTTCGACACCACCCCCGAAGACCTGCTAAAGAAGGCGCTCCGCTATAAAAGCTACTGGGGAACCGACGGTGGCATTACCGTCAGTGGCGGCGAGCCCCTGATGCAAATGGATTTTTTAATCGAATTTTTTGCACAGGCAAAAGCGACAGGGGTACATACCTGTATCGACACCTCTGGCGTAAACTTCGTGCGCACCGAGCCCTACTTTGGCAAGTTCCAGCGTCTTATGGAAGTAACGGACTTGCTGTTGGTAGACCTTAAAATTATGGATCCCGAAATGCACAAGAAATTGACGGGACACCCCATCGACCACAACCTGGACATGTTCCGCTACCTGGACGAAATCCAAAAGCCCATTTGGGTTAGGCATGTCCTAGTGCCGGGCATAAGCGACAACGACGAATATCTAGGACAGGCACGGGACTTTATCCGTTCCCTTTCCAATGTGAAAAAGGTAGAGGTGCTTCCCTACCACTCACTTGCACTAGCAAAGTACAAAGAGATGGGGATCGAGTACCCGCTTATGGACACAAAGTCCCCTAGCCCAGAGCGGGTCCAAAACGCAAATAGGATTCTGGAAACAGAATCCTACCGATAACGCGCTATCTATTGTTCAGGTAGTCCAGAACCTTCTGGGTCAGGTCGTTCTCTTTTTTCCAGAACACCACGGCACCGGTGGCACGGTCCACCACCATGTCGTAACCTTCCTGTAAAGCGATTTCATTAATGGCTTTACGAATCAACTGGATAATGGGACCACTAACCTTCTCATTTTCCGTAATAAGTTCGCCATTACGGCCATAGACACGGTCGATGAATTCCTTCAGCTCCGTTTCTTTCTTGGCGTAGTCGGCTTCCAGTTCCCGTTTCTTTTCGTCGGAAAGCATCAACACCTGTTTGTCCAGTTTTTCCTTGATGGCGGAAAGTTCCTTCTGGATCAGGTTACCCTGCTGTTCCCACTTGGCCACCTGCCGGTCGTATTCTTCCTGGGCCTTCTTGGTACCCTTGTAGCCGTCAAAGATAAGCTTAGAATCCACATGGGCAATGCGAAGGCCGTCTTCAGCAAAGGCTGTACACGCCATAAGCATGGCGAGCACTATTACCAGACGACGAATCAAAGATTTTTTAAGCATAGCGCCTCCTAGAATCCTTGGCCAATCACAAAGTTGAATTCCATGTCTCCCACTTCGGTACGCTGCAAGCCCGAATATGTCTCTCCCACATCTAGCGGCCAGGCGAAATCAAAGCCGATGATACCAAGCATTGGCACCACCACGCGGAAACCGAAACCGTAATCCTTCTTCAAGCTGGTGGGATCCCATTCATTCAAAGGATTGCGGCTAGGCTTGGGCACCTTAGTCCTTGGGTTATAGCGTTCACCGAACACATTACCGGCATCAAAGAAGAATGGCAGCAAATAGAAGGTCTGGGGCACCACCGCCAACTGGAGTTCGGCACCCATGTACTGGAAGCTGCGACCCAGACGACGATACCCGATAGAACCAGAACTATAGCCGCGCATCATGCCTTCATAGCCAAGAACGCCGCCCATGGTGTAAAGAGTCCTATACTGCAGCTGGTCGCCAAAGATGACGCCATACTCGTTGGTAAGGGCGATTGCCAGGCGGTCCCTGAACAGGGGGAACCACCACTTGATGGTAAGCTCCGTCTTAACAAATTCGAAATCGCTATACAAGGCATCGTCCGCCACCTGGACATCCAGCACATAGCGAGACCCTTCCGTGGGGAACTGCGGTAAGTTCTTGTCGTCACGAATCAGGCGGAAGTTCACCGCCGACTCCAGACCGGTATAAACAACATAACTGCCATCGATATTGGGTCCTTGCTTGTTCATGAGCCAGCTATAACCAACCTGTCCATAGAAGTAGTCATCGGGCCACTTGAGACGTTTTCCCACATAGACCTGGCCGCCATAACGGGTGATGTCCGGGTCATCGTAGTCGCTCATGTTCCACCAGCTATAGCTAAGGCTCGTTCCCACCGTAATGGGCTTATCCAAGAACCAGGGTTCCTGGAAGCTAATGGCGGCACTTTTCTTATCCATACCGTATTCTACACTGAAGGACGCCGCCTGCCCGTTACCCATACAGCAGTTGGGAATAGAAACGCTAGCCGTACCCACAAGTCCATCGCTCTGGCTGTAGGACACACCCAGGCTGAACTGACCCGTACCCGCTTCCTTCTCTTGTACAGTGAATTCCAAGTCCACTTCCTGGTCTCCCAGCGGCTTGATATCGGGGTTAACCATATCGAAGTAGTTCAACTGCATGATTTCACGCCAGCTGCGTTCCAGAGAAGACTGCCGGTATGTATCACCCGGATACAGGCGGACCTCACGGCGAATCACCTTCTCATTCGTTTTGGTATTGCCGCGGATATAGACCTTATGGATAGAGGCCGGTAGCCCTTCTGTCATGCGGAATGTGATGTTCACCACGGAATCATTCACGAAGGTCCGTTCTTCTTCAAACGAAGCAAAGATGTATCCGTCTTCACGGTAGGAGTTCAGAATGGCCTTACGGGAATCGTCATACTTGTACTGGTCAAAGACTTCTCCACTATCCAGGCGGAACGCATAATTCAGAATCGCATCATCCAAGACCTTATTATCGGTAAAGTGGACATTGCCCATGTAGTACTTACGGCCTTCTATCATGGAAATGTGTATGCAGATGGCGCTGGATGTGTGAATGTTATCGTACTTGTTGAGCGCAGGGAACATGTCCTCAATCATGTAGCGGACAAGGAGCTTTTCCTCATAAGGACGCAACTTTTTCAGATTTTTGAGAGAATCAATTTTGGGGTTGTTGAACTTGCGACCCGCCACAATCTTCAACCATTCCTTGCGGGACTTTTCGTAACGGATGATGTCGTTGATAAGCTTTAGGGCATCCTCTTCAGACTTGACCTGAGGTAGTGGACGGGACACAAATCCATGAGCCCCCACTCGTTCATTACGGAAATAGTGCGTCACCTCCATGGTAGGCTTACCTGCCATCTTGGCCATAGCGGTCGCCGTATCTCCCATAGCCCTGTTCAACTGATCGTAGAGCAGCTGTAGGGATTCCCCGACAGGCACCATTCTTCCCAAGTAGAACAGGCAGCTGGAATCCGGCAGGTACTCAGCCCGGTAATCCGTAAGTTCCGCATCTAGATAACCAAAATGGCGAATGGCGTTCAGCACCGTGTCGCGGTCAGCTTCGAAAACGGTCTCCTTGAATTCACCGCCTCCCCACCACTGGTCCAACTTGGTCAGCATATGCTCCATGATGTCTTCGGCGGGCACGTTGTCGTTACCCTGGATATCGAACTGGCGGACCTTGACCTTTTCCCCTTCACGGACAATGAAGGTCACCTGGTTCTTGTTCTCATCAACAGCCGTTTCACGGTAGCCCACTTCGGCCAGCAGGTAGCCCTCGGAGTGGTAGTAGTCTATCATGGCCTGGCGGTCCCGTTCCAGCTGGCTCTTGCTGTAGACCTGGCCGGGAATCATACGGATTTTCAAGCGCAAATCTTCCTCGGCAATTTCATCACAGCCGTCGATAATGGCCGTATCCAGGGCAGGAAGTTCCTTAATCTTGAAAATCAAGTCCACATCGGAACCGTCGCCTACATAGTCCACCCAGGCAGTCACATCGTCAAAAAGTCCCGACTCATAGAGACTCGTCACCGCCCCCTGAACCTTTTCGGAAAGAACGGCAGGGGCAAAGCTTTGCCCATCCCTAATGCCAATCCTGCTAAGGATGGACCGTTCATCCATATGCTGGTTACCTTCCACACGAACCTTGTGGACTTTGTTTTCCGCCATATAGTTGGCAGACATTTTGGACATGTCCAAAAGCTGGGCCGAAGCAATACCCACAAAAAAGAAGAGCAAATAAACAACGCGAAGGCGCAGAATAGACCTACCTATCAATTCAAAAAAAACAAAATTCTGCCCAAAAATACAAAAATAGCGGGGTTTTAAACCACTTGACCGTTTCAAAAGTTGGTTAAAAGGCGCCTTAGCATCCTTCTATTTTACATTTTTCGTCAAACGGAAAAAATTCTCTAGTCTATCCAAAATTTTTCATTATTTCTGGCATTTTTTTGAAGAAAAAAAGATAAATTCTAGTCCGAAACTTTCCAAACAAGGTCCAAGAGACCACCATCTGAGGTTTTTATGCTAACCACCGCCTGGAATGACGAAGAAAACAAGGTCCTGCCCGAAATGGCCCTGGACTTCATGCCCGAAGAAAAGCTCCGCGAACTGCAGCTGCAGAGGCTCCGTGCCACCGTGAAGCTCGCCTACGAGAAAGTCCCCCTGTTCCGTGAACGCATGGACGAGAAGGGTGTAAAGCCCGAAGATATCAAGACGCTCTCCGACATCAAGAAGGTTCCCTTCAGCATGAAGAAGGACTTGCGGGATACCTACCCCTATGGCCTTTTCGCTGTCGACCTGAGCGAGGTTGTCCGTCTCCACGCCAGTTCCGGCACCACAGGCAAGCCCATCGTGGTGGGCTACACCAAGGAAGACATGGAAGTCTGGGCCCAGGTGGTCAAGCGTGGACTTTTGGCCTGCGGATTTAGAAGCACCGACATCGTGCAGAATTTCTACGGCTACGGTCTGTTTACCGGCGGACTCGGCATCCACGGCGGTTTTGAAGCCCTGGGCGCCACGGTGATTCCCATTAGTGGAGGTAACACTGAACGCCAGGTCATGCTCATGAAGGACTTCGGGGTCACCGCCGTGGGCGGGACTCCCAGCTATTTCGTCCGCATTATCGACGTGGCCGAAAAGATGGGCGTGGACCTGTCCAAGCTGAATGTCAAACGCGGTATCTTCGGGGCGGAACCCTGGAGCGACGGCATGCGCGACTACATCGAGGAAAAGACCGGCATCAAGGCTTACGACATTTACGGGCTTTCTGAAATCGTTGGGCCGGGTGTGGGTTGCGAATGCGAATGCCGCGACGGCATCCACATCTTCGAAGACCATTTCTACCCCGAAATCATCGACCCCGAAACACTGGAACCCCTGCCCGACGGCGAAGAAGGCGAACTGGTCATCAGCACCCTCAGCAAGAAGGCAATGCCCATACTTCGCTACCGTACCCGCGACATCACCGCCATCGAAAAGACGAAGTGCAAATGCGGCCGTACCATCCGCCGTATCCGCCGTATTGGCCGCCGTAGCGACGACATGATCATCATGCGCGGTGTGAATGTGTTCCCAAGCCAGATCGAAACAGCCCTTCTCCGTGCCGAAAAGGCCCTGCCCCACTACCAGATTGTTCTGGACACCAAGAACAACATGGACACTCTAGAAGTGAAGGTGGAAGTTTCCCGCGACATGGTGAGCGACTCCATGGGCGCCATGGAACAGCTGAACAAGAAGTTCAAGCATTCCATCGAACAGATTCTCGGCATTTCCGTCATCGTCACCCTGTGCGAACCGGATTCCCTGCCCCGCAGCGAAGGCAAGGCAAAGAGGGTGATTGACAACAGGAAGAAGATGTAAGGAGGTACAACATGAAGATCCCGCAAGTTTCCGTATTCGTTTCCAACAGGCCCGGCCGTTTGCAGACCGTATGCCGCTCCCTGGCTGACGCAGGCGTGAACCTGCTTTCGCTGACCCTTGCTGACTCTGGCGAATTCGGGCTTATCCGCCTTATCGTGAACACCCCCGAAAAAGCGGTGGATGTGCTGGCCAAGGCGGGTCTTAGCGCCACTATTACTGATGTGGTGGCCTGCCCCGTAAATGCCGCCATCGGCGGCCTTGCCGAACTGCTCTCCACTGCAGTGGGCAGCCAGCAGATCGACTACATGTACGCCTACCCCTCTACCCTGAACGGATCCAATATCATGATCCTCCGCTTCCAGGACACGGATAAGGCTATCGAAGCCCTGAAGGCAACCAACTTCAAGGCGATCAGTAAAGAAGAACTGTTCAAGAACACCTAAACCATTAGGCTATTTTGAATTATCTCTCCGTAATTCTCATTGCGGTTATCGAGGCCATGGATTGCTTTGCCGTGGCCACTTCTATTGGGCTTGGGCGCTCGGGAGTGTCTCGGCTGAAAGCCCTTGTCCTTGCACTGTCCTTTGGTTTTTTCCAGGGGGGTATGACCCTTCTGGGCTTTTTCTCTGGAACCCTGGCAAGGCATTGGATTCACGACCTTGGTTCAATTATCGCCTGTGCCATTCTTTGCATTCTGGGGGCAAAATTTATCTGGGAATCCTTTTGCAAGAAAGGGGAACAGAAAAAAATTGCGGATCTCGGTTTCACAAGCATCACACTTCTATCCCTTGCCACAAGCATCGATGCCCTTACCATCGGCATTTCCTTTGCCTTTGTGGAAATCGACATCGCCTTTGCCACAACGGTCATTTCCCTAGCGGCTCTCCTGTTCGGGATTCTGGGTTTTGAACTTGGCAACCGTGCCGCAAAATTCTTTAAGACCAGTCTGCCCCAAGTTTTTGCAGGAATCATCCTGATTGCCATTGGAATCAAGTTCCTAATTGCCTAAAGGTTAAAGAGATGAGCCTTAATTCAAACCGCATGGACGCCTACTTGGCCTTCTTGGGGGTGGAAAGGAATCTTTCCCCCAAGACCATCCAGAGCTACCAGGAGGATCTGCGGCATTTTGTGGGCTGGCTCGATGGCAACAAGATTGACTTGAAAGACCTGACTCCCCCAAAACTGGATGACTTTCTAACACTCATCGCGGGGCAAGCGGACTATTCCCCCACATCGGTAGCACGGCATTTTTCCAGCCTTCGCGGGTTCCTCAAGTACATGGAACAGCAGAAGGAATACGGCTACAGTACCGAATCCATGCTAGCCACTCCGAGACTCGGCCACTACCTGCCGGAATACCTGACCCGTGAAGAAGTGGACAGCGTTTTCGAGAGTGCCGCGGGCGGCAAGAACCCCCTTAGGGATACGGCACTGTTCGAACTAATGTACAGCGCGGGACTCCGCATTTCGGAAGCACTGGGCATTAAGCTTTCGCAATTGGACTTGGACAACGAATGGCTCACGCCTATAGGCAAGGGCAACAAGCAACGCCTGATCCCCTTGGGCGCTAAGGCAAAAGAGAATCTAAAAGCGTGGATCAAGGATGAAGAACACGGTCGGCCAAGCACAAATCCGACTACAGACAACATAATATTAAACGCAAAAGGCAAGCCAATGAGCCGTATGGGGGCCTGGAAGATCGTGCAGCAGCACACGGCCCACCTGACCAAGCAGGTATCGCCCCACACCTTCCGCCACAGTTTTGCCACCCACTGCCTGGAGGCAGGCATGGACCTGCGCGTGTTGCAGGAACTGCTGGGCCACGCCGACATCAGCACCACGCAAATTTATACGCACATCGACAAGGAATTTATCAAGCAGGAACACAGGCAGTTCCACCCTAGAGAAAGGAGCGAAAAACATTGAAAAGTCTTTTTATAACAAAAAAAATTTCAGTTCCCATAGGCATCCTTTTTTCTTTGGGAGCCCTATTTGGTTTATTCGCATGTAGCAACGCATCTTCTCTTGAGGCTTCGGAAGATTTGAACAATCCGTCAGATACACCCTCCTTAGCTTCCCCCAACACGACATCGCCTTCAACATGGGTGTCTCCGGTGGCTCTCGCATCGACAGCGAATATCAACTATAGCCTCGCTATTTACCAGGCTTGGAAGCCTTTCCATTTTGTGAACATGGAAGACGAAGCTGTCTATTATCCGGATTTGGCTCCGGATTTTGGTGAAGTGTTCTCTGCGGCATATCAGCCGGCAGGTCGTGTCTTGTGGTCTGCCCAGACGACGGGTTACTACAAGTCTCGTTGTAACGACGCCGAAACGACGATTTCTTCCCTGAGGTATCGTGCATGTACCGTGTCCGAAGGTATCGGTTATGGTATGCTTCTTACCTTGGTCAATGGTGATGACGATGCGTTCATTCGCCTGTGGAACTACTCCAGGGCTTTCCGTGAATACAACTCTACGTCGACGACCAAGAGGTATTTGACTCCGTGGATCACCTATAGCTTCCATTACGACGATATCGACCTTTCTAGTGCAACCGATGCCGATCTCGATATTGCAACGTCGCTTATCTTGATGTACTACAAGACTGGTCAGCAGGCCTTCCTCGACGATGCGAAGAACATCGTTAAAGCCTTGTGGAATGCCGAAGTCAACCCGGCGAACCTGTTGCTCTACTCTGGCGATACGGATGTGTGGAATGGCGGCAACGGCAGGGACCCCGTTTACAACCTGAGCTATTTCTCTCCGGTAGCACTCCGCTTGTTTGCCATGATCGACCCTGCCCACGACTGGACTGGCGTACTCAATGCGATGTATGATTACATTGCTAAGGTGCAGGCTGCGGGTACCGGTGTGCTCCCCGACTGGAGCAACACTGCTGGTATCGCTGCTAACCCGGATAATGGTTCTGCCGATAAGACTTACTGGACGTTCAACAAGGAATCGGTGCGTATTCCGTGGCGTATCGCTTGGGATTACTACTGGTTCCAGGATCCGAGAGCCCTGTCTGTGCTTTCGACCTTGAACACCTTTATTGCCGGCAAGTCTGGTGGCGATCCTTCTTCGAAGGCTTTGGCTGTGCAGTACTCTTGGGATCCGTCCAAGGCCGATGCGACGAACAATAATGTTGTTCCGACTCAGTGGCTTGCCGCATGGTGCGCAACGGGTATTGGCACCAACCAGGCCTGGCTTGAAAGCTGCACGAATCTTGTGAATGCGAAGTCTCTTACGAACAACAACTCCAGCTACTTCACCGACATTTTGCTCGGCTTGTATAGCGCATTGTTGAACGGCGAATTCGTAAAGCCTTTTAACTAAAGGAACATACCTAGCTGTTAGCGAGCCCACCTTCAACTACTAAATTACTATCTTTACCCCGTTCAAATTCAACAAGGACTCAAAATGAGCAAGAATTACAAGATTGCAGTGCTTCCGGGCGACGGTATCGGCCCCGAA
>CAMKNA010000021.1 GCA_946414075.1 uncultured Fibrobacter sp.
AAACGAGTGTCGCAAAATTATGCTTGCATAATTTTATGACCGAGTGCAGCCGCGGACGCTGAAAGCGTCAACCACGCCTCGTTAATACGAGGCGTTTGTTGTTCACGGAAAAACAGCTTGTTATTTGAGAGCTTTGCGGAATACTTTGGCGACTTCGTCCGGGTCGTCGCTTTTTAGCCAGCTGAGGGTCTCGGTGCCGCGGTAGCTCCAGGCAAAGATGTTGTCGATGCCTGCAGCACGACTCTCGGAAACGGCGATGGCCAGGTCGTTTTCGCGGCCCGCTTCAATCTGGTAAGCCTTGATCCACATCTGCACGGACTTGCCGTACCTGGCGGCAACATCTACGAGCTTTTTGGCGGTTTCGGCATATTTCTCCCGGACCCATTCTTCGGTGGCGCCCCGTTCCCAATACGGATCGGATGCGACCTCGTCGACACTTTCGAGACTTGCCACGCGGCCCCAGTCGTCGAGACCGGCGGGGAACCACGGCGGCAGCATGCACACGCAGTTCCTTTTCCCGCGGGCGTGGACATCGGCCGTCATTTCTTTCAGGAAATCGATGAGAGAATCTTCCCGGAAATTTTTCACATCGTCGGTAAGCTCTGCGGGCATCTCGTAGCCGAAACGAGCCTTAAAGAGGGCGCGGCACTTTTCGCAACGACAGCTCCAATTCTGGAGCCCGCCCTTCTCGAAGTAGAAATGGGGCTCGTCCCAGAAGATGGTGCTTACTTTGGTTGCACAGACGGATTCAATCCAGCGGTGCATGTAGGCCCGGAATTCTGGATGGTTGGGGCATGCCGCCACCTTGGGTTTGCCGTCTAGGGCAACTTGGCATAGGTCGTGGTTCCTGGCTGTGAGTTCGGAGTAGGCTTCTCCGCCGAATACGCGGCCCACTCCCCAGGGATTCACATAGACGGTCAGACCGAGATCCGCGGAACGGTCCACAATTTCCGCCATGGTTCCATAGTAATACTGCTGGTCTTCTTCGCTCCAGGTGTGGAGCACGGCGTTGAAACCGGCGGCCTTGATGTCTTGCATGTCGGTTAACGCATGCCTGGGAGAGCGAACGCCGAAATAGCTTACGCCTTTAATCATGTGTTGGCCCACTGGGGCGTGGGGGTCTTCCGCAGGACCTGGTCCAGGGTCTCCCGCCATTCGTCTTCGGTAAGGGGTCTGCGGATCCAATACAGACTGTCGTCCTCTTTTTCGATGGGCATGGTATCGGGAACGATTTCCACAATCCAGGATTCGGGGATGCTGTTGCGGAGCCTTTTGCTGAAGGCGATGTTCATGTCGGTGGGTCTGTCGGCGTGGTCGAAGATAATAAGCGCCGGAGAATCCCCCGTGATGAGAGCCGTCTCCAGAATGTTCACCGCTTCTTCGATGGTGTTGCAGGTGTACATGGTGGAATCTTCGGCCATGTCATTTTCCAGAAGCCAGCGGAGAGTCCACTGGCTCAGGCGGTCCAAGCTGCCCGGTGAAGAAGGGGCTATGAAGAATATGTGTCCCACGAGCTAAAGTATAGAAAGTTTGAAACCCGTTTTTTAGGGGCTAAAACGGCTAAATTGGAGCGAAATCTACTATTTTTGAGATAGGAAAAACATATCCAACATTAATCAACAATTAACGCACATGTTCCCCGATCTTGGTGAGTTTAAGCTGATAGGCAGTATCCTGGAAAAGTCCCTGGACTTGAAAAGGGAAGCCCCGAAATACAGGGACTGGCTCCCCGTGGGGGACGACGCCGCCGAGTTTGATGGCTGGCTTGCCACTAAGGATTTGTCCGTGGAGAATGTCCATTTCCGTATGGACTGGTCCACGCCGGAGCAGGCGGTGGAAAAGCACATCGTCTCCAATGTCTCGGACATGTCCGCCATGGGTGGCCGGCCACGACTGGCCCTGTTTGGCCTGTGTGTCGGCAAGAACTGGGACGAAGAGACCGTGCGGCGGGTATCTGCTGCCGTGGCGGAAGGCTTTGCCAAAAGGAACATTGCCCTCATTGGGGGCGATACCGTCTCTGGCGAGGTGGGGATGTTCTCTACGACCCTCATCGGAGAGCAGGTGGCGCCTACGCGCCTTCTCCGGAGCGGGGCGAAGCCCGGTGACCTGCTGTTCGTTTCGGGGACCCTAGGGCGTTCTGCCGCTGGACTTTGGCTCTTGCGGAACAGGCCTGACGGGTGCGAAGATTTTCAGGACCTGATTCAGTACCACCTGTGTCCGGTTATTCGTGAGAATATGGGGGCCGAATTGGCCGCTACGGGGGTTTGCCATGGTGCCCTGGACATCAGTGACGGTCTTTCGTCGGAACTGAACCACCTGGCTCTGTCTTCGGGAGTCTCCCTTGAAATTGCGGGAGATCGGATTCCTATCGACAGGCGGGTCCTGGAGATGTGCCGCTGTTATGGCCTGAATCCCATGGATTTTGCGATGGATGGCGGTGAAGAATATGTGCTTCTGTTTACCATTTCGGCCAAAAATGATATATTTTCAATAAAAGGTTTCCCCGAAAGGGTATACGAGATTGGCACGGTCAAGGAAGGGACCGGCGTCTATATGCTCACGGAGGGGGGAAAAAAGATTGTTAAAGCACAGGCTTGGTCGCATTTATGATTAGTAACGCGAAAATGAACTTAGGACAGTTGTTGATTCGTCAGGGTGTCCTGGACGAAGACCAGCTGGCCCACGCTACCTCGGAACATAGGCGTACGGGTATCCCCCTGGCGAAGATCCTCATTCGTCTGGGCATGGTCAGCGAAGATACGCTGACCAGCATCTTGGGCGTGCAGATGCAGTCCACCACCAAGATGCGTATCGGCGAGATGTTGCTCGCCCAGAAGTACATTACCCAGGAACAGCTGGATCAGGCCCTGGAAGAGCAGAAGAAAACGGGCAAGCGCCTGGGTCGTACCCTGGTGGACCTGAAGTTCATGCCTGAAGAACGCCTGGTGGAGATTCTCTCCAAGCAGTTTGAAGTTCCTTATGTAAAGCTTGAGAATTTTGCCCTGGACCCAGAAGCCTACACCTACCTGCCCGAAGACTTGTGCAGGACTTACAAGGTAGTGCCCCTGTTTATTTCCAAGGGCGAAGATGACCGCCGTGTCGTGCGTGAAGCCATGACCATTGCGATGACTGACCCCACCAACATGCGTGTGATCAACATCGTGAAGTTCAAGGTGAAGATGGAAGTGGACATTGTTATGGCTTCCGACGCCGATGTGGTAAAGACCATCGACCGTGTGTTCTCGGGCCACAGCACTTCCGAAGAATCCCTTGCCGAACTGATTAGCGATACCAAGGATGGTGAAGAACTAGAGACCGTGGAGCGCGGTCAGGGAGGAAGTGACGAACCTGAACTGACCGACGAAGAAGGCCGCCAGGTGGTGAAGATCGTGACCACGCTGATTCACGAAGCTATCGCCCGTCACGCTTCCGATATTCACCTGGAACCGCAGGAAACCTTCCTGAAGCTCCGTTACCGTATTGACGGTGACCTGCAGGTCATGTCTCCCATACCGGCTCGTCTGATGCCCCAGATTCTTTCCCGTATTAAGCTTCTTTCCAAGATGGACATCGCTGAAAAGCGTAAGCCTTTGGACGGACGCTTTACGGTGCGCTACAAGGGCTCGGAAGTGGACCTTCGTGTGAGCTCTTTCCCGATATCGCTCCGCAAGCGCGGTGTCTGTGAAAAGATCGTTATGCGTATCTTGGACCCGAATTCGGGTCAGTTCCCCTTGAAGGACATGGGATTTGACCCCCGTGTGCTCAAGCAGTTCCTTGACGCGATTAACGCCCCTAACGGCATTGTGCTTGTTACCGGTCCTACGGGTTCCGGTAAGTCTACCACGCTTTATGCCTCCATTCGAGAAATTTTGGATTCCACAATCAACATCTCTACGATGGAAGACCCTGTGGAACTTAATATTGACGGTGTGAACCAGGGACAAATTAACAATGCCGCAGGCTTTACCTTTGCGGCGGGCATTCGCGCCCTGCTGCGTCAGGACCCGGATGTGATTATGATCGGTGAAATGCGTGACCAGGAGACATCGTCCATGGCTATCGAAGCAGCCTTGACGGGTCACTTGGTCTTCAGTACGCTCCATACCAACGATGCCGCCGGCGCATTCCCCCGTCTTTTGGAAATGGGTCTGGAACCCTTCCTGGTGTCCACCGCCATCAAGGGCGTGCTGGCCCAGCGTCTGGTACGCCGCATTTGCAAGTACTGCAAGGAACCTGTGGAAATTTCTCCATCCCTGCGCGAAGAATTGCACCTGTCTCCCGACATGCAGTTCTACCATGGAAAGGGTTGCGAAAAGTGCGATGGTTCGGGCTATAAGGGGCGTTGTGGTATCTATGAGTTCCTGGTGCCCAACGAGACCGTGCGCAACCTGATTATCAAGCGTTCTTCTGGCGACGTGATTAAGCGTGCCGCCATGCAGGAATGCGACATGATCACGCTGCGTATGGACGGTATCCAGAAGGCTTTGGATGGCCATACCACGCTGGAACAAGCCATTGGCGCATCTGCGGCTGACGACCAGTAGATCGTCACTTGTTGGAAGCCGTCTTTCTGAAAGCTTTAGAGCCTTTCGCCTATAAGGGCGAAGGGCTCTGCTTTTACAATGCGCGCCTGTAGCTTTTCCCCAGCGGGAATGCTTCCCTGCAGGGCTACGGGCCGGTAGGCGTTATTCCTGGCGATGGTGGTTCCTTCTCGATGACCCGCTTTTTCGGTAATCACCGTGCAGGTGGAACCAATCCACTGCTCATTGTTTTCCTGGGCGATTTTTTTAAAGGTGTCGAAAAGAAGGGCGGAACGCTCGTGCTTTTCTGCGTCGGGAACGCCCCTACAGTCGGGGGAGTCTGCCGATTCCATGCGGGCGGCAACGGTTCCTTCACGGGCTACGAACCGGGTGATGTTGCAGACGGTTGGCCTGGTTTCTTTTAGCAGCTTAAGTGTCTGCTTGAAATCGTCTTCGGATTCTCCGGGGAATCCTACGATCAGGTCCGTACTTAGAGTGAACAAGGGAAATTTTTCTACCAGTTCCAGGGCGAAGTTCCGGTAATCCTCAGCGGAATGCTTGCGGTTCATGAGTTGCAAGACATGATCACTTCCGCTCTGGACCGGGATGTGCAAGAATCGGTAGACCCGTTCGTCCTGGAAACATTCCAGCAGGGCGTCTTTGTAGCTGGGGATGTGTCTCGGGTTTCCCATACCCAGGCGCAGGCGGTAGTCGCCGGGCACTTTAGCGAGAATCTTCTGGACAAGAAGGGCAAGGTTGGTGCCGGTATCAAAACCGTAGCAGGCGCAGTCCTGCCCGGTCAGCTGGATTTCCTGGCAACCGTCGTCTACAAGACGCTGGACCTGTTCCACGATGGCGCCTTCGCCAAAACTTTTCAGCCGGCCTTTCACTAGCCTTGTGGAGCAGAAGGCGCAGGCGTCTAGGCAGCCTTCCTCAATATTCACGATTCCCACGAAGGGTGATTCCCGTAGGGTAGAGGGGCTGGCGTCTAGTCCGGCCTGCAACTGTTTCAGGCTGGTGAAGATGGCCTGCGGAAATTCCTTCAGGACTGCTTCACGAAAGTCCCTGGGGGCACATCCCGTAATAAAAATGGGTGCCTGTGGGAACGCCGAAGCCGCCCGTTGTACCAGCTTCAAGGCGGTACTGTTCCCCTTGACGGTGCAGACATTCAGGTAAAAGGCCTGTGGCGGCTTGGTGGGGAATTCAAAAGTGATTTTGCCATCTGGAATTTGTGCCGCTAGAACGCGGGCAATCTTTTCCCCGTCGCCGAAGTTGGCCGCACAGCCCTGGCTTAAGACGGCGATGACCTGTGCTGGAGCGGAACTCATCTTTCGAACCGTTCCAGGGTGATTCCCGGGTAATAGTGGCTCAGAATCTCGATATAGCTCTGGCCCGCCTGGGCCCTGGCCCGCACGCCCATTTGGCACATGCCTACGCCGTGGCCGAATCCCTTTCCTTCCAGGATCCACTTGGTCCCGTCTTTCTTGACGGTAAAGAAACTGGAAGGCAATATGGTTCCGTCTTTGCGGAATAGCCAGCGGACCTTGTCCCCACGGATCTCGAAAGTTTCTATGTCGGTGGTGACGGCAAGAGTCAAGATGCGTCCGCTTTTAAGCTGGTCCTTGACGGCGATGTCCTTGACCTTCTTGAAGGGAGAGACTTTGGCCTTGGAATCCTTGGCGTTTTGGACAAAGAGCTTTGTAAGTTCGTCACTTTCAAAGGACCGCTCCCACTTGGAGTAGCTGGATTCCCTGCACCAGGGCGTTCCATCGGGCCGCAGGTCCGGCTTGCTCTTGAGATAGGGAAGGTTCGGCTTTTCCCAAGTGTCCAGCGTTTCGGAGACGCCACCGCAAGTGGAGTGGTAGTAGGCGGTAATGAAATCGCCGTTGTACATCATGACTTCGCCCCGGGTCTGTTTGACGGCGGAATCGGTGAGGGCTGTCGCACTCTGGAGGCCCTTGTATACCTGGTCCTTTGTGTCGGCGAAGACATCGAATCCCAGAGACTCCCTGCTGTTGTAATGCTTGTAGGCGTAGGTCCGTGCGGCAACGGCCTGAGCCTTTAGCGCTTCGAACCGGCTGCTGTCCAGCTGGCCGATTTCGTAGGGAATCACGCCCCGCAGGTAGTCTTCCATGTCCACCGTGTTGATGGCGTTGATTCTCCCATTGCTGTAGGAGAGTGTGAAGAATCCCGGATAGCAGGAGGTATTGAGCAGTTTTTTGGTGGGGGCGATGGAAACGCACTTGCCGTCGTCGATATCCTTGCTCACTGCGGTGAAGGCGTTGCCTTTGCCCTGAAATTTTAGTTCCTTGCCCTTGACGGTAATCTGGATGGTTTCGCCGTCCTTTAGCAGGTAGAGTTCCTTGACACCTGTATAGACTCCAACTTTAAGGGGTCTGTTCAGGTTCTGGGGAATCTTTTCGGCCTGGACCTTTGCCAGGGTATCGCCGGAAGGGCTGACTTTCGGGGCTACGCTGGAAAACTCGATAGGCTTGAAGTTTACAGGCCCGATATCGTCTGTGGTATCCGCTGTTTTTTTAGCGCTGTCGATTTTTGCAGGGGGGGCGACAGGCGCAGGCATATCTGGCAGCTCGAAATCTTCTGCACATGGCGTTATGATAAGGGCCAAAACGAAAAGAAAACAAGATCGCTGCACGGTTTCGCGCTATTTTTTCTTCAGCTTCGCCTGGGTTTCCTTGGCCATCTTGCGGAGCTTGGACTGGTTCATGGTGCGGTCGGCAGTAGAAATCTTGTCTACGAAGAGGTCTCCGTTCAGGTGGTCCGATTCGTGCTGGATGCAGCGGGCGAAAAGGCCTTCGCAGTCGTGGATTTCTTGGGGCTCGCCGTTGATGTCGAAAAAGCGGACGCACACCTTGTTGGGGCGAGAGACATTGCAGAAGATGTCCGGGAAGGAGAGGCAGCCTTCGTCGTAGTCGCAGGGTTTGGCGTCTTCCTCGGGTTCCCATTCCGGGTTGAACATGATGTAGGGTCTGGGGTCTTCTTCGCCGGGGATGGCGGTGTCAATCACTACCAGGCGGATGTTCTTGCCTATCTGGGGGGCGGCAAGTCCGCAACCCGGGGCGTCGTACATGGTTTCAAGCATGTCCTTGGCCAGCTGCCGAAGCTCCGGGGTGATCTCGGTGACGGGCTCGCTCTTTTTGCGGAGGACCGGGTCACCGTAAATGCGGATAGGGAGGATTGCCATGACTACTTCTTTTCTTCGGTCTTGGCTTCGGCGGTTGTGGCGTTCATGATTCTGAGAATGGCGCTCTTTTCGAAGTCAATCAGCGTGGTGGAACCAGTGCGGACCGTGATGATGTTGTCTTCCATGGAAGTGATGGTGCCGATGATGCCGGCGGTGGTCATCACCTTGTCTCCCTTCTTCAGTTCCTTTCTCATCTGGTCCATCTGCTTCATCTCTTTCTGCTTGGGGCGGATAAAGAAAAGCCACATCACGACGAACAGCAGGATAAGGGGCAAGAAACTGGCGATGGCGCTGGGCTGCTCGGGGGCGGCTTCTTCGGCGAAGGCCATGGCAGCTGCGGACAGGGTAATCAAAAGGGTCTTGATTTTCATGATAAAACCTTTAGTGGGGGTTGATGTTTACGGGCTCAAATTTAGAAAATAGTCCGTTCCGCTACAGGGGTAGGTCCCTTCCGAGGCCCATTTTCAGCTCGGTCCTGCGCCTAATGACCATCTCGTTGAAAAGGTCGGTGAGACTGTCCTCGATGCTGATCATGGGCTTCCAGCCCAGGGCCATGATCTTGGATGGGTCGCCGATAAGCAGGGGAATGTCGTTGATGCGCTCGTACTTGGAATCGAAGCGGAAGTCAACGCTCACATCGGCGATGTCCACCAGCATTTCCACCAGTTCGCGGATGGTGTAGGACTTGCCGCTACAGATGTTGAATGTCTCGCCGGGATTTGCCGTGTTCAGCACCTGAATCATTCCTCGGGCCACATCGCGCACATCCACCACATCGCGGCTGATGTCCAGGCTTCCGGAGTAGACCACGGGCTCGCTGCCGTAGAACTTGATTTTTACCAGCTGGTAGGTGATGGAGGGGATCACAAACCTTCGGCTGTGATGGGGCCCGGTGAAGTGGAAGGGCCGAACAAAGACGATGTGGAGCCCCTGGGCGTTGACAAACTGGTTTCCCAGGATTTCCATGCAAGCTTTGGAGGTGGCGTAGGGCGTGAGCGGATTAGGCCTGTCTTCTTCCTTATGCAGGTAGGTCAGGTGTTGTTCGGTGCGTCCGTAGATTTCGCTGGAACTGAGCAGCAAGATTCGGGCCTTGGGAACAGTCTGCCTGGCGGCTTCCAGGAGGTTCTGGGTGCCTAATAGGTTAATATTCAGAGTTTCGTAGGGCTTCTGGTACGAGAGACCCACGGAAGACTGGCTTGCCAGATGGTAGATGTGGGTGGGTGCCACCTTCTGGAGCATCTCGTAGACATCCTTGAAATTAAGCAGGTTGCCGGTGAGGTACTGTACACCGTCCATCTTCTGCCAGGGCTGGGGCTGCTCATCGCTAAAGCTGAACAGCTCGTGATTGGTGCCGCTCAGGTTAGAAAGGATGTGGAAGCCGAGTGCTCCTGTGCCACCTGTTACCAGAATACTCATGTGATGGTTTCAACCCCTATCTAATTGCGTCCCACGCCTTGGTTATTGTTTCCTTTTCAATATTAACAACTTTTTCGACTTTTCCAATCTTTGTAGGCAAAATATATACTCTTGTTCCCTTTTCGGCCTTCTTGTCTACGGCCATGGCGTTCCATGCCTGTTCCGTATTCACATTGTAGGTCTTGGGGAAACCGAGCCGGTCCAGAAGGGCGTTCTGCCGGGCTTCTTCTTCGGCGGTAAGCTTGCCAAGTAGAACCGCGGTACGGGCGGCGACCCGCATGCCGAGACTTACGGCGATGCCGTGGCTGAACATGTTGTAGTTGGTAAGCTTCTCGATGGCATGCCCGAAGGTGTGGCCATAGTTGAGAATGGCCCGGAGTCCGGATTCCTTCTCGTCGATGCCCACGACTTCGGCCTTGATTTCGCAGCTCCTGAAGATAAGGTGCTTGAGGACTTCGTCATCGTGGTTCTTGATTCCCTCTACATTTTCTTCAATGTAGTGGAAGAATTCCTGGTCGTAGATGACTCCATACTTGACAATTTCGGCCAGGCCCGCCAGGTATTCGTTTTCAGGAAGGGTGGAAAGTACCGAGAGATCGCACACCACGGCCTTGGGCTGGTAGAAGGCTCCAATCATGTTCTTGCCTTCGGGATGGTTTACCGCTACCTTGCCGCCTACGGAACTGTCCACCATGGAAAGGAGGGTGGTGGGGAACTGGATGAAGTCGATCCCGCGCTGGTAAGTGGCGGCGCCGAAGCCTGCCATGTCGCCGACCACGCCGCCGCTGAACTGCAACAGGCAGCTCTTTCGGGTGTAGTTCCTGTGGAGCATGAAACTGAAAAGCTGGTTCAGATTGTGGAGCGTCTTGTTCCGCTCGCCCGCCTGGAATTTGAATATGGGACAGCGACCTCCCTGGCCCCGAAGCTGGGAGAGCATCTCGTTCTGAACTTTCGCGATGGTGGTGTCGGTACAGATCAGGAATTCGTGGGAGGGGTAAAGCCGGAGTCCTTCCAGAAGCGCCTTGGAATCGGGAATGATGTTCTTGCCGATGAAAATGGGGTAGCGTCCGCCACTGGAAGGGCAGACATCCAGGGCGTGGTGGCTCCAGAATTTTTTCATATGCAGGATTTTCTCGATGACATGGGCTTCGGTGTGGTCGTTGGAGCTTTCTACGCTGAAATCCGCCTGGGCATAGTTGGGCTCCCGTTCCTTGAGCATGACCTTGATCTTGGCAAGGCGCTCTTCGTCACTCAGGTTGGCAAGCAGGGGGCGCGTGTTCTTGCGGCCGATGCGTTCCGATAGGATTTCGGGTTTGGCCCACAGGCGGATGATGACGCCGTTCTCCTTAATGACCTTGATGTTATCGGCCTGGGTCAGGGCGCCGCCACCTAGGGAAACCACCTGCGGCGTCTCGTTGTTGCAGATTTCGGCGATGATTTCCTTTTCTTTCTCACGGAAGAAGGCTTCTCCTTCTTGGGCGAAAATATCGGAGATGGATTTGCCAACGCGCTCCACAATCAGGCTGTCGGTATCGACGAAGGGGCGTTCCAGACGCTCTGCCAGGGCCCTTCCGGTACGGCTCTTGCCGCTAGCCATGAAACCTGTAAAGAATATATGCCTTCTCATTAGATAGCCTCCATTCCCTTGCGCATGATGGCCCGCAGTTCCTCGTCTGTGTGCCCCTTGACCTGCTCGGGGAACCACATCTTGAAACTTTCTAGACCCTGGTTCACCAGCATTCCCTCGCCGGTGACGGTCTTGCAGCCTTTTTCGGCGGCGAGTTTCAGAAGCTTGGTCTGGGGTGGCGCATACACGATGTCGCATACGGCTTGCCCGGGGTTCAGACTGTCGCTTTCCAGAGGGGATTCGCCTTCGTTGGGGGTCATGCCTACGGAGGTGGCGTTGATGATAATCTTGTAATCCTTGGAGACCTTGGGAAATTCCTGGAAGGTGAATACGGAAATCTTCTCGCTGTCCTTGAACAGCGGGTTTAGGGAGTTTGCCAGGGCGACCCCCTTTTCCCTGTTTCGGCACACGATGGCGAGCTTGTTGCCCTGTTCCAGCAGGGTGTAGGCGATGGCCTTTGCCGCACCACCGTTGCCCAGTAGGGCGATGGTGGTGTTTTTAGGTTGGACACCGTTTTCTTCTAGGTTGCGGATACAGCCGTAAGGGTCCGTGGTGGTGCCGCAGAGGGTTCCACCGACGATACCGTCTTTCCAGTACAGTGTATTCACGCTTCCGGTAAACTTGCTGATGGGGGAAAGATCGTCTACCAGTTCCATGACGGGAGTCTTGTAGGGAATGGTGATGTTCGCTCCCCTGAACTTCATGGCCCTGAAACCTTGGATAGCCTGGGCAAAATGGGCCGGCTCCGGGCCGCAGGGCAGGTATGCCGCGTTGATTCCAAGCGCCTTGAACAGCGCATTGTGCATGAGGGGAGACTTGCTATGGGCAATAGGGTGCCCGAAAACGCAAAGGGTTTCCGTTTTTCCGTTCATACGAACCTCTTTTGTCCGCCCACCTGGGGCTGAACTCTAAACAATACCTTGTTAAAGATATAAAAAAGGGAGCCGAAAAGTTCGCTTTCAGAAAATTTTTTAAAGACTGTCCACAACCTGTTCCAGGCGTTTCTTGGCGGGGGAGTCTTCTAGGGGCATAAAGAGTTCCTTTGCGAAGGCCCGTGTGAGCATTTCCTTGGCTGTTTTTTCGGGAATTCCCCTGCTGGTCAGGTAGAACAGCTGCTCGCTGTCCAGCTCACCGCAGGTGTTCCCGTGGGTGCATTCCACATCATCGTGGTAGATTTTCAATACCGGCTTCACAGAGACGGAGGAATCCTCGGAAAGGAGGATGGTGTTCACCAGCTGGGACGAGAAAACCTTGGAGCAGTCTGCGCCTACCACGACGCTGCCGTCGTAGCTTGCGTTGGACTTGCCGTTCAGTAGGTTCCTTGCAAACTGGACACTTTCTGTTTCGGGAGCCTCGTGGCGGATGGTGATACGGTGGTGGACGGAATCGCTATTATCGAGTACATTCAGGGACCGGATTTCGAGCCGGGCGCCACAACCTTTCAGGAAGGCGTCCAGGCTGGTGCGCTTGATTCCTGTGCCGCGTTCAATTTCGGAGAAGAAAACCTTGGAACCTTCCTCCTGCACGATGCGGAAATGCCTGAACCGAAGGGGCACGCCGTCGGCAGGGTTCGCGAAGAAGATGTGGACCTGTGCGTTTTCGCCTATGTGGATGTCGAACCGTTCGGCGCAGATTTCGTGGGCCACCTTGTTGTCGAGAATCTCGATGCTTGCCTTGGCGTTCTTGCCGATGTTCAGGATGGTATGGCCGAAGTCGTTGTTGCACTTGAGCATGGCCATTTCGTTTGCGTTGTCGGCGATGTCCCTTTGCATGGGGCGGGCGTTATAGGCCATGGGCAGCAGAGCCGCAAAGTCGTCTTCGTCGGAGTAGTCCGCAGTGTCGGCGCAGGCTTCGGGAAGCTCTGGTGCGGGAATCTTTGCCACAGGAAAGAATGTCCACAACTCGTTGTTGCGCTGTGGCATGCCGATTTGCTTTAAGCGGGTCTGGGCGTCCATTACTTTTCCTCGATCCAGTCGTAGCCTTTTTCTTCTAGTTCCAGAGCCAGTTCCGGGCCTCCACTCAGGATAATCTTTCCGTGCCGGAGTACATGGACAAAGTCGGGCTTTACATAATCCAGGAGTCTCTGGTAATGGGTCACCAGAATGACGGCCTTGTCCGGGCCCATGATGTGGTTGATTCCGCCTGCCACAATGCGCAGCGCGTCAATGTCCAGGCCGGAATCGGTCTCGTCCAGCAGGGAAACTTTCGGGTCCAAAATGGCCATCTGCAAGATCTCGTTGCGCTTCTTCTCGCCGCCGGAGTAGCCTTCGTTTACGCCGCGGTCCCGATAGCGCTCGTCCATTTCCAGGAGGGCCATCTTCTCGTCGATGAGCTTCTTGAATTCTGCGTCGTCGATTTCGCTCTGCCCGAGGAACACCCGCTTGCTGTTTAGGGCCATCTTCAAGAATTCCACATTGTTCACGCCGGGAATTTCGGTGGGGTACTGGGTGCTGATGAACAGCCCACTGTTGGCCCTTTCGTTGATTTCCATCTGGAGCAGGTCCTTGCCGTCTAGCGTGACAGAACCGCCATCTACATGATAGGCGGGGTGGCCTGCGATGACCTTGGAAAGCGTGCTTTTTCCGGAGCCGTTGGGGCCCATGATGGCGTGGACTTCACCCGCCTTGACCTCCAGATTGATGCCTTTCAGAATCTGGGTCCCGTCTTCGATGCTTGCCTTCAAGTCTTTAATGGATAACATGGATGAGCCTATCCTTGCAGCTGATGATACTGTCTGCAAATTGGTTGATGTCGATGGAGCCTTTCTTGTAGGAGGCGTCCAGTTTTTGTAATTCTTGTGTGAAAGCGTAAAGGTCCATGCGCTTCTGGATACCTTCGGCGCTGTCTAGCTGGATGTTCTTCTTTTCCCTGTCGCAGAAGCGCTGCATGAGGACCATGAGAGAGTCGTAGAATTCGTTGATTTCCTTGGGTGGAGTCCAGGATTCTTCGGGGAGCCCCTCCATAAAGAGTTGGCCCTGTCGTGGCAGGATTTCGTAAAGCGCTTGCGGTGAAAAGTATCCGGTCTCGGCGTAGTGGGCGATGGCGGTGTTTACGAATTCGTCCACGACGGAAGATTCCAGAAGCTGGATGCCGCTTTCGGCCAGGTTTATGTCGAAAAAATCGCAGGCCCTGTCTAAAAGGGTGGGGTTCCTGAAAAGGAGATTGGCAAACCGGATTTCCATGGGGGGGATCAGCCGCCACGGGACCATGGTGGCTTCTTCCTGGAGTTGCTGGCGGGCCTGTTCCTGCTCGGCGGTAGGCTTGTGCTTCACATGGATCTGGTTCACATCGTTCAGGGACCTGCTGGTGTCGAAACGCTCCGAAAGGAGCTTCACATACTGGTTCCTAAGTTCCGTGTTCTCGATACTCTTGATGAGAGACTTGGCGTAGGTGATAAAACTTGCCCGGGCTTCGATGCTGGAGAGGTCCTTCATGTGGGAAAGGTAGCTGAGCCAGTCCTCGGCATTCCTGAGTTCTTCCCGGAAGGCGTCGGCACCCCGTTCGTTCACGAAGTTGTCGGGGTCAATCTTGGTGCCATCGGGCCTGGAGAGGGCGAAAACCTTCGGGCCGATTCCCTTGGGAAGCACGATTTCCAGGGAGCGAAGGGTGGCCTTCTGGCCTGCCGCGTCGCCGTCAAAGACCAGGTAGGCGGTCTTGGCGTAGCGGGAAAGGATGCTGGCGTGGGTTTCGGTAAGGGCGGTTCCAGATGCCGCCACCACATTATGCACACCACCCTGGTAAAGGCTTATCAGGTCAAAGTAGCCTTCTACGATGATGACGGCGTTTTCTTTGGCAATGGCGTTCTTGCTGTGGTTCAGCCCGAAAAGGATGTCGCTTTTCTGGTAAAGGATGGTTTCCGGGCTGTTCATGTACTTGGGCCGCTTGAAATCCCCTTGCTTTTCGCTAAGATCACGGCCACCAAAAGCCACCACCGCTCCCGAGAGGTTCTGGATGGCAATCATCAGGCGGTCACGGAACTTGTCAGAAATGCCGCCGTTCTCTTTTTCTACGGCAAGGCCTGCCTTGACGCATTCCTTGGGGGAGAAACCCTTCTTGGCGGCGTAGCCCACAAAGCCTTCTCGACCGTCGGGAGCATAACCGATGTGGAACTGCTTGCGGGTGGCCTCGGTAATGTGGCGAGTGCTCAGGTACTGCTGTGCCTTGGGGCTGTGGGTCAACTGCTCTTCGAACCACTGGCAGGCCAGCTCGTTCAGCTTGCGGACCAGTTCGCGCTCTTCGGTGATTTCGGCCCGTTCCGGGTTGCTCATGTTGGGCAACTCGAAACTGCAGAAGTCCGCCACCCAACGGACGGCGGCGTTGAAGTCGATTTTCTCGTGTTCCTGCACGAACTTGAACACATCCCCGCCGGCACCGCAGGCAAAGCACTTGTAGATGCCCAGAGTGGGGTTTACATACATGGAGGGGGAGTGGTCGTCGTGGAAAGGGCACACCCCTACGAAGCGCCCGTTGCCCGACCTTTTCAGGGGCAAGAACTGCTCAATGACCGCCGTAATGTCGGCTTCTGATTTGAGCTGTTGGATGACTTCGTTAGGGTAGAAGGGCATGGCCCAAATTTAGCTTTTTATACCACGGCTTTGGTTTTCCAGCGACCGCTTTTCCAGCGCCAGAAGTTGGCGATAGAGCGGTAGAACTCGTCGCTGGCCATGCCCAGCCATAGTCCCACTAGACCTAGTTTGAGCCCAAAAGCAAGGAATAGAGCCGTGCCTACGCCGAGAGTCCACATCATGGCACTTCCGACAATGGCAGGGAACTTGGAATCACCAGTGGCTCGCAAAGCCGTCGTGACGATGTAGTTTACGGCCTTGAAAGGTTGCAGTGCCACATCGCACCAAAGGCATAGGCAGCCTAGTCGGATAACTTCAGGATCTTTTGAGAAAATTCCGATAAGATGTTCTCCGCAGAGGGCCACCGCGACGGAGAAAATAAGACCGCTGATGCTTCCGATAATGAAGGTCTTTTTAATCTGGTTAGAGGCTCTGTCATATTCGTGAGCGCCCACTAAGTGGGCCACGAGAATCTGGTTTCCGCTACCCAAGCCGATTCCCAAAATGCAGGAGACCGCCGAGAAGTTCCCCGCAAACACGCGGGCCGTTATGGCGGTGGTGCCCACATAGACCACCATGGCGGTAATGAACACCTGGAAAAGTTGGAAACTGATGGGTTCTGCGGCGGCAGGGAGTCCGATACGGATCCAGTCGGGCAGGATAATCTTGGAGCGGACAAGGTCCCGCTTGTTTGTTTTATGGCGGATTTTGAAACGCAGTACCAGCCAGAGCATGATGGAAGCCAGCAGCCACGAAATACTGGTAGCAAGTGCCACACCGTAGACGCCCATCTTTGGGAGCCCGAAAAGGCCTTCCAGGAAGATGTAGTTCAGGATGGCGTTACTTATGATGGTAAGAACATTGCTAATCAGGTTCCAGATGGTAAGGCCGTGGGTGGCGATGAGGGAGATGAGGGTGGTTTGCAGGGCACGGAATGCAAAACCGAAAGCCACTACGGAAAGGAACTGGTTTGCGTACAGGGCCGTGTCGTCGGTAAGTCCCATGAGGGAGACGATGGTTCCCGAAAGGGGGAACACCAGCAGCGTGATGGAGACTCCCAGCAAAAAGCTACCCACAAGAACCAGGGTCTGGGTTGTTCTGGCGTGGCTGCCTTGCTTGGCGCCGATATACTGGGAGGTAATGCTGGCGCCTGCCTGAGAGAAAGCGTGGAGGGCGGTGAAAATGGTGGCGATGATGGGCATCAGGGCGCCCACGCCTGCAGCCGCCGTTTCCTCCGTGCGGGAAAGGAACCAGCTGTCCATCATGGGCTGGAAAATCCCGACGGCGAAGGTCAGGATAAGAGGCCAAGAAAGACTGAGGAGGGAACGGTCTTTAACTTGCTTTCCAGTCATGGCCCAATGGTAGAAAAATAGGGGACTCTAGTACACCCATTCGGGGTGAGAATTGTTTGCTCTTGTATACAGAAAGGTAGCTACTTCTTGTGCATTTCCCGACGGATGAGCGCATCTTCGAAACGGCGCTTTTCGTCGTCGGTTTCTGGGACGACAGGGGCAATGGGGGTGGGCTTGCCGTTTTCGTCCAGGGCCACGAAAGTGATGTAGGCATGGCAGATATCATGGCATTCGGTCTTCTCCAGTGGGGTGCCCGTAACCTTGACGCCGATTTCCATGGAAGAACTGAAAACCCTGTTGATGGAGGCCTTGATGTCCAAAATGTAGCCCACTTCGGCGGGGTGAAAAAAGCGTACGCCGTCGATAGCTACAGTGGCCACCCGGTTTGTGCAATGCCTGCGGGCGGCGATGCAGGCCGCCTTGTCCAGAAGCCCCATCAGGTAACCGCCGAAGGCAATCCCGTAGGAATTGGTGTCGCCGGGATGGACAATGTCGTGGGTGACGGTAGCGGAATCCTGAACGGTTTTAGGTGTCTTTTCCATGCTCGCAAATATAGATTTTTGTAAATTGCGGTCAAAGAGGTTTTTATGAAAGTTTTTGTGACAGGTGTTGCGGGCCAGCTTGGCCATGATGTGATGAACGAGCTTGCAAAGCGTGGCTGCGAGGGCGTCGGGAGCGACATTGCTCCTGCATACGCTGGTGTGCAGGACGGCTCCCCTGTAACGGAAATGCCCTACGAACCGCTAGACATTACAGATGCGGTGGCGGTAGGGAATGTCTTGACCCGAGTGAAACCGGATGTCGTCGTCCATTGCGCCGCCTGGACCGCCGTGGACCTGGCCGAAGACGAGGATAAACGAGAAAAGGTTTTTGCCATCAATGCCCGCGGCACAGAGAACATCGCCAAGGCCTGTAAACAAATTAATGCCAAGATGGTCTATATTAGTACGGACTATGTCTTTGATGGTCAGGGCACGGAACCTTGGAAACCCGACTGCAAGGATTACAAACCGCTAAATGTCTATGGGCAGTCCAAGCTGGAAGGGGAGCTGGCTGTTAGCGGCCTGCTGGAAAAATACTTCATTGTCCGCATCGCCTGGGTGTTCGGACTCAACGGCAAGAACTTTATCAAGACCATGCTGAATGTTGGCAAGACCCACGATAGCGTTCGTGTGGTGAACGACCAGATTGGAACTCCCACTTACACCTACGACCTGTCCAGACTTCTGGTGGACATGATCGAGACGGAAAAGTATGGCTATTACCACGCTACCAACGAGGGCGGGTTTATTAGCTGGTTCGACTTTACCAAGGAAATTTATCGTCAGGCAGGGCTTTCGACCCAGGTGAATCCCGTGACTACGGCAGAATACGGTCTAAGCAAGGCTGCACGCCCCTTCAATAGCCGTCTGGACAAGTCTAAGCTGGTGGAAGCAGGCTTCAAACCGCTCCCCACCTGGCAAGACGCGCTGAGTAGGTATTTAAAGGAAATAAACTTTGGTGTGTAATGTGGAATGTGTAGTGTGAAGTGGATAATTCCACACCGCACATCCCACACTTCACATTGTTATATCGCTACATCTGCCTGATGGGGAAGAGTCCCAGCAGGTCGAGTACGTTTTCCAGCACGATCTGCGTGGCCTGAACCAGGAACAGGCGGGACTTTTCTTCGGCGCTGCCCAGCACACGGTCTTCGTGGATGAATTTGTGGGCTGCTTCTGCGATTTCCAGGGCGTACTGGGCGAGAACGCTCGGTTCATCACCGGCGACAGCATCCAGAATCTTTCCACCTTTCTTGGCAAGCAGATTGATAAGGCTGTAGGCGGCATCGTCAGTGAGTTCGGCGAAGTTGACGCTTGCGATTCCTGCGGCAAGGTCTGCGCGATCCAGGCCGGCCTTGCGCATAATGCTGCAAAGGCGCACATGGGCATTCTGCACATACGGACCGGTATCGCCTTCGAAACTCATCACGGCATCCCAATCAAAACGCACATCCTTCAGGCGGCTATTTTTCAAGTCGTTGAAGGTGAGCGCGGAAATACCAATCTGACGAGCGATGAGTTCCTTGTTTTCCAGATCTGGATTCTTTTCATCGATGAATTCGAGAATCTTCTTCTGGGCGGCTTCAATCACGTCGCGGAGCAGGCTTGCGGTACCCGTGCGGGTCTTGCCCTTTTCCCACTTGCCGTCTACCAGCTGCAAGATCACGCCGAACGGAATGTGGTACATGTCCTTGTACCACTCGCGTCCCATCTTCTTCAAGACATGGAAAACCTGCTTGAAGTGGAGAGCCTGTCCCAGGTCCACTACATAAAGGCACTTGTCAAAGTTGTATTCCTTCTTGCGGTAGCAGGCGGCGGCCAGGTCGCGGGTGGCGTACAAGGTAGAACCGTCACTCTTGCGAATCAGGCAGGGGTTCAGGTCGAATTCGTCGAGCATCACCACGTCCAAATCCTGGCTTTTCACCATCAAATTCTTTTCGCGGAGTTCGTCGAGAATTGCCGGAATCTTGTCTTCGAAGAACGATTCGCCGGTGTAGTGGTCAAAGCCCACGCCCATCATGTCGTAGATGCGCATGAGTTCCTTGAGCGTTGCGGCACGGAAGGCGGTCCAGAGCTTGCGGTAGAATTCGTCGCCCTGTTCAAGCTTCGTGAACGCAGCGCGTGCTTCGTCTTCGAGACCCGGCTCTTCTTTGCTGGCCTTGGAGAAGGCGGCGTAAAGGATGTTCAGTTCTTTCACGGTGAGGCTGTCCAGCGTGGCGTCGTCTGTGGGACGCTTTTCGCGCAGGTACATCACGATGAGCTTGCCGAAAGCGGTTCCCCAGTCACCCAGGTGGTTGATCCTTTCCACCTTGTAGCCGGCGGCCTTGTAGATGCGGGAAAGGGAGTTTCCGATCATCGTGGAACGCAGGTGATGGAAGGCTAGTTCCTTGCCGATATTGGGGGAGCTAAAGTCAATGCAGACCACCTTGCCGTTCGGTTCGGCGTGACCATATTCCAAGCCCTTCGCTGCGATTTCTTCGAGAGTGGACTTGGCAAGGAAGCTGCGGTCGATAAAAAAGTTCAGGTAACCGTTCACGGCTTCCACCTTCGAAAGACCGGCCGGGAGCTTCACCTGGGCGGCCAAGTCTTCGGCGATCATCTTCGGGGCCTTGCGCATCACCTTGGCCAGCGAGAAGCATGGAATGGTGAAGTTGCCGTGGGTGGTGTCAGGCGGCACGGAGATAAGCTTGAGGGCGGCTTCCTTTTCGAAGGAACCGGTAGCGGCCAGCGCTTCTGCGATTTCTTGCTCAAACGAGTTCATTTTCATCGGCCTTCTTGTCGGTGGTCTTTATAAAGTCGTTTTCATCGAGATCCATTATCTTACCGTCGGCGTACAGGCGGTCCAGAGAAATCTCGTTTCGCTTTTCTTCTTCGAACAGGTGAATCATCAGGTCGAGACCAGCATCGAACACGGCCCAACGCACGCCTTCCTTATATTCTACACCCAGGTTGGGGAGCTTGTTAGCCTTGAATTCCTTGCGCAGTTCGTTTAGAATGGCTTGCATTTGGGCTTCACTTTCGCAGGTGGCCACTAAAAAGAAGTCGGTAACATCTTTGATGCCACGGAGATCTATCAACTGCACATTCTGGGCACGCAGTTCAAACAGAATGCTTGCGCCCATCTTTATGGATTCAGGCAGGTCTTGCGCCTTAGTTGTCATCTTTTTCTCCCTGTTCGGGTTCTATGATTTGTAAAAAGTCCTTTCCGATGTAGATGGATGCATCTACCACGGCACGCTTGCTTATAATGGTCATTACATTCTCGGTCTTGAGGGCGCGTGCCAGAGCTTTTGCTCCTTCCCATTCCGGATTGCGGAGCACCAGGATGGTCTCGTCGTAATTTTGCAGACGGTCGTTGCGATAGCTTACCACATCAAAGCCGTTTTCTCGCAGGTATGCCCGCATCTTGGCGGCTGCGCCCTGCATTCCGCAACTGTTCAATACTTCGATATCGCCTTTGTAATGGCGCACAGGTTGCACTTCCGCTACGACCTTTTCTTCCTTGCAACCACAAAGACACTGTGCTGCAATGAATAGCAACACTGTTAAAGGAATGGCGGTTTGAACCCGGGAAATCATTGTCCCAAATTTAGAAATAATCTGGGCAGGCGTATTGCTATCTACAGTAATAGGGCTCGCTCCATACGGGACAGCGTCCGTATCGGTGACGCCAGGGACCGTAAGCCTTCATGGCGTCATTCTCATTCACAAGCATCAGGCGAAGTGAAGTGTTGTTGGTGGGCCTGTATTCCAGTTCGACTCCAGGCATCACGAACTGAACATTTCCCTGTTGTATGTCTTCTCGGGCTATGGACTTGGGCCCATTCCAATGCGCATACAGCGGCATCCACAATCCCAAATCTGCATATAGGCGAAGTTCCGGTGTGAACTCGTATGCCAGGTGGGCCAGGTAGCTCTGCTGGCTAAAGCTTCCCCAGGGGCTGGAAAAGAAACTGACGGAGTAGGTATACGATACGCTCAAGGCTGGGTCTACGGGGTGACGGCGTAGTAGACGGTTCGGGTCGAAATACTCATTGTTCCAGGGAATGCCGCTGGTCTCGTAAATATAGACGGTGTCAACGATGGTGTCGGGCGATGCAGTTGTAGCCACGGCTGAATCGATTTTTGCAGGTGGTTCAGCAAGAACGACTGCTGCCAAAGATAGCATCAGAAAAAACACTAATCGCATATCACGAATATAGTTTTTAAACGATGGCAAGTGTTATACGATTTCGTTCTTGCCGTTTACGTGGATTACGGTGGGCTTCCACGATTTGGCTTCGGCTTCGCTCATGCTAGCATAGGCCACGATAATCACCAGGTCACCGGGCTGCACAAGTCTTGCGGCTGCACCGTTCAGGCAAATGACGCCGGAACCAGCAGGCCCTTCAATGACATAGGTTTCAAGCCTGTTTCCGTTGTTCACATCCAACACTCCGACCTTTTCGTAGGGGAGAATGTGGGCCGCATCCATCAGGTCGCGGGCAATAGTGATGGAACCCTCGTAGTTGAGGTTGGCATCGGTGACGGTGGCACGGTGGATTTTGCTTTTGAGTAATTCCAGCTGCATGATGAGAAGCTTAGAACTTCATCTGGAGGATTCCGGCTACGCCCTTGTCAGGTGTGGGGAGAACGCCGAAACTGAACCTGTTGGCATCGGGGTTGCTGTCCCACTGGGTGTCGAAGAAAGCGTCGGCAAACGACCAGATGTGAGCGCCGACCACGGGGAGCAGGAAATAGAACCAGTTGGAACTGCCGTCCATGGCCATGTATACGGTGGCTCCGACTCCTCCGACCCAAAGGGCATCCATCCAGATGGCCTTCATTGTCTTTCCGGTCTTCCACTGGTAGAAGCTGGGGAGAAGTAGGGAGACATAGGCGTAGGCCTGGTCTCCGGAACGGTTGCGGTAAGAACGGTCGATGTCAGCGTCTTCCATGCCAGCGGATCGTTCGTCAAGCCATTGTTCTTCGCTGACGCCGAGTTTTTCCCAGGGCCGCTGCAGGTACTCGGAAAGGCGTACTCCCAGTTCGACCAGGTGTGTCAGTTTTTCACGAGAGATGCCTTCTTCCTTAGCCTGCTGGAACTCCCATTGGGTAAGTCCCATTTCTTCGTACTTGAAACCTTCCCACTGGTCTCCGCTTGCGGTTGCACTTCCGACGGATTCATCGGAATCTTCGTCGGTGGACTCGTCCGCGGAGAGACTGGATTCGTCGCTGGCATCGCTGGACATATCGTCATCGTCAAACTGAGCGAAAGCCACAGAGCCCGCTATCAGTATCATCGACACAACTTTCCACCACTTTGCCATTCTGACCTCTTAATTCCATTCCTTTTATGCCGGGGGAGGGAATCGAACCCTCACACTCTCGCGAGTACCGGATTTTGAGTCCGGCGCGTCTACCAATTTCACCACCCCGGCGAGGGTGTTAGCCCAAATATAGAACACTTTGGGTCGTTTTGTAAGAGAATTCCATAAAAAATGCGTTTTTTAAAGGAAAATCACTTTTTTTGCACGGCCTGGAAATCCATCTTCAGGGGTGCCAATTTTTGTGCCCCGAAATCGATGGCGGCTTCCTTGGAAGGAAATTTTCCTGTCTGGACCAGGAATAGCGTTCGGGATTCTCCGATTCTTGTTTCGATACGGCTTTCCAGCCCCTGCTTTTGCATATTCTCGGCAAGGAGCTTGGCATTTGCCTCCACGCCGAAGGCGCCCAGCTGTAGTGTCCAGTAGGGGGCGTTGTCCGGAAGTTTGGCTTCTGGCTTTGTTGCCTGCTGGGGGGCAGGCTGTGCTATAGGCTTTGGAGTGGGCTTCGGTTCAGGCTGAGTGACCGGTTTTGGCTCGGATTTTGGGGCTGGGGGAGGCTCGACCACGGGGGCCGGTGCGGTCGCCTGCGGGATGTTTTTTTGAGAGACTCGGTAGAAACTGGAATCCTTGACGGTCCTGCATTTTGCGTCAAGCTCCTGGTGCGGTTCGCGGGAGAGCACGGCGGAGCATACCTTTTGCAGGACTACGGCCTGCTCCAGCTTGGAATTGTCGATAGCTTGGATCAGAATTTCGGCGGCCCGGGCATTTTTACCCATGTATAGCATGAACTGGGCCTTGGTCAGGAGCATTTCAGAATAGACCGGCCTTTCAGGAGAGGTGGTGCTGATAAGGCTGTCAAGGCGATGGCCTGCCACCTTGAACAGCTTGGCGTTTCCGGTTTGCGATAGGGCCAGGATATCCCACAGATAGCATTCGGCACGGGCTGAATCGGGTTCCTTGGGACAGGAAACTTCGTAGGTGGTGGCTGCTTCTTGCCAGTTGCCTGTAACATAGGCCTTATGGGCGTCGGCAAGGGTTTGTGCAAATGAATTTGTACTTAAAAATGCGGATAAGATAATCGCAGCCGTACAGGCATTCTTGAATTTCATTTTAACTTCCACATTCCACATTTGTCACATTCCACACTTAGACTAGCGTTCCCCTAATCGTCCATCCTCTAATATCATCTAATTTAACTTTCACATAGTCGCCTGGCTTCACGAGGCGGCCGGCTTCCGGCTTGAAAACCACCTTCTTGAAGTTGTCGGTGCGGCCCCGTAGTTCCGTCTCGTCGCGGACGGAGTTCTTTTCAACCAGCAGTTCCTCGGTGCGGCCTAGCATCATCTGGTTGCGCTTGAGGGTAATGGCGTTCTGCAGTTCTACCAGGCGGGTGTGGCGATCAAGCTTCTCCTGCTCGGTAAGCGTTTCTGCTTCCTTGTACGATTCCGTGCCCTTGCGCGGGCTGTAGATGAACATGAAGGCGCTGTCGAACTGGCAGGTTTCAAATGCCTTGAGGGTCGCCTCGAAATCTTCTTCCGTTTCGCCCACGAATCCGCAGATTACGTCCGTGGAAATCCCGTAGAATGGATCCTTGCTCCGCAGCTGCTCAATAATCGATAGGTACTGCTCTATGTTGTGCTGGCGGCGCATCTTCTTGAGCATCGCGTCGGAGCCACTCTGGATAGGAATGTGGGCGTAGTGGCAGACCTTCGGGTTGTTCAGCAGCACGTCGATGAGCTCGTTCGTGTAGTGTCTCGGGTGGGGGCTCGTAAATCGAATGCGGCGGATGCCGTCGATTTCAGAAACCTTCGTGAGGAGGTCGGCAAAGTTGCCGCCTTCGGTCTTGTAGGCGTTCACCGTCTGGCCCAAGAGCGTCACTTCGGTAATGCCCTTGTCAGCGGCCTTGCGGACTTCGGCAAGCACATCTTCCATGTTGCGGTATTTCTCGGGCCCGCGGAGGTACGGCACGATGCAGTAGCTGCAGCGCTTGTTGCACCCGCGTTGTATGGCGATGAAGGTGCTGAAGTCGTTCTGGAGTTTTGCGTATTCGCCCAGGTAGTTTTCGCTTAGGTCCTCGTCGATGAACATCTTGTGGTGGGTCTGGTGCAGCGGGCTTTGTGCGTCGCCCAGCAGCAGTTCCGGAATTTTCTTGTACTGGTCCGGCCCCACGATGTAGTTCACATGCTTGAGGCTCTTTAAAAGTTCCGGCCCGCGGTTCTTGGCCATGCACCCACATACCACGATTTTTATGTCGGGATTAATCCTGAGCAGGTACTTGAGCTTGCTGATGTTGGCAATAGCCGTTTCCTCGGCCTTTTCTCGGACGCTGCAGGTGTTCACGATGATGAAGTCGGCATCTTCCTGGTTGCTCGTCTCGACGCAACCGCTCATGTCGAGCTCCTGGGCAATCATCGCCGAGTCGTACTCGTTCATCTGGCAGCCGTATGTGGCCAAGTGGTATTTTTTCATGGGGGTAAATGTAGAAAAATATTTTTGCTATATTTAAACTATGGCTAAACTTTTTCGCAAATGTTTTGGGAATGTTGTCCTGATGGTCGCAGCGGCGCGGCTTGTGGCTTGTGATGCCGGTTGCCCTGATACTGAAGAATATTTGGAAATAAAATCGGTTGTGGCTATTGATACGATTCTTTCTAATAGGCATTCTTACAGCAATTGTAGTTCGGACAAATGTACTTCTTATGAAATTCCGTTTCAACATGGATATAAAGACACCATATCTTTGAGTGTGGTTGTCTTAGGCGATACTTTGGATTATGTTGTAAGTGGAAAGGATTTGAACAATACATATATTGTTATTGATACTGTGGAAGCGCCATGTGATTCTTCTTATAGAACTATTTCAGAAAGAGGCTCAGATCATTATAGGGTGGATTCAAAAGGACTTTATTCATGCGTGTTTTATTTTGAACCCGGTTGTCCGTGATTTGACATGGGCAATGAAAGTAGCAGAGATTGATACGATTCTTTTTGATAGGTATTCTTAAAACGATTATGGCTAAACTTTTTAGCAAATGCCTTGGAAAGATTGTCCTGATGGCCGCGGCGGCGCTGTGGGCCAGTTGTGACGATTCCGAAAAGAATGATGATTCTGCTAAACAGGATAGTTTAAAATTAAAACATTCTGCTAAAGTTTTTGTGGCGAAGGCCGTCGCGGACCCTGGAACAATGGATAGTGTTATATCGGCTGGCTTGCTTTATGGTTCTCCTGGAGGAAGCTTGCTAGAGGAACGGGGGGTGGCAATTGTTCCGGCTAAAAGTGAAATTATCCTTTCGGAGAATAGTTCCCTTGATAGTGAAAAAATATTAAAGATTATTTGTAAAAGGATTGATGGGTATTTACAACATCGTTATAATACTTATCTTGTCCGTACTTATCGTTTTTATAAACGAGTGTTTAATGGTGAAATAATTTTAAAGTTGACTATTGCTGCGAATGGTTCGGTTGAAAAAATCCAAATTGTATCTTCAACAACGGGTTATGAGGAGTTTGATGAAAGTATTCAAAGAGCTGTAAGCCGCTGGAAATTCCCGAAGGTAAAATCTGGCGAGACTGTTGCGACGTTCCCAATCAGGTTTTACGAGTATGCGGTGACATTCCCCTCGTTACAGTCTAAATAAAGTACTATGTCCCTTCTGCTAGCCCTTCTTTTTCTTGCGCTTTTTATCAGTGCGATTGTCCGCGGGCAGTTCTCTTACAGCAAGGCGGATTACAGCTTTCGCGAGCATCCGGTGCAGTTCGTAATCGTGCTGGTGTTCATCTTGGGCGTGTCGGCGCTTTGTTTTTACCATTTTCTTGTGGAAATGGAATTCTTGCGGTAAATTTCTACATTTGGGGCCGCAATGCTCCAAAAGAAATCCCTCATCGTGTTTGACCTGGACGGCACGCTGTTCAATACCCTCGGTGACTTATCCGTGGCGGTGAACTTTGCGCTGCGCCATTTCGGCCTGCCGGAACATGACGAACAGAGGGTGCGGACCTTTATCGGGAACGGTTCCATGAAGCTAATCGAGCGCAGCATGGGGGAGGCTGCCCTTCCTGAGAATATCTCCCGCACAGGAATTACCGTCGAGATGGTCCACAAGGTCTATTCGGATTTTTACTGGGAACACTGCACCGAACGCACGCTCCCGAATCCGGGGGTGGTCGATTTCTTGCGCGGCACCAATGCCCGAGTGGCCATGCTCACCAACAAGCCGGAGCGCCCGACATTCAAGCTGCTGGAACATTTCCACCTTCGCAACCGTTTTGAATTTGTACTTTGCGGCGACACCACGCCCGAACGCAAGCCGAGCTCCGCGGGACTGTTGAAAATCATGGAAACTGCAGGGACTTCTCCTGCAGAAGCGGTTATGGTGGGCGATGACCAGCCGGATATTCTGGCCGCCCGCAACGCCGGAATAGACTGCATTACGCTGTTCTGCGGCTTTGGAAAGCCGGTGAATTTGCTTCCGCTTGGACCAGAAAACATTGTCCAGAGCTACGAGGATCTCTGGACGCTTCTGAAAAAACTTACTGAAAAGAGCTAGGATTATTCCAGATCCAGTTCATTCTGGATGGCATTTTCCATACAAAGTAACTTACGCTTGAAATCGGAACCTAACGCATAGCCGCCGATTCCCTTGCGGCTGCTCACGACCCGATGGCAAGGAACAACCACCTGCAGAGGGTTCCCGTGGAGGGCGTTCCCGACGGAGCGTTCTGCATGGGGGTGTCCGATGGCTTCGGCGATTTCCTTGTAGGTTCGCGTCTCCCCGTAGGGAATGGCCCGTGTCGCTTCCAGCACCTTCGTCTGGAACTCTGTACCGTAAATCTTTACGGGAATGGTGAATTTCTTGATTTTCCCGTCTAGATAGAGGTTTAGCTCTCGTCTGGCTTGTTGATAGACCTGGGCGTTTCTCCCACGCGCTTTGCCTTCTGTTTCTGGTTCGGCGTAGGCGCAAGCCTTGAGATTGCTGGGGGCTTTACCCCCCTGGAACTTGAGTCCGCAGAGTTTGATGCCGTCAAAGACAAAAGTCCATTCCCCCCACACATTGCGGTGGTGTATCAAGGTAAATTTGGAATTGTCGAAATTCACGCCATAAATATATATCCTTACTGCCCTGGAGTGCAAAAGGGGCGACTTTCGGGCTTGTGTTTTTGCTATATTATGCCCGTTAAATTCTTTAACAAGGATAAATGATGCGTTCTTTCAAATTGATTTCTCGTGGTGTGGCCGCAACTTTGCTCATGGCTACTATGGCTTCTGCCCAGTTGATGAATGGCAAGAGCTTTGATGTGATTCGTGTAGAAAAGGTGGGTATTTCTGGGGGCAAGGTTGACAGTCTCGCTCAAATGCTGGCTAATCAGCAGTATCGCGGCAAGAAGCTGACTGATGAGATGATGGCGCAGTTTCGTTATGCGGTAATCGACAATTTGGTGGGCCAGGAACTGGTCAAGCTGGAGTGCAAGAAGCTGGGTATAAAGGTTCCTGCGGCTCGTGTGGACAGCGTAGTCACGCAATTCAAGGCCCAGTTTGGTGGTGAGAAGGTGTTCCAGGAGGAACTGAAGAAGACCAACACCACCATGGCGCAGTTCAGGGAAAAGATCGAAGACCAGTTGAAGAGTGAAGCCCTGCTGGAAAAGAAGGTCCCGTATCCGAAGGACCCGACCGAAGATGAAATCAAGGCCTATTGGACGCTGAACAAAAGCAAGGTTTCCGTGAACGATTCCGTTGGAGGAATCCGCATCTACAAGAAAACCAAGGGCATGAGCGCCCAGGAAATCGCCGATACGAAGGATGTGCTGAAGGGCGTTGCCGCTCAGCTCAGGAGCCAGATGCGTTCCCAGTCCAAGAAGGACGATTTTGCGGCGTACAACTTCGCCATGCAGTATTTTGCCCAGCAGGCCGCCCAGGGTAGCGACGACCCCGATGCCAAAAAGACGGGTGGTGTCCTGTTGACCACGCTCAAGGCGAATGGCCCGGGATTCGAGAAGGCCGTGTCCAAGCTGAAGGTTGGTGAAATCTCGGATGTGTACCAAGACAAGGACGGTTTTTCCATCTTTATGTTGACGGGTAGGAACGATGGCAAGCTCGAAAGCTACAAGTATCAGATTGAAACCGGACTTCGTATGCAGGCCGAACGCGACCGTCAGATGCAGTTGAAGGCATACCTGGATGGTCTCGGAAAGGTCTACAAGGTCCAGTACCTGGACAAGAAGTACACCCCTCCCGAGGCTATCGGAGCTAACTAATGGCTTTTAACACCACGCATACCGGGCTTATCGAGCTGCGTAGCCGCATCGACAAGCTCTGGGGGTATCTTTGACTTAGAGGCAAAGACCGAAGAGCTTTATGTGCTGGAAAAGGATTCCAGCGACCCGAATCTCTGGAATGACCAAGAGAAGGCCCAATCCATGATGAAGAAGATTGGAAACCTTCGTTCACTTTTGGACAGTTGGAAAGAAGTCTCCCAAACCTGTGATGATCTGGCGGAGCTTTACGAGATGTCCAAGGATGAAAACTCTGCGGAGCTCTCGGCCAGCATCGAGGCGGACATTAATGCCCTTAAAGCTCGTATTGAGGAGATGGAATTCAAGAAGATGCTGAACGGGCCCGACGACGCCTGCGCATGCCTTATGTCCATCCATCCGGGCGCAGGCGGTACCGAGTCCCAGGATTGGGCCCTGATGCTCTTCCGCATGTATACCCATTTCTTTGAGCGCGAGAAAATGGACTTTAAGGTAGTGGACTTCCAGGAGGCCGAGGACGCTGGTCTCAAGAGTGCCACCATCGAAGTGACTTGCGAGAATGCCTACGGGCTGCTCCGCTCCGAAATCGGCGTGCACCGTTTGGTACGCATCAGCCCATTCGACGCCAACGCGCGACGCCATACCAGCTTTACCGCCGTGTACCTGTACCCTGAACACGAAGACGTGGACTTTGACTTGGATATGTCGGATGTGCGTGTGGATACCTACCGCAGTAGCGGTGCCGGTGGACAGTACATCAACAAGACGGATTCCGCCGTACGTATGACCCACTTGCCTACGGGTATCATGGCCAGTTGCCAGACGGAACGTTCCCAGATCCAGAACCGCGAAACCTGCTACAAGATGCTCAAGACTATGGTGGCTGAACACTACCGTTTGGAAGAAGAAGCCAAGCGTGATGCCCGCATGGCCGAGAAGAAGAAGGTGGAGTGGGGAAGCCAGATCCGTAGCTATGTGCTGCAGCCTTACCAGCTGGTAAAGGATTTGCGCACCGGTGTGGAAACGTCGGATACCGCCGGCGTGCTAGACGGCAAGATCAAGCCTTTTATTAACGCCTACCTGCTAAGCACTAGCGAAAACCAGGGGTCTTAGGGGATGTGCCCCTAGGAGAAGGGGTAGGTCGGGCGCGGCCCGACCGAGGGGAAGGCTTGCCCCTTTGCATAAGAAAATTTCGGGAACGTATGACTTTGGTGTTGTGAATATGGTGTTGGCCAGTTAATTGGTTAAGAATGGCGAAATGACCATTGAAGGTAGACTGTAAAAAAAGTGGTTAACAACATTAAAGTTTTTCTGTCCCCAGAAAAAGAGTCAGGTAAATGGCTGACGTTTTAGAGTAGCCCTAATATCACCCCATGCGAAATAGCCCGACCCGGTGTTAGCCAGAAAAAGCTTCAATGGACCCGCTCCTGGATAGAAAAATCAGGTTTTGAAAGTTAGAGCTTGAAATTTAATTTGTAATAGAACAGGAATATCACAATCTGTTTGGGTGGCGAGAAAGAAACCATTCCCTTATTCTTTGTCCTCGGGAGGCTCTTTGTACCAGGCTGGGACTACTTTGAGACCTAGAAAACGGAGAAACCTAAATTTCTTGAATGTGTCTCCCATGAACATATGTTTCATGTTTGTTTTTTTAGACACTTTCCATTTGCTGATGTTTCTGTTGAATTCAGAATCCTCGAACATGCCTGTCATGTTAGTAACGTTGGATACGTCCCAGTTGCTGATGTCGCCATTAAATTTGGATTTATGGAACATCATACTCATGTCTTTTACTTTGGTGACATTCCATTGGCTGATGTCTCCGTTAAACAGTGAGTTGTAGAATACTTCTCGCATATTTACAACATTAGACACATTCCAGCAGCCGATATATCCTTTGAATTTTGAAGATTCAAACATGCCTTGCATGTCAGTTACATGTGACACATCCCACTTGCTGATATTTCCGTTGAAATCAGAACGAAGGAACATGCAACCCATATTTGTTACGCTTGATACGTCCCAGTTGCTGATATCGCCATTGAATGAGGTGAATGCAAATAAACATCTCATGTTTGTTACGTGTGACACATCCCATTGACTGATGTCTCCGTCGAATTTTGAAGATTCAAACAAGCCTTCCATGTCAGTTACATGTGATACATTCCATTGGCTGATGTCCCCATTGAAAGAAGACTCATGGAACATCCTGCTCATATCAGTTACATTTGAGACGTTCCATTTGCTTATATCTCCATTAAATTTTGACTGTTGAAACATCATCTGCATGTTTGTGACATAAAAAACATTCCAGTTGCTGATATCGCCGTTGAACTTAGACTCCTGAAACATTCTTCTCATATCAGTTACGTTCGAAACGTTCCATTTGCTGATATCACGATTGAAATGAGATTCACTGAACATACCGCTCATGTCCGTCACATTGGATACGTTCCAGTTGCCAATTTCTCCTGAAAATTCAGAACATTCGAACATTCCCGCCATATTAGTTACGCTTGATACATCCCATTTGCTGATGTCATGATTGAATTCAGAACAAGCAAACATTCCCGCCATATTAGTTACGTTTGATACATCCCATTTGCTAATATCGCCGTTAAAATTTGAACAGTTAAAAAGGCTGTTCATGTCAGTTACGTGAGAAACGTCGATAAAATTCAAGTCGCAATTTAGTCCTTTGCTCTTGATGGTATCTTCAATAATTTCTTTTAGATGATTGAGGTCTTTGGCGACAACTTTTTCGTTTTGAAATGGCATAAATAATCCTTTCGATACATTCTTAATTTATTAATTTCAGCGAGCAATCTGTTGACTAGATGTAAAAGTTGGCTGTATTTGTGAATTTTGTCGGAGTGTTATCGGATGTTTAACGAAAATGGAAATGTTTGACTTTGGTATTGTAGACGAGGTGTTGCTTCGTTAATTGGTTAAAAATGGTGAAACGGCTACCGAAGCTGAACTATGTTTGTATTTTATGAACAAAGGGAGAACTTTCAACACCGAAGTTCTACATTCCTCAAAGTCCCGCACTAGCGGGGCTTTTGGATAGGAGATCCCCGCCTTCGCGGGGATGACAATGAAAAAAGAGCTCCGCTTTGCGGAGCCTCTTTTGTAATTAATCATCGTCTTCGGCGGGGCGCTTGGACATCTGCTTGCGCTTGATGGGGTCAAGCTCGTTCTTGCGCAGGCGGAGAATCTCCGGTGTAACCTCGATGCATTCGTCTTCGTTGATGAAGGTGACGCATTCTTCCAGAGTCATGCGACGGTACGGAGTCAGCTGGATCATGTCGTCTGCGGACTTGGAACGCATGTTGGTGAGGTGCTTGCCCTTGGTAACATTCACGGTGATGTCCACATCGCGGTTGTGTTCACCCACGATCATGCCCGGATAGACTTCGGCGCCAGGGCCAATGACCAGGTAACCGCGGTCTTCCAGGTTGGAAAGCGCGTAGCTGGCGGCTTCGCCCGGTTCCTTCGCGATGAGCACACCGTTAATGCGTGTGGGGATTTCTCCCTTGTACGGCTGGTATTCCTTGAAGAAGGACTGGGTCACGGCGTACCCCTTGGAAAGGGACAGGAGCTTGGGGCGGATACCGATAAGGCCACGGCTCGGCACGATAAACTCGAGAGATACGCGGTCGTTGTCGTCGGTGACCATGTTCACCATTTCGCCCTTGCGCTGCTGGATTTCCTGGATGCAGGCGCCGCTGAATTCGCTGGGGACTTCTACCTTGAAGTCTTCCACCGGTTCCAGGAGCTTGCCGTTCTCATCGTTGTGGAAAATCACCTGGGGAGAGCCAATGGTGAATTCGTAGAGCTCGCGGCGCATGTTTTCCACCAGAATAGTGAGGTGCAGAATGCCACGACCAGAAACCTTGAATGTCGAAGCACCGTCCACCTTTTCCACCAACAGGGCGGGGTCTGCCATGTGGGCGCGTTCCAGGCGTTCCTGAAGCTGGTTACCCGTCATGAACTTTCCACCGTACTTGCCGGCCAGGGGCGATGTGTTCACGGTGAAGATCATGGAGATGGTGGGCGGGTCGATATGGATGCGGGGCAGGTGCTTCGGGTTGCTGGTGGCACTGATGGTGTCGCCGATGTCGAAGGTGTCGAGACCCGCAATGAGAATGATTTCGCCCGGACCGGCTTCGTCTACCGGCTTCGGGGTAAGGCCTTCGTAACGCAGGATCTTCTGCGGGCGGATGGTCTTCACGGTGCCGTCGGTAAATGCCTGGGCGTAGGTCTGGTTGGGCTTGATAACGCCCTGCTGTACACGGCCCACAGCCAAACGGCCTAGGAAGGTGGAGTATTCGAGAGAGGCAATTTGCAGGAGCGGTTCGCCTGCCGGGTCACCCTTCGGGGCCGGGATGCGCTCGATAATCTTGTCCATGAGGATGCTGAAGTCGCCGTCCGGGTCTTCCATTTCGGCCTTGCAGATTCCCTTACGGCCGGATCCGAACACCTTGTCGAAGTCCAGCTGTTCCTCGTTGGCGTCCAGTTCGCAGAACAGGTCGAATACTTTGTCAAGAGCGCCGTGGGGGTTGCAGCCGTCGCGGTCGATCTTGTTCACCACTACGATGGGGATAAGTCCGAGTTCAAGAGCCTTCTGGGTCACAAAGCGCGTCTGGGCCATGGGGCCTTCGAACGCGTCGACAACTAGAAGCACACCGTCAACCGTGCCGAGCACGCGTTCCACCTGGCCACCGAAGTCGGCGTGCCCCGGGGTATCGACGATGTTCACGCGATAGCCCTTGTACATGACGCTCGTGTTCTTGGAGAGGATGGTGATGCCGCGTTCGCGTTCCAGGTTGTCGGAGTCCATCACGCGTTCGTTCACTTCTTCGCCTTCGTGGAAGGTTCCGCACTGCTTGAGAAGCTGGTCCACCAGGGTGGTCTTACCGTGGTCAACGTGGGCGATAATGGCGACGTTTCTGATTTTAGATTGATCCATAAAGGGCTCTTTTGATTCTTGTTTATTTTGGGCCCAAATTTAGAAAAACATGCCGCGTTTTGCAATACGCGGCAACATGCTCGGAGGCTTTTGTAGACCCCTAGTCGTGTATGGAGTTTTTGAGACTTTCGATAAGGCGTGCGAAGCTCGGGTCGGCTGCCATTTCCTTTTTCACGGAATTGATGGCGTGGACCACGGTGGAGTGGTCCTTCCCGCCAAAGCGTGAACCGATGCTCTGGAGACTGATGGGGGAGAGCTCGCGCATCAGGTACATGGCCACCTGGCGGGCCTTGGAAACTTCCTTGGTGCCTCGACCGGATTCCACCAGCTTTGCCTCGGGAACCTCGTAGTGTGCCGATACGGTGTGGAGTACGGAGTCGAGACTCACGCGGCGGCGGAGCGTGGGGGCGATTTCGGTCACCACACGCTGGGCAATGCTCATGTCAATATCGTGATTCAACAAGCTGGACTGCAGCGTCAGCTTGATGATGGCGCTTTCCAGGCAGCGGACATTGCTGGCGATATTTTCGGCCAGGTAATGCAGGACTTCGTCGCTGATTTCCAGATGGCGCTCTTCGGCCTTTTTGTGCAAAATGGCTTCGCGGGTCTCCACCTCGGGGGGCTGGATGTCCACGGTGAGCCCCCAGGCAAAACGGCTCACCAGACGGTCGGAAAGGTTTTTGACTTCGGCGGCGGGGGCGTCCGATGTTAGCACGATCTGCTTGCCTGCCTGATGTAACGCGTTGAATATCAAGAAGAACTCGTTCTGTGTTTCGTACTTGCCGGTCCAGTTCTGGATATCGTCAATGAGCAGAATGTCTACCTCGTTGCGGTAGAAGTCGCTCATTTCGGTGACGCGACCTTCGCTTAGGCTCTTCATGTACTGCTGGGAGAAATCTTCGGAGGTCAGGTAGCAGACTCGCTTTGCCGGATTTTCTTCCAGGATGTAGTTTCCGATGGCTTGCAGCAAGTGGGTCTTGCCCAGTCCAGAAGAACCGTAGATGAACAGCGGGTTGTACTGGGTGCCGTCGGGATTGCGGGCTACGGCCAGGGCAGCATTGAACGCCAGCTGGGCCTTGTCGCCGGGCACAAAGTTCTCGAAACGGTAGCTACTGGAAAGGGGGACGCTGGGCTTGATGAAATCCCTGAAGGATTCATTCCCGTTTTTGATCGTCGCCTGGGGAATAATCTCCTGGGGCTGGAATTCGAACTCCATGGCGATGTCGTCATGGTTGGTCTCTTTCCAGGCCAGGCGGATGAGTTCCTTGTATGCCGAATAGACGGTGGTGTCCAGTCCAGGGGGGATGGAAATGGTCGCATGACCCGTGGTCTGGCTGATTAGCTTGGTTTGAGCGAAGTACGTCTTGTACACGGAATCAGAAAGCATTCCGCGGAGGTAGTTCAAACTTCTTTCCCATTCAATTGCCATACATCTATCCTTGACCGGTGGACCGGGTTTCAAATCTATCAACAGGTGGGCTTTACAATCTAGAAAAATAGACTCTGTTGTTGATAAGTTCAAGTGCCCTGGTCCAGAAAAAAGGCGAAAAATGACCCCGGACTGGCATTGTAAGTCCTTGATGGGCAAATGGATAAAATTACAGAATTAGTTTGTGTGTAATGACAAGGGCTGGTAAAATGCATGCCGGAATGTCGTTGGAAACCCTTAAAAAACGCCAAAATAACTACATTTGACCCGGTATGCAGTTTCTCGACCGTCTCGATTATGTGTTCTGGATCCCCCTGGTTCTGTGGATTCCCCTGTTTTTCTGGTTTATGCGCTGTTCGTATCCCCTCTTTTTCAAGAAGATGGTGCGGAAAGGGAAAAAATGGGCCTACATGCCCGATAAATTTGGCAGCAACTCTCCCAGGTTCGCGGTGAACCGTGCCTTGAACTTGCTTTTTTCCCTGATTGTGGCGTCGGGATGTTCTGTCAGCGTGGTTTGGGCGTTGAACAAGTTTACCCAGGTTCCTGCGGTTTACGGGTTTACGTCGGCCATTGTTTTCTTGGTGCTTGCCGTTGTCTTGTATCGACTGGCTGTAGGCAAGGTGGCGGTGCTTTTCCAGTCTGCCTATTTTTTGGAATACCGGCGTGCCCACTATGAATCGGACAGTAAGGGCAAAAGGCAGAGCGAGGCAGATATCCATAACCGTGCCATCTGGAGCTTTACGAAGAAACTCCGAAATGCGGAGTCCCACGGTCGATTGTGGAGGTATGTGAATGCCATGGCCAGGACCAAGAAGATTCCCCCTGATATCCTTGCGGAAGTTTACTAGCCATGTCCAATATATTAGATTCCATAGGTGTAGGTGAGAATGTCCTGGATGGGCGTGCGGCGTGGAAGTACGCTGAAGAAATCTTGCTGAAGGTTTCCAGGACGTTTGCGCTGAACATCAATGTGCTCAAGGGCCGCCTGCATAAGAGCATTTTGCTTGCGTACCTGTATCTTCGCATTGCCGATACCGTAGAGGACGACCCCGAGATGACGGCCACCCGCAAGAATATCGTGCTGGGGCTGTTTTCTGCCATTTTCAAGACCCCGGCCCTGTCGGACGAAGCGATTGCGGCTTTCGAAAAGGCCTTGCCCGAGAGCTGGCATAAGTCGGACCACCCCTACATGGATCTTTGCCTCCACACCCATGTGGTGGTGCCCCTTTTGAAGGAACTTCCCGAAAAGTTTGCAGCTCCGGTGCGTGCGGTAACGGTGGAAATGTGCCAGGGTATGGCCAAATTCGCTCTCAGGCAGGAAGCGGCTCTCAGCTCTGGCTGGTTCACGCTGGAACGGGTGCAGGATTTGGATGAATACTGTTACTATGTGGCGGGGATTGTGGGTAAGCTGCTTACCAACCTTTTTGCCGCCGACACGAAACTGATTGGTCCGGCCCGCAAGGCGGAACTGCAGAAGCTGGATGTGAGCTTTGGGCTTGCGCTCCAGGTGGCGAACATTGTGAAGGACTGTGTCGAGGACTCGGCCCGCCGTGTGTGCTTTGTACCCGAAGAAATTTGCCGCCGTCATGGGTTTAGCCATTCCTACGAGATGTTTGGACCTCCCATGGGAGACATGGAAGACTACAACAAGCGTCGGGCTCAGGTCATGGAAGAACTGGTGAGAAAGGCTTGGAGCCATTTGGATGATGCCATCGCCTACACCAAGCTCTTGCCCAATGTGAAAATGAGGACCCGCCTGTTCTGCCTGTGGCCCCTGTTTATGGCGGCAGAGAACATGAAGATTATCGGCGACGGTTCCTGTATTTTTGCGTCGGACCAGAAGGTGAAAATCACCCGTGATACGGTAAAGCGAATTATCAAGTCCACCATGGTGCATTTCTATTCCGACAAGTGGATTGACAGGACCTATGCGAAATTGAAGAAGGAAGCTGGAATTTGAAATTAGTTGATATTGTGAATAAGTGGCAGTTCCACCTGGGCGTCATCGTTTTTAGCATCGTCTCTGACCAGTTGACCAAATTGTGGGCGTTGGTACGCTTTACCAACGAGACCGGTGCGCCGAACCATGATGTGATTAATGTGATTGGGGAATGGATTCGTTTCCAGCTGGTGTTTAACAAGGGTGCCGCTTTCAGCAGCCGCCCCCAGGACTTGATGCCTTTCCTGCCACCCTGGATTTTCTTTTTGCTGATCTCCATCGTAGCGACACTCGTATTGCTCTGGTTCTACAGGTCTATTGATAAGCGGGACTGGATGAGCCGACTGGGCGTGGTGATGATTCTCGGTGGTGCCGTCGGGAACTTTATCGACCGCATGCGGCTTTCCATGGTGGTAGACTTTATAGACTGCGACCTGCCCGATTTTATCATGACTCGGTTCCCGACTTTTAATGTGGCGGATTCCTTCGTGACCGTGGGCGTGGCCGTGGTGGTGCTGTCTCCTGTGATTTTGAGAAAACTGCACAAAGAAATTAAGGCAGAGAAAGAGGTGGCGAAGTCGAAGGAGCGTCCGTGAACTATATCGTTAACGAACAGCATTCTGGAGAGCGTATCGACAAGTTTCTTGTGGGTGCCATGGACAATGTGTCCCGAACCGACATCCAGAAACTGATTGCTGCCGGCGAAGTCAAGGTGGGTGGGGCGCCTGCATCCAAGAACTTCCGCGTAGAGACGGGTATGGTGGTGGTGGTGGAGAAGGTTCCTGAAAAGGAAGCCAGCACCCTGGAACCCGAGAACATTCCGTTGGACATTGTCTACGAAGACGACGACATTGTGGTTTTGAACAAGCCCCGCAATCTGGTGGTGCATCCCGGAAACGGCGTGCAGAACGGCACCTTGGCCGCAGGGCTTTTGTATCATTTCAAGGAAAATCTTTCGGCGGTAAACGGACCGCTTCGTCCGGGCATTGTCCACAGGCTGGACAAGGATACGCCGGGGCTTATGGTGGTGGCAAAGAACGATGCCGCCCACAGGCACTTGGCCCACCAGCTTGAAACACGGACGCTCCACCGTACCTATAACGCCCTCGTGTGGGGTCATGTCCGTGACTTGGAAGGGACTATCGACGCCCCCATCGGTCGAAACCCCAAGAACCGCCTGAAGATGGCGGTGGTGAAGGATGGCAAGCCTAGCCGTACCCACTTTGTGGCGAAGAAGTTCTTTGCTTTCGCTACCTTGTTGGAACTGCAGCTGGAATCGGGTCGTACCCACCAGATTCGCGTGCATAGTCGCTACATGGGCCACCCTGTGGTGGGTGACCCGCTTTATGACGGTCGTGATGGCTGCTTGAACCGCGTTTCGCCCCTGATGAAGGAATTTGCGGCTAAGGTTCTGGAGATCGCGCCGGCCCAGCTTTTGCAGGCGGTAAAGATTGAACTGATCCACCCGACTACGGGCAAGAAGATGAAGTTCAAGGTGCCGCTGGAAAAGCCTTTTGAGCAGGTGCTGAAACTTTTGAAGAAGGAATGCCCTGCCGACGCTCCAACCTTCGATGAAGATGAAGGATTCCATGACTTTGATGCGGATATCCGCTTCGACGAAGGTTATGAAGATGAAGTTGACGAAGGTCTGTTGGACAAGTTCGATGAATGTGTTTTCCCGGAACTAAAAGAAAGGAAGACCCGCGCCCAACGCCATGCCGAAAAGGCGGCCAACGCTGCGAATCGCAGAGCCAAGGCCGCCGAGCGCAAGCGTATCAAGCAGGAGAAGGCTGCCCGCCGCCGTGGGATAGCTCCCGAGGATTTTGTTCAGCCCGGTTATGAACCGACCATAGATCCGGATTTACTTTAAATGCAAGTTTTAAAATCAAACAAAGGATAGAATCATGCGTGATCAATTTGAAAGCCCGCTTATCAAGCGTTACGCTAGCAAGGAAATGAGCTTCATTTTCAGCCCGCAGTACAAGTTCCAGACTTGGCGCAAGCTGTGGATTTATCTCGCCGAATCTGAAATGGAACTCGGCCTCCCCATTACGCAGGAGCAGGTGGACGAACTGAAGGCCCACGAGAAGGATATTAACTTCGAAGTCGCCGAGGAAGAAGAAAAGCGCCGCCGTCACGATGTGATGAGTCATGTTTACGCTTACGGCGTCCAGTGCCCCAAGGCCAAGGGCATCATCCACCTGGGTGCAACCTCTGCATTTGTGGGCGACAACACCGACCTTATCCAGATGCAGCAGGCTATGATTCTCGTGCGCAAGCGCCTTTGCCGCGTGATGGACAAGCTTTCCAAGTTTGCGATGGAATACAAGGACATGGCCCAGCTCGGTGCCACCCACTTCCAGGCCGCCCAGCTTACCACTGTGGGTAAGCGCGCATGCCTTTGGCTTCAGGACATGCTCATCGACCTCGAAGAATTGAACTTCCTCATCGAAGTGCTTCCGTTCCGCGGCGTGAAGGGCACCACCGGTACCCAGGCCAGCTTCATGGACCTGTTCAATGGCGACGAAGAAAAGATTATGGAGCTCGACCGTCGCGTGACCGCTAAGGCTGGCTTCAAGCGTGTGCTCACCATCACTGGCCAGACCTACACCCGTAAGTGGGACAACCGCGTGAACCAGGTGCTCAGCTCCATCG
>CAMKNA010000022.1 GCA_946414075.1 uncultured Fibrobacter sp.
ATTCACCGCTCTACCCGCACGAAGGCTACACCACCTGGTCGTGGGAACAGACCCGCGACTACTGGAAAAAGCGCGGCGTCCCCACCGAAAAGATGGTCTTCGGAATCCCCTCGTTCGGATTTGAATTCAAGGGCGCAACGGGCCCCGGCACCGATTTTACCAAGGGAACGGCAAAGCAGGTCCCGTACAAGGACATTGTCGCGAACCCCGAATGGGAATTCTTTTTCGACAGCGTCTCCGTGTCACCTTACGGCGTCTCTTCAACCGGATACGTCACCTTCGAAGACCCGCATTCTTCTGCAGTCAAGAGCCGTTGGGTCAAGGAAAACGGCTATGCAGGCATCATGGTCTGGGAAGTCTCGCACGACTATATCGAAGGCACCGGCAACCCGATTCTCGACAGCATCGCCATCGCTCTGCAAGACGCGAACGCCGCCATCAGGCCTCACTACGGCAATGCTATGAGCAATGACAGGCGCAAAAACCGCGCCACCGACCTGAAGGGGCGTAATGTTCCCCCAAAAGCCGCACGCGGGGCATATTATCCGGTAAACGGGAAATAAGTTCATATTTTTTACTTGACTCAAGCCATTCAACACGATAGATTTAGAGTAACGGGTATTCCCGACAGGAGTGTGTATGGTGAAAAACTTGATAATCGCAGGTAGCGCGGTTGCCTTTTTGGTAACTGCATCATTCGCGGCGGACCGTTCCGTTGCCCTCAACAAGGAAATCGAATCGCTCGAACCCATGAAGGGCATCGTGTTCTGGCCCGACCAGGCAAAAGACCAGAAGGATCTTCAAAAATCCATTTCGCTCGAATTCTCGTACTGCCTCCCCTGCGCCGTGGTGAAGGGCAAGACCGACGACAAGATTGACTACGACTGGAGCAGCTTCGAGAAAATGCTCGACGATATCGCGAGCCGCGGGCACCAGGCCATCGTGCGGTTCCGCATCGAGTACCCGAGCGCAACCATCGAAAACGCATCGGGCTGCACCGAGAAGGTAAAGGGCGCCACCGCAGTCCCCAACTACATCAAGGCGAACAAGTCCTACACCGAGACGTATTCCGAAGACCCGGGCGGCGACGGCCCCACCTACTATGCCGACTGGAGCAACAAGGAACTCCTGTGGTTCTACAAGCAGTTCTACACCGACTTTGCCGCGAAATACGACAACGACCCGCGTATCGCATTCGTGCAGGCGGGTTTCGGGCACTGGGGCGAATATCATATCTACGGCACCAAGCTAAACTTTGGAGTCAACTTCGCCACCAAGGATTACCAGGCCGAATTCCTGACGCATCTTGATAGTTTGTTCAAAGAGACCCCGTGGAGCATCTCCATCGATGCCGCAGACAACAGCTACACGCCGGTCGCGGGCAACAAGACCTTGCTCGCACTGAATTTCGGGCTCTTTGACGACTCATTTATGCACGCGGAACACGATATTTCGCAGGGCAACGGCGACAACGAGCGGAACTGGCGCGACCTGGGCTCAGACCGCTGGAAAACCGCCCCCGGCGGAGGCGAAGTCAGTTACTACACCGAAAAGGACCAGCGCGAGTTCCTGAACCCGGCAGGCCTTTACGGAGTCACCTGGGAAGATGCCGCCGCCAAATACCACATGACGTACGTGATAGGCAACGACGCGCCCGAAGGCAGCTACGCCACCAAGGAACGCGTGTACGAGGCCAGTTCCTATGCAGGCTACAAGTTCGAAATCACGGGCTATGCGGTCAACAAAGTTTCGGCCGCCGTGCGCGTAAAGAACATCGGTATCGCACCGCTTTACCACAACGCCTACGTGACCGTGAACGGCGTGCGCAGCGATAAATCTCTCAAGGGACTCTTGCCCGGCAAAGAAGCAACCTTTACTGTCGCGAGTCTCCAAATCGGCGATAGCGAATCCCCCGAAGTTTCCATTACCAGCGACAAGCTTTTGAAAGGCGCTACTATTCCCTACAAGGCAAACCTCAGCGCCAGCGCCGAAGTCATCACGGGCCTGCTAGACGAAAACGGAACCACAGCTATCGCGGGCAAGTACATTCTAAACAGCGGCAGTATCGGCAATGTTCGTGCCAGCAAAATGACCGATCTCAAGGGCCGCAATGTTCCGGGAAAAGCCGCCAAAGGCGCCTACTATCCCATTTTAAAGCGCTAGGCTCTGTCGGGTTATTCTGTACAGGCGCCCTCGGCTAGCAAACTTTTGAGGTTTCGTAAGCCCCTTCCAGGCTGTTTATTCGCTGCAGAACCGTAGTTTTTTGGCTATCCGGCTCGCCCTGACCGTCGCAGCAAGTTCACAGCAGTACAATCTGGCCCAGCAGAGCCATTCGGCCATTTTCGCAGCAAAACCGCAGTTTTCGGGAAAAAGTATAGTCTAGCCCGACAGAGCCACCTGCGTTAATATACAAATGTTCACTATAAAGTGGCCGGACCTGGTGGTCCGGTCGTTCTTTTTGGGGTGGATTTTGTAAGAATTCCATAATTTTTGTTGCCGAAGTGGTAGAAAGTGGTATATTTGTATTGTGTTGTGGTAAAATGTGTCAAAAACTAGTATGAACTTAACGTCTTTCATAGGTCAAGCCAAAACGGCTATCGATGGAAAGGGAAGGTCCTCCTTCCCAAGGGAATTCCGTCGTCAGCTTACGGCTTCCGAAGGGGATGAGTTGGTGGTCACCCGTGGCCCAGATCAGACTCTCCGGTTGTTTACCTTGTCCGAATACGAGAAGTTCATGGCGGACCTGGACTCGAGGTCCGACCGCCGTCAAGCCGACCTAGTTCGGAGAGGTCTCTGCCCCACAGTTGTGGAGTTGGATGGCCAGAACCGCATTTTACTTCCAAAAATTTTGTTGGAGTATGCTGGTCTTAAGGGTGAAGTCCTTTACGTACAAGCTAGCGGTAAAACTCTCGAACTGTGGAATCCTGAACGCTTCAACGCCAAGTATGGTCTGCAATCAGACGATGCTATTGCCGCATTCGACGCTGCGTTCTACGGAGAAGGTTTGACGGAGGGTGGTAATGACAAGCGTTGACCTCCGCCAATCAAAAATACAGACAAATGAATTAGGGTTTTATCATGACCCGGTGATGCTGGCGGAATGCCTGGAAGGACTCGCCATCAAAGCGGATGGAACCTATGTGGATTGCACCCTGGGCGGTGGCGGACATTCCTACGCAATTGCATGTCGCTTGAATGAACAGGGAACCCTCCATGCCTTTGACCGGGATGAAGATGCTGTTGCCTTTGCCACGAAACGGCTTACGGGTGTAAAGTGCAAGTTTATTGTACATCCTGTGCGGTTCGGTATGATAGGGGCCGAGATAGAAGCGGGCTCTTTGGACGGTGTCCTTTATGACCTTGGGATCAGCAGCCACCAGGTGGACGATTCCGCCCGGGGCTTTACCTTCGTAGGGCACAATCCGCTGGACTTGCGCATGGACCGCCGCGAAGGCGTTTCTGCCCAGGAATGGCTTTTCAAGGTGGGTGTCGACGACCTGGCTCAGGCCCTTCATAAGAATGCCGATATGGATAGGGCTTTCAAGTTGGCTACCCGCATGGTGGAAATGGCCGCTGCGGTTAAGGCCGAGGGTCGCGAGATTTTGCCGGACGATGTGAAGGCAATTGTGGAATCGGTGTTCCCCGACAAGCGTCGCGAAGTGAATGGACTTTTGGCTCGGGTGTTCCAGGCTATCCGTATGGAAGTGAACGGCGAGCTGAAGGAAATCGAGGATAGCCTGCGTTCTGCCGTAGACTGCCTGAAGGTGGGTGGTCGTCTGGTGGTGATGAGTTACCACTCGGTAGAGGACCGCTGCGTGAAGGAAACGGCCGCTGAGTTCGAGAAGGCCTGTATTTGTCCAGAGAACTTACCTGTGTGCGTGTGCGGCGGCAATCACCAGCGTTTGAAGAAGGTGAATCGGAAGCCGATTCTACCCAGTGACGAAGAAATTGCAAGGAACAGCAGGGCGCGCTCTGCGAAGTTGAGAATTTACGAGAGGGTATGAGCGGTACTGAGAAATTCAAGGTGGCGGCAACCAATAGGTCGATTTTCATAATCGTCTTTTGCGTTGTGCTCTTGGGAGCGCTGCTCCTGATGCTGCCACTGTACCTGCAGAACCGCTTGAATAGCCTGTACGGACAGTCCCGCAAGTTGGAAACCCAGGTGACCTTCTTGCAACGGGATGCCCTTTTGCTGGAACTGAAAATCAACCAGATGTCTTCACTAGAGTACTTGTCTGACTTTGCCGTGAATGCTGGCCTTGGTCTGAACGAAGTGCCGCAGAAGATTATGGTTCTGGAGGGTAGCCATGAATAGATTCCCTCTTGAGCCTCTTGGATTCTTGAAATGGATTGTGCTCTCCCTGGTGGTGGTGCTGACCTTGCAGACTTTCAATATCCAGGTGTTGAACCGGGAAGTGTACCAGAAGAAGACCATGAGCCTGGTGACCCGTTCCAAGAATATCTACGCCGAACGGGGCCAGATTATGGATCGTAATGGCGTGGTGTTGGCGGACAATTTCAGGGATACAGCCAACAAGGCGTTGGACTACAGCCGTATTTTCTTGCAGGGAAAGCTTGCTTCTCAGGTGATTGGAAAGCTTGATTTCAACGGCCACGGGGTCATGGGGGTGGAAAGGGTCTTTGATGAACGCCTAAGCGGGAATGAAGGATTCCGCGTGAGTGTGCAGGATGCCCACCGTCGTGAAGTGTATTCCCGTTCCGAAAATGTGGCGGAGGCCATTCCGGGTAAGAACCTGGTGTTGACCATCGACAAGAACATGCAGGAAATCGTGGAAAAATCCTTGAAGGATGGCGTGACGGAATATAACGCCGCTAGCGCTTCTGCTGTGGTGGTGGATCCCTATACGGGCGAAATTTTGGCCATGGCCAGCTATCCCACATTTGATCCGAATTCTAAAACCCAGGGCATCGGGCGAGTAGCCAAGAACGAAATTGTCTCCATGTCCTACGAACCGGGCTCCACCTTCAAGGTGATTACTGCCGCTGCCGCCATCGAGAACAATGTGGTGGATCCGGAAAGGGTGTTCCCCAATGAGGGTAAAAGCTGGAGTTGGAATCCCCGCTCAAAGCCCATTCGCGATACCCATGTGTACGGCGATATGGATATGTCCGAGGCCATGGTGCAGTCCTCCAATATCGTATTTGCAAAGATTGCAAACGAGGTGGGGGCCGACAGGCTTTACCGTATGGCCCGGAACTTTGGCCTGGGCATGAAAACTTCGGAGAATTTCTATGGCGAAGAATCGGGCAAGCTTTACCAGCCCTACGAACTGACCCGCGACGACCGCACCCTGAAAACCATGGGCTTTGGCCATGCAGTGATGGTGACTCCCATGCAGATGGTGATGGTGTATTCCACCATAGCCAATGGCGGCAAGCTGATGGAACCCATGATCGTGAAGGAGTGGAGGGATGCTAACGGCGAAGTGGTGGAAAAAAATGAGCCGGTGGAAGTACGCCGCGTGATTTCGGAAGTAACTGCTGGAAAGATTCGCGGTATGTTGAACCGAGTGGTGAACGACGGTACGGCAAAGTTGGTGATGAGCAAGAAAATTCCCGATGTGATTTTTGGTGGTAAGACGGGTACGGCCGAGAAGTTCAATCAGAAAACCGGCGAGTACGATTACAATTCTCAGGTTGCATCTTTCATAGGCATGGCTCCCGTGGAGAATGCTCGCTATGTGTGCCTGGTGCTGGTGGATGATCCCAATGCAGACAAGGGCCATGGCCATGCGGGCGGTGTGACGGCGGGGCCCATCTTCCGCAAGATTATGGAAGGGATTTACTACCATCCGGAACTTTCTCCGTTGACTCACAAACTGGCGAGAGTCCAGGCCACAAACAACTGCGATGTGGACTTTATGGGGATGACGGTAGGAGCTGCAAAGAGAATGGCTGCGGATAGGGGTTGCCCTGTGAGTTTCAATGGCGAAGGTCCCCGTGTGGTTTCCCAGCGTAGCGATGTGCTGGATTCATTTGGCGTGGTGCTGAACCTGGGCGAGACATCGGCGAGCAAGATGCCCAACCTGGTGGGGCTTTCGCTGAAGGAGGCCCTGGAGGTGATGGGGAGCATTCGCATGAATGTGGAGTTTGAAGGCAAGGGTAGGGTTGCTTCCCAGTTCCCCAAGGCCGAAACGGAACTATCAAAAGGTGCCACTTGCAAGCTGACACTGAAGGAGAAGGGCTGATGATTTCAGAAGGATTGATGCAGAACCTTCATGTGACTGGACTTTGCGACGATTCCCGTAGGGTGAAACCGGGGAACCTGTTCTTCTCCATGCCTACGGAGGGTGCCGAAGAATTTGCCCAAAAGGCTCTTGATGCGGGCGCGGTGGCCGTGGTGGCGGAAACCCCGGCGCCTGAAAAGTTGACAGCCAAGTGGATTCAGGTGACGGATGTGCGCAAGGCCCGTCTGGAAGCGGCGAAGATTTTCTACAAGGACCCCTTCGGTAAGCTTACGGCCCACGCGGTGACGGGTACCAACGGTAAGACCACCAGCGCCTTCTTGATGGACGCCATGCTCAGCGCCGCAGGCCACAAGGTGGCCCTTCTCGGGACTATCAAGAACAAGATTGGGGACAAGTCCGTGCAAGCAACCCTTACGACGCCTGGACTTTTGGACCTGTATGCCTTTGCCGCTTCTGCCGTGGAAGCGGGTTGTACTGATTTGGTGATGGAGGCTTCTTCCCATTCGCTCTACCAGGGACGCATGGCGGGTGTGCTTTACAAGAGTGCGCTCTTTAGCAACCTGACCCAGGACCATCTGGATTTCCACAAGACCATGGATGCCTATTTCGAGGCAAAAAAGCTTTTGTTTACCCGCTACCTGGCTAAGGACGGGGTTGCGGTCATTAATGTAGATGATTCCTACGGAAAGAAACTATACGATTCCCTGACCGAGATTGAAGCGGGCCGCAAGGTGGCTGTCTCGCGTCTCGGAATCGTTAGCGCTAATGTGAAGCCCGAAGGTCCGGTGGAGAATACCGAAGATGGGTTGAAAATGCTGCTGCCCGCTATTAGTGGAGTGCGTTTCGAGACTCCGCTTTGCGGAGACTTCAATGTGGATAACGTGATGCTGGTGCTTTCTTGGGCAAAGACCGTCGGTGTGCCGGAGACTGCCATGCGCAAGGCTCTGGCCGATATCCGCGTGCCGGGCCGCTTTGAAAAGGTCTGGAATAAAAACGGTCGTCATGTGATTGTGGACTATGCCCACACTCCCGACGCGTTAGAGCGTGTGCTCTCTACCGCCCGCAGCCTTTGCAGGGGCAAGCTCTCTTGCGTGTTCGGCTGCGGTGGCGACCGGGATAAGACCAAACGCCCCATTATGGGAGGCATTGCAGAAAGGCTTTCGGACAAAGCCTGGCTCACGTCGGACAATCCCCGTACCGAAAACCCCACGGACATTATCAACGATGTTCGCGCCGGCATGAAGACGGACAAGTTTAGTGTGGTGGAGAACCGGGAAGAGGCCATCTACAAGGCTTGTGCGGAACTTAAGGATGGTGACTGGCTCGTGATTGCGGGCAAGGGCCATGAAGACTACCAGATTATCGGCAAGACGAAACATCATTTTGACGATAGGGAAATTGCAGTGAAGGCTATGGAAAAATGCTGAAGTTGGATTTGACAATAGGCGAAATGCTGAAGATGCTGGAAACGGAGGCCGTGGGCGTTGCTCCCAAGGTGCTGAAACGCAAGGTGGTTCTCAGCATGGATTCGAGAGAAAAGGCCAAGGGCGTTGTCTTTTGGCCTATCAAGGGTGTCCGTTTTGATGCCCACAAGTTTGTAAACCAGATGGAAAAGGAAGGGGCGCTCATGAGCGTTGTAAACCAGAAAGTCGTGGAAGAATACTCCACCCAGAATGAAACCTTCAAGGCCTATGCACCTGTAGAGGACACTACAAAGGCTCTTCTCAAGCTTGCAAAGGAATACCAGCGCCGTTTCAAGGTGAAGAAGGTGGCCATTACCGGCAGTAACGGGAAGACCACTACCAAGGAGATGGTGAAGGCTGTGCTTTCTTCCAAGTTCGTGACCCACGCTACCGCGGGAAACTTCAACAACCATATCGGTGTGCCCATGACCCTTTTCCAGCTGAAGCACAAGCATGAGGCTGCCGTGGTGGAAATGGGCACCAGTGGCCCAGACGAAATTCGCCCCCTTTCTCTGGCGGCCGAGCCCGATGTGGCTGTGATTACCAACATCGGGGCTTCCCACCTGGAACGCCTGGGTGACTTGGATGGCGTTTTCCGCGAAAAGATTACCATTACTGCGGGCCTCAAGAAGAACGGAATCCTTATCGTGAATGCTGATGACCCGAGACTCTGCAAGGTCAAGAGCACCAGGAACTACAAGGTGGTGACCTTCGGACTTCGCCGTGGCGTGGTGAAGCCGGAAAGGCTTTCCTGGAACGAGGACGGTTGTGCTGATTTCTATGTGGGCCGTACCCATTTCCAGCTAAATGTACCCGGAACTCATAACCTGTATAACTCTCTTGCGGCTATTGCTGTAGGCGAAGCCTTCCGCGTTTCCAAAGCCGAAATTGCCAAGGCGCTTAAGAGTTTCCGTGCCACCAACATGCGCATGGAAATCAAGAAGGGCAATGGTTTCAAGATTGTGTCGGACTGCTATAACGCCAACCCCTCTTCTACCCGCATGGCTCTCCAGACTATTGGCAACATGAATGTGGAAGGCAGCCGTATCGCTGTTCTTGGTGACATGCTGGAACTGGGTAAGGAATCTAAGGAACTGCATCGGAGCATCGGTGCGCTGGTTCCCGAGATGAACTTTGACCTTCTGGTGGCTGTAGGTGAACAGGCCAAGAACTATGTGAAGGGTGCCGAAGGGAAGGGTATGAAGAATGCCTTGCATTTTGACTCTGTGCAAGAAGTGATTGAGTTCTTGACGGATGTGGTAAGCAAGGGCGATGTACTTCTGGTCAAGGGCTCCCGTGGCATGAAGATGGAACAGGTGGTGGATGCCTTGCTGAAACAGACGACGGTGTCCAAGGCTTAAGGGGAATAGAGAGGAAACGCGTTTAGATGAATAGCTTGCAGACCATAGGCGTAAACAAGTGGCTGTTGCTTGCAACGCTGCTGTTGATATGCTTCGGCATAGCCGTTGTCTATACGGCGTCTACGCCCCATGCTCTGCAACGGGGACTTTCTCCAGAGTTCTACCTGAAGGCTCACCTGTGGAAGGTCCTTGCTGCCCTGGTCATCATGTTCGTGGTTTCGAGAATTGATTACAGCGTGTGGATGAAGGGTTCCCGCGTGGTGTTCATCGTGGGTGCGGTCCTTACGGTGGCTGCCATCGTCGCCGGCGGTAGCGTCAAGGGCGCCAACCGTTGGATTTGGGGAATCCAGCCATCTGAAATCTTGAAGTTGGGACTGATCTCTTGGGTTTGCGCCAAGCTTGCGATTGCGGGGACCGACATCAAGTCCCTAAAATGCAGCCTGATCCAGCCGGCGGTGCCTTTCGGGATTTCGGCAATCCTGCTTGCCTTGCAGCCGAATTTCTCTATGTTACTTTTGTTTGCTGGCATTACCCTTGCGGTTCTATTTGTGGCTGGGGCCCGTTTCAAGTATATCGCCATATCCCTTGCGGCTTGCATTCCGGTGGGACTGATTGTGCTTTTGATCAAGTCCCACACATCCAAGCGCCTGATGGCGTTCTTCAACCCGGCGGAGAACCAGAATTCCGCTTATCAGGGTGAGCATGCTTTGGAAGCGCTCGGCAATGGAGGCTTTTTCGGCACGGGATTTGGTATGGGCGTACAGAAGCTGGGTTACCTGCCCGAGGCCCATAAGGATGTGGTCTATGCGGTAATAGGCGAAGAGTTTGGTTTTGTGGGAACATTTGCCATCTTGCTGCTTTTTGGCATGTTGTTCTACCAGGGCTTTGAAATCGCACGGAATTCTTCTAGCCGTTTTGGAAAGTATATGGCGGTGGCCTTGACCATTTCTCTGTTCCTGAACTTCTTGGTACATGTCTGTGTGAGCACGGGCCTTTTCCCCACTACAGGGCAGCCCCTGCCTTTCCTCAGTTTTGGAGGAACCAACTTGATTTTCTCGGCGTTGTTCATTGGAATCCTTTTGAACATCTCTAAGCCGGGAACGGGCAAGAAAATTTGGGAACCCTATATGAAAAACGGGGACAAGACGGATTCTCGTCCCTTTACGGAGTCTGAAATTTCAAGGAGTGGACGATGAAAAAGTTCCTTTTTGTGTGCGGTGGAACCGGTGGACATATCTTCCCGGCAGTGGCTATTGCCGAGAGTCTCAAAAAGATGGGTGTCCAGGACATTACCTTTGCCGGTCGTAAGGATTCCATGGAAGAACGCCTGGTGGCGGGCAATTGGCCCTATGAATATATTACCGCGGAGCCGCTCCATCGGGGGCCCTTCCTTAAGAATTTGGCGTTGCCCTACAAGTTGATTAAGTCTTTGTCCCACGCAAAAAAGGTTGTCCGTAAGGTGAACCCCGATGTGGTGGTGGCTACGGGCGGTTACGTTTCGCTGCCTATTGTTCTTGCCGCTGGCAGCATGGGAATTCCCGTGTATTTGCAGGAACAAAATGCAGTAGCAGGAATTGCCAACAAGATGGGTGCCCGCTATGCAAAGACCGTGTTTGTGACATCCGAAGATGCCGCCAAGTTTTTCCCAGCCGGAAAGACCATGATTTTTGGCAACCCGGTTCGTGAATTGCCTGCCGAAGACAGCCTGGAACGCCCGCTGGAATTTCGGGAGGGTAAGAAGGCTGTGTTTATTGTCGGCGGCTCCCAGGGTGCAGTCGGCATCAACAATAAGATTGAAGAGAGCATTTCTAGAATCGTGAACAACGAGAATGTTTCCGTAGTCTGGCAGGTGGGCGTCAAAAACGTGGACGCTATTAACGGCCGTCTGGGAATTCTTCCCAATGTGTCGGTGAAGGGGTTCCTGAACGGGATCTACGCCTACATGAAGCATGCGGATTTGATTATTAGTCGTGCGGGGGCTTCGGCTTTGGCCGAGATTCTAGCCTTCGGCAAGCCTTCTATTCTGCTCCCGTTCCCCCATGCCACGGCAAACCATCAGGAACATAACGCCCGTGCCGTCGAGAAGGCCGGCGCCGCCCTGGTGGAACTGGACAGTGACGAGAACCATTTGTGGGACAAGGTGGAGTCCCTGCTGTTCGATAGCGAGAAGCTTTCCAAGATGGCCGCTGCCGCGAAAAAGCTTGGAATGCCCGATGCTGCGGACAAGATTGCCAAGGTGATTTTGGAAAAGGAAAGTGCATAATGCAGATTAATGATTGTAAACGAGTTCGTCGCTTGCATATGGTGGGTATCGGTGGTGCCGGCATGTCTGGCATTGCAGAAGTCCTGCATGAGAACGGCTTTGTGGTGACTGGTTCCGACATGGGTGAAGGCTCTGTTATAGATTACCTGAAACATCTGGGAATTCGTGTGGATAGTAAGCACGAAGCCAAGAACATAGAAGATGCGGACTTGGTGGTTTATTCTTCTGCCATTCCTTATGACAATCCCGAACTTGTGGAGGCGCGGGCCCGTCGTATTCCTGTGATCCGTCGTGCCGAAATGCTTGGCGAACTGATGCGCATGAAGTATACCCTGGCCATTGCCGGGACGCATGGCAAGACCACTACGACTTCTATTGTGGGTGAAATCTGGGAAGAGGCCGGTCTTGACCCCACCATCATTGTGGGTGGTGTGGTGAAGGGCAAGGGCAGCGGTGCCAAGGTGGGCAAGGGCGACTATCTCATTGCTGAAAGCGACGAGTTCGACCGCAGTTTCCTATCTATGATGCCCTCTTCGGCCATTGTGACCAATATCGATGCTGACCATCTGGACACCTATGAAAATATCGACGAAATCAAGGACGCCTTTGTCCAGTTTGTGAACAAGATTCCCTTCTATGGACAGGCAATCCTTTGCATTGACGATCCCAATGTACAGCAGATTTATTCCAAGGTCCGTAAGCCGGTGATTACCTACGGGTTCTCCCGCCAGGCCAAGTACCATATTGACAATTTGCGTTTTGAGAAGGGGTTCCCCCATTTCGAGATTTTTAACGACGGTGTAAGCCTTGGGGAATTCCAGCTGCAGATTCCTGGGCGCCATAATGTGCTGAACGCCACCGCCGCTGTGGCCCTTGCCATGGAAGAGGGCATAGATGTAGAAGTGGCAAGGCGTGCCGTTGCTGCGTTTGAAGGTGTCCAGCGTCGTTTCGAACTGATTGGCGAGAAGAACGACATTCTGGTGTTCGACGATTACGCCCACCATCCGACGGAGGCGACGGCCACTCTGCAGGGATTCAGGGATGCTTTCCCGGAACGCCGTGTGATTGTGGCTTTCCAGCCGCACCTGTTCTCCCGCACCAGGGATCAGCACGATGCCTTCGGAAGTGCCTTTGCCAACTGCGATGTGTTGCTGTGTACCGATATTTACCCGGCTCGCGAACGCCCCATTGAAGGCGTGACGGGAGCCCTGGTTTCTGAAAGTGCCCTTGCCTTTGGCCACCGTAACGCTCGCTTTGTGGGTGACCAGCAGAATTTGCTCCCCATCTTGAAAGAGGAACTCCGCCCGGGTGATGTGGTGGTGCTGATGGGGGCCGGGAACATCTGGAAATTGGGGCGGAAGATTTTGGAGGAATGCATTTGAGTCCTAAAACCACATTCCTTGGACGCCGTATAGGCTACAACGAGGAAAAGCGCAAGCGTACTCGTGCCATGAAGATAAAGAATGGCGCAAGAAAAAGCTTACGCTGGTTTGGACGGCGTGGATGGATTATTGGCCTTGTGCTGGTGGTCCTTGCTACCGCTGCGTGGACGAACCGTTTTTACCTACAGCGTTTCAACCCCATGGAACTCCGGCATCTCCAATACATCGATATCGAAGGTAACCGCATGCTTACTTGGGAAGATGTGGTGCAGAATGCCCAGGTGGAGCCAGGAATGCTTCTTTCTGAAGTTTTCGAAGATTCGGTGGAAAAGAACCTGATGCAGCTGCCCCTGATTCACAGGGTGACGGTGGAAAAACATTTCCCATCTTCTCTCACCATCAGGGTGCAGGAATCTTCCCCGGTGGTGGCTTATTTCCAGGGAAGCCATGCCACGGTGTATTCGGAACGGGGGCTTATGCTACCCATGTCTACCTCTACGGCATTTCATTTGCCGGTGGTAGATTCCATGGCCTTTGAAAAAATTGTGGATGTGGCGGCTCACCTGCAGAAGCTCAAGCAGGATAATGCGGAACTTTACGGACTTGTATCTCAGGTGTCCTGGAGTGAAGAGCACGGGGCATACGAAGTGTTCTTTAGTGATGTGGGCTACAAGGTCTTATTCCCTGAAGGGGAATGGGATAGGAATCTATGGACCTTATACGAATCTGTCAAGCGCGGGTTCTCTCAGGACATGAACTGCTCTGGCGAGGTGGATTTGCGTTTCTCGGGTTTCCTGTACATAAGGAATTTTGACAAGAGGTGTGTCAATGGATGACAACAACGAATTGAGAAAAGAGGACTTGGTGTTCGGTCTCGATATCGGGACTTCCAAGATTAACCTGTTCGCGGGAGCGATGAATCCCGATAACACGGTGAAGATTCTTTGCTGTGGCGCTTTGCCGCTAAAGCGTCCCGACGAGTTGGACGATGTGGTGGAAACACTACAGAATGTCATTAGGCAACTGGAGCCTTTCATTGATTTTGATGTCAGGGATGTCTATGTGGGTATTGCCGGTAGCCATGTGTCCTCCGTTAATTACAAGGGCTTGATTACGCTGCCTACTGGAGAAGTCCGTGAGGTGGATATTGAACGAGTCAAGAGCTTGGCTAGTACCATCCCGGAATCCGCGGGTCAGATTCTCCATGTTTTCCCAGGGGAGTACACCTTGGACGATCAGACGGGAATTCGCAATCCGAAGGGACTCAATGGCCGCAGATTGACCGTAGATGTTCAGGTGGTCACCTCCCGCCCGAACGCTATCCAGAATCTGGACAAGTGCGTTACCCGCGCAGGACTCCATGTGGAAGAACTTGTGCTGGAACCCCTGGCGGCTGCCTCCGCCGTTCTGACAGACGACGAGCGGGAATTGGGCGTGGCCCTTATCGATATTGGCGCTGGTTCTGCGGACATTGCCGTCTTTGTTGGAGAGTCCGTTCGCTACACGGCGTCCCTGGATATTGCAGGAAACAAGATTACCAGCGACATTAGCCAATGTCTGAGAGTCCCCATATCCCTTTCTAAGGCCGAAGATATCAAGAAACGCTATGGGACCTGCCGAATGAATAATCTCATAGAGGATGAAACTTTCCCGGTGCCTAGCGTCGGTGACCGTGGCGATGTCCCGTGCTCCAGGAAGCTCTTGGCAAATGTGATTACATGCCGCGTTGAAGAGATTTTCACGCTGTTGAACAATGATCTTAAAAAGCATAAGATGGAAGCCTTGCTGAATGGTGGTATCGTGTTGACAGGTGGCTGCTGCGCCCTGGACGGTATCGATGCCGTAGCCGAAAAGGTTTTTGGTAAGTCTGTTCGCATAGGGCATCCCCGTGATGTGGCTGGAGTGCAGAGCTATTCCAATCCGTCTTATGCAACGGGAATAGGACTTTTGCTGTATGCGGCCAAGCAGCGCCGTAGGGAAAAGCGTCGCGAGACGGGCAAGCAGATTTCGGTATCCATGAAAAAGAGCCTTCAATGGTTCAAGGATGTCCTTAAAACATATTTCTAAAACAAAAACAACCACTCACAACAGGGAGAAAAACTATGAGTGAATTCGACATAACCCCAACCTCACACATCCTAATGGATGATTCAACTCTCAACAACGCGAAGGTCAAGGTCTTCGGCGTGGGCGGCGCCGGTGGCAACACCGTGAATCGCATGGTCGGCATGAACATTGAAGGCGTGGAATACTACGCCGTCAATACGGATGCCATGGCTCTGGATTTGAGCAAGGCGGACCACAAGATTGCTATAGGCCAAAAGACCACAAAGACACTTGGTGCCGGTGCTAAGCCCGAAATAGGTCGCAAGGCTGCCGAAGAGAATATCGACGACCTGAAGGAAGCCATGAAGGGTGCTGATCTCATCTTTATCACTGCTGGCATGGGTGGTGGTACTGGTACGGGGGCAGCTCCTGTGGTGGGAGCCGTGGCCCGTGAATTGGGCATTCTCACCATCGCTGTGGTGACCAAGCCTTTCCGCCATGAAGGCCCCGTTCGCTCCAGGAATGCCGAGAAGGGCATCAAGGCTCTGCGTGAAAATGTGGACACCATGATCGTGGTGGACAACAAGAAGCTCATGAAGGTGGTTGAAGATACCGACAAAAAGATGACCCTGGATGGTGCGTTCAAGCTTACCGACGAGATTCTCGGCAACGCTGTTCGCAGCATTTGCGACATCATGTTCCGTCATGGCCTTATCCATGTGGACTTTGCCGATGTTAAGACAGTTATGTCCAATGGTGGCTCTGCCTTGATGGGTACGGGTATTGCAGAAGGTGAAGGCCGTGGTATCAAGGCCGTTGATACGGCTTTGTCCTCTCCGCTTCTGGAAGATGTAAATGTAGAAGGCGCCACTGGCGTGCTGGTGAATGTTTCCCATGGAGAAAACTTCTCCATGCTGGAATACGATGAGGCTATGGAACACATCTATGAGGCCGTAGGCGAGATGGGTGACCCGAATATCATCATTGGCGACATTCTGCTCCCGGAACTGGGCGACAAGGTTTGCATTACCGTTATCGCCACAGGTTGTGGTGGAACAACCGCCGGTGAAGTAAAGCCCATGTTTGCAAGTGCTGCCGATGTGCCCAGTGCTCCTGTTACCATGGACATGATTAATTCTATCGGCGCTCCCGGTAGCTACCAACAGGCTTCTCAGCCTGTGGCGGCCACCCCGCGTCCGACGGCCACCAACTTTGTCGCTCTGGCCCAGCCGGAAGCTATTGTCACTCCTGCAGCGGAATCCCTGACGGTTCCCATGGGTACTGTTCCCCAGGCTCCTGAAGTTCAGGCTCCGGCTATGGATTTTGCCTCTGCGCAGTTCAATGCCCAGGCTCCTGCTTTCGAAGAAAAGCTGATGCCTCAAGGTACTGCCACAGCGACCCTTCCTGAAACGGAAGAGATGCCTGGCATTGCCGACATGGACCAGCTTTCCAACGGTGACTATGGCACCCCGGCCTACACTCGCCAGACCATGGCCGAAATGCCTGCCCGCGAAGTGGAAGAATCCCGCAACACGAACTATGCCGAAGGTTCCTTGAAGACCAACGGCGTGGATTACGATGTCCCGGCCTTCCTCCGCAACGGCGGTTTCAAGCTGGATTCTTTCTAGTCCTTAATTAACACACACACCGGATGCGCGAAAGCGTATCCACCACAACACGAGGGATCACCTGGGTCTCCCTGCCTGGGTGATCCCTTCTTGCGTCTTCGACGCAAGAAGTATTATAAGACCGCTCGCGTTCCTCTTGTCATGCCCGGCTTGACCGGGCATCTCCTTTCAAAGTCTACAACCCTCCCGCCACCGCTTTTTTCTAGATTATTCGTATATGGGTGCAATTCGCTCCAAATTCGCGATTTTGACACTGGCGGCAGCCTCTCTGGGCCTGTCCGTCTCGGCCTATGGCGAAACCGGCTATTTCCAGATTGGCACGGATTTTGATATCGGCTTTAACGGTGGGCCTACCGATCCGGAATTCGCTGTGGATACGGCGGATTGGTACGGCCGTAACTGGCGTGGTCTTCGTATTCCACTGGAGAACGCCCGCAGCTACGAAGAATCGGTTCACCCCTTCTTCACGCTCAGCTTCCGCGCGGGCTACAAGGATTTCCAGGTGCTCCTGGAAGCGCCCCTCCGCAAGGATATGGAAGCCTGGTATCAGGACGACTGGAAGACAAACTTCATCTACAAACCTAGCGAGTTGGACATCAATGTCCCTAACAACGCCTACGCCAAGTGGAATAATGGTGTGGGTTATGTGCAGTTCGGGCGTTTTAGCCCCGATGACCTGAAAATTTCCAAGAACGACATCCTGCTTGGCGGCGCCCCGTACCACGACGGTGTCCTCTGGAAGTTTGAACCGGGCATTTTCCGCTATGACTTTATGCTCAGCTCCCTGAACCCCTGGCTGTTCGGGGATGTGGTCGATCGTAGTACGGGTTGCCCGCAGGTGGGGACTGAAGCCTACAAACAGAAGTGCACGGATCCCGATCGACAGGTGTCAAACCAGCGGAACCGCACCTACACCGACAATGTGAAGAACATGGTGTTCCACCGTTTTGGTGTGGAAACCAGCAAGTTTTGGGTCTATGTGGTGGAGCAGAGCATGGTGGGGGGGAAGGCTCTGGAATTTCGTTCCATCAGCCCTTTCATCTACTGGCACGATAATTATGCCACGGGTTACACATCTGCTATGACTTCTTTTGAACTTGGCTACAAGACTTCTGCCGGTGCCAAATTCTACGGGCAGATTAATATGGAAGACATCAACAGCCCCGTAGGCGAAGACGACGACAAAGGGACGAACCGCTCTATCCTGAACTATATGGCGGGCTATTTCCATCAGGTCAAGACCAACCGTTTTGGGGAGTACTCCTGGCGCTTCGAGGTGGTTCGCACCGATCCTGCGGCAAACAACAGCAGGCTTCCGCTTCTGAAGTATACCAGCCGGCGCAACTACCGCAGCAACTACCGTGAACAAGGTGACTCCGGTTACGCCGACGCCTACTTTGTAGACTATCCTATCGGTTATCGTCGAGGTTCGGACGCTCTTGACCTGTGGCTGGAGCTGGGCTGGACCTTTGGCGCCCACTCCCTGGCCATTACGGCGGCCTGGCTCCGTCAGGGCGACAAGGAACTTTACACGGATTACGACATTGCCTTGAATGTGGACGGTGCCACCTCTGGCGTAGAAGAGGCTCAGTATGTGCTGGACATTCAATACCAGCTCAAGTTCAACCAGTGGCTACATTTCTATCTGGGTGGTGGTGGCCGCAAGTACGAAAACCTGGCCCACATCTCGCACAAGAACGGCATGGACGGCTGGATCCGTTCGGGAATCCAGTTGCAGTTCAATCCTGTGGACATGAAGTTCTAGCGCCGTATCCTACGGGGTTCCTATCACTTTTCAGAAATTCTCTGGAAATCCTTGTAGGTCACCGAATTGATGACTTCGCCGTTTGAGTCGTACTCGTTATAGGTTCCGTCCTTTATTTTGAAGTCCCCATTTTCTTCGGCAAGGGTTCCGGTGATGTCGGCCTTGATTTTTCCGTCTTCGTAAAAGACCTTGTAATGGTTGGGTAGTTCCGCGGAAAAGGCGATGTTTCCGTTTTCATACCAGTATTTTTTGCTTATCAATTTTTTGTCTTTGTATTTTAGAAGAATCTCTGTTTGCCCATTTTCATACCAACTCTTGACGGAGCAGTCTTCAAAGATTATCTTCTTGTTCTCGTAGTGGAATTTTCCTGAAATATCCCGAGAAATCTTGCCGTTTGGGAAGTATGTTTTACGAAATCCTTTTGACAAATCTTCTTCAATTACCAGAGTCCCATTTTCATCCCAGATTTTTTTGCCTATTGTTTTTTTATCTTTGAATTGTTCTTGAGCTTGCGGTTTCCCATTGTTGAAGTACAAGGTTTGATAGCCGGTTTCTACCAGCACTCCTTTTTCGCCAGTAAATCCCTTGAATCCTTTCGCTTCTAGACGGAGTGTCCCGTTTTCATAGTATTTGTAATAGCCTGCCGAGATATCCCATTCTGTAGATAAAGTTCCATCTTCGTTCCATTGCTTAGATGAATAGGGCTCTTTGTCTTTGTAGTTTTTGTGTTCCTTTATCTGCCCGTTTTCATAATATTCTTTTTTAAAGCCGTTTTCAACTTCGACATTAGTCGGTGAAGACCAATATAGCCCAGTCGTCTCTTTCTTTATTTTTCCGTTGTCCCAATATTCCTTGTAATGTTTTGGAAAATCTAAATCTTTTATCAATGCCCCATTTTTGTTCCATTCCTTTAGCGTAACGACTTGTTTGTTTTTCCAGTTGTTTTGTTGACTGATTTTTCCGTTTTCAAAATAAACCTCCGAGTGTCCGCTGTCCACACGGATGACGCCCTGATCGTCTCTATAAAGGAGTCCTGTCAATATGGCCTTTGGCTTTCCGTCGTCCCAATATTCTTTAAAATAATTCGGGAAAAAATATTCCTGTCTCAATATGCCGTTTTCATACCATGTCTTGCCTTCAATGGGTAGCTTGTTCTTCCATTCGCCTTGTTCTTTGATTTCTCCGTTCTCGAAATATACTTCCGAGTGTCCGCTATCCACGCTGATGACGCCTTGATCATCTCTATAAAGGAGACCTGTCAATATATTTTTGAGTTTTCCATTGTCCCAATATTTTTTGAAATAATTAGGGTTACTCCATTCTTTTACTAATACTCCGCTTTCGTTCCATTGTCTACTTGCAACAGGTCGTTTGTTTTTCCAGTCATTTTGTTCATTGATTTGTCCATTTTCGAAATATATTTCGGAATGCCCGCTATCCACGGAGCAAAGGTTTCTTCCTCCTTCACCATCCGTTCTGTAGAGTACGCCTTCTCCTTTTTGCTTTATTTTCCCGTCATCCCAGTATTCGGTGCATTTTTTTTGGAAATCTAAATCTTTTATCAACACCCCATTTTTGTTCCACTCCTTTAGCGTAACGACTAGTTTGTTTTTCCAGTTGTTTTTTTGCTTTATTTCCCCGTTTTTGAAATAAACTTCCGAGTGTCCGCTATCTACGCGAAAGACGCCCTGATCGTTTCTATAAAGGACTCCAGTCAATATCTCTTTTGGTTTTCCGTTGTCCCAATACACCTTGGCGTATTTAGGGAAATCAATTTCTCCAACTAACACGCCGTCCTTTACAAAGGAACTATAGTTCCCTTTTTTTAGTTCATAGCTGTTCTGCCCATCGAGCGAGTCGTAGGTGACGGAAGCAACAGGCTTGTACTGCCCGCCTTCCTTTTTGAACAGCGTGTCAATCCTGCCGTCGGTCACGTGGTAGTAATATTGCCCTGGAACGGAATCAATGGCTTTCTTGAATACGGAATGGGCGAATTCCGGCATGCTAGAGACAAGGCTGTCCGCCATAGGCGTACCTGCCTTGAACAGACTCGAATTATCTTCCCCTTTCTTTTGTGCCGAAGAATCCGTACCGGCACAGCCGATGATGATTGTCCCGATGAACAGAGTCGATAAAAAAGAGAAAAAGGGTTTCATTGCTTTTTCCTCCGCATCACTTTTCTGATATTCTCTGGAAATCCTTGTAGGTTGCGGAATAAGTAGATTCGCCATTGGGGGCGTATTCCTTATATATTCCGTCCTTAATATTGAAGGAGCCGTCGTCTTCGACAATTGTTCCGGTGACTTCGACCTTGAGCTTCCCGTCATCGTAAAATTCCCTGTAGCGGTTTGGCAGTTCTGCAAGGATTGTTACGATTCCGTTTTCATTCCATACGGTTTTTCCAACCAACTTTTTTTTCTTATAGATTATTTTTTGCGATAGTTTTCCATTGTCATGGTAATATGTTTTCCTGGCGCCATCCTGTATTTGAATTTCCTTTTGTTCGTCATAGTACAAAGTTCCCTCTTCTTCGGCCAAAAGAATCCCGTCGGGGAAATAGACTTTTCGGTACTTGGGGAAATTGGTTTCAAATCCTAAAATCCCGTTTTCATACCACTCTTTTTCGGAGGCGCTTTCCAGGATTACGTCCCCATCGTCATCGAAGTGGAATTTTCCTGATACTTCCTGACCGAGTTTGCCGTCAGTGAGGTATTTCTTGTGAAAACCTTTTGAAACATCTCCCTCTACCTTTAGGGCTCCGTTTTCATACCACACTCTTTTGCTAATCAGTTTTTTTTCTTTGTAATTTTCATGTAGACTCATCTGTCCGTTTTCATAATATGCCTTCCAGTATCCGTCTTGTATTTGGATTTTATTCTGATCGTCATAATATAATGTTCCGTTCTTTTCAATATAAATGTCTCCGTTGTCGGCATAAAACCTTTCGTATTTCGGGAAAACAAGTTCATATTCTAGTTTCCCGTTTTCTTGCCACATTTTTTGGGCAATTATTTTTTTGTCTTTGAAATTTTCATATACAATCATTTGTCCATTTTCATGATAATATTTGCGGAAACCGTCCTGTACTTGGATTTCATTCTGTTCGTCACGATATAATGTTCCCACCGACTCAAAAAGTAGAGTTCCGTTGTCGGAATAAATCTTCTTATATTCCGGGAATTTGAAGTCTAGTTCCAGAGTGCCATTTTTATGCCATGTCTTGCCTACAATGAGAATGCTGTCTTTATAATCACTTTGCTCAAGGATTTCGCCTCTTTCTGAATATTTTTCCGAATGACCGCTTTCCAATTGGATAGAACCCTGAGAGTCCATGTAAAGAATGCCGGTCACTATGGTTTTGGGTTTCCCGTTATCCCAATATTCCTTGAAATGTTTAGGGACCTCAATATCTTTTGTCAACGTTCCGTTTTCGTTCCATTCTTTTTGTGCAACGAGTTGCTTGTTTTTCCATTCGTTTTTTTGTTCAATCTTCCCGTTTTCGAAATACGTTTCCGATTGTCCGCTATCTGCCCGAAAAACGCCTTGATCGTCCCTATAAAGGAGACCTGTTATTATCTCTTTAGGCTTTCCGTTGTCCCAATATTTCTTGAAATATTTTGGGAAATCTAGATCTACTGTTAGCACTCCGTTTTCATTCCATTGCTTGCTTGCAACGCCCTGCTTGTCCCTCCAGTCGTTTTTCTGATAAATTTTCCCGTTTTCGAAATACGTTTCCGAGTGTCCGCTATCCAAAGCGAAATCACCTTCATCATTTATGTAAAGGAGGCCTGTCAATATTTCTTTGAGGCTTCCGTTGTCCCAATATTTCTTGAAATATTTTGGGAAATCTAGTTCTACTACTAGGACCCCTTCCTCGTTCCACTGCTTGCTTGCAATGGCCTGTTTGTCCTTCCAGTCGTTCTGTTCTTTTGTTTTCCCATTCTCGAAATAACTTTCCGAGTGTCCGCTGTCTACTTTGATAAAGCCTTGATCATCTCTATAAAGGAGGCCTGTCATCACACATTTTGGCGTTCCGTTGTCCCAATATTCCTTGTAGTATTTTGAAAAATCTAACTCTTTTATCAACACCCCGTTTTCGTTCCATTCCCTGCTTGCGGTGGGCAGCTTGTCCTTCCAATCGTTTTGTTGCTGAATTTTCCCGTTTTCAAAATATACTTCCGAATGCCCGCTATCTACCCGAAGGCCGCCATGATCGGCTCTATAAAGGATTCCTGTTGCCAATTGTCTTATTTTTCCGTTATCCCAATATTCTTTAGTAGATTTCGGGAAATCCAGCTCTATTATTAATACACCGTTTTCATTCCATTGTTTGGTTGCGACGGGTTGTTTGTCCTTCCAGTCGTTCTGTTCTTTTATTTTCCCATTCTCGAAATAAATTTCCGAGTGCCCGCTATCCAAGGCAAAATTACCTTCATCATCTATGTAAAGGTGGCCTGTTAATGTTTCTTTGAGGTTTCCTTTGTCCCAATATTCCTTAATAGATTTTGGATAATCTAGTTCTACTGTTAGTACTCCGTCTTTATTCCATTGCTTGCCCGCGACGGGTTGTTTGTCTCTCCATTCGTTTTGCTGGTAAATTTTCCCGTTTTCGTAATATATTTCCGAATGCCCGCTATCCACTTGGATAATGCCTTGATCATCTCTATAAAGGATTCCCGTTGCCATTTTTTTTGTTTTTCCATTATCCCAATATGCTTTGGTATATTTTGGGAAACACATTTCTCCTACTAACACATCGTCTTTTATAGTGTAATTATAGTCGCCTTTTTTTAGTTCATAGTTGCTTTGGTCGTTGGGAGAATCGTAAGCGATAGAAACGACTGGCTTGTATTGTCCGTCTTCCTTTTTGAACAGAGTGTCAACTCTGCCGTCTGTGGCGTGGTAGTAGTATTCCCCTGGGATGGAATCGATGGATCCCTTGAATATTGAAAGGGCAAATTCGGGCATTTTAGCGGCAAGGGTGTCTGCAACAGGCGTTCCTGCCTTGGGCAGGTCCGGTCTTTTCTCAACCTTCCTTTGTGCCGATGAATCTGCTCCGGCACAACTGACTAATGCCATTCCAATGAATAGCGGCAACAACCTTTTGTAGACGAATTTCATCGGCCCCCTCCCCGGGAAAAATAGTATCCCTATGCTTGAAAGATATATTTTTCAAGTATAAAGGGTACTTGTCAAGGCTCATAAAGAGCCTATATGGGGTTTGAGCTTTCGAAATTACCGCACCACAAGGGCGGCAATGGCCAGCTCCTGGCTGATGCGGGTGGAGCACTTTCCACTCTTGATTTCAAAGTCCAGGTCGGCAAGCCTGCGGATGACGCGGCAGAGTAGGGGCTTTCCCCAGCGGCGGGCGCATTCGGGGGCCTTTCCCTTCACATTGAAAATAAAGTCGTTCTTGCCCAGTTCGGCGGCGGCATCTTTCGGCGTCATGCCTTTTGCGAGCAGGGAAGAGAAGTTCATCAGATCCACGGCGTAGTAGTAGAGCGACGCCACAATCTGTACCGCCTGTACGCCGTTGTTCAGCATCTCGTTCAATTTTTTAGCGTAGGTCTTGGCGTCCCGCATGCCGAAGTAGTCGTTAATCTCGTAGGCCACGATTTTTCGCTGGGGAACCACCATGGTCTTTACCAGGTCCAGCGTAATCTTTTGGCAGTCGGGGGAGAAGAGGAGAATCTTGTCTACCTCTTCGCAGACCAGCTTGGTATCGGTGCCGAGAGCTTCGGCCAGATACTGGCAGGCGTCCTTGTCGATGGCCTTCTTGAAATGGGAGGGGATGACTGAAGCTATCCAGTCGGCCATCTTGTAGGCCTTGGGCTCGTCGTATTCCTTCTCGATTTCGCCCGCCTTTTTTAGGGCCTTGAAAAGCTCCGTGTTGGCGGCGAGAGTCTCGAAGTCCAGCAGCAGCTTGCACTGGGGACTGTGACTAAGCCATTTGGCGAGAGACTTGGTGTCGTCGGCCTTGAGGGCTTCGGCCTTGCGTACCACCACGGCCTGTTCCGGGCTGAACATGGACACGGAATCGCAGGCGCTGATGACGGCCTCGGCGATAGAGGGAATGTTGGTGTCCGTGGCGTACAGGATCTGCTTGGAAAGAGGGTCGTCTTTCCGCTCGCCCAGGGCATCGGCGATGAATTTTTCGATGCGGATGTCCTTGGAGAACTGGTCCTTGCCTATCAGGGCGACAATCATTCTTGCCTCTGCCAGGGCGCCTTACTTGAAGTCGATGATTTCGAAGGTGTTCACGCCCTTGGGGGTGGTCACTTCTACCGTGTCACCGCGCTTTTTTCCCATGAGGGCGGCCCCGATGGGGCTCTTGAAGCTGATTTTCCCGTTGAGGGCGTCCACGCTTTCGGGGGAGACCAGTTGGTACACCACGTCGCGCTTGGTCTTCAGGTTCTTGACGGTGACGGTGGCACCGAAACGGATACTGTCGGAAGAGGCGTCGAAGGCGACCACTTCGGCACGGGCCAGCTGGTCTTGTAGCTTGGGCAGCTCCACATTGTCGATGGCGGCGAGCCTTTCCTTGGCGGCATGGTATTCCGCATTTTCGCTTAAATCGCCCTGTGCGCGGGCGTCAACCAATTCCTGCAGGACGCGGGGGCGTTCTACATTTTTTAAATTATTGAGGTCCTTAACGAGCTGGTCGTAGGCTTCCTGTGTAAACGGGATTTTCTTTTCCATGCTCTACAAGGTAAAAATTTAACGGCGTTTTGTGGGGCGAAAGGTCCCAAAGGACGCTTTTTGCAGGAGTCGATATGTACAATCTGTTGGAAAATGGCGGTGTGTGTTCCCCCAAGGGCTTCACGGCATCTGGAATCTGTGCGGGTATCAAGGCCAGCGGCAATGCCGACATGGCGCTTCTCAAGAGCGAGAAGGCTGCCCGCTGCTTTGCGGTGTTTACCACCAACAAGGTGAAGGCCGCCCCGGTGCTCTACGACAAGGCTGCCTTGGAACATGCCCATTTTGCAACGGCCGTGGTGGTGAACAGCGGAAACGCCAACGCCTGTACTGGCGAGCAGGGTTACAAGGATGCCGAACGCATGGCGACCCTTACCGAAGAGGCCCTGAACCTTACGCCCAAGAGCGTGCTGGTCTGCAGCACCGGCGTGATCGGCCACCTGATGCCCATGGACAAGATCGAAGCCGGCATTCCGAAGCTGGTGGAAAAGCTCCATGCTGACGCTTCCGAAGAATTTGGCCGTGCTATTCTCACTACCGACCTTGCGCTCAAGAGCCACGCTGTCGAAATCCACACCGAGAAGGGCGTGGTGACCATCGGTGGCGCCTGCAAGGGTTCGGGCATGATCCACCCCAACATGGCTACCATGCTGGCCTTCATTACCACGGACATTGCGCTTCCCATCGACTTCTTTGCGGAATTCCGCGCCGACATTGCGGATTCCTTCAACGCCATTACCGTGGACGGCGATACCAGCACCAACGATACCTGCATCTTGCTTGCCAACGGCATGAGTGGGCTCCGCTACGAAGACCTGAGCTTGAGCGAGCAGGGAGAGTTCCGTGCCGCCCTGATGCTCATTATGCAGAGCCTTGCAAAAGACATTGTGCGTGATGGCGAAGGAGCCACCAAGCTTATCGAACTGCGCATCGAGAAGGCCGAAAGCCATGAAGAGGCTCTCCGCATGGCCCGCTTCATCGGTACCAGCAACCTGGCCAAGTGCGCCATGTTCGGCGAAGACCCCAACTGGGGACGTATTCTCAGTAGCGCGGGTTCCAGCGGCTGCAACATGGTGGCTGAACACACCGACCTGTTCTTCGGTGATGTGAAAGTTCTGGAAGGCGGACGCCCGTTGCCTCTGGATGAGGCCCAGACAGCGGCGCTACATGCGGTTGTCCGCCAGCGTGAATACAAGGTGACGCTGGTGCTCAACATCGGTCAGGCGACCGCAAGCGCCTTTACCTGCGACCTGAGCTACGGGTATGTGAAGATCAACGCAGAGTATACGACGTAGGATTAATGTGAAATGTGTGGTGTGGAATGTGTAATTTCATATCTCACATCACACACTACACACTTGTAATTAGTCCTTCAAGCACCTTAGGCTGGCGCCGTGTTCGGGATTGAACTTCTCGAAGGTGACATTATCCTTGTTGTGGTGGAACACCACCACCTCGCCTTCGGCCGTCCAGAAGTAGGCCTTCTTTCCGGCTGTGTCGAACTTTCTATCCTTCAGCGGCACATCGCTCTTAGCGAAATGTCCGCCGCCGGCCTTCACGCCGAATCCCAGTTCGTCTTTCCCGTTGCCGTAGTTGTTGGAGCCCTCCGTGATGGGATCCCAACCGAATCCCGCCTTCAGGGCCAGTGCAGGTCTGTTGCCGGCGGCGGCAATCAGTTTCTGCCATTCTTCCTTGGTGGGCATGTGGAACCCGTCCATGCAGGCGTTCTTGGCGTTTTCAAAGTCGTAAAGGCGGCCCCAGTTGTTGCACTGCATGCATAGGGAGCCTGCGGCCGTAGCGAAGTTCAGGTTTTCCGCTGTCCAGAGCTGTTCACCGATGCGGACCCATTCGTAGGCGTATCCATCGCGGGGGTCCTTGTAGCTTCCGTGGGTGGCGGGCTCACCGCCTTCGTCGAAGACTTCACCAAATTCCACCTGCTTGTTCTTCTGGAACAGGGCTTTGGATGCAAGCTTGCCGTTCTTGTGGTAGCGAAGGACCGGCCCTTCAATATAGCCGTCCACATAGGGAATCTCCGATTTTACAGTGCCGTCCTCGAAATACTCCTTGGTGGTCCCTTCGCGACGGTCCGCCTTGTACGGGGATTCGCGCTTCAGGGTGCCGTTCTCGTAGTATTCCTTTTCCAGACCTTCGCGTTTGTCATTTACATAGGTGGTCTCGAATTGAACATTTCCGTTGGGGTATTTTTCTACCCGCACATCTTCGCAACCTGCGGCCATGAACGCGATGGAAACCGCGAGACTTGTGACAAAAGCTCTTTTACAGTAATTGTTTAGTTTAAGCATAACGGCCTTTTTTTACTGATAAATTAAAAATGAATGGCGTTCAACGAAAAGCATCGCATTTCACACCACACATCACACATTCCACATTTAAAATTCAATCTTCCCGGCAGTGGCGAGAATCCCGATAATGTAGAGCATCCCGTCGTAGTAGCGCCAGAAACGGAAAGGCACCGACAGGTTCGCCAGGTCTCGGACGAATCCGTGTACCAGCGGGCTCTCGGCAGGGAGCACCTGGGTGGCGGCGGCGTTCATGGCAATCACTCCCGGAGTGGCTTCGCGTCCTTGTCTTGGGAAGGGGCTTCCGTCCACGGAGTAGTCCGCCAGGTAGGGACGCTTGTTCTCAAAATAGTTCAGCAATCTCTCGCAGATCTCCTTCTCCCGCTCGTCTCCACGGAACAGCGTGTAGTCCAGGCTCAGGTTCAGGGCCACCCGCCAGGCGTCTCCGCTGAAGCAGTTGCTCTCGGGGAACCAGGGCATGGATTTGGGCGTGCCGTCGAACTCTGAGTAGTCGGCGCAGAGGCCTGTCTCTGGGTGGGCGGCCTTCGTCAGGTATTCAATACTCCGTTTGGCGATCTCGTTCCACTCGTTGTCGCCGGTGGCTTCCGCGAACATGCGGTAGAAGGCCACGGTGTGGTAGCTGGGGTCGGTGAAGTCGTTGCCCAGCACGGGGGAGAACCGCACGATTCCCATCTTGGGGTCGATGATGGGGCCCACCAGTTCGTTGGCCTGCTTGTGCCGCATCATGTTGATAAGCTCGATGGCCGCCTGCTTATAATCGTCACGACCGAATCGCTTGGCTGCAATCAGTAGAGCCGCCGCGATGTACTCTTCGCCATCGGGGGCGGATCCCGGGTCCATCATGGAAAAGTCGGTGGTGGAGACTTGCCAGGAATAGTAGCCCTGGTGTGGGCCCTCGGCGTTGTACAGGTAGCGCTTGGTAAACCGCCAAAGCTTCTCGAACAGTTCGGCGCGGTCGGTGAGAGCGGTGACGAACATGCCGTAGCTCATGCCTTCGGAGCGGATGTCGTCGTGTCCGATATCTACGATGTAGGCCATGTCGTCGGAGGCGTCAAAGCAGATGCGTTCGTCGATGGGGTCCCCCTCGAAAAGCTTGCTGTAGGCGTTCTGCAAAAGCTGGTCTGCGAAGTTCGGGCCATAGCCCGCTTCCACGAACATGTCACGCGGCTTGAATCTTTCCATAAAAAACTCCGGTATTTTGAGGAAAGGTAATAAAAAGGTACGGGGTACAGGGAGTGATGTGGGATGTGGAATGTGGGGTTTGAAGTTCGGAGCTTGTAATTGATGAAAGGGGCCGGTTTTCCCCCTAACACTCTCACGCTCTTTTAAATGGAATGTCTGCAACTTGTTGTCCGACAATTAATTACTACATTTTCGGTCATGGAAGAGTGTTTAAAGTCGGTAGATTTGGTGCTTGCTAGCGGGTCTCCCCGCCGTCGCGAAATTCTCGGGCAAATCGGGGTTAAGTTCCGGGTATCGGTCTCCGATGTAGAGGAAAAGCCCACCGCTGAAAACCCGCTGGACTTTCCCCGTGAAAATGCAAGCCAGAAAGCTTTGGCAGTATCCCGCAAGGAACCATCCGCTGTGGTGCTGGGTTACGATACCCTGGTGTTTTTGGATGGCACCCCCCTTGGAAAACCCAAGGACAAAGAAGATGCCCTGAAAATGCTCCAGGCCCTGAACGGTCGCTCCCATAAGGTGATTACCGGCGTGGCCGTGGCCCACGGCGGCATGCTCCTGGACGCTTCTCAAGAGGAAACGGAGGTGTTTTTCAGGGACAGTTCCTTACAGGAGCTTGAAGATTATGTAAATTCTTTGGACCCAATGGATAAAGCGGGGGCTTACGGGATCCAGACGCAAGGAGCCCGTCTTATCCGTTCTATCCGCGGATGCTATTACAATGTGGTGGGGCTTCCTGTAGCCCGCACCCTTGAGATGCTTACGAACTTGAAGGTAAAAGTATGAGTAATCCTATTGAAGATAAACGTCCTGACGAACGCCTGGGTGCCTATTTGGCCCGTGCCCGTGAGGCGAAATCCATGACGGTGGCGGAACTGGCCACGGCCACTCGTTTGTCCGAAAAGAATATTTCCCTTATTGAAGCCGGAGACTGGAAGGCTTTCCCGGTGCAGGCTTATTTGCGGGGCTACCTGAATTCTATCAGTGTCAAGCTGAGTCTCGATTCCAAGCGGGTGCTGGACTGGTATGCCGCCGAGAACGGCTCCAAGTTCGCAAGTCTCTTGACGGATCTTTCCGATGACTCCCAGGGTAAATCGTCTGCTGAAGGGGAGAATTCCTCCAAGGGCAAGGTGATTGTTATAATCCTGGTAGTTATAGGACTTGCCCTGGTGGTTGCGTCCAAGTTCTTCAAGGACGCAGCTCCCGTGCAGACGACTCCCGAACCTGCGAAGACAGAATTGGTGGAAGAGGAAAGTACAACGGAAACTCCCGAAATGCCCGAAGGCGCCGAGGTGGTACCTGCCGATTCCGTGAACGCGGATTCGGCCGCTACAGTTCCTGTCGAGAACAAGGTGGCGGAAGAGAAGGCCGCTCCTGTGGCCGGAAAGGAACAGGGAATCAGTCAGGCGGTAGTGGACTCCGCTCTCAAGAATTCCGATCGTCCTGCTTCGGCGACCATCTTCCTTTCTTCCGATTCCAAGACTTCTGAAAAGACCGCCGTTGCGCCTGCTGGTGCGATGACCAAGCTCATGTTGGTGGCATCCGGCGAAATGCGTACCTGGGTTGGAATTAAGCACCGTGAAGATGATACGGCGTTTCTCAAGGAGTCCAACCTTTCCAAGGCTGGAACTCGGATGGTTTATGAATCTGCCGACACGCTCTATGTGGTAGTGGGCGAACCCCGCGCCATTTCCAAGTTCTTCCTGAACGGCAAGGAGGTTCCGCTGCCTGGGATGAAGTTTGGTCGTGTCACCAAGTTCAGTATCTATGGTGGTAAGGTCATAGAAGGAGCCGAATAATGCGAGTGTCCAAAATCGAAAGAAAAACTAGCGAGACCTCCATTTCCCTGAGTCTCAATTTGGACGAGGCTAGCCGGGGCGTCATCGATTCCGGCAACGCCTTTCTGGACCACATGCTGGACTTGTTCCAGGTTCACGGTGGTTTTCGTCTGGACCTGACCTGCAAGGGCGACACCGCCGTAGATATGCACCACAGCATGGAAGACATCGGCATCGTGCTTGGACAGGCTTTGGTAGAATGCCTGGGTGACAAGAAGGGTATCGAACGTTACGGTTTTTACTTTGTGCCTATGGACGAGGCTCTCAGCCGCGTGTGCATTGACTTTAGCAACCGCATCGGTTTCGTATGGAAGGTGGAGCTTCCTGGCGAAACGGCGGGTGGTATCGAAGCCAGCATGTTCGAGCATTTCTTCAAGACGGTCTGCGAAAATGCACGCATGAATCTGCATGTGGAACTGTTCTACGGTAGCGATAACCACCATTGCCTGGAAAGCATCTTCAAGGCTTTTGCCCGTTCTGTGGCCATGGCTGTGGCTCCCAGCCGCAATGTGAAGGGCGTACCCAGCAGCAAAGGCGTTTTATAATTTCGGAACCCGTACCTTGTCCCCGGCATTCAGGTGCTCCAGCATTACGCCGGGGTTCACTGATTGCAGGGTGGAGAGCACATAGAAGCGGGGGAGGCTCTGGGCTCCGGCGCCGTAGGTTCGCTTCAAAAGCTGGAATAGGTCTTCGCCGTCCCTGGACTCCACCACCTTGTATAGTTTAGCGTTGCTGGGGTCCGACTGGAGGGCGGAGAGAGCCTGGGTAAATTGGTTTGCGAAGTTCTCCGCCGAATTGTCTCGGGTGCTCTTGGTCGCCTGTTTTGTCTCACCGGTCCTTGAACCTTGGTTTCCCTTGCTTTCACTTGCCGATTTTTTCCCTGTCACAGAAGAAGGCAAAATAAAGTTTGGCGCCTTGAATGTGTTCATGGCGATGCTCGGCTGGTTCTTGTCCTTCTTTTTTATGGGCTCCAGGGCGAGAATGGAATCCAGGTCCGCAATATAGAGACTGTCGGGCCACTCCGCCAGGGGCACCTTCTTGTCCACGACCACGATGGTCGCCACTGGAGGCTCCGACTTGCAGGCGCAAAGGAGTCCGACAAGCAGGGACAGTCCGAGCAGTTTCCAATGCCCGAAATGGCGTTTTTTTTTGCAAGAATGGCTCCGATTCATGGTCCAAAGATACAAAAAAACGGCTTTCCGCTTGCCAAAAGGCGCGAATTCTTCTAAATTGTGTGCTCCAATTAACTACTTCACAGGAAGTTTAAAAATGAAAGAAGGTATCCACCCTAACTATCAACCGGTCGTGTTCGTCGATGCGAATACGGGTAAAGAATACATCACCCGCTCCACGAAGTCTTCCGCCGAAAAGAAGACTATCGATGGTGTTGAATATAGCGTAATTTCTCTCGAAATTACGGCTGATACCCATCCGTTCTGGACGGGCAAGCAGCATCGCGTGGATACGGCTGGCCGTATCGACCGCTTCAACAAGCGTTTCGCTGGCAACATCACCGGTGCAAAGCGCAAGACCCGCAAGGCGGCTCCTGCAAAGGCCGAAGAAGAAGCCTAGTTTTTTACTCCCTCCCCTAAAACGGGAGGGTTTTTATATATTTGAGAAAACACGAGGAAAAACGATGAAAAAAACACTTACACTCTGTGCTACTGCCGCTCTTGTGGCCCTGGCACTGACCGGTTGCGAAAAGACCGGTACCATCGAAGGTGAAGTCTGTGACGCTTTCACTGGCAAGCCTTTGGAAATGCCTACCATTTGGATGGACTCCACCATCTACTCTACTCTCAAGGAAAAGTACAAGTACAAGCAGGAACTCCGTAAGGGCCAGTTCAAGTTCGAAAAGGTCCCCGTTGGTAGCTACAAGATTCTTGCCGGTCGCTCCAAGTACATCAAGAGCAAGAACATGATCTCCACCACCGAAGAGAACCCGAACCTGAAGGTGACGCTGTATATCTATAGCGACCAGATTGAACCGGGTCTCTACCTGCCTGGTGACGAAGAAAACGGCCCCAAGAAGATTTCCAACGAATGGGTCGTCTGGTCCACCCAGTGCAACGAATCCATCGCTGGCTACCAGCTGGAACGCCCCCAGGCTGGCGACGGCGCCAAGGTGCCCGACCAGAAGAAGGACAAGAAGAAAAAGAAGGGTAAAAAGGAAGCTGCTGCCAAGATGTCTCCGCTGCCCGCTCCCCGCGTAATCGAAGGCAAGCTTGAAGTGTTCTACCGCAATGCAAGCTCCGTGACCTCTCCGCTGGTTGCCAAGACCTATCCCGCCGTGGAAGGCGATGTGTCCGCACACGCCGACTGTAAGGGCTTCGAAGCCAATGAGAAGAAGGGTCTCTTTGCCGACAAGGACAAGGGCACAAACCTGACGGTAACCTACATGGCTGAAAACCTGTTCAAGATTACCGGCGATCTTCCCAAGGGCAAGCAGATTATCCAGTTCTCTCAGGATGGCAAGACTCTGACCACCTACTACTTCGAGAACAAGTAATCTATTCTTGAGACTATAGCAAAACCCCCGGCGCGTTAACCGCACCGGGGGTTTGCTTTTGTAAGTTGAATTGCCTTTCTGCTAGACGAGACTTATGGATTCGTCCAGCCCGAGGGCGATATTCATGTTCTGTATAGCGGCACCGCTGGCGCCTTTGCCCAGGTTGTCGATAATCGTCGTCACCTGCATCATGTTCTCGTTTCCGAATACCTGGATGCGGGCATTGTTGGTATCGTTACAGACGGTGGCGTCCAGACGGCCGTTGAACAGCACGGGGGCTGGCTCAAAGGGCATCACCTTCACAAAGCGGCTACCTTCGTAATGCTTTGTGAGAATCTCGGTAAGGGCTTCTGGGCCGACCTTCTTGGTGAGCATGCCCGGGAATATGGCGACCGTCACGGCCATACCCTTGTAGTATGGCCCAAGCACCGGATTGAAGAATGGAACATTCTCCAGTTCGCAGTACTTCTTCATCTCGGGGAGGTGCTTGTGTGCGAGCGCTAGCGCGTACGGGGCGGGAGCCATGATGGCCTTCGATTCACCGGCTGCATGGGAAAGTGCCGAGGCTTCTTCGTATTCGGCAATCAGCTTCTTGCCCCCGCCGGAATAACCGGTAATGCTGTAGGCGGCAAGGTTTGCGTTCTTCGGGAGAATTCCCGAAGCAATCAACGGGTAAACGCCCAGGATAAATCCCGAGGCGTGGCAGCCGGGGTTGGCGATACGCTTGCTCTTGGCAATGGCTTCACGCTGGGCTGCCGAAAGTTCAGGCATGCCGTAGGTCCACTCTGGATTTACACGGTGGGCCGTAGAAGCGTCGATCACACGAGTGTTCGGATTTTCGCAGAGTGCCGCACTTTCGATGGCGGCCGCGTCGGGCAGGCACAGGAATGTCACATCGGACTCGTTGATGAGCCGCTTGCGTTCATTCATGTCCTTGCGGAGTTCGGGATCGATGCGCAACACTTCAATGTCGGTGCGCTTGGCGAGTCTTTCATAAATCTGCAGGCCGGTAGTGCCCGCTTCACCATCTACGAAAACTTTGAACATCTCTAATCCCTACTTCCCAGCTCCGCAGCATTTCTTGTACTTCTTGCCGGAACCGCAGGGGCACGGGTCGTTACGGCCTACATCCGGGCCTTCCTTATGGACCGTTTCCTGCTTGACGGCACGACCGTCGTAAAAGAACCAGGCGCCGCCCACCTTGTGGAACTCACCAAGCTCATGGTGGTTACGGGTGATGTTGCCCTGCTTGAAACGGGCGATGAATTCCACCCAGCCGATGTTCTTTTCTTCTTCGGTCTTGGTCTGCTTGATTTCGATGCCGAGCCATTCGGATTCCTTGCTCCAGGCCTCGACACTGGGCTCGTCAAAGTCGCTGCGCTGGGTGGCTTCCAGGGAGTCCTTGAGCCACGCGATTTCGTGCTTGGCGTAGGCGGTGTAACGTGAACGCATCAGTGCTTCGGGGCTTTCGGCCAGGGCCGTTCCCTTGATGATAGGTTCGCAGCAGTCACAGTAGGCTTTGCCAGATCCGCAGGGACATAAATCTTGTGCCATAGTTCAATCCTTTTTTAGTTTTTTGAAAATAGAATTTTTACACCACTTTCTTCATCAGCCAGAACTCTTCCTTGCCTTCGCGGCCAGGAATGCTGTTCACGGGCTTGATGCGTTCCACGATGTCGAACACGCCATCCAGGCGGGCCATGAGCTCGCCTTCGCTGGTGCAGTGTGGCGGCCCTTGCAAAGTCTTCCCATTCATGAGCGGGTACATGAGACAGATGAACAGGCCGTCGTCCTTGAGCATCCTGTAGCAGACTTCAAAGAATTCGTCGCGGCGACCCGGGTGGATGGCCGAGAAGGTGCCGTAGTCATAGACGATGTCGAACAGCTGGCCGCCACGCTTGGCGTCTTTGGGCGAGAGCGTGAACAGGTCCAGGTCCAGGGAATGGAGGTTCTTGTACTTGCGGCTCAGGTGGTCCAGTTCGTCTACGGCGGTAGGCGCGAAATCCACCGCCAGCACATCGTGCCCCTTATTAGCCCAGGCCTCGGCATCGTAGCCGAAACCCGCTCCAGGAATCAGGACCGAGCCGGTAGCGGGGCAGGAAGGATTCTTGAAGAATTCAAGCAGGGCTGGGGTAGCCTTCTTGAAATTCCAGTAGTCCTTTCCGTCCATGTAGAGGTTGTCCCAGAATTCGGGGAGGTTTTGCGTTAACATGTTGTACCTTCCTTTTTGTACGCAAGTTGCCCGCAGGCGGCCAGAATGTCCCGGCCCCTCGGGTTACGGATCGTTATTTGAATTTCGGCGGCACGCACCTTGGCGAGGAAATCTTCCACCTCCTCGGGAGTGGGTGCGTGGAGTGTAGGGTCGTCCCCGTCGTTTAACACGATGGCGTTCACCTTTACACGGCGGGGGGCGCAGATGCGGATAAGCTCCTTGGCGGCCTTGGGGGTGCAGGTGATGTCCTTGATAAGGACGAACTCGAATGTCACATAGTTGTCGGTGCGGCGGATGTACTCATCCACTGCTTCCAGAAGCTTCTCGATGGGCCAGGTCCTGTTTACCGGCATCACGGAAGATCGATATTCGTTGTTGGTGCTGTTCAGGCTTACGGCGAGACAGCAGGGGGTGTTGCGGTCCACCAGTTCCTTGATTTTCGGAACCACGCCGCTGGTACTCACCGTCATGCGCTTAGAGCCCATGTTGAACAGGCTCTGGTTGTGGAGCGTGCAGCAGACCCGGTGGACATTTTCCAGGTTGTTCAGCGGTTCGCCCATGCCCATGAATATGATGTTGGTGACTTGGGCCACCTTGCCGTCGGCATCGATGGCTCCCGTGTCCTTCAGGTACCAGTTCACATTGATGATCTCTTCGAGAATCTCACCGGCTTCCAGGTTTCTGGTGAACCCCATTTTAGCGGTGCGGCAGAAGGCGCAGTTCATGGCACAGCCCACCTGGGTGGAAACGCATACCGAAAAACGTCCGTTGGCAGGAATCATCACCGTCTCGATATGGTGACCGTCGTGGGTTCTAAAGAGCCACTTGACGGTGCCGTCCACGGATTCCATTCGGGTCTCTTCGGTAAGGGCGCGGAGGCTGAACTGGTTGGAGAGCTTTTCGCGGAGAGTAGGGGAGATGTTCACCATCTCATCGTAGCTCTTGACCTGCTGGCAAAAAAGCCATTTCTGGATTTGGTCCGCACGGAAGGGCTTCTCGTCTTGCTCTCTGAGCCAAGCCTTGAGCTCGTCGCCTGTGAGGGTCTTTATGTTGTGGGGCCAATCCATAGCACCGCAAAGATAGAAAAAATATAAGATTTTGTTAAGGGCCGAGTATGCTTTGACCCTTGATATTTAGCGGATTTCAGGCGGTTTTCTGTTGAATGCCAGGAATGAATCCTAGAACATTTTTCGGGTCTTTTTAGGACCGGTTGACGATTCTGCCGCCCCCTTGTTGCTGAACAGGGTGGCGTCGTCGGCAGACTTTGTCTTCACCTCGAAATGGTTGCCGTCGCAGGTTTCCGTAGGGGCGTAACCTGCGGTGTAGAGGCAGTATGTCTTTTCGGAACAGAACTCTCCTGCTACCTTGCCCGTGTAGTTGCAGATGCCCCTGCTGGACACGCCTGCCGGAACAGGGAAGGGAAGTCTTGGCAGATCCTTGTGGAGTTCGGTCATGACGGCAAGCCAGACTGGCAGGGCGTCTTCGGTACCGGTGTGGCCTGCGCCCATGGTGCCCGGGCTGTCGGAACCGATCCACACGCCCATGGTGTACTGTTTGGTAAAGCCGATGTACCAGGCGTCGGTGTAGTCGTTGGTGGTGCCGGTCTTTCCGCCACTGGGGTGGGTGAATCCGCTGGCCCAAACGCGGGCGGCCGTACCGCGCACATTTACATCCTTCAGCATGTCCACCATCAGGTAGGCGCTGGGAGCCCGGAGAACTTCGTGTTCTACCTTCATGTTCTTTTCGATGGTTTCTCCGTTCTTATCCACGATGGACTCGATCATGTAGGGCTCGATTCGGTTACCGCCGTTGGGGAATACAGTATAGGCCGAAGTCATCTCCATCAGGGTGGCGCCCACGGAACCGAGGGCAAGACTGGGTACTGCAAGGAGCGGGGCCTTCACGATGCCGAACTTGCGGGCGTAATTTACCACATTGCTGAGCCCGTACTTCATGCCGGTGAGGATGGCGGGAAGGTTCTTGGACTTGTAGAGGGCCTTGCGGAGCGTCATCATGCCTTCAAAGTCGTGGCCGAAGTTTGCAGGGCGCCAGACCTTGTTCTTATCCTTGTCGTCTGGGTCGGGAATGGTCACTGGCTGGTCGTTCACGGAGTCGCAGGGGCTGGCTCCGTTGTCCATGGCGGTAGCGTACACGATGGGCTTGAAGCTGGAGCCCGGCTGGCGCAGGGACTGTACCGCCCTATTCCAGCGGGAGGTGTTCCAGTCGCTTCCGCCAACCATGGCGCGTATGGCGCCGGTTTCATTTTCGATCAGGATGGCGGCCACTTCGGCGTGGTGGTACAGGATGCTATCCGGGAATCTGCGCTTCTTGGGGTCGGGATTGGTGTCGTTGGCCAGGTAGTCCTTCTTGAACAGGGTGTAGATGCTGTCGAAGTGTGCCACGATGCTGTCTTCGGGCATGTCGTACTTGCTGGTAAGGAACAGGCGGCGTACGGCGCGGTACTTGATGCGCTTGCGGACGCGCTCCACCTGGACCTGGGCTACGCTATCGGCGTAGGCCTGGATATCGGGGTCAATGGTCGAGAAGATGGAGACGCCATCGGCGTACAGGGAATTTTCGCCGTACTTCTTCTCCATGTATTTGCGGATCTCTTCATAGAAGTAAAGGCCAGCTCCCTTTTCTTCTTCCTTTTCGGCGAGAGTGATGGGCGTGTCGACATACTTGCGATAGTCTTCCTTGCTGATGTAGCCTGCATCCATCATGGCGAACAGCACGGTGTTGCGGCGTTCAAGGGATGCCTTGGGGTGCCTATCGGGGCGGTAGGCCTCGGGGCGCTGGAGCATGCCCGCCAGTACAGCTAATTCAGGAATGGTAAGGCTGTCCAGGGGGCGACCGAAGTAGTACTTGCCGGCGGCCTGGAAACCGTAGTTTCCGGCGGACAGGTAAACCTCGTTCATATAGAACTCGAGAATCTCTTGCTTGGTGTAGGTCTGCTCGATACGGATGGCCGTCATGGCCTCCTTGATTTTACGGGAAATGGATCGTTCCGGTGTAAGGAATAGGAGCTTGGTAAGCTGCTGAGTGAGGGTGGAGGCTCCGCGGAGCTTCTTGCCGCTGGAGACGCTCTCCATGATGGCTGATGGGATGGCCCATACATTCATGCCCCAGTGGTTGTAGAATTCCCGGTCTTCGGTGGCCATCACGGCATGGATGGCGTTTTCGGGGATGGAGTCGAAACTGACCCACTCGCGGCGCTCCACATAATACTCGTGGGCAATCTTTCCGTTCATGTCATAGATGTTGGTGACCAACTTAGGGTTAATCTGCTCCAGCTGGGAAAGGGAGGGGAGTTCCGGCAAGAAATGGTTGTAGGTGATAACGACGGCGGCGCAAACGAGAATGACCGGGACAAACAGGATAAGCAGCCAGAGGATGACTTTTTTCTGGAGAAATGCGTCCTTGAGCTTGTTCAGTATCTTGAAGACAATGTTTTTGAGCATCTTTATATTCTGTACGGAGCTTGATTTTACAACGCAAATTTAGTAATTCTTTCAAGATTTTTAAACAAAATCCCTTGACATAGGGCCCGATAATGCTATATTTGGGGCACCAATGCGGATGTAGCCCAACTGGATAGAGCGTTTGGCTACGAACCAAAAGGCTCCAGGTTCGAGTCCTGGCACCCGCATAAAGAAGGGTCCCCCTCGTGAAGAGGGGGACTCTTCTTTTATTCTGAGTTGAGGCGAGAAACGGGAGCCGCCGTGAGCCACAAGCGGCTCGTATCAACGAGCCGTGGTGGCGAGAGCACGAGCCTAAGCGGCGTATTTTTAAGAAATTAGGCCCGTGCGGTCATAATAGTGCTCCAGGTTCGAGTCCTGGCACCCGCATAAAAGGAAGGGTCGACCATTCGGTCGGCCCTTTCTTTTTTTTGTTTGCTTCGGGACGAAGAACCTGGAGCCTTTCCCCTCCCCTTTTTCTTCTGTAATCAAAATTTTATCAAAATAATAAGAATTTGGTAACAGTTGTTTGCACGCTTTTTCGTCATAAAAAATAAAATTGGCGCCATGACTCACAACCATGACATCTTTTGCAAGGCCTTCCAGAAACTGGTGCTGCGGACGAGAAAGGAGTCGCTTATATCCCAGAAACAGTTGTCTATGGAATCTGGTCTTACGAGACAATTTATTTCCATGATGGAAAGTGGCAAGCGCATTCCGTCTTTCGAAAATTTTTGTCTTTTGGCTCGGGGTTTGGGTATTTCTCCGGTAGAGATGGCGGAGAAATTTCGTTCCATCTACGAACGGGAGTATCGTAGCATGGAGGAAAAGCTGAAACAGCTTTCCAGGAGGGAAGTCTTGATGGCGGCGGATAAACTTCGCGCCATGGACTACATAGAACAGCTTCGCGGCTGATTTATTTTGAAACATTGAGAACGAATGTTTCATATTTAAACATTCTGACTGGGGCGGAAACGGGATTTAGGTGGATTCTCTTCCTAATCAGCAAATTCTTTGCCAAAAAAAGTCTGATTTGGCATGAAAAAGGCGACATGGCGGTAACAGAATGCCCTGTGCTTGGTTCCTATGCCCATTTTTTGCCTTTGGCACGAAAATTGCTAACTTGATGGCGAAAACAAGAAACGCTCCCTTGGGGCAATGTTTGAACAAAGGGTCCCGCGAAAGCGGCCCGCAAAAAAGAGGAAAAGCAAAATGATCAAGCCTTTAGCAGATCGAATCGTCGTCAAGCCGGCCGAAGCCGAACAGAAGACCTCCTCGGGTCTCTTCATTCCGGATA
>CAMKNA010000023.1 GCA_946414075.1 uncultured Fibrobacter sp.
TGTCGCTCTGCTTGTAGAACAGGCCTTCTTCGGGGTTCAGGCCAAGGGCAAGCCATGTGGCCGCAATCTTGTAGATGTTCGCACGCATCTCGACGCCGTTCTGCACGGTGGTAAGAGCATGGTAGTCGGCGATAAAGTAGACCGTGTCGTAGGTCTTGGAAAGTTCAAGGGCGGGGCGGATGGCGCCCAGGTAGTTGCCTAAATGCGGCGTGCCGGTGGGCTTGATGCCCGTAAGGGATATCTTTTTCATGAGCGCAAAAGTAGTATTTTTTCATTTGTCACATTTTCTTTATTTGTTACATTTCTCCCTGCAATGCTCAAAGACGAAAAATATATCCTGGTAGATAGCGAAGAATCCCTTGCCGGGCTACTCCAGGACCTGGAACTTTACGACATGGCCGCCGTGGATACCGAAGCGGACTCCATGCACCACTACGAATCGAAACTTTGTCTGATACAGATTACCATCGGCGAACACCACTATATAGTGGACCCCCTGTGCGGACTGGACATTTCGCCCCTTTTTAAGGCACGGGCCATGCAGACCCTGATTTTCCACGGTGCCGACTACGACTTGCGGCTTCTGTGGCAGACCTTCGGATTTTCACCCAGGAAGATTTTCGATACCATGCTGGCCTCCAAATTCTTGGGAGAAGAGCACCTAGGCCTTGCAGACCTTGTCCGCAAGTATTTTGGCGACGAACTGAAAAAGGAAAACCAGCGTGCCGACTGGTCCATACGCCCGCTCCCACTGGAAATGTGCGAATACGCCATCCACGACACCTTCTACCTGCATGAACTGTGCGCCATTCTGGCCGAAAAGCTTCAAAACGCGGGCCGTCTACAGTGGCTCATGGAACAGTGCGACGCCCTGATCGAGCATTCCAAGGAACAGGGTCATGCAAAGAAAGACCCCTGGAGGATCCCAGGTTCCAACGCCTTCCCGCCCCAAGGGCTCAACATCCTCAAATATGTGTGGCAATGGCGTGAGAAAGAAGCCGAAGCCCTGGACCGTCCGCCATACAAGGTCATGCCCGCCGAGCTCCTGCTTTCCATTGTCCGGCATGTGATGCGGGACTTCCCGGAACTGGTGCCGGAAAGGCTCCCAAAGCTCCCAAGGAATTTCAGGGAGACCCGGCTGGACTCCTTCTTGGCCATGCTCCAGCAAGCCATCGACACCCCCGAAAGCGAGTGGCCGGCCAAGCTCCCCCGTTCGGCACCTCCAGCGGTCGTCCCCCATTCCGAACTTCTGGCCGCCCTGAAGCTCTGGCGAGACGAAAAGGCCGTAGAGCTGAACCTGGACAATTCCCTGGTGGCCAACAAAAACCAGCTGGTCTGGCTTGCCGTACCGGGAGACACCCCCTGGGAAACCCGCTACGAAAACGCCCACCTGCTGGGCTGGCAAAAAACCGTCTGGAACCAGATTCTGCAAGAGCACCTGGACAAGGCCGAAAGGATCGGGGAATAACTTATGGCCGCATCTATCGCTATTGCAATTCTCGTAATTCTCGTGTTCAGTTCCAGCGCCATCGTGGAACTGATCCAGCGCAAGCGCCACGACAAGGCCGGGGATTCCATCATCAAGGAACCCTGGGTAGAGATCCACCAGATTCCAGGGTACAGGGATGCCCGAAAGGTGGCCGCATTCTACCCCCTCAAGGGCGAGCCCAACATTTTGCCCATCGTGCAGGAACTGGCCATGGAAGGCAGGCTTCTACTGCCCAAGGTGACTGGCGAGACTACCATGGAATTCTACCCCATCGAGAACCTGAAGAAAGACTTGGTACAGGGGCATTTCGGCATCATGGAACCCCGCGAAGGGGTTTCCCCCTGGGAAGGCCCCATCACCGTATTTCTGGTCCCGGGAACAAAATTCAACTGGGACGGGTGCCGGCAGGGCCACGGCAAGGGCTACTACGACCGCTACCTGGCCAAGTTCCCCAGCGCCTACAAGGCAGGCATAGCCACCCCAGCCCAAATTTCAGACACTCCCCTAGAGCAGAAACCCACGGACATCCAGATGAATTCCGTCATCGCCTGCAAAGAGAGGTACTAGCATGTATTCCGAAAACAAGGACAAAAGATTTGAACGCCGCCGCCCCCGCCCCGAGAATGTGGTCCGGGCCATCGGCGATAAGGATGCAGCCCCCCAGGTGGCCGTAGGCGGACTCAAGGAAGTAGAAGCCCTGCTCACCAACGAGCCCCTAAAAGTCCACCGGGTGCTCTTTATGCACCAGTCCGGAAATCCCAAGCTCTACAGCCTGCAAAAGCTGGCCAAGAAGGCCCATGTGCACATACAGCAGGTGGACAGCCGCGTTCTGGATTCCTACGCCCGCCCAAACCAGGGCGTGGTGGCCCTGATGAACGAGAAGGAACTGCTGGCCTGGGAAGATGTCCGCGAAGAATTTTTCAATGCACGAGATACCGGCGAAAGAAAGCTTATCGCCGTGGCCACCAACATCGAGGACCCGCGAAACCTGGGCGCCTGCATCCGTAGCTGCCTCGCCCTGGGCGTAGACCTGTTCATGATTCCCGCCAAGGGCATGTGCGGCATCACCCCCAGCGTGGAGCGGACTTCTGCCGGAGCACTCCAGAAAATGCGGATTTGCAGGCCCGACAACCTGGAAGGGGCCATCGGGGAACTGAAGCTGGCTGGCTACCAGATTCTGGGCCTTGACGCCGATACCGAGACAAACCTGGCAGGCTTTGAGTTTGCGGACCATGCGGTCATTGCCGTAGGTGGCGAAGATGTGGGACTGCCGCCCTTCGTGAAAAAGCAGTGCGACGCCGTACTCCGGATTCCCATGATGCCCGAAGCCCATTCCTACAACGCCTCCGTGGCCCTATCTTTGGGCCTGTACGAATACGCCAGGCTCCGCATCAAGAATTAATTATTTATTTTGGAAGGGATTGCAACTAAGAAGGATTCAATATGGAAAGCGCAAGAAAAATCGTCAACCAGTTCCTGAAGGGAAAATTCGAGGACAAGGACCTTAAGAGCGAGCTGTACAAGGCCGCCGAAGCCGCAATGGAAGACGGCTGGACTTTCATGGACACGTCTTTCCAGATTGGCGGGCTTGCCCGGGAACGGGGCATGGCCGACGACGAAGTAGAACAGATTCTGCGTCGCGCCTTCTCTAGCGAAAAACGGTCTTCCGAACGCGAAGAGCCGAAGCCCGAGTCCCACAAGGACATGCCCCAGGCATCGATGCAGCCCCAGACCACAATCATGCCGGCTCTCGCCACCAGTATGATTCCCATGGAACAGATGTTGGCCATGGGGCTCGACACCCAGTCCCTGGAATTGTTGCAGAATTTCAAGATTGACCCGGAAGCCCTTTCTATTCCCTGGCCCGCCGCCGACTGGCGTAAGGACCTGGCAAAACTTCTGGAAGCCACCTTCGAAGAAGACGAGACCGTTGACTTCAAGATTTCGGACACCCCCACCGCCACATCGGAACTGGTGTCCAACATCGTCGGACAGGACGACGCCATCAAGAAAATCATGAAGAGTCTGGACAGTCCAGAAGGCGCTCTTATCTGCATCAACGCCACCAAGGGTGGCGAGGATGCTGCCGACGAAAGTTGGAAGTACCGCTATGTGATGGTGGACAATCCCAAGATGACCCTGGCAAAGCAGCTGGCCTATTTCAAGGCACTGAATCTCCCTTGCGCCGCCCTGGTCAACACCGGTGCGAACTCCGTGCAGGCCTGGGTCAAGATTGGTGCCGACAGCCAGGAACAGTACGACGAACGGGTAGATTTCCTGTTCAGTACGCTCGCCTCCCAAGGTTTCCAGGTGGACTCCAGCAACCGGAATTCGAACATGATGGTCCGTATGCCGGGCGTGCTCCGCGGGGGCAAGCAGCAGTACCTGATCAGCCTGGAACAGGGCGCCAAGAACTTCACCGAATGGCAGCAGTGGGTGGAGTACTCCCTGGACGGCAAGCCCCTTATCGAGCTTGCTAGTGACAGCGAAGAAGCCCCCAAAAAAGACGAAGTCCTGATTCAAAGCATGCTCCAGGCCGGCGAATTCTTCCTGTTCACCGCTCCCCCGAAATGCGGAAAATCCATGGCACTGATGGACCTGGGCCTTTCCCTTTGCTATGGCGAAGAATGGTTTGGAAACACCACCACCATGAGCGATGTTCTGTTCATCAACTTCGAACTGACCAAGTCCGTATTCCTGAACCGTTTGTACCTGCTGGCAAACAAGCGCGGACTGCCTGCCAGTACCGCCAACTTCGGCTTCTTGAACCTGCGTGGCGTAGCGCTCTCCCCGCTAGAGACGGCGCAGCTTATCGCCAAGCGCGTAGAAGGCGCGAAGAAGATGGAAAACCACAACTACCGCACCATCGTCATCGACCCGATTTCTGCGGTACTTCACAATCCCAAAGCCATGCGCATTACGGGAGTCCCCCACCAGATTCTGATGCAGATGGTGGATACCATCATCGCTCTCACAGGCTGTGCCGTGGTAGCCGCCTGCAACAACGACGAATACCCCTACCTGGAATCCAGGGCTGACAGCGTTCTCAAGCTCACTCCGGTGGAAGGCGGCCTGAACCAGTTCCAGATTAACGGTTCCTTCAGGGAATTCCCGAAACTGCTGGCCCGCGACTGTTCCTGGATTTATCCGAGATTCCTGGTATAGCAGGAAGTAATAAGTAGACAGTAAGAAAAGCATGAAATCATTTGCTAGAAAGACCGATGTCAGAAATCGGGTAAAAAAAGAACCGACCAAAGTCGAAAAGCCCGTTGTCCGCAGAGCCGCAAGCTTCGAGGACATCCAAAAGCAACTCAGCGCTTGGGTCGAGAGCATGCGCATCCCGGGCAAGGTGCAAGCCTGGTTTACCGCAGAGGCGCGTCCTGAGAATTCCGACTGGAAGATTTGCAACAAACTCTTAAACGGTCACGAAAGTCTTTTGCTGGACGCTCCCGTAAAGGGGATGGACACACCAAAAGTGGTCTCCCTTGTTTTTGAACAAATTAAGAAAGAGCATCTGCACAATTTTCGCAAGGCCATCCGGACCATTTGGTTCCGTGCCTGCGGCAACGGGACCTTCGCTCTGGTGGTACAGGCAAATCTCCGGGGCAAGAATTCTGCCCACGAATGCAAGACTTTCGTTGACTTCTTGGAACGGTCCTGCCCCGAGATTGTGAGCTGCCACCAGATACAGTGCCAGCCCTTTGTCCCCTTCGACCCCACCGTACACCAAAGTACCCGAATCGAATCACGGTGCAACTTTGGCAGGGACTTCATGCCCCTGGGCGACTCTGGTTTTTGCATGCATGTGCTGGACTGGGCCCCCCGCATCAAGGACGCCTGGCTGAAGCTTCCCGAAAAGATTGCCAGCGCCATCCACCCTTCCAAGGGAGACAAGTTCTTCGAGTTCTATTCCGGCTCGAGCTTTGTGGCGGCTACACTCTCCCCTCTGTTTGACCAGGTGGAATGTCAGGACTGTAGAGAGACTTCCATGGAGTCCAGCCGCCAGAACATCCGTCTTGCCCCACAAGACAACATGCGGTTCCATCGGGGATTTTTCGACCCGAATTTTCTCTCCAAGTTCTTTTCTAAGTCCGAAAACGATGGCCGGTGGACCTTCTACTTGAACTTGCCCCTAGGTGAGCCCTTCCCCGTAGGCTCGGTGGAAACCATCGCCGGGGTGCGGCCCGAGCGGATCCTAATCCAGACCGCCGACTTGGAGCAGGCACAAAAACTCATCAAGCATTTCCGGAACCAGGGGTATGTCCTCCGCAAGACCATACCACTCTATCTGGAGCCAGGCAGGGGATATTTCGAGATTTTGTCCATTTTCGTGCCAGACCGAGCCGGTCTTCTGGGCCAGAAACGGCAAAAAACAGCCCAAAATCCCATAAAACCCGCCCATAAGACACTTTTTGTGCAAAAATCCCCTACTTTTAGGCAAAGAAAAGATTAAATTATTACATAACTTGTTCACGTTCAAAGAGTTACAAGGATTACTATGGGATTTTTGAAAACTGCGACTTTGTGCCTCGGTCTGGGAGTGCTGGTTGCGTCTGCCTATATTGTGAAGGAAGGCGACACCCTTTGGGACCTGAGTGACGAATTCCTGAACGACCCATTCGCCTGGCCCGATCTGTGGGAAAACAACAGGCATATCCAGGACCCCCATTGGATATACCCCGGCGATTCCATCTACTTCGGGGACAGCACCCGAGAAGAGCCGATGGTCATTCCCACCTCACAGAACCGCTACCCCTGTGGCGGGGCCATCGCCGACACCAACCTGCCCAAGGGCGTCTCTGCCGTGGGTTGTGACGAGAAGGACGCCCGTGACGGCGACTTCGAGAACATGCTGGGAGACCTTCGCAATCGCGACAAGCGCCCCAAGAAAACAAAAAAAGAAGACGAGTACTACTACAAACAGCGTCCCGCACCAAAGATTTTCAATGGCTATTACCAGATTCTCGCTCCTGAAATCTACGATGTAGAACAGTTGAAGGAAGACGACCGATTCTTCTCTATCCGTTCTGGCGAGCGCAAGGAGCCCATCCTCCACATTCCTGAGATGGAAGTCGTTGTGGGAATCGGCAAAAAGACCGATACCAAGGCAAAGAAGGGCGACCTGGTGGAAATCCTGGACGCCCGGGCCATCGAAGTCCCCAGCGTTGACGGCAAGTCTTTTGACAAATACGCGATGCTCCGGTTATCCGGCATTGCAAAAATCACCGCCGTCGGTGACACCCTGTCTCGTGCCCAAATTGTACAGAGCTTCAGGGAAATTAAGATTAATCAATCCAAGGCTCGCCTGAAAAAGGCACCCAAGGTCCTAAATGTAAGTGGATACGGCAAGGAGAAAAAGAGCGACATCAGCGACATGGCCTCCATCCGTTATTCCATGGACCCCATGCTGATTATCGGCGCCTATTCCTATGTCCTGATTGACAAGGGTAAAGAAGACAAGTTCCGTACCGGAGACGCCATCGCCATCTGGGAAGAGGACAAGTCCGACGAGAGCATTCCGCCTCGACTGTTGGGCCGGGGAATTATTGTGCGTGCTACCGACCACGAGTCTGCCGTCTTGATTCGAGAAATCTATTCCAACAACCGCCGCGTAGAGATGGGTCACAAGGTTTCGGTCACCCACAGAGCACAATTAGCCAAGTGACAAAGACACTGATAGCCATAACGGCATTTGCCTTTTCTCTGGTCACACTACTCATGGGGACCAGCGTTCTCATATTACTGTTCCCCAGCATCTCGTCGCACCTCCCCTTCTAGATTTAGGAGGTGACGGCTGAGAATCTCTCGCAACAACCTCCTGTTCTTCAGCTTCTTCGCTGGAGCCATCGTCCTTCCGATGGCGATTCTTTCCTATTTGAGTTTTCGCAACATTCAAAACGAGAACTACCTAATCCAAAAGAATTTCGACGAAAATAGGGTTTCCTTGCAGAAGGACTTGGAGAACGCCCTGGAGAAGGAGCAGAGTAAAATCTTCCAAGAGACCAAGGCCGCATCCCTGTTCCTGTATGAGCTTCCCAAGAGCCTGCTGGAATTTGGCAATGCGGCAAGTTTCAAGGATGTAAAGGGAATCGAAGCCATATACCTCTACAACAACGGGAATTTGGTTTACCCCGACATTTCATCAAAGCTACTCTCGCACGCCGACCACTTTTCCGACGCCAAGCCAACACTGGCAGAAAGCGCGCTCTACCAAAGCGAGCAAGATGAGAGCAAATGGCAAGAATTGGAATTCTCCCGAGAATTGCTGGCAAGGAACCCCCTGCTTTCGACAAATGACCTGGTTCAGAATGTCCTGGGGCTGATAAGAATCGCCTATAAGAAAAAGGACTACAACGAAGCCCTACGGCTACTGAAAATCCTTGAATCTAAACCAAAGCTACAGGGATACCTGCACGCGGACCTCACCCGCCCTATCAATCTACTCCACTTTGACATCTTGGTAAAAATGAAAAAACACCAAGAAGCCGAAGATTACTGCCTGTTCGTATTGAACCAGTTCTTGCAAGAGAAATCGATTGAAGACATTCCCTCTACAAGATTTTTCTTTGAAACCGCCTTTACCCAGATTCTGTCCTTTGAGAATCTCAAGCAAGAAAAACGAGAAGCCTTCTGGAACCTTCGGGGGAATTTCAACCGCCAGCTGGCCTACACCGAAATCTTAATGAAAAATCAGGAATTGTTTCAAAGGACTTTGTACAGCGAGAGCCAGTCTAAAACGGGAATTCTATTCAAATCCGAAGGTGATGTTACGCTTTTCAGGATGTCGTACCCCATGCTACCGGGAAACCAGGTCGTCATAGCCAAGGTTGACGAGTCCGCTTACCGCGATAGAATTCTTGACAAGCTAAAAAATATCGCGCAGCGCTGGAACAATGTTCCCTTTTCCATTACCGACGCCAAGGATTCCTTATTGCTTGGCAGCGTCCCCGACAGTGCCACCATTCTCAACCAGACATCCCTTGGTGTCGCCCCATCTTGGCAATTGACCCTCTACGAAAAAGATATCGGCGAAATTCAAAAAGAATCCAGGCACAGGATGTTCCTGATGTACGGGCTCCTGTTCTTCTCACTCATTACCGTTATCTTCGGTTCCTTCTTTATGCTGCGGTTCTTCATTCAAGAGCACAAGCTCCTGGCCATGAAGGCGAATTTCTTGTCCAGCGTATCCCACGAGCTGAAAACACCGCTGACTTCTATCAAAATGTTCGCCGAAATGATGGCCCGGGGCCGCGTCATGAAGGTCGAGAAGGTCCAGGAATACTCGGGCCTTATCAACAAGGAGGCTTCCCGCCTAGAAAACCTAATTGGAGCCATCCTGAACTATACACGCATGGAGCACGGCACGGGTGCATTCAAGTGGGAGAAACTGGATTTTTCTATTTGTGTCAAGAAGGTGTTTGAAGCCGTTGAAGACATCGGTGTCGAAAAAGGGCTTTCCTTCAAGACACAGATTGCCCCCAATGTATATGTCATGGGCGACTACACCGCCCTTTACAGCCTTGCCCAAAATCTAATAGAGAACGCCATCAAGTATACTAACGCTCCCGGCGACATTGAAATCAAGGTTTACAATGAAGATGACCGCGCCGTATTTTCGGTAATCGACACAGGCGTGGGTATTCCGTCTTCAGAGCAAAAAAATATATTTAATGACTTCTATAGGGTTGGCGACGAGATGACCCGCAGCACAAAGGGGTCGGGACTTGGGCTTGCCATTGTAAAGAGGGTTGCCGAAACCCACAAGGCGACCATTTCCCTGGTGAGCAAGCCTGGCAAGGGCTCCAACTTTACGGTTAGATTTAGAAAGGTGGACTAACATGCAACATAAAATCCTCATCGTAGAAGACGAAGAAATCATCCGGCTCGGGCTCCAGGACAACTTCGAACTGGAGAACTACATTGTAGAAACTGCCGCCGACGGAGAAGAAGCCATCGCCAAGGCGGATTCCTTTATGCCGCACCTGGTGATTCTCGACCTGATGATTCCCAAGAAAAGCGGCTTCGAAGTCTGCCGCGTCATCCGTAAAAAGCATCCGCAAACCTTTATCATCATGCTGACCGCCAAAACCGAAGAGACCAGCAAGGTGGCAGGGCTCGAAATGGGTGCCGACGACTATGTAACCAAACCTTTCTCCATTCTGGAACTTTTAGCCCGAGTCAAGGCTTTTTTGCGCAGAGTCGATACCGACGCCGTTCCAACTCAATCGGCACAATCCCCCGATGTAGTGGACTTTGCCGACATCCACCTGGATTTCAAAAAGTACGAAGCCACCAAGGGCGGAGCCCCCCTGGAAATGTCGGCCAGGGAATTCCAGATTCTCAAGTATTTCTGGCAGCACAAGGGCGAAGTGGTCCTCCGCGAAGACCTGCTGCAAGATATTTGGGGCTACACTACCGACAACATGCCTTCCACCAGAACTATCGACAACCATATCGTAAATCTGCGTAAGAAACTTGAAGACGACCAGGCCAACCCGAAAATCATTCTTTCCATCAGAGGGGCAGGGTATAAGTTTGATGTGTAGTGTGTAGTGTGGGATGTAACAAATGAAGCAATGTAGAATAGACATAAGACCAACAGCAATGCGCGCAGCGGTGATGCTTGTGTGGTTGTGCGGGCTTTTGTCTCTTGCATTTGCCGAAAAAATGGAGTCATCCATCCAAGAAGCCCTATACCGTTTCGAAATGAAGGGCGAATTCCAGAAGGCTGTCAGCATCTTGGAAAATGTTGTCAGCGAGGGCGATTCAGCAGATCGGGAGCAAGCCAGCTTCTATCTGGGGAAAATCCAGGATCTGGCCGGGAACAGGCAATCTGCACAACTCTACTACAAACAAAGCCTTCAACAAAACAAAAAAGCCAGCAAAGCCTATTGGCTTGCCGAAAGAATAGCGGCCACCACAAGCGAATTCGAAACCGTTCAAAAGAAATCCCTGCGGCTAAAATCCCCCATACAAAAGATTTTCGATGGAAACCCCGCATACATCTATCTTCAAAACGGAAGTACCTACAAGATTTTAAACGATTCCCTCATCCATGTTCCCACGGGTCTTCCCTCCTCTGCCGAAGTTTTAAAGATTGACAATACCGGCATCTGGTATTCTTCGCCTGAAAAAGACAGCATCCACTTCAAGCCCCTCAACAACATTCGCAAGGCAAAATCATTTGCCTTACGGAACCCTCGGGACATCTCTCTTGGCGAAAACAAGGACCTCATCCAAGGGGATTACGCAATCGTTCTCGTCAACAAGAAAGGCGACCTAGAACAGACCAGCGACAAGTACAACGAATGCCAACTGGAAATGTTCTACGCTCCTACAGGGCATTTTGTAATGAACTGTCCAGACAACGCGCTCCATTTCCTTTCCGACGAAAACCTTTCAGAGTCATTCACCATAAGCCAATTTGACGCCATTCAGCAAATCATCTCGTTCAGAGACAACATCCTCTTCTATTCTGGCGGGAACCTGTTCTGCTACGCCCCCCAAAAGTCTACAGAGCCACAATGGAAGGTCTCGTTCAACAATGTGGAAAGCATCACCCCCTTCGGCAGCAATGTGGCGGTTTTAGAAGCTTCCGGCCGTATTTCGCTAGTTGACATCCATTCTGGAAATTCTATCACCTCCACACGAAGCGATGCCGATAAGATCTACCCCCTTGCCAAGGGAACCCTTGGCTTGTTCACTAGTGAAGGCGCCCTTATCGTGGTGGACACCCTACTCCACCCCCTTTGGAACTTTAACTTCGCAAGGCCCCTTTCCACGGCTCCCCTGTACACCAACGGAAACACATACCTGTGTTTCGACGGGCAGAACCTTCAGGGAATCATCTCACATTATTACGGGAAGACCCCCCTTGCATCAACGGTTCTTTCACAACAAGCTGCCATTCTGGCAGAGACATCCCAATGGGATAAACTTACCACCGTCCTTGACTCTCTCCTGAAACTGGAACCAGGCAATGCCGAAGCCTGGCTATTCAAAGCCCTGCAACTGGAAAACACCCAAGGCAAGGAATCGGACCGTCAAAAAGTTTGGGCCGAAGCCGTAAGGCTTTCCGTCAGTAACCCCCATGTAACGCCGCTTATTCTCAACCGCTACGGCAAGGCCATCGGAGCAAAATTCGTAAGCCTTTTGAACATATCTCCCAAAACCAGGTATCCACAATTTTTTGGGAGCAAAAAGAATCTCTATACAGTTGATCCGGCAGCAAACCGTCTCATCTGTATCAATGCAGAGACGGGAGAATTGCGTTGGACCAGGGCCCTGTCCAAAATGGACAACAGCCCCATCATCAACAGTGACGAAAAAGCCCTGGTCCTAGCGTCGGGATTCAACCTAGACATCTACGAGCTCAACAGGGACGGCAAGAAAATAACCGTTCAACTTCCGGGAAAGGCTTTCAACATATCCTTGGAAGCTGAAGCGGTCTACATTTCCACATGGAACGGTTTCCTGATGAAACTGACAAGACCCGACGGTAGGCTGGCATGGTCCCGCAAGATATTCGACCTTCCCTTCCTTTTCGCAAGGGACGACGCACAAATCGTGGCCGCGAGCCTGGAAGGGAGCATCACGCACCTTTGGGAAGGTTCCGGCCAAATCAAGCAGGAATCCTCCCGGATTCAGGCAGGCATATCCCAAATAACCCATGCCGACTCCATGATGGCCTTTGCGACAAACAACAACAGGCTTCTGATTTACGATTCAAGGCACCTGGATAAGGAGCCCCTGCAGATCCTGATGGAGTCCCCAATATCTTCCCTGCAAGCCGTATCCTACCAGGGAACGGAATGCATTCTGGTGGGTCTTGCGAACCAAAGCCTGCTGCTGTACACCATTTCGGGGACGCCTCTCTGGAAATTCCAGGGGAAGAACTCCATCTTCTCCACGCCCTTCGTCGATGAAGGGCTCGCATGGCTAGACCAAGAAAGCGAAGTCATCGCCATATCCCTTTCAAACGGAAAGGTTGTGAAGCGGTTCAGCACTCCAGGAGGCGCAGGAACCCCCTTTATCCTGAACAAAACTCTCTTTAGCGCTTCGTCAAAGCGGCTCCTTTACGGATTTTCACTCTAAACTGGCGATTCATGTCCAGATTACTCCAATTTGGACAGTTTTTGGCTAAAAAGCAGTGGTTTTCCCCCAGAAAAAACATTACATTTCTCATATATATTTGGGACTTTAGAAGGATGAAGCTCTTGACCCGTTTTAGCATTCTTAGCACCATCGCCCTTACCGGCGTTCTACTTGTTTTCTCCGGTTGCAAAACCGAGGAAAAGGCCGAAATAGCCCAAGATCAGCAGGAATATCCCAGAAGCGAGACCCTCTATATCGGCGGTTTCGACTGGGCGCCCCCGGCCACATTCAACCCCCTGGACTATGACCCCAACTTCCCCATCGACGGGAATGTGCGGCTCATGTACGAGACCCTGGTGACCTACAACCAGCTGAATGGCGAACTGGAGCCCATGCTGGCCGATAGTTTCAAGCAGACCGACGACGCCATTATCGTCCACCTGGACGAAAGGGCCAAGTGGAATGATGGGCAACCGGTTACCGTAGACGATGTCCTTTACACCTTCTTTATCGACTCCATCCTACCTACACCCCGTCACGGCAACTGGAACTACATCGAGAGCATTTCTGCCGATAAGGACAACAACATTACCTTTGCCTTCAAGAAAAGCAACCCCAACCCGCTTATTCTCTTGAATGCCATCGCCGAAACGTCCATTTTGCCCAAATCCGTGTTCCAGCCCATTATCGAAGAGGCCAAGAGCGGAAAGGATTACGATTTTTCTAAGGTCACAGCATTCAAAAACGACTCCAAGCCGCTGGTTTCGGGCCCCTACGACCTGAAGGATTTCTCCCCCGACAAGATTGTACTGGAAAGGAACGACAACTACTGGGGCAATGTAAAGTACGACGGCAAAAAGCCCGCTCCCAAGTTCATCATCCACTCCCTGTACAACGGGAACAACCACTTTAACAGCGCCATGGTCAAGGGAAACCTGGATGTATCGTCCATTTTCCTGCCCCGTATCTGGGACAAGTCCAAGGATAGCATCCGTGCCTGGAGCAGGAACGAGCCCTACCACCAGCCGGGGTCCATCACTACGCTCCTCATCGCCCACCAGTCCAAGCCTTTTAGCGATGTTGCCTTCCGCCGCGCCCTGGCCCATAGCATTAATTTTGAAAAGGTCAAGGCAAGGGCCATATCCAACTACACACCGGCCATGCAGTCTGGCTTTATCCTGCCCTTTGGCATCGAGGGCAAGTTCTTCAACAAGGAAGATGCCGAAAAGTACGGCTACGAATTCGACCTGGACAAGGCCCGCAACATCCTGAAAGAAGCCGGCTACTCCTGGGATGCCAATGGCGCCCTTTTGAACCCCGACGGAAGCCCCGTCCGCACCATCAAGTTGGAATGCCCCCAGGGTTGGACCGACTGGGAGGACGCCATCAAGGTTATCGCCGGAACATTCCAGGAAATCGGCATTCCTGCCGAAGAATACTTTGTGGACTACGGCATCTGGGACAAGGACCTGCGTCTCGGGACCTTCGACCTAGCCATGAAGACCCAGACCGCCGAGCTCTCCGCAGCCACCCCCTGGACCAGGTTCTCACAGATTATGGGACCCATCGGGGCCAAACCAGTAGGCGAGGACGCCTTCTCCAACCAGGGTAGATTCAACAACGATGCCGCAAACAAGTTGCTGGACAAGATCCCCACCATCCGCAATGAAGCCGAGTTGACCCTTGCCTATCGAGAGCTGAACAAAATTTTCATGGAGACCATACCGGTACTTCCAATCATGTACAGACCGACCCAGTACTACCAGTTCTCCACCAAGCACTGGACCAACTTCCCCACCGAAGAAAACCCCTACGCCCCGCCACAACACCTGATTGTGGCCGCAGGAGTCAAGGCCCTGTGGGAAATCAAGGCGGTCAAGTAAGTCTAGCCGGTCTCGTTTATTAACTTTGGTTCGAATTACAAAGGAGTCAATTGTGGGAAAATCTCGTTTTATCTTGCCTAACGCTTTTACCAGCATGAACTTTTTACTGGGCGTCTTTGCCATCTGCTGGGTTACGGGAGCCTTTGATTCATTCACTTCCACAGACACGCTCCGCATGGGGGCCTACTTCGTGATGCTCAGCATGCTCCTGGATAAGCTGGATGGCTTTGCGGCACGGCTGGTCAACGCCAGCTCTGAGTTCGGCGCCCAGTTCGACAGCCTTGCCGACCTGATTGCCTTCGGACTCGCTCCCGCCTTCTGTGTATTCTTTGCCTACAAGACCTGCGCCCCCCAATTCTTTGAACAGAACGCCGCCTTGCTGGTAGTGACCTTTTCCATCTATGTGCTCTGTGCCGCCATGCGCCTGGCAAAATACAACGCCTGCGACTCCGACACCTACCACCATCACTTTTCCGGATTGCCGTCCACATTTGCCGGTGCCATCAACGCCACATTAATTGTGCTCCTAAAGTCCAAGGGCGTTCTTTCTTCCACCGACTCTTCGTTGATTATTCTCCCGGTCATCGTGATGCTTGCCACTGGCATCCTGATGGTGAGCCCGCTGTTCCTGCCCAAGCTTCAGCCCCGCAAGAACAAGGCCTTCAACATTTTCCAGGGAGTGCTGATAGTCCTTACCTACATCGCCGGTTTCATGTTCATTTCGGATAAGGTTCCCTATGTCCTGGAGTACCTGCTGACTCTGGGCGGTTGCTACCTGGTCATCGGTTTCACCGTGGGACTGATCAACCGCAGTAAGATTATCGAAGAGGCTAAGGCTTCGAAAGGGGCTTGAGTTTTAAAAACTCGGCCAGTCTTTTCCCGTAGCGTTCGTACAGAAGTTCGGGAGCAAGACGCGGAAGTTCCACCGTAACACATTCAAGGTTATGTTCACTACACCAGGTACCGAAGCTGCCTGGTGTTTTGTATCCTATGTCCTTGACATAGGGAACATCGAACACCGCCTGAAGTTCCTTGACAAGCGTCGTTTCTTCGGGAGCGTCGATGCAACCGATTGGGCTGTGGATTGACACCACCGCCCGGGGGCGAATTTGTTCTATTAACTTTATTATAGCGCTGACTTCGGGTTCACTGGCCGGGGCGGATCCTGCAGAAAGTTCCATATCCCTGTCCGCTTCCAGGATAGAGCGGGAACGCACCGGACTACTACTCCAGTTTTCCGTCGGGAAATTGCGGTTCAGGTCTACACCGTTTGCATTCCCGCGGGTGCCCAGCGCCACGCCGTCAGGATTGGCGCACAGCACGAAAGCCGTAGATTCAAGGTTCCCGTCAAAGGCACGCATGGCACGGCTCAGCAGAAATGTAGTCTCCGGTTCTTCGCCATGAATTCCCGCCATGACAAGCAGGTGGCATGCGCCCTTGCAAGGGAAATACAGCAGAGGCGCACCGAGAACACTGGTGCCGTAGGGAGTGAATTTTAATCTGATAGATCCGGGAAGCATAACATTACTCATTACACACTACACATTAAACAAAGTATGGGTAGATGTATTCCTCCGCCAGTTGCGGGAGCCTGGCAATGACCACCTTCTTGCAGGCCATGTCCGAACCTTCGTATATTTTCCGCAAGGTGTCTAGCGAGAAATGTTGCAGACGCTTGCGGGAAGTGGGCAGGTGCGCGATGTGCCAGCCTTCGGGCCGGATCTTCCCGCGGCCGGGAATGAACACGCGGTCAAAACCAAAGGCATTGCCGGCCGCGAACAGGGCGTCCAGGCACTTATGGAACTTGGCGAACATGCCAGAACACTCTTCCTGCGTAAGCTGCACTTCGTAGCCTTCGGGACAAGCCTTGCCATCCACCACATCCAGGTCTGTGCCCAAATGATGGCGGCTCGCCCCCGGAAGTGCCGACCAGGTAAGGATAGCGTACATCAGTTCTTCTTCGTCCTGGGGCTTTTCCATCGGAATACCTTCCGCCGAAAGCAGGGGCAGTTCCCCTCGAGCCTTGCGATTCCAGATGGAAAGCTGTCTCTCGAAAGAGCGGTAAGCTGATTCAATCCGAAGTTCAAAACCTCTTGCAGCCAAATCGCTTTTTAGTTTGTTCAAAAAAGGCAGAATTTCGGCATCCACAAAATAGCCCGGGGCCGCTTCTACAAGGTTCGGGGTCCCTAGCCCATAAGGCAGCAAATCTTCGGCAACTCGTTCCATTAAACTTCCACCCCCATCTTCTTTATCAATTCCTTCCACTGCTGGACAGTGGCCTTCTTCTTGCGGGTAGTCGTACGCTTCTTGAGCGCCACAGTCAAAGGGGCCGGGTTTCCGTGAGTCCAGGCAATGGCCAGGGCGTCAGACGCATCCAAAGGAAGGTCGCCACCCTTTATCCCGAGCTGGGCAAATACCATGTGGGCCACCTGCTCCTTGGAAGCGGCACCATCCCCCGTCACGGACTGCTTGACCACCTTGGGCGGGTACTCGTTAAAAGTCATACCCCGCTTGCGGCACGCCACAAGCACGGCCCCGCGGATATGCCCGAGCACAAGAGCGCTCTTGGCGTTCTTTGCAAAGAACACCCCTTCCATGGCAAGTGCGTCTGGACGGTACTGATCCAGCAGGGATTCCAACTTAGTGACAATCTGCAACAGACGGTCTTCCAACGACTTAGACGAAGGCGAATGGATTGTACCGTATTCCATCACCGAAAAACCCTTCGGATTCTTTTCCAAAAAGGCATAACCTGTCGTAATAGAGCCCGGATCGATACCGAGAATAACCATAGCCAAAAAGTAGATAAAAAGTCTTAAAAATTGTTCCATTCAGGGTATTTTTTATTAGATTCCTATATGGAGGCGCCCTATGCTTATCGACCAGGAACATACAAGTTTTGCTCATGTAAAAACACACCCTCGTCAATTGGGAATTCCTTTAAGTCGATGGGGCCGGAACCTGATTGCAAGCTGCCCGTTCCATGCACCTGAAGAGGCGTCCCTGTTCTTCTACGATGCCCTTGGCTACTGGCGCTACCGTTGTCTCCAGTGCGGAAGCGAAGGGGACCTGGTCGAGTTTGTCATGCGGAGCCGCTTCAACGGATTGGAAGAGCCTGCCGCAAGAGCCGAAGCCATGGAATTCCTGGGAGGCCTAGAGCAGGAGCAGGACTCCAAGCAAGACGACCATCTGTGGCTAAAAGAAGTGGGCGGCGAGAAATCAAAGGTCCTGGAATGCTTTGTCCGGTATTGCCACTGGGCCGCCTGCAAGAGCCCCTCTTCCGAAGAGTTTTTACAGTCCAGGGGCTGGAGCATAGGCCAGGCCCAGCTTTACGGCCTGGGCTACTACAGCGGCGATCCGGAACCCTTCTTCAGCTACTGCATGCTTTCGGGCCTGGAACGCCACCAGGTAAGTTTTTACCTGGACAACCTGGAAGCCTATCACGAGCCCCGAATCACCATTCCCGCACGAAACTCCAAGGGCCTTATCCATTCCGTCTACGGGCGGCTCATAGAAGACGATGGCAAGCCCCATCCCTATGTTTCCTTCGCATCTGGACCTAGCGACATTCCCTTCAATATCCAGCCCGAAAACACCAGCCCCATCATCGTGGAGGGCTTCTTTGACGCCCTGACGGCAGACCTGGCGGGCATCCCCGGCGTAGTCTCCACCATGTACCAGGAACTTTCCCAAAGTCACCTGTACAAGCTCAAGGCCTGTGGTGCCGATTCCGCCACGGTAATCCTCCGGCGCGAAGACAACCGACGCGAACAGGAATACCGTATCCAGGGCTACCTGAAGATGGCCGAAGAACTGGATATGAGATTCAAGTCCATCGTATTGTCCAAGGACGAGACGGTAGACTTGCTGGTCCGCGACAAGGGCGCCGATTACCTTCTTGACCTTATCGACAAGACCGAAGAAGACACGGTGCACACCCATCGCCGATCCATGCTGCTCCAGGACATCAAGGAAAACTACGACGCCGCCATGGGCTGCCCTCCAGACACCTGCGTGGGTTACTCCCTGAACAATTTCCCGAGACTTACCAAGGAAATTGACGGTATCCAGTCCGGGTGCTTCTTCGTTTCGTCCAAGCCGTTTGGACTGAAGACTTCGCTGCTTTCCAGCCTGGCTCTGGACCTCATAGACAGCAACCCCATCTTGAAGATCATCTATATCGCCCTGGAAACGCCAAGGCGGCAGATTTTCGACCGCATGGTGGCCATGGAAACAGGAGAATCCATCCTTACCGTTCGAAAGCAGAATGAAGACGACGCCATTAACGGCAAGATTCTCGAAGCCACTAAGAAGCTCATGAACCTGGTCCGTACCAACCGCCTTGAAATCTGGGAAGACTACCCCACTTTCGACAATAACGAGATGATGAACATCTTGAAAGAAGAACGGAAACAGAATTCGGACCTGATTGTGATGATCGATGGCCTGGACCACCTGAAGATTGCTGGCCGGCTTGAATTGGACGACATTCACGAACGCCGGTCCTTCGTGATGCTGGACCTGTACAAGAGCCTGGACATTCCGCTGTTCCTTGGTGGAGAACTGGTGCCTACCGAAGAGGGATTTGAAGGTCCCAGGCCCTACCTGCGTGATTCCGACGCCATTTACTGGCTGGACTCCCAGAACAAGACCCTCACCCTTTCCGTCAATTCCAATCGGCTAGGCGTGAGCCACAAGTACAACTGCCCCATCTACATTGACCCCCTGTCCAACAAGATGCAGGAAGCCGAGTAGACCAGGCCCCATGCCGCAAGCGCCTTTTACTATAGTCGACTTCAACAACTTCTGGAGCCCTTCCGGAGGAGGGGTCCGTCGTTACCACCTGCAGAAGATGGCCTTTTATGAAGGCCGCCAGGATGTCCTGAGCGTTTTCGTGATGCCTGACAACAAGACCTTCACGGAAAGGCGCAGTACAGGGCTTATCATCGAGCATGTCGATGCCTACCGCTTTCCAGGAAACTGGGAATACCGTTTTATCTGGAAGCAGATGCAGATACGGCCCATCTTGAAAAAGTACATGCCCCAGGTTATCGAGGTGGGCTCGCCCTATATTCTTCCCACCGTGGTACGAAAGGCCGCCAAACGAATCTGCCCCGAAGCCGTTCTTCTCAGTTTCTGGCATGCAGACTTTCCCGTCACCTATGTAGGCCGTCCAGTCGCAAACAAGCTGGGTTGTTTGCTCGGAAAGCTTGCCGAAAGGGTGGCCTTCTGGTACGCCCGACAAGAATTCAAGAGGTACGACGGCATCCAGGTCTCCTGCAAGGAAGTCATGGAACGGCTGGAAAAGCGAAAGCTTCCCCACAGCCACTGGATTCCGCTGGGTTGCGACATCCAGATGTTTTCTCCTGCCAAGCGTGACGACGCCCTGGTCGCCGACTTCAAGGGCGGGAATCCAGAACGCCTTACCATATTTTTCCCCCACCGGTTCTGCGAGGAGAAGGGTATCGAGCTTTTGCTTGGTGCCTATGACGAACTGACGGAACGACTGGGCGTAGAGCCCGAAATCATTCTGGCTGGCACGGGGCCCTACCTACCCCAAGTCAAAGAAGCAGTCCAGAAACACAAGCATATCCGCTATGTGGGCTTTATCAAGTCCATCGACGAGATGGCCCGCCATTACGCCAGCGTGGACATGGGGCTTGCCCTTTCGGGCTGGGAGACATTCGGGCTTTCTATTTTGGAGAGCATGGCCAGCGGGAACGCTCAAATAGGGGCCAAAACAGGGGCTGCCTTTGAACATGTGACGGAGTCAAAAGCGGGCACCATACTCAAAGAACGCACGCCTCACGCCCTGGCAGACGCCATCGTGGAACTTTTCCATTCCGACATGCAGGCCAAAAAGCAAAACGCACGGGCCTACGCCGAAAAATTCAGCTGGAACGACTGCTTCGAGAGACAGCTTGCCCTTTACCGCAAACTTTACCAAGAAAAGAGGAACTCATGATCAGACACATCGTATTCTGGAAACTGAAGGCCGAGGCCGAAGGGGCCACCGCCAGGGAGAACGGTCAAAAGATGGTGGACGCCTTCCACGCCTTGGAAGGTAAAATTCCAGGCCTAGTGAGCATCGAATCAGGGCTGAACTTCGGCAAGGCAGAACTCGGCAACGGCGACATGGAATACGACATCGCCCTGGACACCACCTTCCGCACCAAGGAAGCCCTTGATTTTTACCAGGGACACCCCGAACATCAGGCCATCGTCGCTTTCGTGAAAAAGGTGGTCACCGAACGCCGTGCGGTGGACTTCGAGTTCTAGGTCCAACACCTTTTTACTACATTTTTCGCGTATGGTCCAACTGAGTCAGACATCGTGGCAAGAGTTCTCCCTGAAGAACGTTCTGGAGACGCTGCAATACGCCCCGATGAAATTGCAGATGGGCCCCGCTCCCCTGCTTCACTATACATTCCCGAAGGTGCTTGAACCAGGCGCCACGATCCGCTACAACCTCCAATGGGGGTTCAGGACCCTGAAGTGGACCGGCATTGTCAGTTCCGTCAAGGAAAACAAGGTTACCGTGCGTCTTGGTGACGGTCCGTTCCGTGGGTTTACCGCAAAGCACAGTTTCGTGGACGAAGGGAACATGACTGCCTGCTACGACGAAATGAGTTTCCAGGGGTTCACGGACATTCCCGAAGAGACCTTCGCCGCCATCATGGACAAGGCGAACATCGTGTACGGCATCTACGCCCGCAAGGACACCCGCGACATGGTGCTCGCCTACGAAGCCCAGAAAAAGACCCAGTCCATCGAGGCCCTGGAGCAAAGCGCTACCGCAGGCTAAGGGTTTCTAGAACCTGGGGATTTTCATGTACGCCAACCTAGAACAAGCCCTGCTTGATTTGGAAAAAGCAGGCCTATTGAAGCGTATCCACAACGAGGTGGACCCAGACCTAGAAATGGCGGAAATGGCCCGGATTGCCTTTGAAAAGGGCGGCCCCGCATTGCTGTTCGAGAAGGTGAAAGGGAGCAGATTCCCTGCCGCCGCCAACATTTTCGGGACCCGCGAACGAATGGACTTTCTGTTCCGCGACACGCTTGAAAGTACGCAGACCGCGGTGCTTTTCAAGTCGAACCCCGTAAGCTTTTTCAAGCATCCGCATCTTGGGATCCTGGTGCAGGCGGCCAAGGCCGGCTTGCGCAGCCTGCCCGTCCAAAGCGGGAGCATCGCCGACTTCCAGGAATGCACCCTGCAAGATTTGCCACAGGTCAAGTGCGCTCCCGACGACGGCGGCGCATTCCTCACGCTGCCCCAGGTGGCGAGCCGTCCGGGCAAGAGCTCCGGAATCATGACCACAAACCTGGGGATGTACCGCATCCAGATTTCCGGAAACGAGTACGGCCCGGACGAATGCGGGCTCCATTATCAAATTAAGCGTGACATCGCGCGGCACCACCAGAAGGCCATCGAGGAAGGGCGACCCCTGAAGGTAAGCATTTTCTTGGGAGGCCCGCCGGCACACACGCTTGCGGCCATCATGCCCATGCCCGAGAACCTGTCGGAGCTGCTTTTCGCCGGAATGCTCGGCGGGCGCCGATTTCGCTACTTTATTCACGACGGTTACCTGGTTTCCAGCGATGCGGATTTCTGCATTCTGGGAGAAGTGGCGCCGGACTTGAAACCAGAAGGTCCCTTCGCTGACCATGTAGGTTATTATTCCGGCAAGCACCCGTTCCCCTACCTGAAGGTGAAAAAGGTCCTTTGCAAAAAGAACGCCATCTACCCCTTCACCGTAGTGGGCCGTCCTCCACAAGAAGACACTCTTTTCGGAGAGTTCATCCACAAGATGACACGGCCCATGGTGCCCGCGTCGTTACCCGGAGTCCATGCGGTCCATGCCGTAGACGAAGCGGGGGTGCACCCGCTTTGCCTGGCACTGGGTTCAGAAAGTTTTAGGCCCTATGTTAGGCCCGAAGAGCGTGAGCCCATGGAGCTTTTAAAGACGGCAAACGCGCTGCTGGGATTCAACCAGGTGAGCCTTACCAAGTACCTGATGGTTGCCGCCAAAGAGGACAATCCCGAGCTGAATGTAAACAAGGTTCCCGAGTTTTTTACCCATGTGCTCACGAGGGTCCACCTGGATAGGGACCTGCATTTCCAGACATCCACCACCACCGATACGCTGGACTATACCGGAGGCTCGCTGAATCACGGCTCCAAGCTGGTCATAGCCACCGCGGGCCCCAAGGTTCGGGACCTGCGAAACGACAGCGCCGACCTGCAGAGCCTACGCCTGCCCGCCGCCTTTGCCGATGTCAAAATCGTAATGCCCGGAGTCTTAGCGCTGAAATGGAACGGCGGCGGTGCAAGTTTTGAAGCCGAGTTGGCATCGTTAAAGGAAAGTCTCACAGATTGGAATTTCCGGGAGAACTACCCCTGGATAAGCGTGGTGGACGACACATCTACCCTGGGCACGGAATGTCCGCAAACCAATCTTCGCGATTTCTTGTGGCTGACCTTTACCCGTTCAGACCCGGCCCATGATCTGTACGGCCTAAATGAACGGGTGGAGCAAAAACACTGGGCCGCAGATGCGCCCCTGATTGTGGATGCCCGAATCAAGCCCCACCACCAGAAGGCCATCACCATCGACAAGGCTGTCAGGGAAAGGGCTCTGCAAAAATTGCAGGGTATTCTGTAGAGGTCAGCGTGTTCAAGGCGTTACGCAAAATTTTCCTGACGGGTTCAGTCATCGCGGCGGCAACAGTCTCCTCCGTGAACGCACACGGACACTGCGGCACCATGCAGGCTGTGGAAAGCTGGACAAAGAACAAAGGGAAAGTCGTCTCCACAGCGACAGACGCCCTGAGATCCTGCGATGTTGAGGATCTTTACGACTCCGTCTATTCCAAGACAACTGCCCATTTCCAGATTTTCTATACCCTAAAAGGTCCCCACGCCACCACGGAAAAATTCGTGGACAGTCTCTCTGTCAATCTGGAAAAAGCCTGGGATTTACATGTGAGCAAGAACAAGATGCGCCCACCCCAAGGCAGGGACACCACCGTCCATTTCATGAAGTCCGTGAAGTCGGGGCTGTACGGGGTGGAAGTCATAGAATTGAACCTTGTCCGCAATCCAAGAGTGGTTCACGGGAGCAAAGGTTTTTGCGAAGAATGCTTTGCCATCACAAATTTCGCAGGTCGGAGCAACTGGCAAATTTCCGAAATGATGATAGACAACGATTTCAAGGTAGTAGATGTTTACCATCCGGCATACGATTCGCTAGAAGCCAACGGCAAGAACTGTACTTTCTGGAAATCCAACAAAGAAATCACAAACCCTTTCGAAAAATACTCCTATGCCGAAAAATGGGACAAGGCCATTCGAGTCACGGCCTTCCACGAACTTTATCATGCCGTCCAGGTTCGCTACCTAAACCCCTACGAGCACATGAATTTCTGGTTCGAAGCTTCTGCTACCGGCATGGAGGAGGTGGGCGCCCCCGAGGTAAACGACTACTTCCGCTACATCCCCAGTTTCTTTGAAGAGATGGGTAAGCCCTTGGACGAATCTATTGTCCCGTACGGGGCGTCTGTATTCTTCCTGTACCTCCACAATCATGTGGACCCACTCTTTGACAGGGCCCTTTGGGATGGCTTCGCCAAAAATCCCGAAAACCCCTTCCGGCAACAGCTGGCCCAGGCTCTCGAAGCCCGTAAGAAGGATCCGCAGGATGTCTTCCAGGATTTTGCGGAACGACTGGCCTATTCCGGACCGACAAGTAGGACCGTAGATTCCAGCGCCTGGTTCTCCAAGGACCAACCCAACTGGAACAGCATTCCCTACAGTTTTACCGTGGACACTTTCAAACCCGATTCTTCCATATTCACCTACAACTACTACAAGGGCGGATTCCCAAACCTTGAAAACTATGTAGGCAAGGCAAGCGTGTTGCTGTTCAAGGATGGTCATGCACGCCTTCGAAAAATTTCCAGCCTAAACACGCTGGACTCTCTCCGTTCCGAATCCTTCGGAACCGATTCTCTTCTCTGGATTTTCACTCGTTTCGAGAACCCTGCGCCCCTGCCGGGAAAGCTGGAATCCAAGCCTTTGCGGGCCTACCCCACCCCCTGGCGTTACGGGAACCTGTGCTTTGCGCCGCTCCCATCGGACAAGAAATTTATCGAGATCCGTAACCGTAGAGGCGACCTTGTATTACGGGAGAAATACGATGGGGAGACGCTCTGTCTGGAGGAAAGTTTCATAAAATCCAAAATGGTGCCCGGCGTCTACCGCTACAGGGTGGGCTCCAGCGGAAAAACCAAAGATTTCATGATCATATACTAGCTCTTAATTTCTAGATTTGAATCCACGATGACTATTGACGAAATTGAAAAAGAATTACGGAAAGAGGCCCAGGAGCTTGTAAAGCAAGAACCCCTTTCCCGTCTGATGCTAGAAGAACAGGTTTTGAACCGCAAGGACTTTGCGGATATGCTGGCGGTAACGCTCGCATGCCAGCTGGCCGGAGAAGTCATCGACCGAGCCGAACTGGAAAAGATTTTCAGCGAACTGTATGTCAAGCACCCCGAACTTATGGACGATGCCGTCCACGATATGCGCGCCACCGTACTGCGCGATCCCGCCTGCACCGGCTATCTGGAGCCATTGCTGCTTTTCAAGGGGTTCCAGGGACTGCAGGCCTATCGCGTAGCCCATGTGCTCTGGGAAGAGAACCGACGGTTCCCAGCCAAGATGCTCCAGAACATCATCAGCCGCAAATTCGGAATGGATTTCCACCCGGCCGCAAAGATCGGCCACGGGCTTCTCATTGACCATGCCACCAACATCGTCATCGGCGAGACCGCTGTAGTCGGGAACAATGTAAGTTTCTTGCACGGCGTAACCCTTGGCGGAACAGGTAATGAAATCGGCGACCGTCACCCGAAAATCGGGAACGGCGTAATGCTTGGCGCCCACGCCCAGCTGCTCGGCAACATCCATATCGGCGACTGCGCAAAGATCGGCGCCGGCGCGGTAGTCTTGACCGATGTTCCGCCCCACACCACCTACGCAGGGGTGCCGGCGGTAGAAGTGGGCCACCCCGACGACGAGACGCCCAGTTTCAACATGCAGCAGGACTTTACGCGGGACTGTAAATAGTGGCCAAGGTAAAGCCAGACAAAATCAAATTCATCAGCGAAACTTTGGACAAGCTGTTTCCAAACCCGCCAATTCCGCTGGATTTCAAAAGCCCCTACACCCTTCTGGTCGCCGTAGTGCTCAGCGCCCAGTGTACGGATGTACGGGTAAACCAGGTGACCAAAGTTCTCTTCAAGGAAGCGGCAACACCTGCCGCCATGGTAAAGCTCGGCGTAAATCGCATTGCCGAAATCATCAAGCCCTGCGGATTTTTCAACACCAAGAGCGTAAACATCTTCAACTTGTCCAAGACCCTGGTAGAAAAATTTAGGGGAAAGGTCCCCTGTACCTTCGAAGAGCTGGAAGCCCTGCCCGGCGTGGGCCACAAGACCGCCAGCGTGGTCATGAGCCACGCCTACAAGATTCCCGCATTCCCGGTAGACACCCACATCCACCGTTTGGCAGCCCGATGGGGACTAAGCGATGGTTCTAGCGTAGAGCAAACCGAGAAAGACCTGAAAAAGATTTTCCCCGAAAGCGAATGGGAAAAGCGCCACCTGCAGATCATCTACTTCGGACGCACCTACTGCAAGGCCCGTGGCCACAAGGTCGAGACCTGCCCTATTTGCAGACACATGACCGATCGCGCTAAAACCAAGAGCAACTTCTCCGGCTAGCGCTCACTCTCGCAACCACGCCTCGTTAATACGAGGCGCTTGCTGCTCACGGGTAAAATTATTAAAAACTAAAATTCCGAATCCACTCGCGCTGTTTGAAAACAGACACCTCAGCCTGTGCTAGCTTGTGGGCAATTTTTCGGCCGGCATCGGTAGCCATCTTTTCTTCCATGGGGTAAATCCCCACACGCCCCAAGTCCAGGCGATCCGCATCAAAGCAGGTATCTATGGTGATGTCCCCAGTTTGCTGTTCCCTGGTGTGCAGGCGGCAAGCCCTACGGAGTTTTTCTAGCCGTTCTTCATCTAACTCAAGCCGTTTTTCAGCAATGCAACGGTCAATAAACTCTACCGCACGGGGGCCATGCTCCACATCGTAGGCATCGTCCATACGCCTGCAATCATGAAACAGCGCAAACAGCCGAACTACCGTAATGTCTGCCCCCGTCTTGGACGCCAACAACATGCCGTTGAATTCCACCTGGTGCCAATGTTCCAAACCGTGATAGCTGGAATCATACAGCCGCTGTTCATAGGCATAATCTAGAAGTCCGGTAAAGTCAATCATAGCGTCATCTCACATTTAGTTATTTTTTCACGAGATGTCCACCGTTATCCTATTCAACAAGCCCTATGGAGTGCTGAGCCAGTTCACCCCCGAAGCAGGCCACCCCGCCCTGGATACCTTCGGGTTCCCTGCCGGCGTATACGCCGCAGGTCGGCTGGACCACGATAGCGAAGGGGCCCTGCTCCTGACAGACAACGGCAAGCTTATCAAGAAGCTGCTGGACCCGGAATTCGCCCACCCCCGGACATACCTTGCCCAGGTAGATGGCGACATTACCGAAGACGCCATCCGAAAGCTTTCTGCCGGAGTGACCATCAAGGGGTACCACACCAGGCCCTGCAAGGCAGAAATAGTCCCAGAACCTCAGTGGCTATGGCCCCGAAACCCGCCGGTGCGATTCCGCGCAAGCATCCCTACCAGCTGGGTACAGATGACCCTTACCGAAGGCAAGAATCGCCAAGTCAGACACATGACTGCCGCCGTGGGGTTTCCTACTCTCCGGCTGATACGAGTAAAAGTCGGAGACATCTCTCTCGGAAACCTGCAACCCGGAGAGTGGCGGCCGGTTACAGAACCTATTCTAGGATAACCTTCTCCCAGGCCTTACTTTCCTTGAACAGCGCAAGGATTTCTCCGTCCAAATCCCCATTGGACGCCATGCTTTCCAAAATGGAGAGGGCCCTTTCCAAAGGCATGGGTTTCTTGTAAGGACGGTCCTTTGCCGTCAAGGCTTCGAAAATATCCAGGATGGTCAGCAAGCGCACTTCCCTGGGAATCTGGTCACCCGTCAAGTGATAGGGATAACCGCGACCACTCAAAAGTTCATGATGCTCGGAAGCCCATATAGGCACATGGCAGTATTCATCGGGGAACTGGATCTGGTCCAGAATCCTTCCGGTCACCACCGCATGGCTCTGGATAATGGACCGTTCCCTGTCATTCAGCGTTCCCTTGCGAATAGACAGGTTCTCGATTTCCTCATCCGTCAAAAGGGGATGTTCCATCCCGTTTTCATCGCGGTACTTTTCCGATATGATTTTCTTCAAAAGATCCAGTTTGTCATCGGGAACAAACTCTGCCCGGTTGATACGGCGGATTTCGTCCAGGGCGCAGTCCCTTTCCTGCTTACGGGAGGCTCTTTGCTCTGCTGTAATCTCCCCCCGGTACATGGCTATCTCGTCAAGCAACGAGATCATAACAAAACGATCTTCAATAACCCGTAGTTGGGCTCCCAGCTTGCTCTCCTTATCCATGATTTCCAGGGGAACGGCAAGCTTACCTACATCATGAAGCCACACGCTCATCAAGAAACTACGGCGACGGGATTTATTAAACTTCCAGGAATTGTCCGTCTTGTCTAGCCAGTCTAGAAAAGTCTCCGCAATCCGAACCATGTTGCGTGTATGGTTCGCCGTATAAGAGGATCGTTCGTCGATGGCCTGCGAAAGGGTCATCACCACAGAATCCAGCAACCGCTGAGTCTGATCTGCCGCACGAACCTTCTGTTCCACAAGGTCAGTCACATCCCCCAAGACAATAATGACCCCTACCTTCTTTTCGTTTTCACGCAGGATAGAGGCTATCATGTGCAACTGGATAACTTTTCCGTCAGCATAATAGGGAACCAGCTTTTCGTGGACCGCGCCTTCTTTATCATAAATGGCGTCCATAATGGTCTGGTTGAATTCGTCATTGATTTCGGAACCAAAGAAGGCAGCCACCACGGACTTGCCTTCTAGCTGGTCCCTTGTTTTTTTGAGAATCATCTCTGTGGCGTTGTTCACATAGCCGATGACACCTTCGCAATTGACGGCTATCACGCCCTCCATCATGTCCTTGACGATGATGTCGCTGATTTGCGAATGAATTTTTCCTTCCATAGCCAGACCCGTATTCTCTAAAAGTTAAAAAAACTTCGAAACCTTGAACATGTATAAATTAACTATTAAAAAATAACATTCCGCAGAGATTTTAAAGGATTTTATTTTCATACAATGTGCTAAATAGGATTTTTTTGTTTATATTCCTTTATGGAGGTGTTTATGGGTATTTCAAAATTTCGCCTCACCGGGCGCATTTCCCTTTTTGTCATACTGGCAACCACATGCATCGCCATTGCCCAGGATGTGTTCATTACCGTAGACCAGTTCGGATACCGTCCATCGGCAAAAAAGATTGCCGTACTCCGGTCCCCTGAAAGGGGGTACGACGCTTCCCTCTCCTACACTCCCGGGACCGCCATGGAAGTGGTGGACTCCGCCACCTCGAAGGTGGTATTTTCGGGCTCACCCATCGTTTTCCAGGAAGGTGCCATTGACACCTCCTCCGGAGATAAAATCTGGTGGTTCGATTTTTCTTCGGTCACAACTCCTGGAACATACTATGTGCGGGACAAATCAGACAACCTAAAGCAGTCCTTCTATTTCCATATCAAGGATGATGTTTACAACGACATTCTAAAAGCGGCCATGCGCATGATGTTCTACCAGCGGGTAGGCATAGCGAAAGATGCCAAGTATGCGGGCGCAGACTGGGCCGACGCCATCAATCACGAACAAGATAAAAAGGCCCGCCTGTTTACGGACAGCACCAACGCCAACACCGAGCGCGATGTGAGCGGTGGCTGGTTCGATGCTGGCGACTTCAACAAGTATACCATATGGAACGGCAACTACATCGAGATGCTCTTGCGGGCTTACATGGAAAAACCCAAGGCATTTACCGACGACTACAACATTCCCGAATCCGGAAACGGCATTCCCGATATCCTGGACGAAGTCAAATGGGGCATGGACCATCTGTTGCGCATGCAGAATACAGATGGATCCGTTCTCTCTGTCGTCGACGAAGACCATGCCTCGCCACCTTCTGCCGCAAAAGGCCGTAGCTACTACGGGGCGCCCAACACCATGTCCGCCTATTCTGCAGCCAAGGCCTTCGCTCTCGGGTCCATCGTTGCAAGTAAGCGTGGCAACACCACCTATGCAGAGACATTGAAAGACGCTGCCCAACGGGCTTTTGAATGGGCCGAAGCCCACCCAGATTCCATGTTCTACAACAACAAGGCGGAATACGGCACTAAGGACCTGGCCGCAGGCCAGCAGGAGATAGACTTTGACTACACGACAGGGGCACGCTTTGTAGTGAAGGTGGCCGCAGACTTCGCCATGTACGAACTGACAGGCGACGCCACCTACCTCAGGCGTTTCGAGACAACTCCAGACAGTCTACCCCTAATGCGGCAGTACGGGAGCTGGGCACTGGACCAGTACCGCGTAAACCATAGCCTGCTCTACATCCTCTACCTAGGGTACAAGGATGCCAAGTCCGAAACCAAGAGCCTTATCAATGAAAGATTTGTCAATATTTTTGAAACAAGCAAGTACTTTGCCAATGGGCTTGAGCACGACGGCTACCGGGCCTATATCCGGGACTACAACTGGGGTTCCAATTCGGCAAAGTCAGCCAGCGGACTGCTCTTTGAAAAAATGGGAAACAGCAACGCCGCCGAAGACTACCTGCACTACCTGCACGGCGTAAACCCCTTCGGCATGGTATACCTGTCCAACATGGGAAGCTACGGGGCCAGCAAGAGCGCTACCCTATTCTACCACGGATGGTTCGGCGAAAACCCCGCTCCTGGTTATGTGACAGGCGGCGCAAACTCCCGCTATACCTGGGCAGACTGTTGCAAGCAATACGATGCCGACAACTCCGTAAAAGGCTGCGGAAGCGCAAGCAACAACGCCCTCTGCTATGCCGTTTCCATTCCCGTAGGGGAACCCCATGAAAAGATGTACAGCAACATCAACAACGGCTGGCCCATCGATTCCTGGGAACTCACGGAGCCAAGTCTCGGATACCAGACCTACTACATCCGCCTGATTTCCAATTTCGTCCAGGAGAAGGGCGTAGGCATCGGAGAGAAATTCACTGACGGGCTTCCAAAGCCTGTAGAAGCAAAAAATCTCAACTCACCCATAAGTGTCCATTATGCACATAACGCACTCATGGTCAGCGTTCCGCAAGAATCCCTAGTCCGTATCCAAATTTTTGATATACGGGGCAACAAGGTGGTCTCGTACCAGGAAAGAATGGTTGGAAACAAAAGGGTTTCTCTCGAGAGTCTCCCCCAGGGATACTACATCGCCCACATAGCAAATGGGAATGCCAAAAAGAGCATTCCCATCGCAATTAGATGACTCCGTATTTGGCCCTTGCTGTAAAGAACCTACGAAGCCAAATACTCCGCGCTTCTACGGCTCGTTAAGACGAGCCGCATCCGCTTGGCGCAAGGGCAATGTCCTTAGAGCAAGTCCTTGAAGAAATCGTTGCCCTTATCGTCCACGAGGATGAAAGCCGGGAAGTCCTTGATGGTAATCTTGCGGATGGCTTCCATGCCCAGTTCCGGGAAGGCGACAATGTCGTTGCTCAAGATGTTCTGTTCGGCAAGGATTGCAGCCGGGCCGCCAATGGAACCCAGGTAGAAACCGCCGTACTTGTGGCAAGCGTCCGTGACATCCTGGCTGCGGTTGCCCTTGGCCACCATGATCATGGAAGCGCCCTTGCTCTGGAAACGCATCACATACGGGTCCATACGGCCTGCAGTCGTGGGGCCGAAGCTTCCTGTGGGCATGCCTTCCGGCGTCTTGGCCGGGCCGGCATAGTAAATCGGGTGGTTGGACACGACTTCAAGAACAGTCTTCTCGATATCGGAGAGAGCTTCGCCCTTTTCCTGCTTGTCGAAGATTTCAGCGATCTTGGCGTGTGCCATGTCGCGGGCCACAATCATGGTGCCCTTCAAGTTCAGGCGGGTCTTCACCGGATACTTGGTGAGTTCGGCGAGAACATCCTTCATGGGGCGGTCGAGATCGATTTCCACGGCCGGAGCCATGTTCACGGCATCTCCCTTCGGTAGGTACTGTTCCGGGTTGTGTTCCATCTTCTCGAGCCAGAGACCGTTCTCGTCAATCTTTGCCTTGATGTTACGGTCGGCGGAGCAGCTGACGCCGATGGAGACCGGGCAGCTGGCAGCATGGCGCGGGCAGCGGATCACGCGAACATCGTGCACAAAGTACTTGCCACCGAACTGGGCGCCAATACCCGTCTTCTGGCAGATGTGCAGCACCTTCTCTTCCATTTCAACATCGCGGAACATACGGCCACCTTCGGAACCGGTGGTCGGAAGGTCATCCAGGTAGCCGCAGCTGGCGAGCTTCACGGTGTGGGTGTTCATTTCGGCAGAGGTTCCGCCAATCACGATGGCCAGGTGGTACGGGGGGCAGGCCGCTGTACCGAGAGTCTTTACCTTGTCCGAGATAAACTTTTCAAGGGACTTGGGGTTGAGGAGCGCCTTGGTCATGGGCCAGTAGTAGGTCTTGTTGGCAGAGCCGCCGCCCTTCGCGACGAACAGGAACTTGAGGTCGGCGCCTTCCTCGGCGTGGATGTCAATCTGGGCCGGCAGATTGCAAGCCGTGTTCTTTTCCTCGTACATGGTGAGCGGGGCAATCTGGCTGTAGCGCAGGTTCTTGCCAGTATAGGCATTGTAGATACCTTCGGAGATGGCCTTCGCGTCGTCGGCACCGGTCCAGACCTGCTGGCCCTTGTGGCAAATGCAGATGGCCGTACCGGTGTCCTGGCAGAACGGGAGAATTCCCTTGGCGGCCACACAGGCGTTTTTCAGAAGCGTGAGAGCGACGAACTTGTCGTTATCGCTGGCTTCGGGGTCCTGGAGAATCTTGGCCACCTTCTGCGTGTGGGCCGGGCGGAGCCTGAAGCTCACTTCTTCGAATGCCGCCTGGGCTATCTTGGTAAGGGCCTCGGGGGCGACCTTCAAAATCTTCTTGCCTTCGAATTCGGAGACGGAGACGCCGTCCTTGCCGAGATTTACATATTCAGTTTTGTCTTCACCGTGCTGCACGGTCGCTTCGTATTTGAATGCCATAGTAGGTAATGGGGGTTATTGGTTAGGTGTTAGGGGCTAGGAATTAAATTCATCTCAAAGATAAATCTTTCACCAAGGTTGGTGTGCCTGCCGAACCACATCTTTCGCCTATCGTCTAAAAACCCATGACCGAAAGGGCCTGTCCAAACCCAAAGTCGTCCTTTTTTTGTAAAAAACGTCGATAAAACGACAAAAAAACGACTTTTGTGGATTTTTTTTAATTTTTCTTGGCAAAACGGCTCTAGAAGTATTATTTTTGTCATGTATAAATTGAAATTAACCTTAAAAAGGAACGTGTTCTATGATGAAAAAGATTTTGATGGCAACCGTGTTTGCTACAGCAATCGCTTTCGCAGCCGACGCCGCTAAGGCTCCCGCTGCTGCCGCCGCTCCCGCTGCCGCACCCGCGAAGACCGCTGCCGCACCCGCGAAGACCGAAGCAGCAGCTCCTGCCGCCGCTGCTGCTGAAGCCCCGAAGGCTGAAGCCGCTGCAGCCCCCGCTGCCGCGCCTGCTCCTGCTGCCGAAGCCGCTGCCCCTGCTGAAGCCGCTCCCGCTGCTCCCGCCGCCGAAGCCGCTGCTCCTGCTGCTGCTCCCGCCGCCGCTCCTGCTGATTCCGCTGCTCAGCCTGCTGCTGAAGCCGCTGCCGCTCCTGCCGACTCCGCCGCTCAGCCTGCTGAAGCCGCCGCACCGGCCGACTCTGCTGCCGCCGCTCCTGCTGAAGCCGTAGCTGCCGCCGACACCACCAAGGCCGACTCCGCCGAAGTGCTGGAAACCAAGACCGAGGAAGCTCCTGTAGACAGCGCCGCTCTCGCCCAGTCCGAAGCTGACAAGAAGGCCGCCGAAGAAGCCGCCAAGGCTGAGGCCGCTAAGCAGCCCGCAGACGCTTCTTCTTCTGCCAAGTCTTCCATCATGGAAAACCCCTGGGAATTCCTGATCGTGTCCGCCGCCTTTATCGCTTCTGTGCTGGTGATCATCTTCACCGGGGATTAATGGGCGTTTAATTACGGATCTAAAAAGCCCGACCTTAGGTCGGGCTTTTTTATTTGGTAATTTGGGGCCTTCTTCGCCTTGGCGCTACTTCGCATTGCGCACCTTCGGTGCGCAGCTCAGGGCGGCTCGGATGCAGAATTGCAAGCAATTCTGTATCTCTCGCCTACTTCGCTTTTTTCATTATCTGCTTGAGCATGGAGTTCATTTTGCCGATCTGGACCTGCGGAGCGGGCTTCTTGGGAGCGGCACCCGGGCGTTCCTTACCGGCAATCTTGTTCTTCAGGTCGGCGATGGTCGCGTGGCCCTGGATGCCCCCCTGGGGGCGTCCGCCGCGGTTATCGCGGCCGCGGCCACCAAAGCCACCCTTGGGTCCGCCAGCACGCTGGCCGCGCGGGCCACTGGCGCCTGCGCCTGCCACACCGTCGGTCTGCTCCTGCTTCATGGAAAGGCTGATGCGCTTCTGGTTCGCATCCACCGCCACCACACGGACCTTCACGATGTCACCCACCGTCAGGGCTTCCTTGGCATCGGCAATGAACTTGTCGCTGATTTCGGAAACATGGACCAGGCCGTCCTGATGGACACCGATATCCACAAAGGCACCGAAGTTGGCCACATTGGTCACCACGCCTTCCATCCAGCTGCCCGTCACCAGGTCGTTGATGGTCTTGATGCGGTCGTCGAACTTGGCGTAACGGAATTCCTTGCGGGGGTCGCGGCTGGGCTTCTGGAGTTCCTTCAAGATGTCATCCAAGGTGGCCTTACCCACCTCGTCAGAGAGGAACTCGTCCACCTTGATGGCCTTCACCGCCTCGGCATTGCCCACCATGTCCTTCACGGACACTCCGGCCTTCTCGGCCATCTTCTCTACCAGGGCGTAGTTTTCAGGGTGCACGGCGGAATCATCCAGCGGGTTCTCGGCACCGGGGATACGCATGAAGCCGGCGGCCTGCTCAAAGGCCTTGGGGCCAAAGCCCTTCACATTCTTCAGGGCTTCGCGGCTAGCGTAGGCACCGTTCTCTTCGCGGTACTTCACAATGGCTTCGGAAAGGGTGCTGCTTAAACCCGCCACATGGGCAAGGAGCGGAGCGGAAGCGCTGTTCACATCCACGCCCACCATGTTCACGCAGCTCTCCACCACTTCGTCCAGGCGCTTCTTCAGTTCGCGCTGGTTCACATCGTGCTGGTACTGGCCCACGCCAATAGACTGGGGCTCCACCTTCACCAACTCGGCCAGGGGATCCTGCAGGCGGCGACCGATGGAAATGGCTCCACGGGTGGTCACATCTTCCTTGGGGAATTCCTGGATGGCAATCATGCTGGCGCTGTACACGGAAGCGCCGGCCTCGCTCACGATCACGCGGGGCGGAACCTTGCCCTTGAACTTCAGGGCCATCTCGCCACAGAAGGCGTCGGTCTCGCGGCTCGCAGTACCGTTGCCAATGGCAATCAGGTCAATCTTGTACTTGTCGATGAGCTGCATCAGGTAGACGCAGGCCCCGGCCTTGTCGTTCTTGGGTTCATGGGGGTAGATCACGCCATGGTCCATGAACTTGCCGTTCTCGTCCAGAACGGCCACCTTGCAACCCGTGCGGAAACCCGGATCCAAGGCAAGTACGGCCTTGTGGCCAGCAGGGGCGGCCAGCAAAACGTCTTGCAGATTCTTGCTGAACACCTTGAAGGCCTCTTCTTCGGCGGCGTCCTTCAAAAGCAGGCGCACTTCGCTTTCCATGCTGGGCTGGAGTAGGCGTTCCCAGGCGTCCTGGCACATGTCTTCCAGGTAGGGCTTCCATACGGAATCCTTCTTGATGACCTGGGCCTTCAGGTAGCCCACCAGTTCTTCGGTGGGGACTTCGATAGAAAGACGGAGCACCTTTTCCTTTTCGCCGCGACGGAGCGCCAGCATACGGTGGCTCGGAATCTTGGAAACCGGTTCGCTGAAGTCGTAGTAATCCTTGAACTTGGTCTCCTGCTTCTCGAAATCCTTCTTGACCTTG
>CAMKNA010000024.1 GCA_946414075.1 uncultured Fibrobacter sp.
TGCAACCGATAGCGCTGTGGTTGCCGATAGTGCCGCAGCACCTGCTGAATCCGCAAAAGTTGTTGCCGAAGCCGCTCCTGCCGAGGCTCCCGCAGAAGAAAAGCCCCTTATCGCAGGCATTGACGAATGCCCTGCCGAAGAAGAGGAAGAAGGCGGCGCTCCCGACATGAAGGGCGCCCTGCTGGAGGCCCTCGGATCCATTCCCGCTAACCTCGCCGAAGTGTTCGGCTCTCTCGTAGATCCGCTGGGAACCTCCGGAGAATTGGAAGGCCAGGAAGCCGCCGAACTCAAGAAGGAAACTCTTGACAAGATTACCGACGCCAAGGTGCTGACCTGCGAAGAATATGCAGCCATCGAAACCTTCGGCGAAGAAGAAGAGGACGAAAAGACTCGCGAAGCCGTGTTTGCTAAGCTCGCTGCCGCAGGTCTCGAACTCTCCGAAGACGAAATGGGCGCTCTCGAAGAAGGGGACCTTTCCGAAACAGCTGACATCTACGCCAACCTCCGTTCTTACTTCCACAATCCGGATAAGAACGGAAACCCGGTGGACGGTTTCAACTGGCAGGTATTCGCATTCCTCATCTTCATCTTGCTCTATGTGCCTTGCCTTGCCGCCATGGGTGTCGTTGCCCGCGAAATCGGACTAGGCCTGGCCATTCTCATGGCGACGGTGCAGACTCTCCTTGCCTGGGCCGTGGCGGTACTCCTTTACCAGGTACCCGTTGGTGGAAACACCTCGTGGATTGTCGCCGCTATCGTGGTGCTTGTCGGCACGGGAATTTTCCTCAAGCTTTTCGGAATCAAGGCCAACAAAGAAAAGAGATTCGAAGACTAAGCGTTTACTTTCAAAAACCGAAGAGGGCTGGTGGGCCCGAAACCTGCCAGCCCTTTATTAAAATGCTTAAGTTAGACCAAACTAACAGCAATTAACTAAAAATTGGCACACATTTTGCTCTACCGTGCGCGAAAAGCGTTTGCCAACCGTTTTTGCGACATGAACTGTAAAACAGTGGACGGAGTGTTACAAAAACGACAAAAAATCCGTCAAAGGAGTGAAAAATGAAGAACCGTTTATCGTCCCACCTCTTGTCCGGCCTTGCTGCCGCAGCATTCTTTGCGATGCCGGCACTTGCACAGGACGCAGCACCCGCGACAACAGAAGCCGCCGCTTCCGTTCCTGCTACTGAGCAGCCCGCTACAGAAGAAGCGAAGCCTGCAGTAGAAGAAGCTCAGCCTGCAGCTGAACAGCCGAAGGCCGAAGAATCCGTCGCCGCTGAAAAGACGGAAGCACCAGTCGCCGAACAGGCACCGGCTGCCGCTCAGGAACAGCCTGCTGAGCAGACTGCTGCCGCACAGCCCGCCGAAGAACCCAAGGCTGAAGAAGTTAAGCCCGAAGAGGCGGCCGCTCCTGCTGAGAACACCAACCCCGGCGAAGTGGCCAATGCTGCCGGTAACGCCCTCGACATGCTCAAGGCCAGCATGAACGAAGGCACATCCGAAGCCAAGATGGAAGTCAAGTTCGGTGGCGAAGTGGAATTCGATGCCTACACAGGCAATGTCTGGGTTGATGATGACCTGAACCACAGCTACGCCTCTACCTTTGACCTGAATTTTGAAATCCAGTTCAACGAAAAGTGGTCTGCTTTTGTAGGCCTTGAGGCTGACGACGAAACCACGGATCCTCCTGCCATGTACAATGGAGCCTACATCCAGTACCAGCCCTCAGAATTCTTTGCCGTCAAGGCCGGCGACCTGACCTTCTCGGAAGGCGCATTCGTCGCCTACTACGACTACGACGATCCTGCCGACAACGCCGCCGGCATGAAGGAACACGATATCCGCGGTCTCGAAATCGACCTGGCCGGGTTCGTGCTCGGCTTCGGTTTCGGTCGCGGTGATAACGACTGGGCCGACAACGAAGGCGCCAAGGTCTACGATGTTCATGCCGCCTACGAATTCGACTACGCCGGTCAGCACCTGCGTCCGTATGTAGACTACAAGAGTTTCCAGGAAACACAGCACAACGAGCTCCACGCCGGTATCGAAGCAGGCGTGAGTCTCGGCGGATTTGGTTTCCGCGCCGTCTACGGCTTCCACGGCGACTACCTGATGGATGACGGCGATGTGGTAAAGGAACAGGACTGGACCTCTACGGCCCACACCTTCCTGGCCGAACCTTCCTTCGAGCTGGGCATGTTCGAAATCCAGACTACGGCCTTCTACGCCCTCATCGACAGGGGTGATGCCGCAGACGACGCCAGCGATCTCGACAACGGAGAGATTCCCGAATACTTCTTCGCCTATGCCGAGCCCGCCCTCAAGCTTGCCGAGTTCATCAAGCTGGGCATTCCTGTGGAATACCACACCCACACGCTGGATGACGACGACGAGACTGCCGCCACATTCGATGTGGGTGGGCGCATCTACATCACGCCGGTGGAGAACCTGGAAATCACGGCCTTCGGCATGGTGGACATGCCCATCCAGGACAACAAGGATGACGATGCCCTCCGCTTCGGTGTAGAAACCGTGTTCAGCTTCTAAGAAATTGTAAGCAAGAATCACTAACAAAATAAGCCCCAAAAGCCATTCCAGCTTTGGGGCTTTTTCTTTTTACGAAAGTGAAAATGTATATATTTACCCATATTTTCAATCGCAGATTTATATCTATGAAAAAATGTCCTGGGTCAATGTGTTGCTTACTGATGTTGATGTTTTTAACATCATGCTGGATTGATACCCAAACATTGTATCCATCTGACGCATATCCAGACGAAGACGAACTCAGGCAGACCAATATGCAATGCTATATGAAACAAAGTGTTTTATATAGCAAAAATTTTTAGAAAACATTGTAAATTTTTCGTATTTTTCACTAAAATAAGCATTTTTGTTTCATAAAACTATTGACTTTCAGAAAAACCGGTTGTATATTTATAACCGATGAAACCGATAGTCGAATATTCCGATTTCCGCCAGTACATGCTGGACTACTACGAGGAGCGTAAGCGCCGTTCCGTTTTTTCGTGGCGCGAATTCTCCAAGATAGCGGGGTTCACCTCGTCTTCTTATATGAAAGTGGTCTGCGACGGTAAGAGCAAGCTCTCCCGTATCGGCGTGGAACGCACGGGGGCCGCCATGGGCCTCGTGGGTTTCGAGATGGAATATTTCCGTGCCATGGTGGAATTCGGTCAGGCCTCTACCGAAGAAAAGAAGAAGGCCGCCTACGAACACATGCTCGCCATCGCCAAGGTCCACAAGGTCCGCGTGCTGGAAGGCGACCTATTCGAGTTTTACGATTCCTGGCAGAATCCCGTTGTACGCGAACTCGCCCCGCTGATGCCGGGCGCCACTCCGGGCGAAATCGCCAAGAAATGCTACCCCGAAATTTCGGCGGCAGAAGTCCAGCAGAGTCTGAACTTCCTCACGAAGGCGGGTCTCTTGAAGAAGGCAGGAGACAGTTCCTTTGTACAGGCAGAAACTTCCATCACCGGGACGCCGGACGCCACGCGGCTTGCACTCAGGGGAATGCACCGCCAGATGTCCAAGCTTGCCACCCCCGCGCTGGATCTGCCTGTGGAGCAGCGTAACTTTAGCGGAGTGACCATGGGAGTGTCCCGCGAAAGTTACGAACGCATCGTGAAGGTGCTGGATGAATGCCGCCGCCAAATTATCGCCATCGCGGCAGACGACAAGGACATCGACCAAGTCTACCGCCTGAATCTCCAACTCTTCCCCTTGACCAAGAATGTGAAGGAGGGCGAAAATGAAAATGCTTAATTTGTCCATCCCGTTCACCTTCGCATTTACGCTTGTGGCCTTCTTGAGCACAGGTTGCACCACAGATGTTGCAGGCACCGCCGAAGAGCAGAACGAACTCAAAGAACTCGCCGAAGCAGAGTCTTCCAGTTCCACAGACAACGAACAGCCCACATCGAGTTCTGCAATTCAGCCCAGTAATCCCACTGTCGCTTCGAGTTCGTCCGATAACAATGGCGGATCCGCCCCCGTTGCGAAGCCCGATACAAGTTCTCTCAGTTATTACCTACAGCAGTACGGCATTACCGATGCCGCCTTTGACAACAATGTCCTGGCGAGCACGACCACTTACAGGGAAAATACTTCGGCACCTCCACAAGGTGGCGAAAACCCAGGCAGTCACGACGGAGATACCCGCCCCGGAACCGTTGTTGCCACGGAATTCGACAGACAAGGATTCCACCCCTTCGTAAAACAGGACATAGACGCTCTGGAATATTTCTTCCCCGAGGCTTACGAGAAATTCGCAAAACTGATTAACGATATCAAAAACGACAATGTGCAAGAAGGCTGCGGGCTCTATATGTTGAACATCTACGCCGACAGCCGATACGCCGGACATATCCTGACAGAAGTAAAAAGCGACTCCGTTACGGTGCTAGACATTAAGGCGGACGCATGCCAGACAGGTACACAGGCCGATTATGCCAGATTCCTGGTCAGCTACTGTGGAGAACTTGACAGAAACCCAGAAGTTGTACGCAAGGTCGTAGAAGCAAATGTTCCTAAGGACAAGTGCCCACAAGTAGATCAAGAGTGGGTTAAGTAATAAATGAAGTTTGGGTTGGGGAAAAAAGGAGAAAATTTATGAAATACAGATTTAACAAAATGGCTTGCGGACTTGCCGCAGCAGCCCTGGCCATCTCACTAGCCGCCTGTGACGACAGCAGCAGCGCAAACAACGCCGGTGATCCCTCGAACAACGATATGAGCGGGCTTTCCAGCGAAACCATCACCAGTTCCGAGACAAACGGAAACTCATCTACAGAAACCGGCACAAGTTCTTCCTCCACAGGCACAAGCTCCAATTCTGTAGCAACTTGCTCCCATCTTACAGATAGCAATTGCCGAATATCAGAAGGCTGTTCCCCTACCCCCTGCATGCCCGGCACCAAGGTTCTTGACTGCGCAACAAACAGTGAGTATGTCTGCAAAAGCGGTATCTGGCAGGTCGCCGAAACCTGCGTCAACATCTCTGACATCAATGGAAGCGACTGGTGGAATTGTGACGAAGACGATTTCACTCTCATGGAAGACTGCAACGACAACACAGCAACCTATATGTGCGTCAGCAATCACTGGTTCAAAACAGATGATTGCGACTCCACCAAGCCCAACTGCGGATACGATGACTACACTCTATGCCTGAAAACCAAACTCAAAGCATATTGCCTCAAAACCGAGTGGCTAGACGAGCCCTGCGATTACGGAAATGATCCAGGAAGATTTCTCTATGTTTATCATAATCCCGACGACCCCAATGATTTGGGACACACTCAAGTGCGCTATTTCTGCAATGCCAGCGGGAACTGGGAAGAAGAAAACTACGGTTGCAGTGACCCCATGATGGATTGCGGCAACGGCAACAACAAGAGCGACGACCATGGAATATTGCCCGATGGGGCCCCCTGCGAAAAAGACGGTGCAAAGATGATCGTCGAAGGATATACCTTCCAGTGCATCAACTACAAATGGACAGAAATTTAAGAAGGAGACCCAACATGAAACAGCATCTTACAAAAATCGCTTGCGGATTTGCCGCAGCAGCACTCGCCTTTACAATAGCGGCCTGCGATGACAGCAGCAGCGCCAACAACAACGATGAAATCTCTTCTGAAAGCTACGGCACCGAAAGTTCCGATTCTATTGAAAGTTCGGCAGAGTCCAGTGATTCTTCCTTACTGGGCATCTCCAGTTCTTCCTTGGCTATAACATGCCAGGCTCTCACCCTGGAGTGCTACTCCGCAACACAACTCTGCAACAAGGGATTGACGGAGTATTGCGCCGGTAGTTCCTCTTCCAACAATAGCAGTTCTAGCGCAGAAGAAACTTGCAAGCATGTTTCCGATGTAGATGGAGGCACTTGCCAAGACTATGACTCAGTCAAGGACTGCGCCACTGGCGCTTATGCCGTATGCCGCAATAATAGGTGGACCCCTGCCATCATTGGGGACAACTGCCGGCCAATTGGCGACGAAATATCCGTCAGTGACATGATAAAGCTCACCTGCAACGAAGATTCTTACTGGGAATACATACCTGTCTATAACAACTGCCCTCCCGGGAATTACAGCTGCCAGCCCCCTAACTATGGTTGCCTAACACACCCCATCAATGGCTTTAGCTGCAACGAGGGTAACAACAAGGTCTATCAACTCACTGTAACCACCCGAGCCTCAGGCGAATGCCTGTATCAATGCTCCAACGGAAAATATAGTGTAGTTATGCCTCCCGCCCCAGTAGGAAACTAACCTTCCGTAAAATAATTAGGCAAGGCCCAGAACGAGTACAAGAAGGCCTGAGGCCTACCCTATCCTAGCCCATTTTTGCAAAAATTTCGCAATTTAAGCCAAAAATTGTGCTTTTTTTCACACTTTGGTCGTTTTGTAAACATAAATAAACATTAGCCCTTCCATTTTCTGAAAAATTTACTATATTTGTACCAGCAAAACGAGCTAAGTCTATGAGTAGCAAGTTCTTACAGTTGGTAGGCTCTGCACAGGAGAGCAAACGCGAATTCGACCTGTCCGTCGTCTATCTCAAGGATTCTCTCCACGAATCCGTAGCGACGGCGCAGAGCAAGACGCAGCAGGTCTCCTTCGACTCCAGCAAGGTACAGACCACTGGCTGGCTCCGGGGCTCTCTCTCTTACCCCTGGGTAATCATCTGCTCCATCATCCCCGCCGTCATGGAAATGATCGTTTAAAAAAACGAAATTACATATAAAAGAAAAAGCCGCGAATTCTCGGCTTTCTTTTTTTTGAGCTCCCTAGCTACTAACTAGGGATTAGCCCGCAGGGCGGCCTATTTTTTCTTCTTGCGGCGGACGCCCCACTTATCCTTGATCTCTTCTTCGATCTTCTTTCTTTCGTAGCGGACCACCATCTTAAACTGGACCGTATACACGCCGGCTCCTACAAAGCGGCCATTGTGGTCCTTGAAGTTCCAGTTCACGAACACCTTCTTGTCGGCATTCAAGCAGTTTCCACCAAACTTGGGGCTGTTACAAGGTACCGTAATGACGGTGTCGTTCACATATTGTCCCAAGTGGTCAAAGTAGTTCACCACGAAGGATATAAAGACCTTCTCAGGATCCAGGGAATCTAGCACCGACGGGTCCACGGAACCGTCAGATGCAATCTGTGCACGGTCCAGCAACTGCGGCACGAACCTCTCGCCAAGCTGCACCAAGTGGCCCAGAGCACCTTCCTTCTCCAGGTCTTCCTTGGTGGTAGAGCTGGGCACATAGCGCAGGTTCACGGAACTCATGGTGTGCAGGACTTCATCGCTGGCATCGAAGGTTCCCATCTGAGTAGATTCCACCAGGTGGTTCAGCAAGCCACCGATAATCACCGGCGACGGATCGTCTCCAGTCACATTGCCGAAATTATCCTGAATCTTCCCGTGGCTTCCACGGACTACCATCAACGAGTCACCCGGCATCACCATCGCTTGATCGGGATCCAGGATAAGCGTTGCGGTAAAGCCGTCCGCAGACCATGCGATGGACATGGGTACCAAATCCAAGGTATCCTTGCCATGGATGTAGCGGAAGTAGTCCTTACCAGACACCTTCTTGATGGGTTCCGAGAAGCTCACGAGCAGGGTATCAGCCTTCTTGCCGTAATTGAGCGTCGCTCCAACAACAATCGGGGCCATCTTATCCACAACCTTCACGGGCTCCTCATTAGCGAAGATCTCACCAAAGACGGGATAGTATGTGTATATGGTGGCCGGAGGTAGCGATTCGCTTATACTGGTCACGCCCTTGGCAAGAGTCTGTGTCGAATACACATTCCATATGACCCTGGTGGGGTCCTTAGGATCTATTTTCAGGTTAGAAGGCTCCGCCTGCAGATGCGTGAGCAATCCACGACTGGTATACCAGGGGAATGTCATGTGCAGCTTTTCCAGGTCTTCCTTTTTCAAAGGCGCCGAGTAATTGATGACCACCTGGTCCAGCACCCCATCGTAATCCGTATCCCAGTACTCTACATTCTTGACTTCGGGTAGGCGGTCCACCACCGTCACAGGCACATGGCGGTCGTACTCATCGGAAGTAATGAACGGAGCATTGTTGAATGTTACATTGGGATACAGGGAGACGCTATCCTTCATATTGCCTAGGAGCTTCAGGTTTTCACCCACGAAGATAACGATATTCTTCGACGGCAAGTAGACCTTGGACACTTGACCCAGTCCAAAGAATATCTCCTTACCCTTCTGCTTCAGCGCAATGAGCATCTCGGGATAGCTCAGGTCCTTGGGAACGATATCGATGTTGAATTCCACGAACAGGGAATCCAGGCCACCCTTGGTTGTATCCCTGATAGCATGCGCAGCCTTGATGATATTGGTCCCCAGTTCCATCAAAGGTACCTGCCGCACATATATAGCCCCATTGTCCTTGTCCCTATAAGTTATCTGGGCATAGGAACTCAAGTCTATATCGTCAGGGAAAACGAGATCGGATACATCGCTCAATATAATCCTGTCCCGTTCCCCATTAAGCGTCGGCACTACCGCTGGAGACATCATCACGCCGTTAACCATCAAGGTCACCGACATAATTTCCACATGGCTTGACAAAGTGTCTTGCAGCAGTATTTCCGCATAATCCAACTGACTGTCCAAATCGGAATCCTTAATCAGGGCAATCTTGCCTTCGGGAACCACTGCATAGAAATTGATGTTGTCTATCACCACCAGATTTCCGACATCGTTGGTAATGTAGATTTCGCCATTCTGGACAGGTTCCCCGGCAGTCACATAAATCGTAACGCTACCATCGGGGTTTACCTGGACCTTGATAGAATCGCCCGGAGCAGGATTCCTGGGATCCACCAAGATGAGTCCCGAATTGCTGGTAAAGGTCAAGGAGTCTATATCGTTGCCGAAGTACTCCTTCACCTTGTCCGCACTCAGGGTTATGGCAACCACATCGCCCACCTTTGCCGAATCAATATTGGAATTCTCGCGGAAGTCCAAGGACATGCCGGTTGGGTTGTCGCTCACAGTGTACACATTCTCGCCAATGGTCACCGTTCCCGGATCACCTGGCTGCTTATCGGTAGCAGGCTTCAGCACAACTGCTTCCTGGACTACAGAATCACCCTTGTCATAATTGTCCCAAGAGGGGTTGAAATATCCCCCGCCGCCACCGCCGCCGCCGTAGTCGTCACCACCGCCAACCGGCGTATAGTTCGATCCGCTGCTTCCGTAGTCTACTCCACCACTTCCATTGTTACTAGAGGAGCTGCCGCCACCCTGGCCATTGGAGGAATTACCTCCCTGGCCCTGGCTGCTGGTGGGATTATTTCCACCCTGGCTACTGCTGGTGGGATTTCCACCGCCCTGGCTACTGCTGGTGGGATCTCCGCCACCCTGGCTGCTGGTGGGATCTCCGCCACCCTGGCTGCTGCTGTTGGGATCTCCGCCACCCTGGCTACTGCTGGTGGGATCTCCGCCACCCTGACTGCTGCTGGGATCTCCGCCACCCTGACTGCTGCTGGGATCTCCGCCGCCCTGGCTGCTGCTGGGATCTCCGCCACCCTGGCTACTGCTGGTGGGATCTCCACCGCCCTGGCTGCTGGAAGATTCATGCCACTCTTCTTCCGAACTATTTCTTTCAAAACTACTAGACGAAATGCCACCGACAACAGCCGCGCTAGAGTAGACAACCTTTTCCTTGTCCAGCGGAGCCAAGTCATCCAGGAAGTTGTCAATCCACTGCATGTGAACCAATATGTTGTTGTCAATAACGCGGTCCGGGTTGGCAGCATAGTCCACAAAGATTACATGGCCGGTATTACTGGCCACGAACAAGTGACCGTGACCATCCACCGTTCCCTGGTCCAGACGCCATCCCACCGTGGGAGTTCCGTGCTGGCTGGTGGCGCCATCGCACCATCCAGAGCAGTATTCGTTGGTACAGGTGGCATTTCCACCCGATCTGGATCCAATCCATTCTCCCGTACTAGGGTCAGCCTTCTGCCTACAAGATGGCGTACGAGGTCCCGTCATATGGGTGGTATCTTCAGGGAAGAAGAATGTACGCAAGTTGATTTCCGCCAGTTTTCTGGCCTTCATCTGACCAGTCGCATCTATGTAGGGTTCAATCTGCAAGATCTTCGCGCCACCGAACAGGAAAATACTATTGGAATATTCGTCAAATGTCGCTCCGTGGGCCCCTTCTAGGGTGTCCAGAAGAATCTTTGTTCCAAATCCAATGGGGACGGAATCCCCCACCTTGCCCTTATAGTTCTTTGCTTCCTGAGCGTTGCTGATATATTTCCAGGAGGTATCCGTAAAATACCCAAAGTAGGAGCCTTCCTTATATTGTTTTTTCAGCGCAACACTACAGGTGTCTCCTTTAAGGTCCGTCTCGCAACCACCACCGTGGTACTCGGAATAGGTGAAGAAGGCATGACCCTGCTTATCCCACACAACCGTGGTGACCTTCTTGTCCTTGCGACGATCGTTTGAGTCTGGCCGCAATTCCACACGGAAACCCACATCAGCAAGGTCTCCGTTCTCGACAGAATAACGAGTCAAGGCGCCCGGCATACCATCGGCCCACACATACTTTTGGTTGGGATCGACCATCACATGCCAATACCCTCTATCCGCTCTCTCGCTAAAATTGGATGCGGACACATATTTCGCAGCCGATTGCTTACTCACACAATGAGCGGAATCTGTAGCAGAAGCTTCCTTGGCCACCTTATAAAGCTGCGGACCCTGGCCGGCAACAATCAGGTAACCATCGGTAGGATGGTGCATAATGCCGTCGGCACCACCAGTATTGTCATGAGCGCCTGTCCTACAGACGGTTTGCTTGTTCAACAGACGCAGATAACCCAGACCGTCATAGAAGTAATCAATCTTCTTGACTCGGTCGTTTCCGACATACTTGGTATAGTACAGCGTGGCATTAGTGGAAGACTGTTCCACGATGTCGCCTATCTGCTGGATCCAAATGCCCGTAGCAGGGTTCTCCGGAGCACCCTCCGGAGTGGCTACTCCGGCAAACGCAAGGGCCGCTGCCGAAAGAATCGCCACCATCAAGTTTTTAGCCATCTTTTTCATAGCGCTAACCTCTGAAAGAATCTAGTCCCCAAGATCCAATCCGCCCTTGCCGGCGCGGATACCCCAGTTATAGATCCTTTCAACTTTAAAACTATTCTTTGCACCGTAGACATTAATCTTGAACTGTGCAACATAAACTCCTACACCAACCTTGCGACCTTCGCTGGACCGCATGTTCCAGCGAACATACATCTTCTTGGCATGCTCAAAGCAATTGCCATCAAAAGCATCCTTATCGCTGCACTTTACCTTATTCGAGGCGCCGCCAACATAGGCGCCCAGGTTGGTAAACACCTTCAGCTCCCATGAAAGCCCAACATCATCAAGGTTCATCTTATCCACACCCGAAGAGTCTTCTTCCATGACTGTCGCAAAACTTATGTCCATAAGGATACCCAAGGACTTTCTCATCTCGTCATCCATAGGTTTGTCAGCATCGACAAACTTCTCCGTAAATGCAGCCCTGTCGGCCAAAAGCACCGCACGGTCCAAAGTGGCTAGAGAAGTGGACTGCATCAGCACACGGGGGTCGCCCTTGACCATCACCGGCTGGGACTTGGGAGAAACGCCGTTTCCGTCCAGGTCCGCAATCTTCGCCTTCCCGAAATCGAACTTCAGGGAATCGGCCGGGTTCAGGCGTTCCGCAAGGGGCACGCCGTTTTGCAGATGGAGCTTCACGGATTTGCCGTCCTTGCTCCACTCCAGCGAACTGAAGGGGATAGACACCCACTGGCCATCCACCTTGAACTTGAAACATTCAGACAGGTCGGCCAGATCTTCCATAGCTTCGCGGTTCACAGGTTCGGAGAAGCTGATGGTCAGTACATCGGCCTCCATCTTCTGGAAGGACTCCGGTTCCAGGAAGGTGCCCGCAATCACGGGAGACATACGGTCGTGCATGGTGCAGCCGTAGGTTTCCATCTTGGTAGAGCCGTCCGCCTGGACCACGGGCTTCGTGACCTTGGCAAAACCATACTTGAGGCTGTCCACATCGATGCCGGCGGTATCCACATAGGTAAGCATCCGCTGTACATCGAACTTGGTGGAATCCACCGTAATGGAAAGCATTAGGCCGTCCTTGGAGAGCTTCACAAAGTTGGTATCCGTCAGGTCGGGCCTAATCTCCAGCACATTGCCCTGGTTGTCCAACCAGTACAGGACCACTTCCATCTCTTCCAGGTCCTTCTTGGAGATGGGCTCCTTGAAGGCCACCGTGGCGCTGTCCATACGACCGTCGCCGTCCTTGTCGTAGAAGCCGTTCCGTTCGTCATCCACATAGTTCTTGCCCGAATTGGAAATCTTCACGGGGTTGTTCTTGCCCGTCTTGTTTCCGTCGGCAGCCTTGATGAGACCATCCGGACACTTGTCCTTGGCGCAGGAGGTGGCTATCTCGATTTCATGGCCTTCCTTGACAGAATTCTTGGGAACCTTGAACTTCCAAACGCGGTCGTCTCCACCTACGCCTTTTTCTACAGCTTCCATGGACAGGGGAACCCCGTCCAGGAGGAATCCGTAGCCCGAGGTCCAGCGGGAATCCAAGGGCTTGTTGAAACTGAGAATCACATAGTCAAACTCACCGTCGCCCGGTTCAAGGGTGGCCGTCTGGATAACGGGGCCTATGCGGTCCTGAATGGCGGTGGATAGGGTTCCATCCGCTCCAGACACCGAGGACGAGGCATGTACTCTCAGCGAGCCCTTTCCTTCGCCATCGGGAATTGTAGTCTTGACGCCGGAAAGGCCAATCAGATGATCGGTGGAATCAATGTCTCCGCTAAACAGCGTATAACCACCATCGGTGGGCCAATTGTACTCGTAGTCCTCTAAAGAAACCCCGTTCATCTGGCCATTGAAGTAGGCCGCGATGCTGTCGCCTACACCGTCGCCGTCGGTGTCGTAGATAAAGGCGCTATCCAGAGTGGGCAGTCCGTAATTCACAAACTGCACCCCATCGGGGAAAACTGCCGATGTGCGAAATTCATAATTGCCACCGCCCTGATCCAAAGGAGATGAATTCAAGGTGAAGTCTACATCGGAAAGAGCAAGTTCCGACGAGATGATGAACGAAGACCTGCCATCCACAATCGAGTCCAGCAGCATGGTGGTTCCATTCACTATCACCTTACCCAGCTTTTTGCCACCATTGCTCCGAAATTCGAGACCTTCGCTGGCGTCGGAAATAAAGTAATGCATCTTCTTTATCGCCGTATCTAGTTTTCCAGTGTTGGGACCCACAGGGACCACCGCCTGCACATACACAGGCATGGATTCCCCCGCATTCAGCTGTATTTCTGACAAATCGGTAATTTCGGACTTACAATCCACATCTTCACAAAAACGAATCTGTGGGGCATAGAAGTTGAAGAAGAACTCCACATTTACGCTGTTCAGGCCTGCATCGACAGATACACCCAAGGCGACATTGGATGCCGGGTAGACGCCCCAGGCAGAAATCCTCACTGCACTATCGGCAGCATTCGATGTGTAGCTGTCTGCATGCTTAACGGTATCTTCGCCTACCGTGAAATAGACATTTTCCCCGGCACCGGCATCTGGAGCGTAAACATATAGAACCTTGTTCGGAATCTTCTTGCCATCTGCCCCTTTCACATAGAGGCCTACTTCACGGCCCTTCGTTTCGTCCCATATCAAGGGCAAATAATAAGTCCTGGCCTCGTCGCAGTTTATCGCGGCCATTTCGCAATCCGTGTCGGCAAAACCGCCTGCCGCCAAAAGCAGCAGAACCCCCACAAATAGGAAAAACCCATTTTGTTTTTTCGCCAACATAGTAGCCTCACTCTTTCTCAACATAACGCCAAACACGCCCAATGATAAACTTGGGCACCGACACCCTAAAAATATGTTTTTTCGGGGATTTGTGCAAACAGAAAATGCCGTAACTTCCCTAATCTAGGGCTGTTACAGCCGTTTTCCGATAAAAGTGTGATTTAGCCGACATACAACGGGCATTATTCCAAATTGGAATACAGGTCGGCCACCACGGTATCCATAAAGAGCCAGCCGTCCCCATCGAGAACTAGCCGGCCGCCCTGCCGTTTCAAGTAGCCCTGCCCTACCCACTTGGAGACGGTCTTTTCAGAAGGCCCGACACCCAGTTTTTGCAGGGCGGCCATGTCCAGACCATACTTTGTTCGTAACGAGAGCTGGACCAGTTCCGCAACGGCTTCATCATGACCGACGGGGTCCTTGATGAGCATCTCTTCTGGGCAGCCGGACTCTATGTAGCGGCGCCATTCGGGATAGCGGTCGGGGGCATGGAATCGCACCCCACCGAAGAATCCGTGGGCCGAAGGCCCAAAAGCCAGGTACTGCCCCCGGCGCCAGTAGTTCAAGTTGTGGAGGCTTTCTTCACCGGTGCGGGCAAAGTTCGACACTTCGTAACGCTCAAAGCCCTTGGATTCAAGAAGCCTGACGCCTTCCCGGTACATGTCGCCGTACAGGTCCTCGTCCACCTGGACCAGGCCCTTTTCAAGACGGTGGCCAAGCCTTGTACGGGGGTCCACCTTGAGTCCGTAAAAACTGACATGCCCCAGCGGGTATGCCGACAGGGCGTCCAGGTCTTCCAGAAACTGCGACACCGTCTGTCCCGGCAAGTTGAACATCAGGTCCGCCGTCACCCGGAGACCCGGCTGCGACAGCAGCCGCTCCAGAGCGGCAAGGCCCGATTCCGGCGTGTGCCGACGGCCCACCGCCTGCAAAAGCTCCGGCCTAAAGCTCTGGAGCCCGATGCTTGCCCGCATGATTCCGTTTTCCACCGCCACCGCAAGGCGTTCAGCATCGGTGGTCTCCGGGTTGAACTCCATGGTGGATTCCTTCAGGGAAAAGAGGGGCACACCGGCTTCACCCAATATGGAAAATAGCCTAAAAAGCTCTTCCGGAGACAAAAGGGAGGGGGTCCCGCCCCCCAGGTAAAGGGATTCCACCTGCGCAAGGGCACCAGGGTGGCGCTCCGAAAAGGCCGAAATTTCGCGGGAAAGCAGGTCCAGGTATTCCCCGTGGAGCCGACTCGGCCCCTGGATCGTGAAAAAGTCGCAATAATCGCAGATTTTTTCGCAGAAGGGGATATGTATGTAGAGACCTAGCATTATCCAAAAAATAGCTTATGGTTGTTGCCTGCAGGGAAAAATAATGTAGATTAGGAGAAAAACGGGTGTTTGCAATGGATAAAGCGACAAAGGACAAAATCAAGAGATTCCTGAAGAAGCGGGCGCCCCTGTGGGTGTTCCTGACCCTTGCAACCATCATCTTTTTCCTGTCTTCCACCCTTCTCATGGGAGAATCCTACAAGGACATCATCCTGATCGCCATGATCTGGGCGCTCCCCCTCTTTATCCACTAGACCTATGGCCATTACCCGACAGACACAGCGAAAGTTCAGGGCCGTTTGCTTTTACGTGCTCTGCTGGATTGGCGTGGCCATCGGGATTTCCATGCTGGAGATGTATCGGGAAACGGGGACCCTGTACATAGAGCCCCTTCTGGTCATGCTGCAGTTCGCCCTGTTCATGGGGCTTTCCCACGGGATCTACGATGTCATCATCCTGAAGGACGAGCGGGACTGCCGGCCTGTCTGGAAGGCCCTGCTGGTACGGACCTTTTACTTTATCGCGGCCATACACGCAAACATTATTTTGTGCATACTGCTGTTCAAGGCAAATGCCGACGAGGGAATCGTCAACGAGGTCTCCCTTGCATCCATCAGGGACAATCTTATGGCCCATGATGTGCGGGTCCAGGCTATTTTGTACTTCTTTGCGGCATACCTAATCACCGCACTCCGTTCGGTACACAAGAAATTCGGCCCACGGGTCTTCTGGAACACCTTTCTCGGCAAGTCCCAGGAACCCAAGGAAGAAGAAAGGGTCTTTATGTTTATCGACCTTAGGCACTCCACCTCCCTGGCCGAAGAACTGGGGCATGTCAAGTACAGCAGCTTTCTGAAAGACTACTACAGCCTGCTTTCTAACTGCTGCGAAGAAAACAGGGGCGAAATCTACCAGATTGCAGGGGACGGGGCGTTTCTGACCTGGAAAATGTCGGCCTGCCGCAGGAAGGCGAGACCAGTGGACTGCTTTTTCGACTTTTCGGAGAGCATTGCCGGGAAAAAGGCCAAATTCATGAAAAAATTTGGGGTGACCCCCCAATTCAAGGCGGGAATCCACTGCGGGAAAGTCATCTCTACGGAAGTGGGCAATTTCGGAAGCGAGATGGCCTACCACGGGGATGTGCTGAACACCACCGCCAGGATCCAGGGGCTCTGCACCAAGCTGGGCCAGGAGTTCCTGATTTCGGAGGAATACTTCCAGGAGTTGCCCAAGCCTATCCCCCACGGGTATATCGCCAAAAAGGAAGGAATCTTCGAATTAAGGGGCAAAAAGCACGAAATTTTGATTTTTTCGCTACAAAAGCCCTTGACAATCTAAAACCCTTAAGCTATAATTGTGCTCACCCCGCGGGAATAGCTCAGTTGGTAGAGCACGACCTTGCCAAGGTCGGGGTCGAGGGTCCGAGTCCCTTTTCCCGCTCTAAACGAAAAAGACACCTTTATGGTGTCTTTTTTCGTTTATCGCGGAAGGGCCCGGACCCTCGAAGAGGGGCCGGCAAAAAGTGCCGTGGGCAAAGCCCATGTAATAGGCACTTTTTGAGCTTGATGCGAGTGCACGAGCATCGAGCCCGAAGGGTTGCTGAGCAGCCGCGTCAGCGGAGACTGCGAAGCAACATTCCCTTTTCCGCAAACCTAACTAAAAGCCTTCCCCTTCCTCATTCCGCGTTAGGGATCGTCGCACGAAGTGGCAAGACGCGTAGCGGCTTGACGAGCCGAAGGCGAGCAGAGCCCGACCCCGAAGGGGGAACGCCCAAAATTTGTATATTCCATTCATACACGAGGAGGACTGCCCATGCCACGACTGATGTCGCCGTTACGGCCACGCTACATGCGCAAGCCTTCCGAAGAGGCGCCTACGGAGCCGGCCACCCAGGCGCCGGATGCCCGCCTGCAGGAGCCGCCCGCCGAGCCCGAGTACCCTGAAACGCTTTGCGTGTCCGAGGGCACCTACCGGCAAATCCGGGACGACAGCCTGGTGCTTTTGTCCCAGGGGATCGAACACAGGCTCATGCGTTCGGAAGAAGGGCCGTTCCAGATTTACATCGTGCCAGAGTTCGAGACAGCGGCAAGACAACAGCTGAACCTTTATCATCGGGAGAATCCCCCGAAGGAGGAGAACCCGCCCATACCGCTGAGCTTTAGCCTACAGCCCCTGTGGGTGCTGCTTGCGCCCATCGTTTTTACTCTCATCGACTTTTCAGATAAGCTGAACCTGCACGGGCCGGGCATTTCCGACGCCGCCAAAGTCATGAAGGGGGAATGGTGGCGGAGCCTTACCGCCCAGACGCTCCATGGCGACATGCGTCACCTGGCATCCAACCTGCTCTGCGGCTACATCGTGATGAACATGATCACCTTCCGCATCCCGCTTCTTAGGCTCGCCCCCTTCATCGCTGCTGCGGCGGCCATCGCGAACATCTGCGTTTCGGCCACGGTGCAAACGGATTTTCGCTCTCTCGGGTTTTCGAGCTTCGTGTTCGCCGCCATCGGGTGCCTTGCCGTCATCGAATTCCGGCTGATGCCTAGGGAGAGCCACGGGATGCTCCGCAGGTTTGCGCCCCTATGCGGGGCTGCTTCCCTAGCGGTGTTCCTCGGGCTTGGGGAGAACGCCGACATCTTGGGACACGCCTACGGGTTCGTGGCCGGACTTTTCTGCGGGTTCATACCGAAAAAAAAGAGTCTGCGCTGGGGGACTCCCCTTTCAAGCGCAGACGGTCTTGGTCTTTTGATGTATTACGGCCTGTACCTGGCCGCCTGGAAACTGGCTCTGGGCTAGACGGCGACAGGTTCGCGGTAGCCTGCCATTTCCTCCAGCTGAATCTGATGCAGCACCACCTGACCCTGGGCCAGGCTCTCTTGCACATCGATGATGCGCTGGTTAGATGAGCCGCGGAACTTGAGTTCCAGCGAGCGTTTCGCCATCACGAAGGGTCCGTCAATCAGGATATCGGCGAAAGTGAGCAGCTCAAAGAAATCCGGACGTTCATCCTTCAGTTCCATGAGACGCTCGTAGGTATAACCCGTATAGATAATCAGGTTCATACCCCGTTCCTTGATTTCACGGGCCAGCGGGATCAGGGCCGCCGATTGCTCCATAGGGTCGCCGCCGCTGAAAGTGACTCCGTCCAGCAGGGGGTTCTCGTCGATCATCGCAAGGATTTCTTCGATGTCGATAAAGTGACCGCCTGCAAAGTCGTGGGTCTGCGGGTTATGGCAACCGGGGCAATGGTGATGGCACCCCTGGGTGAAAATCGTCATGCGGATGCCGGGTCCGTCCACAAAGGATTCGGGCTCGATTCCCGCGATGCGAAGTCTCGGAGTTTCCTGTTCCGTATTACACCCCGTGCTTGACACGATCGTTCACTTCGGCGCGCTTGGCGTTGTTGAAGCGGTCGATTGTACCGACCAGGTAACCGGTGATGCGGCGGATGCGTTCGAAACCAACGCCCTCGCCATACTTGTTCAGTTCTTTTTCAGACATATTTGGTCCTCCTTATGTTAATTACCTAATTCCCTTGAACGCAGGCATACCCGGGTAAAGCTTGCGCAACTCCTCGATCTTGGCCTCGGAAATGGCGTGGCCTTCGCTACGGCCGCAGCGGGGGCAGCAGTCTCCAATAACGCCCACGAATCCGCAGACCGGGTCGCGGTCCACCGGGTGGTTGATGGAGCCGTAGCCGATACCGGACTTGGCCATGTGATGCACAATCTTCTCGAAGGCATCCAGGTTCTGGCTCGGGTCGCCGTCCAGTTCCACGTAGCTGATGTGGCCAGCGTTGGTGAGAGCGTGGTACGGGGCTTCCAGGGAAATCTTCTTGAATGCGGAAATCTTGTAGTACACCGGCACGTGGAAAGAGTTGGTGTAGTAGTCGCGGTCGGTAACGCCCGGGATAATGCCGAACTTCTTCTTGTCCATGCGCACGAAACGGCCCGAAAGGCCTTCAGCCGGCGTGGCGAGCAAGCTGAAGTTGAGGCCGAGGCGTTTGGATTCCTTGTCGCAGAATTCACGCATGTGGCCGATAATCTTGAGGCCAAGCTCCTGCGACGCATCGGATTCGCCATGGTGCTTGCCCGTAAGCATCACCAACGTTTCGGCAAGGCCGATAAAGCCAATGGAGAGCGTACCGTGCTTGATGACTTCGCCCACGGTATCTTCCCAGCCGAGCTTGTCGGAATCAATCCACACGCCCTGTCCCATGAGGAACGGGAAGTTCTTGACCTTGCGGCGGCTCTGCACGGCAAAGCGTTCCATGAGCTGGTCGCTCACGAGCTGCAGCATGCGGTCGAGTTCCTTGAAGAACAAATCGACAGACTTCATCTTGATGGCGATACGCGGGAGGTTAATCGAGGTAAAGCTCAAGTTGCCACGGCCATAAGAGATTTCACGGCTCGGGTCGTAGTTGTTGCCGATCACGCGGGTACGGCAACCCATGTACGAAATTTCGGTTTCGGGATGCCCCGGCTTGTAGTACTGCAAGTTGTACGGAGCGTCCTGGAAGCTGAAGTTCGGGAACAGGCGCTTTGCGCTCACGCGGCAGGCGAGTTTGAACAAGTCGTAGTTCGGTTCGCCCGGGTTGAGGTTGATGCCGTCCTTGACGCGGAAAATCTGGATCGGGAAGATAGCCGTTTCGCCACCGCCGAGGCCTTCTTCGGTCGTGAGGAGCAAGTTCTTCATGACCATGCGGGCTTCGGGTTCGGTGCACATACCGTAGTTGATGCTACTGAACGGCGTCTGGGCGCCGGCGCGGCTGTGCATGGAGTTCAGGTTGTGAACGAAGGCTTCCATGGCCTGGAAGGTGGTCTTGTCCGTCTCTTCGTAGGCCTGCTTCTCAGCGAACTTCTGGGCCTTCATCACCATTTCGGCATCGTAGATCTTGGAAAGCTCGCGGGCTTCGGCTTCCACGAACTTTTCGTTGGGGACGAGGGTCGCCACCATGCCCATCTCGGCCATCTCAGCGTGGAGCTTCTTGACACCCGGCAGGATTTCGGATTCATCCTTGCCGGTAAAGAGGATCAGGGCCTTCACCAGGTTGGAGAGATAGGCCTTGCGGTAGGTGATGCGCACGCCGTCGGCCATGGCGTAGTCGAAGTTCGGGATAGACTGGCCGCCGTGCTGGTCGTTCTGGTTACTTTGTATGGCAATGGCCGCCAGAGCCGCGTAACTGCGGATATCCTTGGGTTCGCGCAGATGGCCGTGGCCCGTGTTGAAACCGCCCTTGAAAAGCTTCTTCAGGTCGATCTGGCAGCAGGTCATGGTAAGGGAGTAGAAATCCAGGTCGTGGATGTGGATGTCGCCTTCGGAATGGGCGCGGCTGTGCTCAGGCTTGAGCATCATCATGGTATAGAAATGCTTGGCCGACTCGGAACCGTACTTGAGCATGGTGCCCATGGCAGTGTCGCCGTCGATGTTTGCGTTTTCGCGCTTCAGGTCAGATTCCTTGGCGGAACTGAAGGTAATGTCGCGAAGCGTGTGCATAAGGCGGGTGTTGACCTCGCGGATGCGGGAACGCTCGGCACGGTAGAGGATGTAGCTCTTGGCGGTATCGGCAAAGCCGCCTTCAGTCAAGGCCTTTTCGACAGCATCCTGAATTTCCTCGATTTCGGGCTTGGTCTTGCCATCGGCTTCCAAAAGGCCCACGGCATTTGCGGCCACCTGGAGAGCCGTGCTGGAAAGCACATCGTCGTTTCCTAACAAATTCAGCTGGTCCTGGGACGCCTTGATCTGTTCTTCCAGTTCACCGGATGCGCGGAAAGCCTTCTCGATAGCAGCAGAAATCTTCTCAATGTTGAACGGCATCTCGCGGCCGTCGCGTTTTTTTACTGTAACAATCATTACAATTACCTTTTTTTCTCCAATTTGGTCTATGCCCAAATAATAACAAAAAACACCATATCTTGTGCTTTTCAATTTATGACCACCACAACATGTGGTGATTTTGGGATCGAACCACCACCACTGGTCGGGGCAAAAAGTTTACAACCCCTTAATACACAATTATTTAGGGGCAGACTCCACTCGTAAGCAAAATGTAAGTTTTGCGGGAAGCCGATTTAAGGGGCTACGGCCACAGGGCCCTGCAATCAAAATAATCAACAATATTTATTAAAAATATTAAAACTATCTATTTGACATTATCAATTAAAGGGTGTATATTATGGACAAGAACCTTCATACTTTGTGAACAGCCCTGTGTTCCGAGGAGTCCTTATGAAACACTTTGCCGCACTCTGCTCTCTCGCATTCCTGCTCTGCTCTTGCGCAGGGGTGCATGTCCAGAAACCCGAAGTCGAAAATGTGAAGAAGATTGCCATTTTGAGCGTTTCGGCGAACGAGGACATTAAGAAACTAGAAGAGGAAGAAGACGAGGGCAGTCTTAAGGATGCCCTGGTAGGGGTCGCCACCAGCGCCGCACAAGACAATGTGAAAGAGCTCGGTAAGGGTCGCGAGCGACTCATTACCCATGGTGCCGACGCCCTGGCCCAGACTCTCAGCAGTTTCAATGGCTGGACGGTAATCCCCTTTGAAGCGGTAACCGGAAACGCCGATGTTCAAAAGTTCTTTAACCCCACGGGAGCCGAAAGCACCCTCAACAAGATAGCAAGACTCGTTCCAGTGAGCGGCTGGCGCTACATGGCGCCTCCAGGAATGCATGTGCTGCCCTACGAGGCGGTAGTCTCCGGGGAGACTGCTCTCTTTGGCGCCAAGACCGATGACCAGGAGATCCGAGAAGAAGTGGGCAAACTCTGCGAATCCCTGGGCGTGGACGCCATCGCCGTAGCCGAATATTACTTCTTCTATGATGAAGGCGGACTACTGCCGACAGCAAGAGCCACCCCAGTAGCGATGGTAGATGTGGTGCTTATCGACAAGAAGGGAAACAAGCTCCTGTACACGGACCACGGATGGGCCCAAGTCAAGGGCAAAGGCAATGTGATGCTGGTGGACAAGTATGTGGACCTGCAATCCGACCCAAGCGTGGACGCCTATGTCAACGCCATTGACAAGGCCATGGATGAATTCAAGAAGGTCGCCAAGAAAAAACTCTAAGCACCAGCGCCACCAATATGGTGGTGGTCATGCTGATGAAGGGCATCCAGGGCCAGCTGAAAATGCCGCCCAGCACGGCGGGCACGCCAAAGGCGGGAATCCCCTGCACCAGCACGAGACTCGCCATGCCGCAAAGCACCGCCACAACAACCTGCCAACTGCGAAGCTTCTTCACAAAGAAGGCCAGCAGGAACATACCAAGCAGCGGCCCCGTAAAAAGCCCCGTAAAGAACAGAGCATTCTTGAGAAGGCTCCCCTGCTGGGTGGCCGCAAACAACGCAAAGAACACGCCCAGCACGCCCCAAACCACCGTCCAGATTTTAGCACGCTTAAGGCCCCCAATCCCTTCGGATTCACCCCAACCCAGGAAGTCGTGCTCCGAAGTGTTGCTAAGGGAATTGATGGCACCGGAAAGGCTACTCATGGCGGCAGCACAGATGGCCGCCACGATCAGGCCCGTTACGCCCGAAGGCAACCCGTGGACAATGAAGTAGGGGAACACATCATTCTGACCCGTGCCCTCGGGCAAGGCCGCCACATGGGAAACCTTGTAGTAAACATAGAGAGCGGCGCCCACCCAGTAGAACAATATGGAAACCGCACAGCCAAGCACCATGGAAAGCACGCTGGAACGGTTGGCCGCCTTCACATCTTTCACGCTCAGGTAACGCTGCACGAACTGCTGGTCACAACCGCGTATGGCGATCTCGAGAATGGCATAGGCAAAGCCAGCAGACACAAGTGTCCGGGCATCGGAAATGTCGAAAGAAGGATTCCACCAGCGGGTCTTGCCGGCTTCGCTTGCGAGAGTTGCCATCTCACCGAAACCACCCACGGCATTGGCGATAAGCACAAGCACCAGCAGGCCACCGCCAAAGAACACGCAGAACTGGAGCACATCGGTCCATATCACCGCCTTGATGCCCCCAAGCCAGGTATAGAAAATCGCCACGGCGGCAGAAACGATAATAGCCACCTTCAAGTCCACATTCAAAATCTGGGCCAGCACCAGCGACGGCGCAAAAAGCAGAATACCCGTACGGAGCAGCAAATGCATACAGTAGAAGATGGCGGCCAGCCTACGCACCCCGCGGGAGAACCGCACCTCGAAAAGTTCATAGGCGCTGCTGATACCCGAGCTGCGGAAACGCGGAATAAAGACAAAACCCACCACAAAGATGCTTATCAAGGCGCCAATCTGGAACATCAAAAAAGTCATGTCGTCGCCGAACACATCGGCAGGGGCGCCCAAGAAGGTGGTGGCACTCACCGATGTGGCGATAAGACTGATACCCACGGCCACCCAGGGCATGGAACCACCACCGAACATGTATTCCTTCAAGTTCCTGTTGCCGCGAGAAACCCAGAGCCCAACTAACAGGGAGAACAACAGGTAGGCCGCAAGAACCACCCAATCCAAAACAGTAAACATAGGGAAAACTCCTAAACCGTTTCCGTGTACTGGACAACCTGATTGCGACCGCCTTCCTTGGCCTTGTACAGGGCCTGGTCCGCAAAGTTCACAGCCTTCATCATGTTGTCGTTGAATTCCGGCGTCACCAAGTACGCCCCAATACTGATGCTCACGCGCAAGGGACTCGCCTGGTGCACCTCGAATTCCAGCTGGAGTACGGCCTTGCGGATGCGCTCCGCCGTTTCGATCATACCTTCAGGCGTAGTGTCCACCAAGCCCACCACAAATTCTTCTCCACCGAAACGGGCAACAATGTCGATATCCTTGCGGATCTCATTCATCAAGGTCTTTGCAATCCCAATAATCACCACATCGCCAATTTCATGACCATAAGTATCGTTCACGCTCTTGAAATGGTCTATGTCCATCATCAGCACGCCGATGTTATACTTACGCCTGTCAGCACGAATCTTCTCGGTACGCAAGGCTTCCGGCATGGAGCGCTTGTTCAGGAGCCCGGTCATACCATCGCGAATAGCTTCGTCCTTTTTGGTCTCGTACTGGCTAGCCCTGGCATAGGCAAAGCCGGCCACACCAGCGAAAGCCTTCAAGAGCTGCATCTCATGTTCGGTGTAACGACCAGAAGTACGGCTCTCGAGACAGATGGCCAGCTCGGCTTGGCCCGCGTTGTTGTCCGTGGAAATGGGCATCACAAACAGCTGCCGAAAATCCATGTTCTTGTTTTCGCGATTGTCTATACGCGGAATATACTGGCTAGAGCTAGAACTGAAGAAGCGCTCCACAGGACGGTTCTGGAAAAGCGCCAATACTGCAAGGCCCTTGTCCGAAAGGGTAAACCTTTTGCCGTTGAACTGTTCGCAATCAATACCATCGGCACAGACCACACTCCCTTCCCGTTCCTTGCGGGTGTCAATCTGCTCCTGTTTGTCCAAGGCAAGAAGCATCATGCGGTCGTAGGGAATGTTCTGCTTGACATAATCGAAAATCTGACGGTAGATATCCTTGACGGACATGGTCTGGAAGAACTTATGCTGGTAGCTGTACAGAATGCTGAACTGGTGCTGTCCTATGAAGTTCTTCGCCGAAACGAAACTCTTGTAGTAGAGGGCATACAGGGCGCTGGCGATATGGGTAAGAGCTTGGACCGTGGCCTGGTTGAAGGCGTTGGGGTACAGCGAATCCACCACCAGGGCGCCCATGCGGTTCTTGCTCTGGTCTAGGATGGGGACCGCCACCAGCGACTTGACCATGGGATTATCGATATAATAAAGCAGGGACTTGCCGCCGGAAAGGTCACCCTCCAGCAGGCGCTCCACATCCATATTGAAAAGCTGGCCGATAAGCCCAGAAGTTTCCGTCACCTTCACATCGGATGCAATCTGGGTACTGGGGTCCGCGCTGTAGACGCGGATCCCCCATTCCTTGTAGCTGCTCAGAGAAGAGAAGATTACCAGGGAATGGGCATTGGGAATCACACGCTTGAGCCCCTGAAGCAAGTCCGTCATGGCTTTGTTCACATCGGCGTTTGCGCGGGCCCAAACCTGGTTCACTTTCAGGGTGGAATTGGGCTCGTTAAACTCAGTAGATTCGTCCTTAACGGCATTGCGAAGATCCGGCGCCACCGCAGGCGCAAGGCCCGTGGCCCGCATGGCACGGGTTACCACCGGAATGCTGGAAGTCTTGCTGCCCGGAATGCGGGGCAGGTTCATATAGCCCAAGGCCACGGCAATGCCCGCCACGGGGATCAGGAATAGGAACATCCCCCCCTGGAACGCGACGCCTATCAGCAGACCCGCCACCATGAACAATACATTCGACATCAACATCCAAAACCTCTACAGCCTAAATGAGCGGTACAGCATGGTAGAAGCCAAAGCCCCGAACACAAGGTGGCTTATCCAGGCACCCATGAAAGGGGACAGGGCCCCATTCTCGCCCATCTTCAATCCGATACGCTCCAAGATATAATAGCTAAAAACCAACAATAGGCCAATGCCGAACTTCTGAGAAAGCCCCCCGGAGCGGGTATAACGGTGGCAAAGGGCAGCCCCGATCAACAGCACAATTAAATTCATCCAATGCGCTGACCGCTTGAAATACAGCGCCGTCTCCATGGCTCGGGTATCTTCGCCCGACCGTTTCAGCACCTCGATACGCTTGAGAACCATCTTGGAATCCATTTCGTCGGGGACCTGGCGTTCGTTGATCAAATCTTCCGGATGCGTATCAACCCTTTTCACCAACTTTTCCTTAGCAAAGGGAAACACCTTAACGGAACCGTCCCTATCAAAAATCCGTCTGTATCCCCGTTCAAAAAGCCAATAGCCCACTCCCTCTTCTTCCGCCCAAGAAACACTCTTCGCGTCGAATCGTTCCACCAGGTGTCCCTGGTCACGCAAGAGCAGCACAACATCTCGCCCCACTTTTCTTTCACCCGAATAATGCCTAAAGAACCAACTGGCCCTCTCGCTATCGATAAAGGTGAAATTACTCTTTTCTTTAATTCGTGGGTTCTTCTTTTTCTGGGCGTTGGTCTCCATGATTTCTAGACGCTTATGGTTCGCGTCAGGCAACCAAAGCTCGCTCATTTCGTAAGAGCCAAGGGATACCAATACGCCAAAAAGAAATATGGGCATCAGTGTACGGAACGGATTCTGTCCCGAACTTTGCATGGCACTCATCTCCAGGTGGCGAGTCATGTTACCTACCGAAGCAAGTACCGCAATGAACAAAGCTACCGGCGTAATCAGGTACAGGATGTAGGGCAAATAGCTGAAGTAGTAATCGTATACGGACTGCACATCGCGGGCAAGCCATGTCTTGATATTGCCAACGAAGTCGATGACCACAAACATAAAGATGGCACCCACCACCACGATAAGGAACATCTTCAAAAAATTGCGTATGAGATAACGAGAGAACTTCATCCTATCCTCTTCGTGAACTTCTTGAAGAAACCACCCACCGCACGCACAGCCCTGAAGAACTTGGAATCTCCGGAGAAGCGGTCCCTGACCATGGCCACCGTTATAAACACCCCAAAGGCGCCGATGATGATGTTGGATGCCCACATGGCAAGTTCAGGCGAGATAATCAGGCGGTCCGCCAAATTCTCACCACCAATCAGGCAGATCCAGTAAATGACAAAGAACGCCAGGCTATAGAGAATACCCGTACCGATACCGCCCTTCCGGGCCATAATCCCAAGCGGGGCCCCAATCAGAACAAAGATAAAACAGGCAAAAGAGGTGCTGAACTTTTTGTGTATTTCCACCAAATACTGGGCCTGGCGTTTTTCTTCGACTTCCATTCGGCCTCGCAGACGTTCTGTGGTACGGAGCACGCCCTGTTCTTGGGAGCGCACCCTTGAAATTATACCGAATCGCCGACGACTATCTTCCGTTTCCGAAATGCGTACGCTATCAGGGACCACACTATCACCCTGGACTATGCGGCATGTAGCCTTAAGCGAAGCCAGTCGGGTATCCTTAGCGTAGCTCGCCAAGGAGTCGTAGTTGTGTTTGGCCTCATCCACCACAGCCATCATCATCTCGACCGGCATTTCGCGATCACTCCTGTAGCTGCGGCTACGGCGCTCTAGCCTGTCGTCCACATTCTCCATGGCCAAGTCTTGCGAATAAAAACGGATGCGGAAATAGTTCTCCGGATTATCGGGATCCACCATGTGGGTTTCACCACTGCGGAGCCTGAACATGAGGGTCGCCCCATTGTCCACATAATCCAAGGTGGCGCTATCCGCATAGACAATACGGGGAGCACCCCTCCGTTCCATTTCGTACACCTGGATCCCGTAAAGCGTGCCCGATACCTGATCGATACGGCTCACCCATAACTGAACATCGGGAAACTGGGTAATCAGGCGCCCGGCGTCGATAAACACATGGGGCTTCTTCCTAGAAACAGCGTTCATCAGCTCCACGGAACGGTGGTTCGCTTCGGGCAGCACCCAATTGTTGAACAGTACCATGAGCACCGATATGAGCATGGCCACAAGCATCACCGGGCGCATCAGGGAAAGGGGCGACATTCCCGCGGCCTTTACCGCCGTAATCTCCTGGTCCCCAGAAAGGCGCCCAAAGGTCATAAGGCAAGCTACAAGCACCGCCATGGGAATAGACAGGGAAAGCATCCAGGCAAGATTTAAAACAAAAATTTCAAGGACCGTGGAGACCGGAAGCCCCTTAGAAAGCACATTGTCCAAAATCTTCACCAGGAAATCCACGACAAATAAAAATGTGATGCCAAAAAGAGCCGCCAAAAAGGGGGCTATCAGCTCTTTCAAGACATAACGGACTAAAATCATTTTCCCGGTGATTTACTTTTTTCTAATTTGATAGCTGAAAATTAGAATTAACCAAAGAAAAAAAATGACCCCTTATCCAAAGTCTGCCCTAATACTCTGTCTTTTTGCCCTGGCGGGTTTACTGAACGGCTGTTCCTCTGATCGCGGGAAAGTCAACCATACGGAATTCTGCTTAAACAAGTACCAGGCCGCCAAGGAACTTTTTGAAAAGCATAAGTACGGCAAGGCTCAGGATCGTTTGGAAGAAATTCTCAGTCTCTGCGCCGGCACGGGTGTCATAGCGCAAAGCCAGTTTCTGCTAGCCGAAAGCTACTTCAACCTAGAAGAATGGATAGAAGCCCGAGGCGAGTACGGTTCCTTTGTGCAGAACTTCCCCGGCGACCCCTATATCGAAACTGCCGAATTCCGCAAGGCTATTTCTTCCTTTAACATCGAATTCAAGGTGGCCCGCGACGAGTCCAACACCACCATTGCCATGAGAGATTTTGAGCGATATCTCAGCAACTACCCCAACAGCCCCTTACGGGATTCCGTCAACTATTACTACGGCCTTTTGACAGAACGCCTTGCAGAAAAGGAATTCCAGACCGCACGGCTCTACTACCGCATGGACAAGTACCAGGCCGCCGTCATCTACCTGAAGGAATTTCTTGAAACATACAAGGTGAGTAAACGGCGTAAGGACGCATTCAAGATCATCGTGGACTCGTACATAGAACTGGACCAGTTCGAGCCGGCACGCAACTATCTTACCATGATGCGGGGCGAATTTGCCAACGACGAAGACATCGAGAAGATTTTCCAAAAGAACGAGAAGAATATCGCCAGCGCCGAAAAAGACTTCGAAAAGCGCATGAAGAAAGACTCCAAGAAAAAGAAAGAAGACAAAGAAGACAAGAAGATGACAGACTAAAACTATGGCTTCCCTTGCAAAAAAAATTCTGGTATGGCTCGTGCTATGGGCTGCGGTCATTTCGGCCGCAGAAGATAATGCGGACATCCATGACAACTCCAGAATATCCATCTTTTTGCAACCAGGCATTTCTTTTCTTAGCTTTGACCAGCGGGAATATTTTCAGGACGCCATCGACACCATCTACCACGAGTTCCTAACTCAGGCGTTGGATAAGCGAGATTCCAACAATGTGGCCAAGCAGGACTTTCAGAAGGTCAATTTTTGCTTCCCCATTTACACAGGACTGCAATTTCAATTACGGCAAGACCATTTTGTAAGCGTGGGCGCCGGGTTTATTTACGACAACGAGTCCGTTGTGCTCACCGACCAGAACAACCGTTCTCACAATTACAGCTATACCATCCAGGGTTTCCCACTTTTTCTGGAATACCGGTTCGCCATACCCGTAAACCTGATGACCCTGAACGATGGCAGCCTTTTCAGCATCGCCCTGCGATGGTATTGGGCGCTCCCCCACACCGAAATCTATACCAGCTGGGGCAAACTCAATGCAGAAACCCCATTTTATGGAGCGGGATTCGGCATCAGCGTCGGGTACCTGCTGTTCAACTGGAAAAGCATGTATGTGTTCGGAGATCTCGGGTATAGTTCCATTTCCGTCAAATCCAAAAAAACCTATGCAGATATCGTACCCGACGGCCCCGAAGAAAAAGCAAAGTGGAATATCGGCGGAATCCAATTGCAGATCCGCGTGAGTTTCGGCATATGGAACAAGCCCGAAACAATAGAGGAAGAAAGCGCAGAAAAACCAGCACCGACTCCAGAGACCACAAAACTGGAGTAGACCATGCACTACGCCGAAACCCACTTCAAGTTCAGGCTGCCCTGGTCCCTGCTGTACAGGCCCTGGCCCGAGATACTGACGGACGCCCCCTTCCAATTCGTGCCCGGCAAGCAGCCCCTGCTCTGGATTGTGGTGCGGGATGCCCACCGGTTTGGCGTAACCATCAAGAACCTTGAAATTTCTATCCAGCGGATCGACGGGAATGGCCCCGCCGAAACCCGCCGCTTTGAACATCTCGACCTGAAGGCCCACAAGCCCTTCCACTTTTTCCCTGTCGGAATCGGCGCCCTGGAACCGGGCCTTTACGAAATCCTGCCAAAAGTCGTCGCCCATCGCAACGGTAAAGAGAAAACCTTCAAGCGTTGGAACTTCCCGGGACTGAAACCCACACCACTGAGAATACAAATTCTCAAGGAAGCTCTCCCCAAGGCACCAGGCTTTTGGGCCGGCGAGATGCATTGCCACACCTACTATTCGGCCGACCATGTGGAATATGGCGCAAGCCCCGCCGTCATGCAGCAGGCCGCTGCGGCCATAGGGCTCGACTTCGTGAACTTCACGGACCACGCCTACGATTTCGCTTTCCAGCTGCAGGACTACACCAGGGAAGTTCCCGACGCCTCGGAAAGATTCCGGGATCTAAAGAAAGAAATTGAAAATCTCCCTGCAGAACCACTTCTCATCGCCGGCGAAGAGATCTCCGCAGGCAACAGCAAGGGCGAAAATGTACACATGACTACCCTCGGCCCCGAAGCCTACCTACCCGGCCTCGGCGACTGCGGACGCTACTGGCTTAACAACAGGCCCACGCTTTCCATCGAGCGTCTTCTCGAAATGACGGACGCTCCCTGCTTTGCCGCCCACCCCCTGCAGCAAATGGGTGCTCTAGAAAAATTCATCTTCCGCAGGGGCTACTGGAAATCCAAGGATTTGCACCTGGACAAGAAACACCCCATTCGCGGTATCCAGTTCTGGAACGGTCTCCGCGACGAAGGTTTTCAGCTGGGAAAAGAATGGTGGATCGAGGAACTGGGCAAGGGGAATTTCCTGCTACCCATCGGCGGAAACGATGCCCACGGCGACCTGAACGACACCACCTTCGTGCGGACACCCCTCTTTTCTCTGGGAAACAACCGCCACCATGTTTTTGGGAAAGTCCGTACTGTTGTCGCTGCTACCCCTTCTATCACGCAGGAGTCATTACGCGAAGCCTTCTCAGGCGACAACTGCTACATCACCGACGGACCCGCCCTCTGGTGGGAACGGGACGGTAGCACCATAAAGTTCCACGCCCAAAGCACCCAGGATCTAGGCGGCGGTTTCCGCTATATACGCATCTACAAGCGACGCATTCTGGCAGGCGGCAAATGGGCTGCCAAAGAAGAACTCTGCCCCGAAAGTCTCATAGCCGCAAGCCAGAACGAAACCATCACGGTCCATACCGAAGGCATCGCCTACCTGCGGGCCGAATGCGAAACCGCCAGCGGCCGCTACGCCATGACATCGGCCGCAAAATGCGCAACCAACGATAGGCTTAAGGTTTAATTCTTTACGTCATTCTCGACTGAGCACAGCGAAGGAGGGAATCCATACGGTCCTTATCATCGCATGTCAGAAAGGCATGGATCCCGTCGGTGTTCCCCTCCAGGATGACGTTATAGTAGACAGACTATTCCAAAGTGGCGTGGGCCGCGATCTTGTAAATCGCAGTTACATCGGCAGCCTTCAGCGCCACGAAGCCCCAGCCGTCACCCGGATTCAGCTTTTCCACCATCTTCGGGATGTCTTCTTCCTTCGCGCCGAGTTCGGCGAAGTTGATAGGCATACCGATGGAATGCAAGAAGCGGCGGAAAGCCTTGATGCCTTCGAGTGCGGTGGCCTTCGGGTTTTCGAAATTCATCTCGCAGCCGAACACGCGGGTCGCCATCTGCGCGAAACGCATCACATTGTGGTCTACCACATATTCCATCCAGGCGGGCATGATGACAGCAAGACCCGCGCCATGGGCGCAGTCGTAAAGCGCAGAAAGTTCGTGCTCGATGGCGTGGCTGTTCCAGTCTTGACTGCGCCCGCAGCCCACAACACCGTTGTGGGCTACCGTCCCCGCCCACATGATGTTGGCCCGCACCTGGTAGTTGGCGGGGTCGGCAATGGCGCGTGGCCCTTCCTTAACCATCGTGAGGAGCACCGCTTCGCACAGGCGGTCAGTAATTTCCACTTCCAGCGTGTTCGTGAAGTAGCGTTCAAAAACATGGGCCATGATGTCGGTTATGCCGCAGGCCGTCTGGTAGGCGGGCAATGTGCAAAGGAGCGCCGGATTCTGTACCGCAAACTTCGGGCGGATATGCTCGCTGCTCGCACCGCGCTTGAGCATGCCGTCTTCCTTGGTCACCACGGAGTCGCCGCTGCCCTCTGAACCGGCAGCAGCAATCGTCTGCACCACGCCAATGGGGAGCGCAGATGCCGCCGAGGCCTTGCCCTCGTAAAAGTCCCAGAAGTCCCCCTTGTAAGGTACACCCATGGCAATGGCCTTGGAGCTATCGATGGTGGAGCCGCCGCCCACCGCAAGGATAAAGTCGATGCCATTCTGGCGGACAATTTCAATGCCCTTATAGACAAGAGAATCATGGGGGTTCGGCTTCACGCCGCCCAGTTCCACATGGGGGATACCAGCCGCATCCAGGCTCGCCTTCACCCGATCAATGAGGCCCGAGCGCACGGCAGAACCGCCACCGTAGTGGATAAGCACCTTGGTGCCACCGTATTTTTTGACAAGTGCGCCGCATTCATTTTCGCGGTCCATGCCGAATACAAATTCCGTGGGGCTGTAGAAATTGAAATTATCCATATAATCCTCATTGTTGCTTACAACCATAATAATACATTGAAAAAAGCTTAAAAAATGGCGATTTTGGCCAAATTTCGTGTACAAAAGGAACCAAACCTTGACAAAAGCCCGATTTTTTTCTCTATTTTGGCACCGATTTTTATGTTTAACCCTTAACGGAGAACCAATATGCCTTGCGGAAAGAAAAGAAAGCGCAGGAAGATTGCGACCCACAAGCGCAAGAAGCGCCGTCGTCGTGACCGTCACAAAAAGAAACTTCGCTAATCCGTTAGCATTTTTGTGATTTCCTAAAAACGGGGTGCCAACACACTCCGTTTTTTCGTGTAACCCCAGAAGCTGACCAAAATGCAAATCCAGGGATCCATCAAGAACATCACCTACCAGAATGCCACCAACGGTTTTACCGTGTTAAAGGTAGTGCTTTCGGATACGGGCAAGGTGGCGGTGGTCACCGGGAACTTTCCCGCACTCACCCCCGGCGAGAACCTGCGGTTCGAGGGCGAATGGGGGCGCCACCCCAAGTTCGGCGAGCAGTTCAAGGCCACGGGCTTCGAGCTTCTGGAAACAGGCGACGGCAACCTGAAGGACTACCTGGCCAGCGGCCTGTTCCGGGGCATCGGACCCAAGACCGCCGAACGCCTAGTAGAAGCCTTCGGCGAGAGCCTGCTGGACATCCTGGACAACCACCCCGAAAAGCTTACCGAAGCCAAAGTCAAGGGCCTCTCCCAAAAGAAGCTGGCGGAATTCCTGGCCAGCTGGCAAGAGGCCCGCCTTAGCCGAGACACTATGCTTTTCCTGTACAGGCACGGTATAATAGGGGCCACAGCAAAAAGACTCTGGACCACCTACGGCGAAGACACCATTCCCAAAATCAAGGAGAACCCCTACCTGCTCTGCGAAGAGGTGTGGGGAATCGGGTTTGCAAGTGCCGACGAAATCGCCATGAAGCTTGGGCTCCCCAAAGACAGCCCGCAGCGGTTCCAGGCGGCCCTACTCTACTCCCTGCAAGAATCCTCCTTCAACGAAGGCCATGTGTACCTGCCCAAGGACGCCCTGCTGGACCGCACCCTCAAGAACCTGCGGATTGACAGTTTCGACGACGATGCGGTGCAGATTCTCATGGAGCAGTTCGAGGGGCTGTGCGGCCACGGACGCATCACGCGGGTGGGCGACGACTGCTTCTACCCGCCTATGTTCAGGGCCGAAGACGCCATCGCCCGAAACATCGCGATTAGGCTCCAGCACAATACGCTGCCTACCGAAGGTTTCGAGCGTTACCTGGTCAGCTGGGAGCGGGAACACGAGTTCAGCTTTGACCCAGTGCAGCGGCAGGCCATCCAGATGGCCCTTTCCCACAAGTTCTCCATAGTCACCGGAGGCCCGGGTACCGGCAAAACCACCATACTCAAGGGCATTTTGCATCTTGCCAACCAGATGGGGGAATCCGTGCTGCTGGCGGCTCCAACGGGCCGTGCCGCCAAGCGTATGGAAAGCCTCTGCGGAGCGCCCGCGAAGACGCTGCACCGCCTTCTGGAAATGGACCCCGTGTCCAAGAAGTTCAACAGGAACATAGGCAACCAGCTGCACTGCGACCTGTTGATTGTGGACGAGTTCAGCATGGTAGATACCTGGCTTGCTTCGTCACTGCTGGAAGCGGTCAGTCTCCGTGCAAGGATTCTCTTGGTAGGGGACGCCGACCAGCTGCCTAGCGTAGGGCCCGGCAATGTGCTGAACGACCTGCTGCAATGCCCGAAAATTCCGAGCGTGCGTCTGCAGCACATATTCCGGCAGGCCAGCGGCAACGACATCGCCGACAAGGCCGCGAAAATCAACAAGGGAATCACCCCCTCGCCCATCGATGGCCCCAACTTCCACTTTGTGCCCTACGAGACTCCCGAGGAGGCCCTAGGCATATTGCAGAAGCTGGTCACCACCGGCGTGCGCTCCAAGCTGGACATCGACCTGAAAAGCGACCTGCAGATTCTAGCCCCCATGCGCAAGGGCCCGCTGGGCGTGTTCGAGCTGAACCAGTTCCTGCAAAAGCTCATGAACGGCAGCGCCCAGAAATTCAAGATAAGCGGCACCGAATGGGGCGCGGGCGACCGGGTGATGCAGACCACCAACAACTACGACAAGAACATTTTCAACGGCGATGTGGGAATTATCTTCAGCGTCAAGAAGGACAAGTCCGCCATGACGGTCTTTTTCGACGACAAGACGGTGGACTACGAAGGCGACGAAATAGAAGACCTGCAGTTGGCCTACGCCTGCACCATCCACAAGAGCCAGGGCAGCGAATACCCCGCCGTCATCGTGATTCTAGACTCCAGCCACTACGTAATGCTGCAGCGCAACCTGCTTTATACGGCCATCACCCGCGCGAAGGGCCACGTGTGGGTTCTTTCGGCTCCCGGAGCCTTTTACCAGGCCGTGCGCAACAACCGCAGCACCCGACGGTTCACACGGCTAAAAGAACGACTCAATTAAAAAAGATCCCCGCCTTCGCGGGGATGACAACGCTCACTATTCGCGGGAACCTTACAGGTCCACCACTTCAGTCCAGCCGAAGGGGTCTTCGGCCTCGCCGAACTGGATAGCAGTGTACTTGGTGAAGAGTTCCGTGCAGACAGGGCCCGGATTCACGCCGTCACCATAGGTGAATTCCTTGCCGGCAACCGGATCCACAATCTTCTTGATCGGGGTAATCA
>CAMKNA010000025.1 GCA_946414075.1 uncultured Fibrobacter sp.
AGCTGATACTTGCCGACGGCCCCCGCGGTCAGTTCCTCGACGGCTCCTGGCACGCCCGTTCCGCCCTCATGGCCAACGCCGACAAGGTGCAGGAACTCGCCAGCAAGCTGCCGTATATGAACTTTCTAAAGTAATCGCAGGAATCGCAGAATGACATCCCGGGCCCATTCCGGGATCACTTTTTTCAAAAACGTCCAGGTCAAACCAGGGCGTTTTTTACTAGGTTTACAGAGGATTGTTTCGGGGGAACCATGTACACTTGGATAAAGGCAAGAGAAATCCTTCTCATAGCAACGCTGGGCTTGGGGCTTTTGGCGGCCTGTAGCGACGACAACAGCAGTAACAACGGGGCTGGCCCCGCCGATTCGGACACAGGAACACCCATCGCATTGCTAGACACCTCCTTAGTCCGCAAGCATGTCGACGAAGGTAACGGCTGCGCCATGCCAATTAAAGAAGAATCGGAAGAAGGACCTTCCCTAGCAAAGACCGCTATTTCACTGGAAGAGGATGTCGCCTTTTTCGCGAGACCCAAATGTGGCACATTCCACGACATTCACCTGTACATAAACGCAAGGGCCCAAGTGGTAGACACCAAGGGAAATCCCATGGCTGGCGCCAAAGTTTACGAGGGCCGGTGTGCCTTTGACGACAAAAGTTGCCAGTACACCACCGACAAGGACGGTTTTTTCTACATCGACAGCATAAACTTCTTGACATACATGGAAAACTACGAGGGCGCCGCGAAAGAAGTATCTCCAACGAAAGCCTACACCCCAATGTACCAGTCACTCCAGCTGCGGGTGCTTTCCGCAGATTCTAGCCTTGGTGCCAACATCTTTTCATCTTTTTCCAAAGCCAGTGTCGTAGAAATAAGGGGCGAGCAGGTTGCCGAACTGAAAAAGATCTCGCTGGAGCCTGTTTATACCGCCAGGCTATACCTGGATTCTATCCATGTTCTCGACGACGAATACTCATGGGAGTTTGTCGAAGAAAACGGCTTCGGAATCTGCATGGAATTGCTTGACGGTCCCCTCTCTTCGGAATTCGAAGAGGATAACGAACCCTACGATTTCTACCCCTGCCAAATGGTAACTGAAAAAGACCAGGAAAACGGTTATGTCACCCTCTACGGACTACCCGAAGGGACCTACTGGTTTTCCATTGGCGGTCCAAATTCCCAGATAAGCGTAGGCAGCGATTCTCTGGTCGTGACCCGTTAATTACGCCAGCCGCTGGTTCACGACATCCCAGTTGACAATGCTCCAGAGCGCCTTGAGGTAGTCTGGGCGACGGTTGCGGTAGTCGATGTAGTAGGCGTGTTCCCACACGTCAAATGTCAGTAGCGGCTTTAAGCCCTTGGTGAGCGGGTTCTGGGCGTTGCCTTCTTGCGTAATCACCAGCTTGCCGCTGGCATCGGCGGAGAGCCAGACCCAGCCGGAACCGAAAAGGCCCGCACCCTTTGCCTGGAATTCTTCCTGGAATTTTTCGAAGGAGCCGAAATCGCGAGCGATGGCTTCTGCGATCTTGCCCGAGGGGGCGTTACCGGCCTTCGGAGCCTTAAACTGTAAAAAGTACATGGCGTGGTTCAGAATCTGACCCGCATTGTTGAACACGCCGCCTTCGGAGCTCTTCACGATTTCTTCAAGAGACTTGCCTTCGAAGGCGCTTCCCGGGAGAGCTGCATTCAGGTTGTTCACATAGGTCTGCAGGTGCTTTCCGTAGTGGAACTCGATGGTCTCGGCGCTGAGGGCAGGGGCCAGGTCCGCACCTGCGTACGGGAGAGCGGGCATTTCAAATTTTCCGTTGACAGGCTGAATCATAATGAACCTCCAGGTTTACATCCTCGGTAATTATACATTTTTTTGCTTTTTTACCCCAAAACATTCCAATTTGGAATATAAAAACGGCATCTTTTTTCACCTTAGGTAGCCTATTACCATTTAGAAATATATTTTCACGTTAAAAGAGAAGCCTCGTCGAACGACAGAGGCGTAATAGGTTTTGTAGGGTCTGTGCAGGATAGAGTATGAAAAACAGGTTTTTTGCTTTTAAGGACGCTGTAACTTTTGAAAATGAACTGGCCATATTCAGCAAATGGCACAAGGAACACGGGACTCCTGCCATGTGTTTCCAAATTCATTCCACGATACTGGAACCCGAAAAACTGCAACCCGTCTGGGACATACTGCAAAAGCATTTCCCTGAGGTTCCCTGGTTCGGCAATTCCACCAGCGGAAACATCGTAGACTGCGACCTTGCCGCAGACATTTCCGTATCAGCAATAATTTTTGAAAAGCCTTCGACCAAGTTCCAAGTTCAGCAGTACGATTTTACCAAGGAATCCATCAGCGGCATCGCCGGCGATATTCTCCAAGAAGTGACTAAGAACCCCTGGGTCAAGGCTGTAGAAATCTACCACTGCATCTCCCCCTTTTCCACCACGGCCCTTTGCGAAGGGCTAGATGACCTGCCTAGCGACATCCAGATATTCGGCGGCATCGTCTGTTCTCCCGATATCACGAGTCCCCATTCCTGCGTATTCTCCTCGGTAGGCGGTTTTTCCAAGAACGGCATCCTGGTGGTGTTCTACGGAGGCGAAGACTTCTTCGTAGATTCCCGCAAAATCAGCGGTTGGAAACCTCTCGGTCGCACCTTCCACGTGACCCGTTCCATAGGCAATGTTCTTTACGAACTGGAAGGAATTCCCGCCTACGAAGTCTACAACAAGTATCTGAGCATCAAGAACGACGGGAATTTCTTCTACAACGCCCTGGAGTTCCCCATGCTCTATGAGCACAACGGGGTATCCATCGTCCGCGCAGCCGGGGCCAGCAATCCCGATGGCTCCCTTTCCATGTCCTCCGACATAGACGAAGGTTCCATCGTCCGACTCTCCTATGGCGAACCACGGCTAATCGTGGAAAAAATCCGGGAAGAAAGCTCCAAGTGCGAAGAATTCGGCCCCGAGGTGCAGCACCTGTTCTCTTGCGCAGCCCGAAAGGCCTTCTGGCACGAACACGAACCGACCTACGAAATCGCCCCCCTCAAAGGTCTCTCGGCCAGCACCGGCTTTTTCTCCCACGGCGAATTCCTGCGCGAAAAAGGCCACATGAACCAGCACAACATTACGCTGGTCATTGCCTCCATGCGCGAGGGCCCCGCCGTCAGGCGTGAACGTTCCAAAGACGAAAATATCCGCGAAAGCATGACCACCCGCCTCCCCCTTGCGGCCCGCATGGCCACCTTCATTCGAGAGACGTCTTTTGAACTGGAGCAGATGAACAGCAAGCTTCGGGTCATGAACGAGCACTTACAAGACGTGGCCACTACCGACAGCCTTACAGGCCTGGAAAATAGGCTCGCCTTTGACGAGATGTTGAGCAACATCGCCCTAGACGAATCCGAATCCAACAACTGGACCATGGTGCTAATGGATGTGAACGGCCTAAAATACGCCAACGACACTTTCGGGCACCAAGCTGGAGACACCCTGATTATCGCCGCCGGCAATGTCATCAAGAAGGCCTACGGCGAACAGGGCAACTGCTTCCGTATCGGCGGCGACGAATTCGCCGTCATTACCAGAACTCCCGCAGACGCACTGTTCAAGCAGTATTCCTGCATGCAAAAGTACATCGAGGAATACAACAAGGAAGCCAGCTACCACCTTTCCATTGCCGTGGGCGAAAGCAGCCTTATCAACGCGTCCAACATGCGCAAGTCCATCAGTGACTGGAAAATGGAAGCGGACCTGAACATGTACCGTGACAAGGTCCACTACCACAAGCCCCGAAAAAACGACGAATTCCAGAATCTCAAAGATTTGATCGATGGAATGATTTCGGCAGAGGAATCAAAAGAATCCTACATGATGCACCATTCCGAGCACGTGAAGGCCTATGCTGAACTGATAGCAAAATTATCCGGACTTACAGAAAGTTCTATACAGGCCATCGGACAAGCGGCAAGCCTCCATGACATCGGCAAAATTGGCGTAAGCGACGCCATCATCAGCAAACCGGGTAAGCTTACCAACGAGGAGTTCGTTGCCATCAAGCAGCATTCCATCATCGGAGCCAAGATACTGATACAGGCCAACTACAGCAACGAGATGGTGCAGACTGTACTACATCATCACGAGCGTTTCGATGGCAAGGGATACCCCGAGGGGCTTGCTGGCGAAAAAATCCCGGTTGGCTCGCGAATCTTGGCCATTGCGGATTCCATCGATGCCATGACCAGCAAGCGGGTCTATCGCGACGCCCTGCCGCTCCCCCAATGCCGAGCAGAAATCGAAAGGAATCTGGGCACCATGTACGACCCTACCATAGGCAAGACAGTGCTTACGCACTGGAACGAAATCATCGACCTGCTAATGAAATTGCAAAGCGGGCGACCCAAGATCCTAAGGGAAGTATAGCAGAATCCAGAGGCAACATCCATGAGAGCGGTGTTTTCTGTCATATTCTTCTTACTGATTCTCGCACTGATCCTGTGCGCTGTTTTTGCGCGTAGATCCCACAAGCCTATCGGACAGTCCCTATCCATTCTCTGCGCCTCGCTGATTTTCCCGGTTCTTGGCAACTTGATTCTTGTCATCTCCCGTAACGAACTGCTTTCGTTCATTGGCAGCCACGTCTATGTCATCGGCATGGACCTAATGGCGTTCTCCTTGATTGATTTTACCATGGCCTATTGCAACGTCTCCTGGAGACGCAACTGGAAAAGCTACCTGGTCTATACCCTACTCACCGTCGATATAATCCAGGTCTTCCTGAACCCATTCTTTGGACACGTTTTCGCTATCAAGCCCACTATGGTAGAAGGTTCCGCATACTACCAGCTTGTCCCCTTCTTAGGGCTGACATACCACCGCATCGCTGTCTATGCCACAGTCCTCATTTCAATAATCATGCTCCTAGCAAAGAGCATTCGCGTCCCGAGAATCTATGCCGAAAAATACTATGTCATCTTGCTGACCCTGCTCCTTGCCGCAGCCTGGCAGACCTACTACATCGTTGCACAGATTCCCATCGACCGTTCCATGGTGGGCATCGGCGCCTTCGGCATTATCTTGTTTTATGTTTCCCTAATTTACCGCCCCTTCCGAGTTTTGGACAAAATGCTTGCCAATGTGGCTTCCAAGCTCCCCGAGGCCATCTTTTTCTTTGATACGAACAAAAACTGTATCTGGGCCAACGAACATGGTTTAAAACTGGTACAGCTAGAAGAGGAATCCGTAGAAAAAGCACCTTCTCTCCTAAGCGAGATGTTCAACGACTTCAACAAACAAGAACCCGAATGGACATCTAAAGCCGTCATCGGTTCTGGACAGAGCGCAAAATACTACACCTTGAAGAAACAGAACTTGACCGATGCCAAAGGAAGCGTTATAGGTTCTTTCTTCAGCATCCAAGACAACACCGAAATCGAGCGTCAACTCCAGCAGGACATCTACAATGCTTCACACGACAGGCTGACCGGACTGCTCAACAAGGACGCTCTTTTCCAGGAGATTCGTGAAACGGTACGGCGGGAATCCACCACTCCCTACTGGATTGCCTATTTCGACATCAAGGATTTTAAGATTATCAACGATATTTTCGGAAAGGAAATGGGCGACTTTGTTCTCCAGAAAATCGCCAAGTGGCTTCGGGTCCATTCCTCTTCGAACTGGATATTCGGGCGACTGACCGGAGACGCCTTTGGCATCTGCTTTCCTTCTAACGAACCCAATGTGAGAATGGTGGAGCAGCAGATTTCAAAATTTGTCCTTTCTAATGGTTCCGTGGACCATAACATCCTCATCCATGTTGGACTTTATAAGATAACGGATCCCGACATCGATGTTTCCATCATGTTCGACCGTGCCCATGTAGCCCTGAACACCGTCAAGGGAGAATTCAACCGCCATGTTGCCATTTACAACGACATGATGCGGAACCAAGTGCTCTGGGACCAGAAAATATCCGCGCAACTAGAAAAGGCCATTAAAGAAAGGCAACTACAGCCCTACCTGCAGCCCATCGTGGACCACCACGGGAAAATCATCGGGTCCGAAGCCCTTGTCCGGTGGATCCATCCCGAAGAGGGGTTCCTGCCCCCTATCAAGTTCATTCCCGTCTTTGAACGAAATGGTATGATTGCCGAAGTAGATAAATACATCTGGCGTCGCGCCTGCGAAATTCTCGCGTCATGGACCGGAGATAAATCCAAACTATTCATATCCATCAATATTTCACCCAAAGATTTCTATTTCATGGATGTGTATTCCGAGATCACCGCTCTAGTGAAGGAATACGGAATTGAACCGTCCAGACTCCGTGTGGAAATAACCGAAAGCGTCATGATGACGGATATTGAGAACCGTATTGCCATTCTGAACAACTTCCGAGAATCGGGATTTATCGTAGAGATGGACGATTTCGGAAGTGGGTATTCTTCTCTAAACCAGCTCAAGGACATGCCCTTGGACGGCCTTAAAATTGACATGAAGTTCCTGAGTAGCGCCATAAACAACGAGCGCTCCGAAACTATTCTACGATATGTCGTCAGGATGTCTAAGGAATTGGGCCTGTTCTCGCTCACCGAAGGTGTAGAAACCAAGGAGCAATACAACATGCTGAACGAGATGGGCTGCAACCTGTTCCAGGGATATTACTTTGCGAAGCCCATTCCGTTGGACGAATTTGAAAAGCTGATAGCGTAGCCTTATATACTACTTTCGATAAATTCCTTGCGGAATGTGCCGTTGCCCAGCAATATGTCGATGGGCAGCTTCTTGAACTCGTATTCGTAAGGGGGCTGTTTCCAGGCGAAATCCTTCGGGTATTCATTGAAGATGTACTGCAATAGTTTCACCGTCATGTCGAAACTGCGGAACTTGTCGCGGTCCAGCACATGAATCTGCGCGCCCCCGCAAATCTGGCCGGCGCCCTTGTGGAAAGTGGGCTGGAAGTAGTTTTCACGGAAGTACACGCCCGGGAGCTTAAGCCCGTTCATGTACTTGCAAAGTTTGACAGCATCGATAAACGGGGCTCCGAAAATTTCAAACGGGCGCGTAGTGCCTCGGCCTTCGCTCACATTGGTGGCTTCGAACAGGCACATACCGGGGTAAACGATGGCGGTATCAAGCGTGGGCATGTTAGGGCTCGGCAAAATCCACGGGAGTCCCGTCTGGTCGTACCACATCTTCTTGTCGTAACCTTCCATGCCCAGCACACAAAGTTCACACTTGGGGAACCGTTCTTCCTTGAACTGCACTGCCAGTTCGCCGATGGTCTTGGCATGGCGAGTGCGGATGCTGTGCAAGCCCACGAAGCTCGTGTAATTCAAGTCCAGCACCGGGCCTTCCTCGTCCACGCAGTTGATGGGGTTCGGACGGTCCACCACAATCACGGGAATTCCGGCCTTCTCGCAGGCCTTCATGCAAAGGAACAAAGTCCAGATGAAGGTGTAGTAACGGGCGCCAACATCTTGCAAGTCCACCAGCATCATGTCCACATGGCTGAGCATCTCGGCGGTGGGTTCCCGGTGTTCGCCGTACAGGCTATAGACGGGGATACCCAGTTCGGGGTCGGTGTAGCCCTCCCATTCGATCATGTTGTCCTGGGTATGGCCCTTAATGCCGTGCTGCGGACCAAAAAGGGCAGAAAGTTTAAACAGTTTGCCGTCGTATTCCTTAAGGAGATCAAGGGTGTAGTGCAAATCGGGCAAGACCGATGCCGGGTGAAGGACCACGCCTAGGCGCTTGCCCCTGAGATTTGCGGGGAAAACTTTTTCAAAATGGGATAGAGCAAGGGTAACCATAGCCAAAAAATAAAAAAACACCCTTTCCCTAATCACTTTTATTTATATTACTGGTAAACAAATTCAAGAGGATTACTATGAAAACAAAAATCTTGACTCTCCTTGCGGCATCTTGCCTCGGTTTCTTCTCCGCATGTAGCAGCGACGATAGCGAAGGATCCAAATCGCTCACAGAACGGTGCGAAACGCTATCCGAAGATTGCCTTATCGGCAAATGGACCCTAAAGGAAATTGTCCAAAAGTCCGACCAACAGAATGTCCAGGATTTTTCTAACGCTCAGGGCGGCGTTCTGGAATTCAAGGACAATGGCATTTACCATTATGAGAGATCCTCTATCAGCAATTGTCCCGGTTCTCTGGGTGGAGCCGTAGATGACGAAGGTCATTGGTCGATTGACGAAGAAGCCGGCACTCTGGTATTCAAAGTCGACAAGCAGGGAGACTGCATGGGCGACATCGGCCGGACAGTGTACACAACTACGCCCAAGGTTGAAATCACGGGAGAAACATCGGTGTCTCTCTCTCTCAATACCGTCATTTTCCAGCAAGACGAAAACGCCGCCGGAGACAACACCGAAGTGTTTACCCGTACGGAATAATCCTATTCCAATTGAAATTGAAAGTCCTGCGAGTTCGCAGGACTTTTTTGTTACCTAGCGCCAGCGCTCCCTTTCATATTCACGAAGAGCCTTAACAGCATTCTTGAATTCCAGACTGTTCCCTGCGTTTTCTATACGGGCAACAAAGGCCCCCACCGTCTCCCCGGGCTTGCGGACCAGGCCTTGGCGTTTCAGTTGTTTCTCCGCAAGGTCCAGAGAGCGCACCCACTTTAGCGCACGCAGGTCAGGCTTTATCTGTACCTTCCCCTTGCGCCGTTTAAGCAGAACGCGAGCAAGTATTACCAGCAAAAGCAAAAGGGGCAATCCGTAAGTCCAGGGGCTGTCCAAAAGCCCCTGTGTAGCGGTCTGCCAGTCATCCACCACACGGCGCCACTGCCCTTCCTTAAGCAAGTGGAAGAACCGGGCAAAGCGGCCCTTTACCCCTTCCCACCTGGATTGCCAGAGAGACGGCATCGCGAAAAGTCCGCCACGCATGGGCGGTGTCGGATCGAAGGAATACCAACGACCATTCCAAAGAACTTCTACCCAGGAATGGCTGTGGTACCTACGAAATACCACATAGTCGCGACCGTCCACGCGTTCAGGGTGGGCAAAGCCCGTCACATACCTAGCCTGGATTCCCTGATGTCGCAAAAGCAAGACCGCTAGGGTCGCATAGTATTCACAGAAGCCTTCTTTAGCAGTCCAGAAAGCGCGCAAGGGATCCATGTTGCCACGATGAACCCCAGGAACCACCAGGGAATACCTGAAATTTTGAACAAAATAATTTCTAATAGCCAAAAGAACAGCCCTTTCATAAAGTCCATCCGACAAGGAGTCCCGCAAAGTGTCTTGCAAGAAGTCTCGCTTTGGCAAGTCCATGGCCACGGCCACAGAATCAATAAAACCTTGGTGAATCTTGCCTATCTGAAGGTTTGCGGATGCGTTAAGATAGGGATCCATATGCAAAACAGAACCGTCCAGAGAATCATCCACGAAGTAATACCAGTCCCCATGCTTTCCGTTAGCGCCGGCAAATATTCCCGTCTTGTAGTAATCTAGGGAATCCGCATTCTTGGCGGCCACCCCCACCGCTCCAAAGGGCGCAAACAGGAACCCGAAATTGTCCAGGGCCGACTGCACCCACACGGAACGGACGCTTTCTTTCTTGGTTGCAGAATCTGTCAATTCAAATACGGGATAGTCAATCTGGTAGTATGCCGGATAGAGTTTCTGTTCCGACTTTGTGGGGAGTTTCCAGATTTTGCCTACATATTTTTCGTAGACGGCGGCCCGTAGGTATTCAGGGGCGTTCCTGTCCCACACCCGCAGGATTACCTGGCTGTTGTACTTGGAGCTGTAATTGTTGGAAAAGGACCCCAGGGAAACTACAGGGTCAAAGCCCATCACACGATTCCGTTCCATGTAGTCCCTGGCCCAGCGGCCGTCGTAATGACGGTGGTTTTTCCAGTATTGCCACCCGCCAAAAGATGTCAATCCAAAAAAGGCTACCAACAGCAAAAAGAGAAGATACTTGTACAAAGCTGTACGGGGTCTTCTGTAAGAAAGAATCGCAAGCAACAGCCCCACCACTCCCACAACAGTTCCCTCACGCCCGGCCTGGAACATGCCCAAAAGCAAGGCCGCCACGCCGTCGAAAATGACAAAGGCTTCGAAACCGCCACGACCAAGGCTCCGTTTCTGGAGCCACGCCAAGAACAGTAGGTACCAGGCCGGAATGAAAATCACATAAGGCGAAACACCGTTTTCGACCTCGGGAGTCACCACCCACCACAGGGCAAATGGAATGATGGCTCCATAAGCATAACGCTTTTTATAGCGCGGAATCGGCTTTTCCAATGTCCAATGCAGATACAGAAAGCCCAGGGCAAACAGAATTCCCAGCGGGAGCATCTCGCTGCTGATTCCCAGATTCACCGCCGCAAGCACCAGGAAAAGCGTCTTGAATATTTCCCTCAGGGACTTTCTCATGGGAGCAAATCCTCCTGACGGTTCAGGGAAATTTTTTCCTTCAGCAATGAGTGGTGCACCAGCAAGGTGTCATCGCCATACTGCCCACGGGATGTTCCGCTGCAGACAAGGACCTGCTTGTGTATTAGAGAATTATCTTCATGGTGGAGCCCCAGGCGTAACACAGGGCCCATGGGCCTTGCCGCCGGAGACCAGACATGACTTGCCACAGACGCATTCCTCTTGAAGGGGCGTGCCGCCGGAATCCGGGCGAGGGCGGCAAAAAGGCTGTCCCCGCCGTCGCTCGTGTTCAGCGGGATTTCCTCATCACCTATGAAGAAGCGCCCCAAGATTCCCCGCTCCATGAACCAGGCGCCCACGCCAGCCGCCAAACGGATAAGGCCTTCTTGCAGGGAGCGTTCCCGCACAGTATTTCCGCGGACATCTAGCACCAGGACGATTCCCGCACCACGCTCTGCTTCGAACTCCTTGGTAAAAGGCCTGCCATACCGGGCAAAGGCCTTGTGGTGTAAATCACGCAGGGAATCACCCTCCTGATACTCCCGCACCCCCGAAAAGTCCAACCCACGGGCAAATCCAGAAGTAAGCAAGGGCGCAAAGACAAGGCCGCTACTCCCCCATGTCAAAAAGTCAAAAGACGAAATGCTTGTCGGCCTCGGGTAAACCAGCATTTCCACCGAGCCTGCCTTGGCACCGTACCGCAGCATCCCCATGATTTCGGGAACCAGAAGAGACACTTTCCCTATGGTAAAAGCGCCCCGCTTCTTGGCGCGAACTTTACACTGCAGCATGGCGGAATCGCCCCTGTTCACCAACACATAGGGAGACTCTTCGCACGTCAAACTTGCATCCATGCGAAAACAGGAAAGCGAAACGGAGTCCATCCGGTTTTCCGCTGTCACCCGAACCTGGACTGTCGTCGTCTCGCCTTCAAAAACAGGCGCCACCTCTACGGAATCCACCTTGAAACGGGTCTTCCGGCAGGTCATGAAAAGGGATGGTGCAAGGGCCAGGAACAAGAGAAAATCCAGACCGCAAAAGATCCAGGCCGCCCAGAAACCGGGCATAAGTCCCGCCACCATGGAGAAAAAAAGCAGTGCAAAGGCGCTGCGCCCCGCCGGCATAAAATATTCCTGCCAAGCAAAGTACAGCCGTATGAGAAGCCCCGCCCTTGACATTTTCCCTGCTTTTACTTGGGAATCTTAACCTGGGTGCGGATAGATTCTAGGATGTTCCTGACCGTAGAGCCATTTCCGTCTTTCGCGAAGACCCGGTGCTCCATCACGGGGAAAAACACCCGCTGGATATCGTCGGGATTTACAAAGTCCCGGCCCTGAATAAAGGCGGAAGCCTGGGCCATCTTGACAAGGTTGATTCCCGCGCGGGGGCTTGCCGCCAGGCGGACAGCCGGATTTTCACGAGTCGCCTGGACTAGGCTCACCACATACTTTTCAAGACTTTCGTCCACATGAACCTTGCGGACGGCGTCCCGGGCCTGCAAAATCTCTTCGGGAGTGGTGACGGCCTTCAGCTGGTCTAGGGGCTTGCCCTCCCGATGGCTGCGCAGGATCTGGAGTTCCGTCTCCGTCGACGGGTAACCCAGGGAAAGCCGAATCAAGAAACGGTCCATCTGGGCTTCGGGCAGAGGGAACACTCCGTGAAATTCCACCGGGTTTTCTGTCGCAAGTACCATGAACAGCTTGGGAAGCGAATGCCGTTCCCCCTCTATGGAAACCTGGCGCTCTTCCATGGCCTCCAGCAGGGAACTCTGGGTGCGGGGCGATGCACGGTTGATTTCATCGGCCAGCAAGATCTGGGTAAACACAGGGCCCTTCCGGATTTCAAAGTCTCCCGTATTCATGCGGAACACCGCCCCACCGGTCACATCCGCAGGCAGCAAGTCCGGCGTAAACTGGATACGGGCAAAATCCGCCCCGATGGCTACCGCAAGGGCCTTGGCCAGCGTGGTCTTTCCCGTCCCGGGGACATCTTCGATGAGCACATGGCCGTCAGCCAGTAAGGCCATCACCAGCATTTCTATGGAATCCCGCTTGCCAAGCAACACGGAGTCAAGAGCGTTCAAAAGTTTTTCAATCATGTTTCTAATATACAAAAAGGGGTTAGGATTTAGGGGCTAGGATTTAGAATCCAATCTCTAGTCTCTAAATCCTAGTCTCTATACTCTATTTTCCTATATTTTCGCTAGTATTATGGAACCAAATAACAAAACAGTAGCGGTCGGACTTTCGGGTGGCGTAGATTCCGCCCTTACCGCCTGGACCTTGCAGCAGAAGGGCTACAACGTCGTAGGCATTACCATGGCCCTCTGGGACGGTTCCATCGATATGCCCGTCGTGGAGGGCCGCTCCGGGTGTTTCGGCCCCAACGAGGGGGAAAGCATCGAAGCTGCCGAGAGTGTGGCCAAGCGGCTTTCCATCCCCTTCCATGTGGTTCCCGTAGTCGAAGAATACAAGAAAAACGTGCTGGACTATTTCCGCACCGAATACCGGGCGGGCCGCACGCCCAACCCCTGTGTCCGCTGTAACCAGTCCATCAAGTTCGGGGCCATGCTCCACGCCGTCCGCAAGATGGGCGTGGACTTTGACTACTTTGCCACAGGGCATTACGCCCGCCTGGATTTTAAGAGCCCCGAGGAACCTTTCCTGTGGAGAGCCCGGGACACTTTCAAAGACCAGTCCTATTTTCTTTCCAGGCTTACCGAAGACCAGCTTTCGTCGGTACTTTTCCCGCTGGGCGAAATGCACAAGGAAGAGGTCAAGGAACTGGCCCGAAAGATTGGCTGGGAAGATTTCGCCTCCAAGAAGGAGAGCCAGGATTTTCTGGAATGCGGCGACTACTCCGTGCTCTTTGACGAAAGCGACAACGTTCCGGGCGACTTCGTGGACGTGAACGGCAAAGTCCTGGGGCAGCACAAAGGGTTCATCCATTACACCATCGGGCAAAGGAAAGGCCTCAACATCGGCGGACAGCCGGAGCCCCTTTTTGTAATCGCCATCGACACCAAGAAAAACCAGGTGGTACTTGGCCCGAGAAGCCTACTCCAGTGCGAAGAAGTAAGCGGAAGCCAGCTGAATCTGATGGTCTCTAAGGATTCCCCCCTGCTACAGCAAAAGCTTCAGGCAAAAATCCGGTTGGGCCATACCTTCGCCGAAGCCACCATCACCGACCTTACGCAAGACAAGGTTTCCATCCGTTTCGATACACCACAGTTCGCCGCCACGCCTGGGCAGATTATGGTGCTCTACGCCGGCGAAGGCATCGTGGCCTCGGCGATTATCGAGAAGTAATTTTGCGTGGCGGCGGCTTACCGGGCCACCACCTGTTTGCGGATTTTTTCCGTAAGTTCGCGGCCGCCAAGCTGTGCGATACATTCAAAGGCAAATTCTTCGGCAGAGCCTGCGCCACGGCTCGTGACGATGTTCCCGTCTACGACCACGCGGTCTTCGACGAACTTTTTACAGACAAGTTCACTTTCGCAGCCGGGGAAACAGGTGACGGTGCGGTCCACAAGAATTCCCGCCTTGCTCAGCACCAGCGGAGCCGCGCAGATGGCAAAGATCCACTTGTCCTGATCGTTGAAATCGCAGATGACCTTCTCTACATCGGTGGAGGCCTTCAGGTTCTTAACGCCTGGTCCGCCACCCGGCAAAAGGATTCCGTCATAGGCTGCGGTGTCAGCACCCGAGAGCGCAAAATCCGTCGCAATTTTCAGGCCGTGAGCCCCCACGACTTCAGCCTTGCCCGAAACGGAGGCCAGAGCCACACCGATTCCTGCGCGCTGCAGGTAGTCAAAGGGAGTCACGAATTCGGTTTCCTCGAAACCATCGGCCATCAGGAATAGGATTTGCATAGTAAACCTCGTTTTTGAAAGAAATTTAAATAATTAAAAATTCTACATTTGGGCCATGAATTTCAAGGACCGCATTATCCGCGCCACGGGCAAAAAAACGCCCTTCCGCCTGATTGTCGTCGACTTGACTGCGACGATGAACGAAATCGGCAAGAAGCACAACGCACAGGGTTTCGCCCTCAAGCTCTTGGCCGAAAACTCCATCGCAAGCATTTTCTTGAGCGCCTCGCTCAAGTTCCCGGGCACCGTGAGCTTTACCACCCGTTTCTCGGGCGAAATCACGCTGGTGCAGTCGGACTCCACGCCGCAGGGCCTGGTGCGCGCCATGATTCCGCAGCCGGAACTCCAGGCGGTTGGCGGTAACGAACCCGCCCTCATTCCGCAGAGTGTCCGCGTCGTCAAACTGAACGAACAGGGCAAGCGCGTCCACGAAAGCATTATCGAGGCTCCCGCCGTATCGATGGGCCAGAACCTCGCCACCTACCTTTTGCAGTCCGAACAGATCCGCTCGGCCGTGGGCATCGAAGCCGCCTTCAACAAAGAAGACCCGAGCAAGCTCGACTACGCCGCCGGTTTCTACATCGAAGCCTTCCCCGACCTCGAAGACAAGGACATCAACCTGATCGAAGTCATCATCCAGAACTTGCCGAAGTTCTGCGACATGAACACGCCCGAAGGCTTTGACCTGGACGAACTGTTGGACCAGCTGCGCGGCCCCTACGAAATCGACATCGTCAAAGAAATCGACCCGAAGGCCTACTGCCCCTGCAGCCGCGAACGCACCGTGGCAACGCTTGCAACGCTCCCGCTCAAGGACTTGCAGGACCTCGAAAAAGAAGGCAAGGACCTCGAAGTGATTTGCGACTTCTGCCGCACCCCGTACCAGATTACGCTTGCGGATTTGCGCTCCATCATCAACGAACGAAAGAAATAGCCCTATGTTTACCAAGCAATGTGTCGTTACCCTGGACCTTGAAGGTGTCCTCGCCCCCGAAATCTGGATTGCCGTCGCCGAAAAGACAGGCATCAAGGACTTGCGCCTCACCACCCGCGACATTCCCGACTACGATGTGCTCATGAAGGGCCGCATCGCCATTCTTGAACGGGAAAACATCAAGCTTTCGGACATCCAGAGCGTGATTGCGAATCTCGGCCTGCTCGACGGCGCCCGGGACTTTATGGACAAGCTCCGGGACGAAGCCCAGGTGATCATTCTTTCGGACACATTCCAGGAATTCGCCTACCCCATCATGAAGAATCTGGGATTCCCCACCATCTTCTGCCACAACCTGATTGTGGAAAACGACCGCATCAAGGGCTACCACCTGCGCATCGCCGACCAGAAGGCCAAAGTCGTAAAACACCTGCAAGAACTTAACTTCAAGGTGTTCGCCAGCGGCGATTCCTTCAACGACACAGGCATGCTCAAGCAGGCCGACAAGGGCTGCTTCTTCTGCGCGCCGGACTCCATCGTCGCCCAATTCCCGCAACTTGAAGCCACCAAGACCTACGACGAACTTTTAGAAAAGTTCCACCAGTTCCAGGCGACGCTCCCGTGAGGCCTAGGGAACTCTACGCCGAAATCCTGAGAATCATAGCGGCGTTTTCCGTGGTGTTCCAGCATACCGTCACCTCCGCCTGGTACAACATTCCCGTGCGTACCGACGAGTGGCTCACCCTGAACTTTTACAACAGCATCGCCCGCTTCGGCGTGGGCGTTTTCATCATGATCAGCGGGGCGTTCATGCTTTCGCCCCGATACGCCCACCCTCCGGAAAAAATCCTCGGCAAGAACCTCACCCGCATCTTGCTCCTGCTGGTGTTCTGGGTCGTCGTCTACGGTACGGTCAATACCTTCGTTGCCGGCGGGTCCATCAAGGACATCTTCGCCACACCCTTCCTGCTTTTCACCAAGCCGCCCACCCATCTCTGGTTCCTTTACACCATCGCAGGGCTCTATGTTCTGACCCCAGCCATGCGGGTCTTTACCGAACACGCCAGCCACCGCATGGTTCTCTATGTCATCAGCATTTTCTTCTGTTTTGGCCTGGTGCTCCCCATGGTGAACCACCTGTTGGAACGCCTGGCCGACTTCACCCTGTATAAAAACATCCGCATCCAGGGATGCACCACCTTCGCGGGCTTCTACCTCACCGGATTCTACATTTCCCACTACGGCCTGAAACCACTGGCCCGAAAAATCTTGTACCTCTCGGCCATTGCCTCCTGGGCCTTCGCCTTTATCTCCTCCACCTACTTTTCTATCGACCGCTCCAAGCCCAACGAATATTTTCTGGGCAATTTCCAGCCAACCACCTTCCTGATTGCCGCCGCCATTTTCTGCTTTTTCTGTGAACGGTACCGGGGCGTGCTGACCACAAACCGCCGCCTCACCTTCGTTTCGGCCTGCATGCTGGGCGTGTACCTGATCCACCCTCTTTTCATCAAGCTTTTCTACGGACTCAAACTGTCGCTCCTGACGCCACACCCCATTGTCGTGGTACCCGTCGTCGCCATAGCCATTTTCGCCCTTTCCCTGTTGGTCACGTCGATTTTTAGGCCTATCGCCCTTTTTAAGAAATTCTTCTAACACCATGCCAGAAAACCTCGAAAAGCGCCTTAAGCGGCAAATCCACGGGAAGCTCCACCACTTCACCGCCATCGTACCGCTTGGCTTCGAGACCACGCTGGTCAAAGAACTACGGCTAATGGGAATCGACGCAGAGAACGACTCCTTCGAAACTGCCGATGGGAAAGTCTTCTTCACCGCAAAAATCACCGAAGCCTGGAAGGTTGTGGCTCACAGCCGCATCGCGAACCGCATTCTGATGGACATTGCCTCCTTCAAGGCCGAGAACTTCCGCGAGCTGGAAAAGAAGGCCTCCGAGATTCCCTGGGAACTCTACCTCCCCCCTGTCCCTGTCACACCGGACAGCCTCCTGGTGCATGTCACCTGCAAGCATTCCAGGCTCTACCACAGCGATGCGGTGGCAGAACGATTTTACAATGTAATCAATGGGGGAAGTCTCCCCCTGGTTCGCACTGCGTCGCTCTCTACCCCCTCTGCGGGGACACCCCGCAACGCCCCGCAGCAACACCTCTATATCTCCCTTCTCGACGACCGCTGCACCGTAAGCCTGGACCTGGCCGGCGAAGAACTCTACAAGCGGGGCCACCAGCGTTTTGTCAACGACGCTCCCCTGAAGGAGACCATCGCCGCCGCCATGCTCTTCGAAGCTTTTGAACAAGAGCAAAGTCCCATCACGCTTATCGACCCCATGGCAGGCAGCGGAACCTTCAGCCTAGAGGCTTCCTACATGGCAAGCGGGCTCATTCCCGGAAAGTGCCGCGACTTCGCCCTAAAGCACCAGCCCGGTTTCAAGGAAACCACGTGGAATTACATAATTAAGCAAGAGGACGTCATTGCGGCCATAACAATCCTCACCAGCGACATCTCCGACAAAGCCGTCGAAATCATTAAGCATAACATAGAGACTTCGCCCCTGCCCAAAGGCAGCATCTGCCCCGAAAAAAAAGACTTTTTCAGCTACACTTCCGATGAAATTGAAAAACTTCGTGGAAATAGCCCTGCCGTCATCGTACTGAACCCACCCTACGGAAAACGTCTGGATGCCAACGCCCCCAAGCTTTATGCCGATATCGGCAGGAAACTCTCCGAATTCAAGGGCTGCACCGTCGCCATTCTCGCGCCCAAGGGCGCCTGTACCGAGAACCTTCTAAAGAACTGTGCCGCCTTAGGCTCGCCAAGCACAAAGACCTTCAAAACCAGCCACGGCGGCATCTCGCTGAACTGCTTTGTAGGGAAGGTTTGTTAAAAGAGATGTCCGGTCAAGGCCGGGCATGACATCTCGGGGGAAACTCGCAGGGACTAACAGTCATAAAAACAAAAAGACGCCTGGTGGCGTCTTTTTGTTTTTCGAGCGGGAAAAGGGGTTGTTGCCAATCAGACACCGCTTCGCGGCTGATTGCCAACCCTATCGGGCTCGATGCTCGCTTATGAAACCGCAAAGTCTAAAAGCATCATGAAAATATTTGGTATAGACTTTGCTCTCACAACCGCCCCTGTTTAATAACAGGGGCTTTGTTGTTCACACTCGCATCAAGCTCAAAAATTGCCTATTTCATGGGCAACTTTGTGCCCACGGCAATTTTGTGCCGAGCCCTCTTCGAGGGTTCTCACCCCTTCTAACTTCCCTCTACAAAAAACAAGGCGAGCCCAAAAGGGCTCGTCTTGTTTTTCGAGCGGGAAAAGGGGTTCGAACCCTCGACATCGACCTTGGGAAGGTCGCGCTCTACCAACTGAGCTACTCCCGCGAGAGTTTTCCAAATTTAATAAAAAAACGAACCCTGTAAAGGGATTCGCCCCGCCAAAGATATTTTTTCTATCATTGTGGCATGGTTATTTCCAGCTTTACACGAGCCATTCTGCCCGCAACCCTGCTCGCCCTCGGGCTTGCCACCCTCTCCCATGCCGAAGAAAAATCCCTGTGGCAAAAATTCAAGGACTTTTTCTCCCCTTTGCCCACCGTAGAGGGCGAAGGCCCGGAATACGACAAGCTTCGTGACCTGAACAAGAGAATCAACACCCTGGAAGGCAAGTATTCCAGAGAGCGCAGGCCAAACAACAAGGCCAACATCAAGAAGGAAATCGACGCCCTCAAGGCCGAGCGTGACGCCCTGGAAGAGGAGCTCCGCAAGAACCCGCCCCAATCTTCCAATTCAGCCGTCGCCAGCACTTCCACACCAGCATCTGCAAGCAACACGGCACCCACCACTGTCTGCAAGACGGATACCGTCTTCGTGCGGGACACCGTCGTTGTCCACGACACTCTCTATGTCATCGTAGCCGACAAGAAGGCGGCAGAGCCCGCACCTTCCACTCCAGCAGAAGTACCTAGCGCACAGGATTCAGCGTCCACTACGCCAGCAGCGGAATCCACACCCGCAGCACCAGATTCTACAAGCAATCCTCAACCCGGCACCAAGTAGTAGTCGGGCCGTACGCCTAATGCAGCCTCGTCAGAGGCAAGGCTTTCTTCGGGAACATTCCGCCCCACCACCAGGGCAGCGTCAAAGCCTGCGACCTTGGCTCCATATACATCCGTCCCGATGGTATCGCCAACCATCAGGACCCGAGAACCCGAAGGCAACGAAGCCCGGACCTTCTCCCAGATGGCGGGGAAAGGCTTTCCCAGATAACAAGTCCTGCATCCCGATACCACACGGAGACGCTCCGCCAGCGTACCGGAGACCGCACTCCTGGAGCCGTCAATCTTGGGCGCCCAGGCGTCGGGGTTCAACACCAGCAAAAGCGCACCAGGCCTTCGTAGAATTTCCACCGAATGGCTGATCATCTCGTCTGTGGCCGTATAAGACGACACCGCCACCACCGGGTCCGCCGGATTTTCCGCAGCGGTAATTCCCGCCTGGGCAAGCACATTCACACCAGTGTCACGGCCTATGTAGTAAGCTTCGCGAATGCGGTTCAACCCAGAAAACCCCGCAAAATCAAAAATACCCACAGGCCGGCCCCGAGTCAAGTCCGCAAGCAGGCTTCCCGAAGATATAGTCTCTGACCCTGTAAAATCAAAGCCCCGCGCCGCTGCATCTGCCGCCAAGAAGTCATCTGTGTTTGAAGCCGCATTGGTCACCAGGCGTAAATGCTTGCCTGCCGCCCGCAGCAGGCGGTACCATTCCATGGCTCCGGGGTAAACAAAGTCCCCACGGTTGTACAGTGTCCCGTAGCCATCGAAGCAGAAGGCATCGTACCTGTCCAAAATTTCAGACAAAGTAACCCGCAACGGCTCGGAAACACGAGATTCCGCGCCCTGCATATCTGCATTCCGCGACTTTTCCAAGCCCGGCGGCAAATACGAGCCCACAAGAGATTGGTATCTCCTGTAAATCCCTGTCTCTTCGATGTCCATGGGAATCTATAACCCTAGCGCCGTACCACGCCGAACACATAGGACGCCGTGGCATCCGTCCCATTCCGGAACACAGCCTTGCCATCGTACTCCACCAAGGTTGTCACGCTGGCAATATAGACGCCCGTAGATACACGACGACCATGGCTGTCCATAAAGTTCCACCGGAGGGAAAGTTGCGTAGGTTTTCCGCCTAGGCGACTATCATCACCGGCCACATCGGCACGGGTCCCCACCACATAGGCGCCCAGGTTCGTGTAGATGCAGATGTCAAAACGGATCTTCAACTTGGCCATATTGACAGGCGTCTTCTCATCCATTTTCAGCGCATCCCGTAAGGCGTTGTCAAATTCTTCGCCCAGAACATCCATATAGATTCCCCAGGCGGAATCCCGTGCGGTTTCAACAGGCAGTGGCTGGAAATTCAACTGGAAAATCGGGCGTCCGGACATTTCGGATGCCACAGCATTCTTCCCGGCGCTGTCCACTGCCATAGAAGGGACCTCCACTTCAAAGGGAGAATATCCCGTCAGCGGCGAAAACTTTGCAACTTTCAAAGACACATTTCCGCTGGAATCCCCCACACAGCCTTCTACCAGCCGTAGGGAATCCCGGTAAGTCAAGGCATCTGGCGTTGACTTCTTGTCAAAAACAAACACCGCAGAATTCATCCAGACATTCCATGTAATCTCATTCGTTTTGAGCTTGCGGACCTTGCCATCATTTGCACTCTTGTATTCCAGCAAGGCACTACAGCCCGCTGTCGGTTGCACCCGTTCCGAAAAGAGCGCCGTCAAGGAATCGCGGGTCTTGCCCCGCATGTTCTTCAAGTGGGCCGACATGATAGAAGGCGCCATGGCGTCCTTCAGCACCACGGGGTACACCGACCCGTCCTTCAGGTAGAGCAACGCCGAACCGTAGACCGAAGCGGAGAATTCCATGGTGGAAAGGGCCGTCAACAGACGGAATCCCTTCTGCACGGGCTTCAGGTCAACCACCACGCTGCGCTTGTTCGCCGGATTCAGGGCAAACTGTTTTTTTTGCACCGTATAATGCCTGGAAGCTCCCGAGGAATCAATCCACTCGAAGGTCAGGCTGTCCATCATCTCAGAGATGTACTCCTTGGTTAGGTTTCCCAAGAAACGGATTTCCATCTGGTCCATATGGCCATCGCCGTCCGTATCCCGGACAAAGTTCTGCTGGGAACTGGGCGGTATGGGGCTCTGGATAAAGGCCGCAAACGCCCCGCCACAAAGCAGGAGCATTCCCAGGGAAACTTTTGCCAAAAGTCTACGCATCACTCCTCAATATACCATAATCCCGGCCTTCCACGGGAATCACCAACTGCATTTTAGACAGCGTTTCGATATGTTTCTCGAAAACGGCCTTGAAATCTTCTCCCAGGACTTCCTCATCGTCGTGTTCCAGGTTGTAGGACACATAGCTTCCATCGGGGAAAATGGATATGCAGCAGTCCCAGGTAATGTCCCCTTCTTCCTCTTCCTGGTCGTCATCCCTGTCTTTGCTTTCCAGCATGAGCATGGGGCGTGGGGCGGCAATAGGGTCCGCATGTCCGTTCTCGTAAATAAAATAGTTTCGGCTAATCAGTTCGTGTTCCAGGGCCATAGTACTGGGCACCCGTTCGAACTCCCCGCGGAGCCTGCGAATATTTCCCAAGTCATCCTCGTAAGGGTCCTGGAAATCCTGAGGTAGCACCACCTGATGGTAGTCGAACTTCTTGCCGCTGGCCGCATAGTTGTCTTGCCAGGACTGGGGCGGTTCCGGCCGCAAGGTCAAAAAGTCCTCGAAAGAATCCAGAATGTCAAAAAGCCTGGACTCCCAGGGCTTGGTCTTTTCTGCCTGGACCAATTCCATAAAATTCTTCAAACGCTCTTCACCCGGGACCATGGAAAGTTCCGCACTGGGCACATTGTTTTCATCATATTCCAACATAAAATCCTTCTCTTCCTAACCATGATTCAATGGATCCCGTCGCCTCACGGCTCCAGGATGACGTTTAGAATCACCACTCCTCCACGCTCCTAACTGTCAGGCTCATGGCGATATCCTTCTCGTAATAGGCGGGTTCATTGATAAAGATGGGCCACACGCTGGTCCGTCCATCGGCTTCACCTTCGTACAGAATGTCCTTGCCGTCGAAGGTGCGGAAAACCTTGTCGCCCTTCTTCAACTCGCAGAAGTCACGACCCAACAAGTCCGGGTGGATCATGGCCTTGATGGGAGAAAGAGTCCAGGCCTTGGGGTAACCCAGGTCCCGCAGCTGGGTGAAAACTTCCACCTGGATCGGGGCACGCTTCTGCAGCTCGCCCCGGTTCCATTCATCCGCAAGCTCCAGGTAACGCCTCACCAGGCTTTCCGTCTCTTCGAACAGGCGGGCATCCAGGGTCCCATGCTGCTGGGGGCCAATCTCGATACACACATCCGCCTTGGCCACCGTCCCAAAGTAGGGCGACATGCTCCGTTCTTCGGGCTGGTAATAAATTCTCACAGCCCTGAATTCCTGAGCCAACACCGCTGAGGCCTTCATGGTAAAGGGATCCCGTGCCGAAAGAATCAGGCAGAGCCCCATGTTGGAGCCCGTATTGTGCACATCCAACAGCAGGTCCGTCTTGGTGCCGGCGCCCTTCGGTCCGTAAGTGCGGTTCAGTTCCCGAGCCCTGCGGAACTCGTATTCCTGGGGCTCACTCTGGGCGTCCAGACACACCTGAGAAAAGGCCCTGTTCAAGTCGTGGTCGCGGTACCGCCTGTTCAGCCGAATGGCCTCCGGGTTCGAAAGCACCAGTTCCACCTTTGCGCTGGGACAACATGCGCTGTAGCATTCGGGGCGTTCCATCCACTTCTCTACCAGGCGAACACCCGTCCGCTCGTTTCCGTGGGTACCACCCGCCACAACAATGTTTTTAATCAGGCTCATAGTGAGCATTATAGCAAATTCTATATTTGCCCGTATGGATCTGGATTTCAACCGACGGCTTTCTATCGCCCCCATGCTGGACTGCACCGACCGTCACGAACGGTACTTCTTGCGGCTGATTTCCAAGAACATCCTGCTCTACAGCGAGATGGTGGTGTCCACAGGACTTATACACTGCAAGGACACAAACATTTTCCTGGAACATGAAGACTGCGAACTCCCAGCGGTTCTTCAACTTGGTGGCTCTTATCCGGGCGAACTTGCGGAGGCAAGTAAGCTGGTAGAGCGTGCCGGATTCAACGAAGTGAACCTGAACTGCGGATGCCCATCGGACCGGGTGCAGAACGGAAACTTCGGCGCCTGTCTCATGAAAGACAAGAACCTGGTGGCCGACTGCTTCAAGGCCATGCAAGACGCCGTCTCCATCCCCGTCTCCATCAAATGCCGCATCGGCGTTGACGAGTTCGATTCCTGGGAGTTCTTCCGGGACTTTATCGGGACGCTCGCCGATGCGGGTTGCCGCATCTTCATTATACATGCCCGAAAGGCCTGGCTCAAGGGGCTCTCTCCCAAGGAGAACCGGGAAGTTCCCCCGCTGAAATATGAATTTGTCCACAAGCTGAAGGCCGAGATGCCCCAACTGAACATCTCCCTGAACGGCGGCATTAAAACCCTGGACCAGGTAGAAGAGCAGTTGAAAGACTTGGATGGCGTGATGGTGGGCCGGGAAGCCTACGAGAATCCCTGGTTCCTGCGGGATGCCGACGAGAGAATCTTTGGCAGCACCACTTCTCCAGCCACTTCCCGCAAGGCACTTCTCGAAGCCTACCTACCCTATGTAGAAAAGGAATTCGCCAAGGGAACGCCCGCCACCATTCTCACCCGCCACCTCTATGGGCTGTTCACCGGACTTCCCGGCGCCCGCAAGTTCCGCCAGACTCTCAGCCAGGGCGCTCCCAAAACAAAAAACGCCGCGGAAATGCTCCGCCGCGCCATGGACTTTATTGTAGAAGAGTAACTATTCAATTTCTACTTTAATTTCCACGCCAGGGAAAAAACCTTTGGGGTGGTTCACCACCGGCGAAAGCACGCTGCGAACCGCAGCCAGGTCCTGGGTCTTCAGGTAAAGCCTGCTCCAATGCACATTCTGCACCACAGGCACAAAGGCTTCCACGGGCCCAAGCACCGTCAGGGACTTTTCCTTCTTGCAAAGGGCTTCAAGTTTCGACAGCGCCCCATTCAGGGCCGATTCGTCCCGACTTCCCACCGACACCGACACCAGCTTGCAGAAGGGCGGATAAAGCGCCACCTTCCGGTTCGAAAGTTCGCTCCGGGCAAAGCCCGCATAATCGTGGTTCAAGGCGAACTGCATCACAGGCTCGGAAGGGTTCAGCGTCTGAATCAAGACTCGCCCGCCACCCTGGGCACGGCCAGCACGACCCGCCGTCTGGCTTAAAAGCTGGAACAGCCGCTCCGTCCCGCGAAAATCGGGAATACCAAGCCCACTGTCGGCCCCCACGATCCCCACAAGACGCACTCCAGGAAAGTCGTGGCCCTTAGCCACCATCTGGGTCCCGAGCAAAATGTTGTGCTCACGGTTCCTGAAGGATTCCAGAATCTTTTCCACGGAGCCCACATTCTGGGTGGTGTCCCGGTCCATACGGGCCACGCGAGCACCCGGAATCCATTCTAGGATTTCCTCTTCCAGCTTCTCGATGGCACCGCCCACATACTCATAGGTTTCCGCCCCGCAAGAACTGCAAGGCATATTCTCCGGGTAGATCATGTTGCAGTAGTGGCACAAAAGTCCACGGTACTGCCGGTGGTAAACCAGGGGCACATGGCAATGCTTGCAGTACAGGGTCTCTCCACAGCTGCTGCACACCCGAATCTTGGAATAACCACGACGGTTCATCAGCACAATGGCCTGCTCCCCGGCAGAGACGCATTCCGTCAGAGCCTCCCGCAGCTCGGGCGAAAGAAGCATTCCCTTCTGCTGACGGACAGCCGCCATGTCGATAATTTTTACATCGGGCAGGGGTGCTGCCGTAGCACGCTTTTTCAGGGAAAGCAACTCCAGGTGTCCCTGGTTCGCGTTATAAAAGGTCTCCAATGCCGGCGTGGCGGACCCAAGCACCACCAGGGCACCATACTTGTGGGCCAAATGGAACGCCAGTTCCCGGGTATGGTAACGGGGAGCCGGATCCTGCTGCTTGAAGGAGCCGTCATGCTCCTCGTCCAGAATCACCACATCAAAGTCAAAGGGGGCAAGAATGGCACTCCGGGTCCCGAGAACCACCCGGGCATTCCCTCTCAGCACCGACAGGTAGGCGTCCCGCTTCTTGGGGGCCGAAAGGGCGGAATGCAGCACCGGCACAGGCACACCCAAAAAACTCTCGAACCGACCCGCCGTCTGGGGCGTAAGCCCGATTTCAGGCACAAGAATTAAAACCCGCAAGCCCCGTTCCAGAGCCACCCGGGCCAGTTCCTGGTACACACGGGTCTTGCCGCTGCCAGTAACCCCATGCAAAAGCGCCCCGCGGAACCCCGTTCCAGAAAGGCGGGCCACCAGGGCGTTCAACGCCGCCTGCTGCTCGTCCGTAAGGGGCGCGACACTTTCCGTACCTAAAGCCACGCCTTCTATACCAGCATCCGCACCAAAACCTGCGGCCAGGGCATCCAGGTACTTCCCCAAATCCGAAGGCCAGAACACATTTAACGCCTTCATGGGCGTGCTTATGTAATAGCGGGCCACCCATTCCAGGGCATCCATGAACCTTTCATTAAAAACATAACCCGAAGCATGGGGATAGGCGCACCGCACATCAAAAGCGGGCCTATCCGAGCTCACCTGAGCCACCAAAGCCAGCACGGGGTTCTTGCGGGTGGCAAACTGCACCCAAACCACGCTCCCCCGTTCAAGCTTCACACCCTCGGGAACTCCGTAGGTATAGACGGCGGGAGCCAGGGGAATATACACCTCGCAAAAACGGGAAAGTCCGCTGGACTTTCTCTTTTCCGCCACTTCCTGCGGCGCTTCCGTCTTAGGTATGCGTTTCGCCACTTCCCGCCTTCAGAACAAAAACCTTCTAAACACAAAATAGAAAAGACCCGCTACAAAAGCGGGTCTTTTTATCGGGATGACTGAATTCGAATCAGCGACCTCTTGAACCCCATTCAAGCGCTCTACCAGGCTGAGCTACATCCCGAGACTCTTACAAGAGTGCACCAAAGGTAGTTAAACTCTTTCCAATTTTCAAGGCGAAATCCCTAAAAAATCGAATTTTTCGCACTTTTCGGACTAAACTACTCCTTCCAGTAGCCCACAATCAACACCTCGGGGGTAGCCTTCGGGTACTTCTTGCTCTTGAAGCCCACAATCTTGCGAATGCTCCGTTGCTTCAGTTCCAGGCCTTCCCTCAGGAGTCCCTTGGTGGTAAGCGTCACCTTCAGGCCGGGAACCTTGCCCCCCTCCTTGATCTGGTCCAGCTTGTCCACATTCAGCATTACGGGCTTAGAGGTCATGGAAAACTCCCGTTCGGCGGCGGGGTCCAGGAACAGGTCGGGGCGCTCCTTCTTGTCGGTCTCCCAAACATAGAAGGTCCAGGTCCGCTTTTCGCCCTTGGCGTAAAAGCCCGTGTCAAAGAGCTTTTCGCCAAAGAATACGGGGGCCTTCACAAATCCGTCCAGAGTGGCGGTATAGGGTTTGCCATCGGTACCCACCATCACCACCACGGGGTTAATCTGACCGTCCATGCCAGCAAAGTCCATATCAAACTCGATGGTCACCTCACTGCCCGCCGCAATCTTTTTCGGGAACTTGAAATTGGACATCCCTACACCCTGCCCCATGACACTTTCCAGGCTGATTTCCTTGCCGGAAACATTGGCCCCCTTAAGGACCACATGCTTCACCTCTCCCTGGTCTGCATAGCCGATAGGATAGGGTTCAGGAACAAAACGGATGGACTCGTCAGCGAAAGACATCGCGGCACATGTGATGGCCGCCACAAGTAAGCACCTATATTTTTTCGTCATAGTGATAAATATAACATTTTCACCCTTATTTTGACCAATATGGTACCCCACCCCGCAAAAAAACTTATATTGAGACGGTAAAACTAAAATCAGGAGAACAACCATGAAAAAGATTCTTGCCCTTTTAACCTTCGCCCTGTTCATTATCGGCTGCGCAGGCACTCCTCAGGAACAGTCCGCCAACAAGATGATGAAGATGCAACAAGAGAAAAACGAACTGCTGGACAAGGGTGTCGTGGCCGGAATCGGCATTGGTGAATCCAAGAACGAACAGATGGCATACGACGAAGCCGACCTGAACGCCCGTACCGATGTGGCACGCTCCATGGAATCCAAGGTCGAAGCCCTCATTCGCAACTACCAGGAAGAAGTGGGCGACGAACTGACCCAGCACAAGGAAGCCGTCAAGAAGAATGTGGTTTCCGACATGCAGAATGGTGTCAGCATCGTCAAGATGGACATGGAATTCCAGGAAGAGACCGGCAAGTACAAGGTCTACGCCATTGCTGCCATGAACACCGAAGCCTTCAAGAAGGCCTTCGAAGCCGCCCTGGCCGCCCAGAAAGCCAATGTGGACCGCGCCCGCGCCATGAAGGGCTACGCCGACCTGGACAACGCCGCTGCAGCTCTTGACCAATACAAGGCCAACCAGAAATGATTCTTTCCAAGCGCTATGTTCTGGCCGCAGCACTACTGTGCCTTGCGGCCTGTTCTTCGTCGCCAAAGCCCTCCTACGAGAAAGAGAGGGCTCGCGCCCACGCTGGGTATAGCGAACTGGACAACTCCACCACCTACACATCCGACTACACAGGGACTGGCGCACCCGTAAGCTACGCCGACATTCCCCGGCCCGTCCTGATGGTGCTACCAGCCGAATCCGCCAAGGGGGATCTGGCCAGGGCCGCCCTGGAAGGAATCAACGGGTACCTCACCGAAAAAGGCTACGAGGTCCGTTCCCAGGAGGCTTCAGAAGACCTGTCCAACCTAATCCAGATGCAGGGCGACATTTCCGGCAACGGCGACGACATGGCCTATGTGGCGGGGCTGGCTCTGGGAGCTGACATCTATGTCAAGTTTTCCAGTTCCGTCAAGAACAACATGGTAATAGCAGAAGTTTCCGCCTACGAGACTTCCACCGCAAGGTTGCTGGGTACCAAGACCGGCACTGTACAGGGGCACGGTTCGACCAAAGATAACCTGCACTACCTGGTCCATTCCGCTGCAGAAAAGGCTATGCCCGCCCTGGAACGCACCATCTTCTCCTATTGGTCCGAAGACCAGAAGATGGGCGTACAGTACAAGGTGGTCATGCATATCGGCGAGCGGTTCACCGGAACAGCCCTAGAAGACCTCCAGGACCAGGGAATTTCCAATCTCAGGGGACGCTTCAAGTCGGTGAGAGTGAACGCCATGACCCCAAAGACTATTGATTTGGTGGTCTACGCAAATCCAGCAGAATATCCAGACGCCTTTGCCGTCTATTCCGCCATTCGCCAGTCCATGGCAAGTCTCGCCCAGGCCAAAAAGAACAACATCGTCAACAAGCTGATTATCCTGGAACTAAACTAGTAGGGGCGTCGGCATGTTTCTGCGTATTACAAGCGTCCTGTTGATCCTTGTGTCCCTGGCCACGGCCCGCGTCGTCACATGGACCGCCTATTCCGAGGTTTCCCAGACCGTCGCAGACGAGGAGGCCATCGCGGGGGTGGCAAGACAGATTTCAGCAAAGGTGGACGCGTCCACCACCGTATCCCGCAGCGAGCAAGATTCGGGAGACAGGTCCACAGCAAGCAAGTCCATCCGCGTCAACAATTCCGTCCGTTCGGACATCTTTCTCAAGGGAGTCAAGCTCCAGAAGCTCCCCAAAAAAGGCAAGAAGTTTGGGGCCAGCGCCTCCCTGGACCTGGACGAACTGACGGCCAACTACCGTTTCAATCTTGAAACCATCCAGAAGGAAGTGACCGATATCGAGACCCGGGCAAAGAAGGCCATCGGCGAGAAGCTCTATGTCCAGGCGGAGAATCTCCTGAACGAAATTCCCCACAAGGCCGCAAAGCACCAGGCCATTCTCGACGAAATGTCCATCTATGTCCCCCTGGACAATTCCATGAGACTAGCGACAAGTTCTACCGCCTTGCGTGACTCCCTTGTCAGCATATTACGTGGGCTAAAAATCCTTGTGGTCACCGAAAGCAGCCTTACCGTCAAGGTCACCAAGGGCGGAACCGCCATTCCCCACTTCCCGCTTTTTGCTGAACACAACGGCAAGCCCGTGGCCAGCGCCACCACCGATTCAAACGGGATTGCCTCCTTCCATATTCCACCAAAAGAGCTCCAGAAACCACCCCACGAACTATCCATCATCCCGGGACTTTCCCTGAACCTGCGGAGTGCCACCGGAATCCAGACCATCACGCTTCGCTACCCAATGGACATTCCGGAATGCAAAGTGAACTTGGAGTGCAAAGTCTCCCCCATGGCCTGCAATGCCACACTTACCAAGCTTTCTGACGCCTTCGGGCAGGTAGTACAGTCTACGCGGGCCACCATCACCACGGTGCAGGTCCAGGCCAACCCCACAAGAACGCTCAAGAACCTGACCAGCTACGAAGTAACGCTTTCCCTAACCCGTGCAGACAAACAGTGCCAATGGACCGGTACAGGCACAGGCCGCAACAAAGAAGAGGCTGTTGTCTCAGCCATCAAGAAGATGGACACGGGCTCCTGCCTGCAGACACTTGACATTTGTCAGTAGACCCACATTCGTCATCCTCATCCCCTCCTCATCGTCATCCTCGTCCCGCATCAAGTGCGGGATAAACTCCGGCGAGGATCTTATTTTTTATATTTGTCTAGCCTAAATAATTGTATCAAATAATAGGAATGAACTATGGCCTCTGAAAATGCGATTATCGAACGCGCCGAAATGTACCTGCGCAAACTGTCCTGCGGCATCAACCCCCTTACCGACGAGAGTCTCCCCGAAGGGGACAGCTGTAAGCAAGAAAGAATCAGCAAGTGCCTGGCCTATGTGGCGTCCCTGTTGCAGCAGCAGCTGAACCACGACCAGGTGGCTCCCGTAAGGGCCGTATCCACGAGCGCCACACCGCGAAAGGGCATCCAGAAGGCCCCCAAGACGCCCAAACAGCCCCTCTCTATCGCCCCCGAATCTATCGGCAACTACCGCTTTTTCGACTACCCCGTCTCCATTTCCCGTGTGGTCCGCAACATCAACGAACTGATCCCGGCAGGCGTAAACATGAACCACCTGCTCTACGCCGATGTAGCGAACTTTTTGGTCCAACAGGGCATTCTCTCTAGGCAAATGGCCGAAAACGGCTCCGAAGCAAACCTACCCACGGAGCTGGGCGAAACCTACGGTTTTGAGAAGGGCGAATCCGACCTGCGGGGCCACCACAACATCTACACGCAATGCTGGGAAAAGGCGCAGCAGTATATCCTGGACAATCTCCAGAAATGCATCGATATCGCCAACGAGCGCTTTGCCACCCGCGAGGCCACAAGTACTGACAACAGCGCAGGCGAAAACAAGCGCAAGTCCAGACAGAAATTTCACCTTTCGGCAGAAGAGCTGAACAACTACCCCACAGACGAAACTCCCATACCGGTAAGCGAAATCGCCCGCAGGCTCAACACCCTGGTAGGCCCTGAAATGGAACGCATTTACTACAAAGTAATCCGTGACTGGTATGTGGCCGAAGGCTACCTGGAATTCAAGGAATCCCCCGACGGCAAGGGCGCCTTTTTGCCCACCGAAAAAGGCGCTCTCGCAGGTCTCATGGTAGAGTCCCGCACGGGCAAGCTGGGGGAACTTTTCGATGTGGTCATGTACGACCCCAAGGCCCAGCGCTTGTTCCTGGACCACCTTGCCCAAGCCGCGAATTAGTAAAATTTCCCTTACTTTTTGAGAAAAACAGAAAAATAACAGAAAAAACCACCCCAAAAGTGGTTTATTTTGTTGTCTCTCATCACCCTAAACTCTTTTTTACAAGACAATCTGGACATATTAATATATTTTTCATGCTGGGTGTTGGGTATTGAGAGAGGATTTATGAAATTTCCGTTCCTTAAAACATTGATAGTTGCCGGTGCGCTCCTTTTCGCCTGGAACTGCAGCGACGACACAACCATCAGCGTTCCAAATAGCCAATCCAGCTTTTCCGTGGAAGCGTGGGAATTTGAAACCCCCGATGGCATCCTGTACATCACCGAGAATGGGAGCGTTCTCGACATTCAGGGCAACGAAGTAGCCCAGCTCGGCGAAGGCGACGTCTTCAGTATCGGTGATGACGAGTACCATTTCGATCGCGAAGATCGGGAAAAGATCACCCTGATCAAAGACCCTGACGGAAAGTTTCTGCTGGCTGACAAAGACGGCAATGTAAAGGACCCCGACGGCAATGTCATCGGCCAGATGAACGACGATGGCACCGTCACCGACAAAGACGGCAATGTCGTTGTGGATCTCAATGATGACGATGACGACGATGACGACAACGGAAGCGGAAACGAGAACGGCAACGGGAATGGATACCAGACCGGCAGCAGTTCCAACAGCAACGGGAATGGAAACCAGACCGGTAGCAGTTCCAACAGCAACGGTAATAATAACGGGAACCAGACCGGCAGCAGTTCCAACAGCAACGGTAATAATAACGGGAACCAGGCCGGCAATAGCTCCAGCAGCAACGGGAACAACAACCAAACGCAAAATTCTACAGCATCAACCGATTGTGGTAATGGCAAATGTTACGACTCTCTTTCGGGAAAATGCGTCGAATATCATGCACAAGGTCTGAGAGGAGCCAACAACGAAAACTACTCGTATGATGAATCTTGCAAATTCCTATGCTGGTACGATCCGGCGGGAAAGAACTGCGCAGACATAAAACCCGCCTCGAACCCGACTCCGAGTTCCACATCTCATCAGCAGACTCCCAGCTCCAGCAGCAAGAAACAGAGTTCCAGCTCAAAGGCCAACACCTCCGGAGACGAAGCCAAATACATTGATGCCGGCAAGGGCGGAACACATGGATTCGCAAGCCGCTACTGGGACTGCTGCATGCCCCACTGCGCACAGCCTGATCATGGCGGTACAGCCAGAACTTGCGATGCTAAGGGTAAGACCAAGATTGGCAACAACAACACCAGCGTCTGCGCAGGAGGACAGGGAGCCGCTTGCACGAGCCAAACACCCATTGTCGTAAGTGACAAACTCGCTTATGCCTTTGCCGCCACACCTGGAAACGACAATACCTGCGGCAAATGCTTTGCCCTTACCTTTACCGGCGAAGGTTTTTACGAAACCAAAAAGAATCACCAGCAACTCAAGGGCAAAACCCTCGTAGTGATGGCCTCAAACATCGGCTACGATGTCTCTAACGGTCAGTTCGACATTATGATTCCTGGTGGTGGCGTAGGTATGTACAATGGTTGTTCTGCCATGGGTTGGGGCAACCAGGGGAAACAGTACGGGGGCCTCCTTTCCGATTGTGAAGAAGAAATTGGCTATAGCGGCGACGACAATACTATTTACACAAGGCGCAAGCAATGTCTGACCAATAAGTGCAATCAGGTCTTTGCAAACGATAGCGAAGCCAAGGATGGCTGCCTGTTCCTTGCCACTTGGATGGAAGCCGCAGGCAACCCCAAGCACGAATACAAACAAGTGGATTGCCCCGCCGCTCTCAGGGCTGCGTACTAATCTTTTTACATCAACCTTTAAAAAGCACCTGCCGCAAGGCGGGTGCTTTTTTGCTAGATTTTCCCGCCGTACTAACAAGAGGATTATTATGCCGAAACTTCGTTCGCTCAAGACTATGGAAGGCCGTGAAATGGCCGGTGCACGCGCCCTTTGGCACGCAACAGGAACCAAGGTGGAAGACTTTGGCAAGCCGGTGATTTGCGTGGTGAACAGCTACACCCAGTTTGTTCCGGGACACGTTCACCTGA
>CAMKNA010000026.1 GCA_946414075.1 uncultured Fibrobacter sp.
GTCTGCTTCTTGTGGGTGTATTCGAACTTGGCTTCGCGGGTGATGGTTTCGCGGTAGGCCACCTGCGGGGCACCGGTCTGCACATCCACCTTGTATTCGCGGCGCATACGTTCGATGTACACATCCAGGTGAAGTTCGCCCATACCCTTGATGATGGTTTCGCCGGATTCCTTGTTCACTTCCACCTGGAAAGTGGGGTCTTCCTTGGTGAAGCGGTTCAGGGCCTTGGACATGTTGTCCAGGTCGTCACGGTTCTTGGCTTCGATCACGAGCTCGATCACGGGGTTCGGCACGTGCATGGAGGTCATGTTGTAGTGGTTCTTGCCGTCGGTAAAGGTGGTACCGGAGGCGCAGTCGATACCGAACAGGGCCACGATGTCGCCGGCGCCGGCTTCGGTGATATCCACCATTTCGTCGGCGTGCATACGCACGAGACGACCCACGGACACCTTCTTGCCGGTGGCCATGTTGGTAATCATGTCGCCCTTCTTGAGGGTGCCCTGATAGACGCGGATGTAGGTGAGCTGGCCATAGCGGTCGTTCACCAGCTTGAACGCGTAGCAGACGAGAGGAGCGTTGTCTTCGGACTTCAGGACAACTTCGGCTTCGTTGTTGTCCAGGTCGAGTGCCTTGTTTTCCACGTCGGTCGGGCAGGGGAGGTAGTCGATAACGCCGTCCAAAAGCTTCTGAACGCCGATGTTCTTGTGGGCAGAACCCATGAACACGGGAGTGATGTCCAGACGGATGGTGGCTTCACGGATGGTCTTCTTGATGAGGGCCTTGTCGATTTCGTCCACACCGTACTGGCCTTCCATGGCCTTTTCCATAATTTCGTCGCTGTAGTCAGCGCAGCAGTCGATGAGCTTGGTGCGGTATTCGTTGGCCTGGTCCACGAGTTCGGCGGGGATTTCCTTTTCGATCATGTCGTCGCCGTTGGCGCCTTCGAAGTAGTAGGCCTTCATTTCGACGAGGTCGACCACGCCCTTCAGTTGGTCTTCGAGACCGATAGGAATCTGCATGACGCAGGGCTTGTGGTTGAGCTTTTCCTTGAGCATGACAGCCACGCGGAGCGGGTTTGCACCGGAGCGGTCGCACTTGTTCACGAACACGACGCGCGGCACATGGTAGCGCTTCATCTGGCGGTCAACGGTGATAGACTGGGACTGGACGCCTTCAACGCCCGTGAGAACGAGGATAGCACCGTCCAACACGCGGAGAGAACGTTCCACTTCGATAGTGAAGTCCACGTGCCCCGGGGTATCGATGATGTTGATGGAGTCCTGTTCACCGCTCTTGGTGTGGGTCCAGTTTGCGAACGTAGCGGCAGACTGAATCGTGATGCCGCGTTCGCGTTCAAGTTCCATGGAGTCCATCGTGGCACCGACGCCGTCTTTACCACGAACTTCGTGGATAGCGTGGATACGCTTTGTGAAGTAGAGGATGCGTTCGGTAAGGGTAGTCTTACCGGAGTCGATGTGGGCAGAAATACCAATATTTCTGTGCTTTTCTATGTTTTTCATATTTTATTCCACTAATGGAGTTGATGTTTGTTTGAGTTGCGCCCAAAGATAGAAAAAAGAGGAAAATCGTTCAAGTCCCTGTCCCTTTTTGTGCTTAACAAAGCTATATTTTTCCCGCTTTTTTAACTAAAAACAACGAAAAGGAGTTCTCCATGAAAAAAGCAATTCTTCTCGCGTCTGCAATAGCTGCATCTGCTGCTCTTTCCGGTTGCGCTGTGGTTTCTACCCCGGTGACGGGTTTTCTCTACACCGATGTGGACTATCCGGTAACTGCCACTGCCAATGAGCAGGGTTCCAAGACCGGCGAAGCTTCCGCTACTTCCATCCTGGGTATTATCGCCACTGGTAACGCCAGCGTTGCCGAAGCTGCCAAGAACGGCGGCATTACGAAGGTGAAAACGGTCGACGTCAAGGCTACGAACATTCTTTGCCTCTATGCCAAGTACACCGTCGTCGTGACCGGTGAATAATTTCTACAGATGGTTCAAGATTAGGAGCGGTAGTCTAACTACCGCTTTTTTCGTCGTTTTCCACTTCGTTGTCGGATAGGGCCCTGAAGTAAGCCGCGGCGGTTTTGCCCACCTCGCAGGTGTCCATGTAGGCGTAAATTCCGTTGCCGAGTGCGCCTACGGCGGGAATGGCCCGGAGAAGAGTCTTGCCCAAGAGTTTGGAAGAAACCTTTGCTCCGACTTTCGCCAGGAGGGCCTTGATGGCGGCGGAAGAGAGCTTTTGCACTACAATCCGGCTTCCCGTGCGGACGGCGATATCACGCAGAAGTTGTGCAGCGCTATGGCGGAATAGACACCAGATCATGGCTTCTCGACTGAGAAGGGCGAGCTTTCCGTAGCTGGCGGCGATATCTGCCACCAGTTGGGCTTGAATTTTCCAGATGGCTGCGATATCTGGAATGGCTGTAAGCACGCCCGTGAAACCAGCGGGTATGGAGAGCGAGGTGCTGACGGTGGCCGATTTCCACGCTGCCCTTTGCGTTAGGAGCCTGGCTTTCTCGTCTGGTTTCTGGATGGGGGTGTACAGGGACCCCGGAATGTCCGTAATCAGTTCAAAGAGAAGGCCGGAAGCTTTTTCGGAAATCTTCTTGAGCGTCTCTTTTTTGTCTTTTTTGACGGCTTCTTCGGTCATGCTGGTTTAGAAATCCACTTTGCCGCTGATGCCCATGGCAAAGTCGGTGTCGATGTTGTCGCTAAAGTTATACCCAAACCAGAAAACCACTTCGCTGCCCATGGTGGGGTACAGGTAGAAATTCATGCCCAGGAAACTGTAGTCGTCTGCATGGATTTCCCTATCGGGGTCGTGGTACTCATAGGAGACGCCCAAGGTGAACTTTTTATGGAGATTGAAACTCGGTTCCACCGCAAGCAGGTACTGGTCATCAGTAAATAGCTGAGGCTCGGCTTCGTAATCCTTGTCGGTGATGGTATAGAAGTAGGTGAACCCAAGGTTGAAGAAATAGAAGTTAAAGCTCGGTTCCAAAAGGAAGGAATGGATGCCTTTGCCTTTGTAGGGATGGAGTCCCCACACGGCGTAGATGCCGTAGTTCAGATTATCGTAGCTCTTGGAGTAATCCACTTCGGTACCCAGGACATAGGTATGGGTACGGTTGATGTGCTGTCCGAATACCCAGTCCAAGCTGGGGGTGAGCACCAGGTGCTCGTTGGCGCGGTTCAGCAGCGGGAATGCGTATGTTCCAAACAGGGAAACAGTGTGATCCGTATCTTCGGAAGCTCCAAAATAGACTTTTCCCTTGCCATACTTGTCGTTTCCGAATTCGGCGCCCACGCCTCTCAGACCCTCTTCTCGGGTGATGACAGCGTAGCGAGCGGGATCACGCCAGTAGTAGTAGTTGAAAGCTCCGGCACTGTAGGTCAAATCGCCGAATACCAGGGCTACGGCGTGGGTTACATCCCAACGGAATTCCACTCCGTCAAAGTTGAATTCCGTGAAACGGCCACCGTCGCCCATGGCGGTGGTTCTTGCCATATTGTGCCTACGGACTTCGGAAGGCTCCCTGTTGCCGGTGCTGTCGGTAACATAGGTACTGTGGGTGTTGGTCTTTACGGTGACGGAAAAGTTTTCGTCCATGTGGGCCGTAGCCGCAAGGTCGATATCTTGGTTTGCCGCGTTGGTTGGGTCAAAATCGCCGTCAAAATAGGTAGCATAGTCCGCATTGATGGATCCGTGAAGCTCCACTTCGGCTGCAAAAGCGATGGCCGTTCCGGCCAATGCCATGGGTAAAAACAGTTTACGCATATAATCCTTTCAAAAAAGTACTGGCCTAAAATAGAAATATTTTGCAGGGGAAAGGAGTTTTTTTTTCAAAAGCAACCCGTCCTTTTTGTATTTTTTGCGTAATATTTGGTGATTTATGAGAAAACTGAACTCTTTTTTACTTGCTGTTGTGCTGCTGTTCTCTTCCGCGGCGTACGCCCTGACGGCTGATCAGGTGATGAAAAAATCTCAAGACTGGTTCAAGTCGGGAAAGGCCTGGAGTCTCGATTTCAAATTGCAACTGTTTTACGCAGATTCCCCGGACATTGTGAGCCAACAGGGAAAGCTGGTGGTTGCAGAAGGCGACAAGTTCAAACTTGAACTTGCGGGAATCAAGTTCTATAGCGATGGTGAAAGCATGTGGCAGCACAATGTGGAACAGAAACAGGTGCTTATCAAGGCGGTAGAAGACTTGTCGTCGTCGCTGCATCCGTCGGAACTGCTGTTCAAGTATTTGGGTTGTAAGGCCTTGAGCGTGGGGGAAGGGGTTTTCGCAAATCAAAAACTGTGGGTGCTTAAGCTGGACCCGTCCAAGTACAAGGGGCAGTTCACCCAGATGGAAGTGTGGCTGTCCCAGAAGGATTTCTCTCCGGTGCGTCTTTTTACGGTGGACCCTTCGGGAAATTCTAGCTGGTATAATATCGTGAACCTGAAAGTCGTCAAGAGTGTGTCCGACGAAGACTTTAGGTATAAGCCTGTGCCCGGAGTAGATGAAATTGACATGCGGTAGGTGTGTGACGGCTATGTGTTCTTGGAAAGGACGGTGGATGAATAGATTTGCGGCGGGAATTGCCGGGCTCCTGTGCAGTCTTGGTATGGCTTTTGCTGAGGGGGAAATTCTATTCAGCAACTGGGCCGTAAGCGTGGCTCCTGGACCAAAGGATGGTCAGCTTTGGGTATATTCTCGTGGCGAAGTTAACCAGGGCACATCGCTTTTAACCCTAGAATCAGATGGTTCTGGAAAGGTCAAGGTGAAAAAGTCCCTAGTTGAGCCTGTGGACAACGAAGTGTCCGCTGTGCATGCCCAGATTTATGCGGACAAGTTGGCTGAACACAGGCGCTTTTCTGCGGAAAAAGCCGGGGACTTGGGTGTGGTTTTACCCATGTTTGGTTTGGATGAATCGGACCATTTTTTGGAACCCCTAGGTTTCTTATCCTTGCGGGCTTCTGGTGTAGTTCCCACGCCGTTAGATTTGCCCCCCTTGGCGGAATCCATTGACAACCACATGGATTATGCCGTCAGCGGGTTTGCCTATCAGGATTCCAAGAAAATTTTGCGTGTGGCCCGTGGCCGCCTAGGTGTTGTGGAATACGATGTCTCTAAGGGTATAGGAAATCCCCAGGTGACGGCAAAGCTATTTGAAAAGAAAAATCATCGGTGGGCGAAAGTATCTCCGACGATGACGGTGGATTTTTCAAAGTACCTAGATGTACTGGACCTGGAGCAAGATCCAGAAACCGAAGATTTGTGGATTGCCACATCTAAGGGATTGTGGCTGCAGTCTCCATCAGGAGAGATTACAAGCGCATCTGGAGCATTGGAAAAGGAGCGGGTCACGGGAGTTTGGATTGGCGGAAAACCGTTGCAGGCGATAGTGGAGACATCGTCCTTGAACAAGGGCTCTCTGGTGGGCGGGCTTTGGCGTAAGGTTCTGGGGGGTAAGGATGATTTCAAGAAGGTCGCTTTCCTGGATTCTGCTGGAAAAATGCAGAACAAAGATGTCTATGACAATGCAGACTACACGGTGACTGGAGTTGCCTTTATAGGGAATAAGGCTTTCGTTGGAGTGTGGGTGGCCGGAGGATCTGTGAGTGGCTACCTACTCTTGGATTCCAAGGGGGTGCGTTCCCATGGGCTTGGAACCGAATCTACGGATCCGTGGCTTCACGGATTTGAGACAGGGGTGACGGATAGGGATGCTGTCATCACATCTATTACCAGTTTCCCCTTGGATGCTAGGACCGTGGGGCTGGCCATGGCGACGGATGGAAATGGAGTAACCGTTTCTGCAGATTCCGGAAAGACCTGGACAATCGTTCTCAATCGTGCCAAGTTGGGTGGAAATCTGGGAACGATTCGCATGGTGCCTTCTGTGATTACCGCCGGTGGGCAATCTCTGGTATCATACAAGGTGGGTAAGGATTCCAAGATTACTATTGAGGTTTTTAGCTATGACATGCGTAGGGTGCGAAAGATTGTGAGTGGCGCACCCCGCTCTGCCGACGAGTCCCGCAGTACCAATGCCAAGGAAGACTTTTGGGATGGCTTGGACGATGCGGGCAGGCCCTGCACCATGGGAATCTATTATGTGCGGGTCAAGGACAACCACGGGCACATAGGCTGGGGCAAGGTGATGAGTCTCGGGGGGGATCGTTGATGTTCAAACGAGCGGACATTGCATCTATGTCATCCGGGAGCGGCGTTGTCTCGACGGAATCCACATGTTCTATGCTGGTGCTTGTGGCGCTTTTGCTTCTCACTTCCTCCACTTGGGCGGGCGTGGTCGAAAAGAAGGCGGCATTGGGTGGTTTTGACGGATTTGTGGAACGCATGGGGGCGGGAACCCGTGAACTGGGCCGTGGAAACACGGGCTCTGCAGATACGGCAGCCATGCCCGGAGCCTACTGGAACCCGGCCATTCTCGGTTTTAGACAGAACTTGAGCTACTCTTTGAATGGCGAAAAACGGGACCTGGACCGTACGGGAGGATCCCTGGGAATAGAGACTCCTGTTGGCAAACGCATGGGAATCGGCTTTGCCGTACTTTACCGTGGAGACATGGATTTCAAGGTTATAGACGATGATGACCAGACTCTCGGAACGGCTACGCCATTTTTCTCCATGATGTACCTGGGCTTTTCGTACAGGGCTACCCGCAGGGATGCTTTCGGTCTTTCCCTTTCCATGAGTTACGATAACATGGATATCGCCGAGTACTACGAGGATGAAAACATCGAGTTGAACGATGGCTATACCAGCCCCGTGTCTTTGAACATAGGTTGGCTTCGCCAATGGAACGAAAAATGGTCTACCTCCGTGGTCATACGGAACTTGAGCTTTAGCAAAAACCTTTCTTCCCGTTGGGTTAAAACGGTGAGCTCAGACAATTCGGTACCTTCTACCGAAGGGGTTCGGCCTAAGGTCTTGCAGGTCGGTGCGGGATACCGTTCCAAAGTGATGGGCAAGCCCGTTTATGCCTGGATGGAAGCTCTAGATTATCAACTTGCGGATACGCTTTTGGTTTTTGATACACATTGGCATTTGTGGACGGCCCGCATGGGTTTTGAATGTGAAATCATAAAGGATGGCACCTTGCGTACGGGGATGGACGACCGGAATTATATGATAGGTCTAGGTTACAAGTTCAGAATTCCCATTGCCAAAAAGAAGTACCTGTTCGATGTGAACTACGCCCTGACTTATGAGTCTGAAGCGGGGCTTTGGAATCCCCTGAGCTTTGGCTTACGAGGTTTTATCCCGTGATATCCAAGTTGTTTGTCCAGAATGTCCGGAGTTTTGAGCAGTTCGAAAGGGAGTTTGTTCCGGGAATCAATGTTGTGGGCGGCCCCAATGGTTGTGGAAAGACATCGATTTTGGAATCCATTCACTTGCTGACCCAGGGTTATTCGTTCAGGGCGAAGGAATTGTCCGAGTTGATTCGTTGGAATACGCCCGAGTTAATTATGCGGGCTGAACTTGAATGCCACGGGAAAAAGTGGAGCCGGGGTGTCAGCATTGGGAAACGGAAGTCCCTAGTCAAGGAAAACGGTGAAAATCTTCGTTCTGTGGCGGCTTTTTTCGGTAAGTGCCCGTCGGTTGTTATGCAGCCTTCGGACATAGAGCTCCTGCGGGGGGCGCCTGAAGTACGCCGCCGCTGGCTGGACGAAATATTGTGTTTTCGGTCGGCGGCGAATGTTGCCACCCTGCGGCAGTATAAGCGGGTTCTACAACAGCGAAACCAGTGGCTCAGGCAGTTCAAGCAGGATGGCGCTGCTGTGGGTGGTGAAGACCTGTTGCATGTACTGACGGACCAGCTTGTAGAACTGGGCGCGAAGCTCTGGGCGGCACGAGTCTCTCTTTCCTCCGACATTTCTCCCATGATAACGGGTTATTACCGCCGGCTTTCTGGTGGTGTGGACGAAATCACCTGTGCCTATAGGAGTTCCATCTTCAGGTCCCCTGAAAATGCGCCTGCTTGCCCTGATGAGTCTCAGTTTCTTGAGATGTTCGAGAAGAAGCTTGTGGAAATGGAGAAGGTGGAGAAAATCCTGGGAATGACTATGGCAGGCCCGCACCGTGATGACCTGGACCTGTGCATTTCGGGCTACGCTATGCGGTCGGCGGGTTCGCAGGGCCAGTGCCGTTCCGCGGCTTTGGCCATGCGTTTTGCCGCTGCAGATGTGGCTAACGAGAATTTGGGAAAGCCAATATTGCTTTTGGACGATATTTTTGCAGAGCTAGACTTGAATCGCCGTGACGCCGTAGCAAATCTTATTCGAGAGAAGGGGTGTCAAGTAGTCATCTCTACACCTGAACCCGAAGAATTGCCTTTCAAGGCGGATTCATTGGTACTGATTGCTAAGTGATTGTTTTTCTGACAAATCGTTTTTTCTAAATTGAGCGCAACGTGATTTTGATGAGAACCCATAGTCTCCTGTGGGCCGTTTTGGTGTTTGCCTTGACGGTCCTGTCTCTCCCTGCCCTTGGTCAGGAGATGACCCGCTTTGAATTGGAAGAGCGGGTTCAGGAAGAGGAAAAGGACACTACCGAAGTGAATTGGATGAATGACACTTCTGGGGTGGATACCATCGAATATCGTGCGGTGGATTTGGTTTACGATGTGGATAAATCCACTTTCAACTTGAACAATAGTGCTCAATTAAGGTACAGAACGGCGACTTTGGACGCAGATACAATCTGGTTTGACCAGGAGAACAGCGTCTTGGCGGCTAGCGGGGACCCCGTTCTCCGGGAAACCAAGAACCCATCCCTTTCAGGAATGCGTCTTAAATACAACATGAAGAGCAGAATAGGTGAAATTTATTATGCCACTACCTACCAGGATAACCAGCAGTTGAATGGGATGGAAGTACGGCGTCTGCCGGATCAACGAATACAGATTGCCCGGGGTGATTTCAGTACCTGTAATGATTCTACGCACCAGCATTTCTATTTCTATGGACGGCGAATGGTTGTAAAGCCCAAGGAGACGATTACTGCCCGTCCGGTGGTCTTGAATATTGCCGATGTTCCCGTAGCGGTTCTTCCCATGATTGTTGCGCCACTTAAAAGTGGTCGAAAGTCTGGCTTGCTGACGCCTAAGTTTGGTGGCGACCAGGTCCAGGGTTACTACATGAGCAATATTGGTTTCTACTACGCCCCCAACGATTATTGGGATGCTACGGTCAAGGGTGACATTATCGAAGGGGAAGAAGCGCGGTTTGAACGGTCTACCTTGACGGGGGAGGCCCGTTATAAGCTGCGGTATGTGCTAGATGGAAATATTTCTTACACGAGCTATTTGGAAGAATTTGATGTGGCAAACAGTGGCTATGATATCGGCTTTACTCACAATCAGAACCTGACTCCTGATGGGAAGCATACTTTGAGCGGCTCAGGATCCTTTGTGTCTAGCCGGAGTGTGCGTAAGGATAACGCCTTGGATGCAGAAACCATCTTGAATCAACAGGCCAATGCGCAGATGACCTATTCCGGTAAATTTGGCACTAACAAGAGTCTTACCGTAAAGGTTCGACAGGACCACAACCTGGTGACGGACATGATGCAACGGGAGATTCCGGATATCCAGTACCGCATGAGTGGGCCCCTATTCAATTTTGATGTAGATGAAGATGAGGAAGCCTACGATGACAATTCCTTTGTGAGCTATTTGGAAAAATTCAATTATAACTTTAACAACCGCTTTAATTTTTATACGGTCAGGGCGCAGGATACCGTCAACGAGGTGGATACCACGGCCAAGTATGTGGGTTACACGGGAACCTATTCCCTGGATTACTCCATGAGGGTGCTTCGTGTCATCAATCTCACCCCACGGGCGTCCTTTACCGGATTTTGGACGGGGACTTCTTGGCGAAATCCTGAAGATTCCCTGATATACCGCAAAAGGTTCGTGAGCCTGGATCCGGAACATCATACTTACGGTGAAGCAGCCTACAATCATGATTACAGCGTTACAGCGGATACAAAGTTGTATGGAATTTGGGTGCCGGAAATAGGCCGCTTTACCGGGGTTCGCCATGTTTTATCGCCCAGCGTCTCCTATACCTATGCTCCAGAAATCGATACGGTAAGGACCTTTGCCCCCCATCCTTTATTGGGTCAGACGCCGTATCAAATTGAACAGAAGACGGTTGGGTTTGGCCTGAGCAATGATTTCGACATCAAGTACTTGAAAGTAGTGGGGCGCGTGGCTGATACGACTAGAGACGAAGGGTCCAGTGCCGTAGAAGATCAATATGGAAACCGCCGTGTGCTTACAACCCGGCACAACATGTCCTATAATTTTGCGGCGGATTCCCTGAATTTTTCGGACTTGACATCTAGCTTCGGTTTGCAGGTTCTACCGGACTACATGTTTACGGTCAATACCCGTCACAGTGTTTACCACAAGTTCTCTGACGATCCCAACAAGGTTCAGACGCCCGAACTGATCTATTGGGGTTATGAGCTTTCCCGTGTGTTCCGTTGGAGTGGCGATTTTAATGGCGGCCTGCCTTCCCAGATGGGCAAGTATGAAATGCTAAAGTGGTCCTTTGGGTTTGATTACCGTTATACATTCTCCAGTACGCGAGTCGCCAAGGACCTTTTCCAGGACAATATCTCCCATTCAACGGGCATTACGGCCACATTCCAGCCCACGGTGAATTGGGAAATGAGCTATAGTACCCGTTATGATTATAACGAAGGTCGCTTTGTCACCCACAGTTTCACCTTTAACAGGACGCTCCACTGCTGGCAGTTGGATTTCTCCTGGACGCCTACGGGACCTGCCGCTGGATGGAGCTTCTCAATCTATGTGCGTGATTTGCCTGACATCAAGCTGAATGCCGGCAGTACGGATACAAAAACTGGCAACTAGGGATTGTTTTCTGGGAAAAAAAGAAGCCCGCCAAGAAGGAAACTTGTGCGGGCTTTGGAAGTGGAGCTAAGGAGAGTCGAACTCCTGACCTCCTGCATGCCATGCAGGCGCTCTACCAACTGAGCTATAACCCCGAAAGGTTCACCAAATATCAAAAAAAAAGAGTGCCTTGTCAAGGGTAAAAAGGATTTTTTTTTAATTATTTGCCAATTTTTCTATATTATATGTAGCGATTCTACCCGGAGGTTCTTTTGAACAATTCCATTCCTTTGGTGCAAATGGTACTGCAATCCGACATTGCAACCATTGTTGTTCTTTGCATATTGGCCATCATGTCCCTGGGTTCCTGGGGGATTATTATCGTCAAGTACATTACCTACCTAAAGAACAAGCACGCCAACGCCGAGTTTTTCCGCAAGTTCAATGCGGTAACCCAGTTTGTAGAGCTGCAGGAGCTTTGTGAAAAAGCGGAAGACAGTGCGCTTCGCCGTCTTACCGCCGAAGTGCTGAAGGAAGCGTCCAAGTTCAGTAATTTTGTGAGTTATGACTCCATCCAGCACCGTGCATCCCTTTTGGAAGATACTATCCAGCGTTCCATTGAAGGCCTCCGCCTTACCGAGGACAAGTACCTGAGCTTCTTGGCTACAAGCTCTAACTTGGCCCCATTCTTTGGCCTTTTGGGAACCGTCTGGGGAATCATGATTGCATTTTTCCAGATTGGCCAGCATGGCTCTGCCGACCTGAGCGTTGTGGCTCCCGGTATTGCCATGGCCTTGATTACCACGGTGGGAGGCCTTGTGGTGGCAATTCCTGCCTCTGCGGGTTACAACTACTTTACCAGTTGTAACGGACAGAACGAAATTTCCTATTTCAACTTCGGTTCCCAGGTGCTTAGCTTGTTCAAGCGCGGAGACCTGCTGGCTCTCGAAGAAGTCGCCGGCTAGGAGGCCTAGGTGAAGCGTAGCCGCGGAAAAGAACTGAAGCAGGAGATGAACTTGACGAACATGATTGATATCGTGTTCTCAATCTTGATTGTGTTCATTATTTCTGCACCTCTCATGAGCCAGGGGGTCAAGGTGGACTTGCCCAAGGCCGAAGCTCCGACCATGGAACAGGAAAAGCTTTTGAAGGTGTCCATCACCAAGGACGATGAAATCTATATCGCCGACATGATGGTGGATTTTGACAGTTTCAACAGCGTATTCCAGTCCCTTTGGAATGGTGAGATGGCCGTGGTCATCAACTCCGATGAATCTGTACGCTATGGTTTGGTGATGCAGGTGGTGACCCAGGTCCAGAAGCTGGGTGTGACAAAACTTGGGTTCTTGACTATGAATCCCAAGGAAACTCCGGGTAAATGAAAAGAGTTCAGGAAAGGATACTGTATTTCGCTTCAGGCGTAGATTCGACGCTGGTGAAGATTATCGTGTGCGCGGTGGTCTTTCATCTGGCTATCGTAGCCATCTGTATCGCTTTCCATTATGTGAATGTAAAGCCCGAGCCGGAACCCATACCCGTGTTCGAGATGGTGCAAATTTCGCAGCCTAAGCCTCCTTCTCCGCCCAGGACGCAGCCGCCTCCGCCTAAGCCTAAACCCAAGCCCAAGGTCAACAAGAAGCTGCCGCCGGATATCAAGCCCGAACCGGAAGAAAAGCCGGAAGAGGTGTACGAAGACCCGAAACCGCCTGAACCGGAGCCTGAGCCGGTGGACGATTTCCCTGTAGATGATATGGATTTGCCTGTGGCGCTGGAAGCCCCCAGCCTAGACCCCGTTGGTTCTGTGGATATGGACCCGTTGATGCAGGTGTATCTGGAGCAGCTGAAGAAGATTATCATGGGTAATTTCAGGCCTCCTAAGGATTTGAAAGTTGGCCGCGATGCCAAGACCACGGTGCAGTTCACGGTGGACCGTTTCGGAAAGATATCAGCGGTGATTCTCAAGAAGTCCTCGGGAAACAAGGCGTGGGACCACTTGTCGGTGCGCGCCATCCAGATTTCGAAGGTGCCGGAGCTACCTTTCAATTACCGCGCCCCAAATTTGGTGCTGAATTTCAACTTTACGCCTAATTGATTTTGTATAATTGGAAAAGAGTGCTTCAAAGATGAGAAAAGTTTTGAATAGGTTTGTTTGGGCAGTGGCGCTTGCCTTGGCGTGCGTGGTGCCGCAGGGTGCGTTCGCCTCTATCGATACCATTGCCGTAGATGTGGGCATTTCTGTTTTCAAGACCACGCCCATAGGCATTGTTCCCTTTGAAGAAAAACCGGGAATTGACTGGATTGAGGAAAAACCCCACCAGATTCTCACCCGTGATGCGAATTTGTCTGGACGCTTTGATGTGGTGGCTTCCGAAAAATTTAATCTGGCCTTGTTTAGTCGCTCTAAGGCGAAACACTACATGACGGGAAAGGTGGAACCCACAAGCGATGGCCGTCTTGCCGTTGATTGTTATTTGTATGTGTCCCAGTCCAAGGATCTGCTGTTGGGAGAACGCTACACGGTGCCGCAGAAGGAACTGCGTCGAGCCATGCACGCCTTTTTTGACAAGGTGATATACCAGCTGTGGGGCGAGCGCGGCGTGGCCAGTACCCGCATTGCCTATGTCTCGAAGATTGACGGTGTTAAGCAGGTGGTGGTGGCCGACTATGACGGGTTCCATCGCTCCCAGATAACCAGGGATTCTACTATCAGTATGATGCCGGTGTGGACCCGTGGAAACAAGGGACTGGTATATGTGAACTTCAAGACCAATCGCCCGAGGCTCTACACCAAGAATTTTGGCAGGCCCGAAAAGCCCTTGTTCGAACAGTTCGACCAGACTTATAGTCCGGCGGTGAATCCTGTGAATGGTGAACTGCTGTTCTCTTCTTCGAAGGATGGCAAGACGGACTTGTACATTGGCAACATGGAGACGGGAAAGGCCCGCAAGTTTGCCTACCTGAAGTCCAACCAGACCAGCCCTGCTTGGAGCCCGTACGCTACCGAAGTCCTGTTTACCAGCGATCGCGGCGGTGGTCCCCAGATTTTCGTGATGGGCAAGGATGGAAGCGATCTTCGCCGCGTGACCTTCATGGGTCGCTACAACGAGCGGGCCAGCTGGTCTCCCGAAGGGGATCGCATTGCCTACACCTCCATGGATAACGGTAAGATGAACATTTACACCTGCGCCTTGGATGGCTCTGATATTGTCCAGTTGACCAACAACGCGGGAAACAATGAACACCCCACCTGGTCGCCCGACGGCAAGCTCATTGCCTTTGCCAGCAACCGCAGCGGTACATACCAGATTTACATTATGCGCAAGGATGGCAGCAACGTCACGCGCATTACCCAGGCCGGCGAGAACACTGCGCCAACATGGTCCTGGTTCTACGATGATAATAAACCACAACCTAAAGAAGGATCCAAATGAAAAACCTCGTAAAAATCGCCCTGATTTCCGGTGCCGCCTGCCTTGCCCTGGTGGCTTGCGCCAAGAAGCAGCAGCCCCAGACAGATCCTGCCGCCGAGTCCGCTACGGCAGCCGAAGCGTCGCAGAGTGCAGAACCGGCCATGACCCAGGCCCAGGCCGATTCCCTGGCCGCCGAGCAGGCCCGTCTTGATGCAGAACGCCTAGAAGCGGAACGGGCCCGCTTGGAAGCGCTGATCAACCAGATTATGTCTGAAGATGTGTACTTTGACTTCGACCGCTCCGAACTCACCGAGAAGGCCAAGGAATTGCTGGCCCAGGTGGGTGAGTTGTTGCTCAAGGAACAGCGTTTCACGATTACCATTGAAGGTCATACCGATGCCCGCGGTACAGAAGACTACAACTTTACCTTGGGTGCAAAGCGCGCCATGAAGGTGAAGGAATTTTTGGCTGCCTACGGTATCGAGAACAGCCGCATGGAATCTGTGAGTTATGGTAAGGAAGCTCCCAAGGCTCAGGGCGAGACCGAGGAAGCTTATTCCCAGAACCGCCGTGCTAACTTCCGCGTGAACATCAAGCAGTAATTTATTAAGTCTTCGCAGGAGTCTGCGTCATGAAAAAACTTGCTATTGGAATAGTGTCGATTGCGTTTGCGCTTGTCGGGTGCTCCAAGATAACGATGCTCCGCACCGAAGAGATGAAGGCGGTGGGAACCGATGTGCAGACGGGAGTACAGCAGGGTCTGGATTCTGCCGTGCTGAAGCTCTCTGTGCAAAATGACTCCCTGCGTGCAGCGATGGACAGCCTGAAGGCCGAGCTGGATGCTTCTGCCCTGGTGCAGAAACGCATGATGGCCGAGATTACCATGCTTTCGCGCCGGATGGGTGACGAATCCGAAAGGAATGATTCCCGTCAGGAAGAAATCATCTACCGTTTGGACATGCTGCTGGGCAAGAGCGACAAGATCCTTGCGAAGAAGGTGGTGGTAAGCGGTGCTCCTGCGGCCCCCATCTCTATGGACAGCCTGGAGCGGGAAGCCGAAAAGCTGGTAGAAGCCGAAGCCATGTTCAACACGGCCCGCTCCGATTACCACCGTGGCGAATACAAGCTGGCCTACGCCGGTTTCAAGCAGGTCTACGAGCAGATGAAGACTGGCGAACTTGGGGAAAATTCCCTTTACTGGATGGCGCTGTGCCTAATTGATGCTAATCAGGTGGAGAAGGCCAAGAAGGTGTTCACGAGCCTTGCGGACGCTTTCCCCGAAGGCCAGAAGGTCTGCACCACCATGTTCAAGTTGGCCGCCATCTATAGCGCCGAAGGTAACATCGATATGCAGAAACAGTACCTGCAGAAAATACTCAACAGTAAGACCTGTTCTACTTCGGGAGAATTCGAACAGGCCGCAGAGATTCTGCAGGAGATTCTGGAACGGGAAACTTCTGCACCTGCTGCACCTGCCGCAGAGAATGTGACCCCTGCTGCCGAGAATGCCGCTCCTGCTGCAGAAGCTCAGCCAGCCGAAGCAAAGTAATGTGAGACTGAAATAAAGAAGGACGGGTCATTGGACCCGTCCTTTTGTTTTCTATTAAACTTCGATTACTTGATGGTGCTGGTAAGGCGGAAGGCGAGAGCCACATCGCTGATTTCGTTTTCGCTGTACACGCTGAACTGCAACTTGGACTTGCCGATATTGCGGACAAGTGCCACGGTCCATGCCCAGTCGTCCATCTCGTCCTTGCTAGCGGACATGATCTGCCTGTCGTTGATGTATTCCCCTTCCACCATCAGGTTGGAAAGAAGGACATTCAGCCCGGGAACCAGGCGCACGGGAAGTTCCAGACCGACATAGGTGGGCTGGTAGTAGATGCCCGGCTGGAAATACTTGGATTCAGGGGCGATGTAGTTGGGTGCGTCGGTGTTGATGTCGTCATCCTGGGTGTAGATGCAGGCGTATTCGCTATAGAGACGCAGGTTGGGAATGAAGGCGAAACTTGCGTATGCCGCAACACGGTGGGTGAGATAGGCCGTGTTCTGGACAACATCAATGAGGTTGCCGCGGTAGGCCACCTTCACATCCAGGGGGAAGGTGAACTTCATGTCGTCTTCCACGCGGAGGTAGCCCTGGTTGGCATTGCCGTCCTTGGTGGCCAGCATGGCGTTCAACTGGTTGTTCCTATGCATCCAGCCCAGTTCCAGGGCGTTGTGGCTGTAATCGCGCATCCAGAGTCCACGCTTGGTCAGGTCCTTGTCGATATAGGTGCCGTAGTGGGTGGACTGGGACCAGTCCGTTTTCCAGCGACCGATTTTCAGGTTGATCTGATCGATGTCAGAAACCTTCCACTTGTAATTGACCCAGTAGAGGTCGGCGAGAATCTTGTCCTGTGCGGACTTGGTGGCCTTGGTGTTGCCATTTTCGTCGGTCTTGACATCCGTTACATTCTTGTTGCCGAATTCTGGGGCGAAGATGCGGAGCATGATGGTTCCGTCCAGGTTGTCGCTCTTGTACTGGCCGCCCACGTTGGCGCGAATCCAGCCACTGCTGAAGTTGTTGTCGTGGTCGTTGATGGACTTGGTGACCTGGGTCTGGACATTGCCCTTGAGAGCCATATTGTCGGTGACGCTGGCGGCATCTGCAGCGTAAGCGGCAATGCCTGTGGCAAGAATGGTTGCTCCTATGATTCCATATTTCATAAGATGGTACTCCTATTGTTTTTCGTGGAGAAATGTAGCTTTTTTTGTTATATTAGAGAGCAGCTTGATACCAGTAACTTGAAACCAAAGGCCCCAAAATGATTAAGCGTCCCCGTCGTCTGCGCAAGAACGAAACTATCAGAAACATGGTTGCCGAAACTGCTGTGAATCCGGCATCCCTGGTGTACCCGCTGTTTGTAAAGGAAGGTTCGGGGATCAAGGAAGAAATTCCGTCTATGCCGGGACAGTTCCGTTTTTCTATCGATGAGCTTCTGAAAGAGGTGGATGGCTATGCCGCCCTAGGGTTAAAGTCTATTCTTCTGTTTGGCATTCCTGACATGAAGGATGAACTGGCCAGTTCCGCCTACGATGACGACGGGATTATCCAGCGTGCGGTTCGGGCCCTGAAAGCCAGGTTTCCGGAACTCTATGTCATTACGGATGTGTGCCTCTGCGAATACATGAGCCACGGTCATTGCGGCATCTTGAAGGACGGCGAAGTGGATAACGACGCTACTTTGGAACTTTTGGCGAAAACCGCCCTGTCTCATGCCATTGCCGGTGCCGACATGGTGGCTCCCAGCGACATGATGGACGGCCGCGTGGCGGCTATCCGCGAAAAACTGGACGAGAATGGTTTCAAGAACACTCCGATCATGTCTTACAGTGCCAAGTTTGCCAGCGCCTACTACGGACCGTTCCGCGAGGCGGCCGGTTCTGCGCCCCAGTGCGGCAACCGCAAGGGTTACCAGATGGACGTTCGTAACGGTCGTGAGGCCTTGCGGGAGGTGGAGCTGGATTTGGAAGAAGGTGCGGACATCGTGATGGTGAAGCCGGGCCTTGCCTTCTTGGATGTGCTCCGCCAGACTTCTGAAATCAGCGATGTGCCGGTGGCCGTTTACAACGTGAGCGGTGAATATGCCATGGTCAAGGCTGCCGCCAACTTGGGTTTGATAGACGAGGATGCCATCGTTCGCGAGAATCTGCTGGCTTTTAGGCGTGCCGGTGCGGATATCATCATTACCTATCACGCCAAGGAAGCGTTGGAAAAAGGCCTTTGTAGTTTGTAAAGGAATTTTTACAACAAAAGTGGGTGGGAATGGGCTATTTGCAATATTTTAACTTATATTTTATTGCAACTTAAACCCAATTCATATCAATGGAGAAAAAAATGAAAAAACTCATGCTTCTTGCCGCTCTCGGCGCCGCTGCCCTTTTCACCGCTTGTGGTGATGACTCTTCCTCTTCTGGTGGTACTGCCGATGGCTGCTCTGTCAAGGATAGCGAAAAGTCTGTGACCGTTACCTATTCCGAGGCTGGCTACACTACTGTCTACACCTACACCCTTACCGAAAAGGGCTACACCATGAAGACCGAAGCTGAAGGCTTTGATACAACGGAAAATGAAATTCCGGCCGAAGGAACTACCATTGACAATCTGAAGGAAATTGGTAATAACTGGTGCAAGACTCTCGAAGAGGGCCAGACTGTTGCCAAGTAATCGTTTGTAAAAACGGATGAGATTAAAAGAATCCGGCCTTCGGGCCGGATTTTGTTTATATTTAGCCGTAGTGAACCTTTATCAAGGGGAAAAAATGAAAAAAATTATGCTTGTTGCCGCACTCGGCGTCAGTGCCCTTTTTACCGCTTGCGGTGATGACTCCTCTTCTGCCAAAGGCAGTGATACAAGTTGTAGCGTGGACATTACCGACAGCTCCGTAACCAAGGTCACCGTATATGGTGAAACGACCACGGAAACATGGCTTTTCAGGGGTGACAGCATTGTCTATACCTTGGAGAGTGACGATGAGGATCTCAATGGCGGCGAGCCCTCTGTTATGCCTAAGGGGGATGAGACGGTTAATTCCATTAAGGTCCGGGAGGAAAAGGCCTGTAAAGAAACGGAAGCTCTTTGGGAACGCATGGACGAAGAACTGGATAAAGGCGGGGTTCCTGGTGCAGGAGGACCGAGCTGCGAGGTGAAGGTTGCTGAGAACTCGGCTCAGGCAATCCAGACCATTCCCGGAGATGGCGTCTATACGACCACCTGGATTCTGGAGAACGATTCCGTTAGGACGGAATATTCTGATTTGCCGGAGCATAATACCGCAAGACCAGCAGAAAGTGTGACTGCCGACACATTGGCATCGTATGCTAAACAGAATTGCAAACTCTTTGAGAACGGTTTGACGAAGTAGTCTGCGCGGTAAGTTTTTTGCTTATGGGAAGGTCCGGTCTTCAGACCGGATTTTCTATTTTATGGGCATGGACCATTCTCTCAGCGAAAAACTATTTGCAGAAGCCAAGACCCTGATGCCTGGCGGCGTGAACAGTCCGGTACGGGCCTATGGCAATGTGGGGGCTACGCCTCCCTTTATCGCCCGTGCAAAGGGTAGCCATATCTACGATGTGGATGGCAACGATTATATCGATTATGTGGGCAGCTGGGGCCCCATGCTTCTGGGGCATGCCCATGACAGTGTCGTCAAGGCGGTGTCAGAGACGGCGAAGAATGGCCTGAGCTTCGGAGCGCCTTGCGGTTTGGAATCGGAATTGGCCAAGCTGGTGATGGACCTTGTGCCCAGTGTGGAGATGATCCGCATGGTGAACAGTGGCACCGAGGCCACCATGAGTGCCATCCGGGCGGCCCGCGGCTTTACGGGGCGTGACAAGATTGTGAAATTCGAGGGCTGCTACCACGGCCATAGCGACAGCTTGCTGATCAAGGCGGGCTCCGGAATGCTGACCACGGGCAAGCCCAGCAGCAAGGGGGTGCCCGCTGACTTGGCAAAGTACACGCTGACACTCCAGTACAACGATGTGGCCGGAGTCCAGGAGCTGTTCGATAAGATTGGCGACGAGATTGCCGGTGTGATTGTGGAGCCTGTGGCTGGGAATATGGGGGTGGTGCCTGCCAAGTCCGAATTTTTGCAAGCCCTTTCCGAAGAAACCAAGAAGCATGGCTCACTTTTAATTGTGGACGAGGTGATGACCGGGTTCCGGGTGGGCATCCACTGTGCCCAGGGGCTGTACGGCATCAAGCCGGACCTGACCACCTTTGGCAAGATTATCGGCGGTGGCATGCCGGTAGGTGCCTACGGTGGTCGACTGGACGTGATGCAGCAGATTGCCCCCTTGGGCGGAATCTACCAGGCGGGAACCCTTTCAGGGAATCCGGTGGCCATGGCGGCAGGGCTTGCCACCATGCGTGAACTGAACGCCCACCCCGAATACTACAAGCATGCCGATGCCATGACGGCCCGGCTGTTAGAAGGGCTAAAAGATGCGGCTGCTGCGGCGGGTGTCTCCATTTCCGTGAACCAGGTTGGCTCCATGGGATGCATCTTCTTTACGGAAGGGCCTGTCACCTGTTTTGCCGATGTGCAGAAGTCTGACTTGGAGCTGTTCCGCAGGTATTTCCTGGGGATGCTGGACCAGGGCATCTACCTGGCACCCAGCCAGTTCGAGGCCATTTTCGTGAGCGCCGCCCATACAGAAAACGACATCGACCGTACTGTCGACGCCGCTAAGAAGGTGTTCAAGTCTCTTATTTAGCGCGAACGGTCGTCCGTGAGCAACAAAGCCCCAGTTATTAAACTGGGGCGGTTGCGAGAGAATCCGCAGGCCGTAGAAGCCTTTTCGAATTTAGCGGATTCGGTCGTTATACCCCTTTTATCTCTTGATGGGAATCCTTCTTCACGAAGATTTCCGTCATGGTAAACCCGAATAGGTAAAGTCCGCCCAGTACCAGGAACAGGTTGTTCCCCGTAAAGATATTGCCCAGGGTGGGCCCGATGATTCCTGCGATTCCCCAGCCCGAAAGAGTCATGGCGTGTACGGTGGACACGCTAGATGTCCCGAAACGCTTGGCCAGAAGGCTGGGCAGCACGGAGAAATTTCCACCGTAGGCAAATTCCACCATCATGATACCGCAGATGGCAAGCCAGGCCTGCTCGGTGTAGCAGAGAAACGCCGCCAGAATGCTGAGGGAGCAGACATAGTGGTAGGCTCCCTTGCGGCCGATGTAGTCGGAAAGGGTGCTCATGCCGAAGCGCCCCAGCACATTGAACACGGCGGTAAGGGCCATGATGAGGGCGATTTCCTTGAAACCCAGGTATTTCAGGAGACTCTTCTCCTGGGCGATGAGGGCCAGGCCGCAGGAGATGTTGATGCAGAACATGACCCAGATGGAGACATATTCCATGGTCAGGAACTTGGTGTGGACCAGGTCCTTGAAAGGAATGGCCGTCTTCTTGGTCATGATGAAGGCCGGGTTGGGGCGGAACAGCCAGGAGCATATGGACATGACCGTAAGGAAGGCGCATCCGAGAATCAGGAACAGGTAGGGCAGTTCAAAGTTTGCCAGAAGGGTCTCGATGGCGGGGGCGGCAACGAATTTGCCCGCGCCGAACCCGGTAATGGCAAGCCCGGAGGCCAGGCCCTTGTGGTCACTGAAGTTGGAGAGCAACTGCTTGATGGGGCACACATAGCCAATGCCCGTTCCCGCTCCCATGAAGGAGCAGCCTACATAGTATAGCGGCAGGATGCCGAACTTGGTAGCGGCAAACAGGGTGAACATGCCGATGGCAAACAGGGTGGTGGAGACCACCGACATCTTCTTGGGATTCAGTTCCACCATGCGCCCGAAGGTGGCGGCGCACATCCCCAAAAAGAAGATGATCAGGGTGAAACCGATGTCCGCCTGGAACTTAGAAATGCCAAAGCACTCCATGATGTTGACGGAGTACTGGGAATAGTTGTAGACGGTGCCCAGGGAAAGGGGAAGCCCGATTCCCGGAACGAGAATGTTGAGGATACGATTGTTCATGTCTTAGGCTTCTTTATTCTCGCTTGCTTGTGTTTCAGTTGTTTCGTTTGCGGATTCCGCCTGCGATGCCTGATCGGCCTGTTCCTTATCCTTGTCGCGGATGGTGGCACGGCGGATCTTTCCACTGATGGTCTTGGGCAGTTCCGTCACGAAGTCGATAATGCGGGGGCTCTTGTAGCTTGCGGCAATCTTCTTGGCGAACAGCTGGATTTCCTTGGACAGTTCCTTGGAGGCTTCGTAACCCTTCTGGAGCACGATGGTAGCCTTCACGGCCTGGCCGCGGTCCTTGTCCTCGATGCCCGTGACGGCCACTTCCAGCACGGCAGGGTGCTTGTGGAGCACCTCTTCCACTTCGAAGGGGCTGATGCGGTAACCGGAACTCTTAATCAGGTCGTCGGTGCGGCCCACGAACCAGAAGTATCCGTCCTTGTCGCGGGTGGCGGTATCGCCGGTATGGTAGACTCCGCCCTCGAACACCTTCTCGGTACGTTCCTGGTCGCGGTAGTAGCCGCCGAACATGCCGAAGGGCTTACCTTCGTCAATCTTGATAATGATTTCACCCACTTCGTCGGCCTCGCAGGGATTCCCTTCGGCGTTGACGATTTCAATCCGGTAGCCTGGAGAGGGCATGCCCATGGAGCCCGGCTTCGGGATATCCCAGCCGAAGTTTCCGGTGGTAAGGGTCAGTTCCGTCTGGCCGTAGCCCTCTTGCAGGCGGATGCCCGTCTGCTCGAAGAACTGGTTGTAGATGTCCAGGTTAAGCGCCTCGCCTGCGGTGGTGCAGTACTTGAGACTGGAAAGGTCATATTTGGAAAGCCCGTGGTGCAGGATGTAGCGGTACACGGTGGGCGGTGCGCAGAAGGTAGTGACCTTGTATTCGGCCATCTTCTCCAGGAGCTTGCCCGGGATGAACACCTTCATGTCGTAGGTGAACACGGCAGAGCCTGCGATCCACTGACCGTAGATTTTTCCCCAAAGAGCCTTGGCCCAGCCGGTTTCTGCCACCGTCAGGTGACGGCCCCCGTCTACCACATGCTGCCAGTACTTGGCGGTAACGATGTGGCCTAGGGGGTAGGTGAAGGTGTGGGCCACCATCTTGGGGTTGGAGCTTGTGCCGCTGGTAAAGTACACCACCATGATGTCGTCGTTGTGGGTGGCGGCGTCTCCTTCGGGGCGCGGAAAGTGGGCCGGGAAAATTTCATAGTCATCGTAGAAGCTGACCCAGTTCTGACGGGCGGTCTGGCCCACGGTCACCAGTTTTTCTACGGAGGGGCACTTTGCCTTGGCCTTGTCCACCTCTTTCTGGAGAGCGGGCTCGTCGTAGGTTACCACCATCTTCACATCGGCGGCCTTGAAACGGTATTCCAGGTCTTCGGCGGCCAGCATGTTGGTGGCCGGGATGGCGATGGCGCCTATACGGTGGAGTGCCAGCAAGAAGAACCAGAATTCATAACGGCGGCGGAGGATGAGCATCACCCGGTCGCCCTTGACGATACCCTGTTCTACTAGGAAGTTGGCCGTACGCTGGGAGGCGAGAGAAAGATCCTTGAAGGTGAAAATGTGGCTTTCATCTTCGTCGTCGCACCAGACCAGGGCTTCGCGCTTGGGTTCTTCTTTGGCGTATTCGTCTACCACATCGTAGGCGAAGTTGAAATTTTCCGGAATGGAAATTTTGAAGTTCTTGTATAGGTCTTCGTAAGAACTGTATTCCGTCCGGGAGAGAAACTTGTTCAGTATCATTGTTCGGTTCCCGTGTACAGACCTTATAGATCCTTGTACATGATTTTTTCACGCATGGTGGAGGTGTAGCGCACCATGTTCAGGATGCGCTTTTCGCCGATGGTCCTGAAGTCCTTTTCGTGGAACACCAGACGGTGGATACCCCCTGGCAGGAGCATCCGGAGACAGGCGTAGGTCTGGGCAAGCCCCAGCAGCGCACTCGGGATAACGGCAAAGCTGAGAGTCTTGGAATATGTCTTCTTGATCTTGTCGCCAAGCTTCTTGTAGATGCCGTGGTAGTCTTCGTAGTAGTCGAAGATTTCCAGGGCCTGTTCCTTGAGATACTTGTTGCCGAACCAGATGGGCGGAATGAATCCGGAGGGCTTGCCGGTACCATGGGCTTTCCAGAGAGCGAGACTTCTCTTGAGAAGGGCCTGGGTGAGTCTTTCGTTGAGACCGGCAAATTCGGCGCCGTTGTTAGAAATTAGGAGAGCAAGCTTTCCCTGGAGGCTGCGCTTCAGGGAAAGGTCCGCACGGTGGCGGGCACCGTGCAGCATGATTTCATAGCCTTCCTGCACGAACTTTTCCAGTTCCTCGCGGAATTCTTCGGCTTCGGATTCCGGGGCGGCGCCAAAGGCGGGCACCACGGCGATACTGATGGGCGACCCTGCGGCTTCGGCAATCTTACGGATCTGCACGCGGGCCTTCTTGAAATTCATCACGCTAAAGCTGTGGTAGCACAGGATGAACTTTTTCTTCTTGTGGAATACCGCTTCGGCGGCCTGGATGTCGGCGATGTCCTTGTTCTGTTCCATAGGGAGAACCTTAGTCGTTAGAATTGTTGGTGTTTTCCTGGTCCAGCTTCAGAGAGATGAACAGGTGGTAGAAGAAGAAAAGGATAACCGTCACGATGGAAACCTTTACCCACGATTTAAACAGCCAATCGGACATATAGTGCTCCTGTGCTAATTTGTCTCCTGTAAAGATACAAAAAAGCGGAAAAATGAAAATGCCCGACCGAAATCGGGCATTAGCATTACACTAGATCCTAGACCCTGGTTCCTAGGCTCTAACTTAAATGGTCTCCATGGAGGCTACATCGGCGTTGTAATCGACCCCTTCCACGTCGAAACCGTTGGTGGCCAAGAAATCGTGGCGGTAGCCTTCCAGGTCGCCAACCTGGGCAAAGTTTTCCTGGGTGATGGTGGCCATGCGCTTTTTGACTTCTTCCTGGACCTTGGGGTCCATTTCCCAGTCGTCGATGCGGATAAGGTGGTTCTCGTCGGTGGGAACGGCGCTACCGGTGTAGAGGCGTTCGGCAAACAGGCGTTCCATCTGTTCGATACAGCCTTCGTGGCTGCCCTGTTCCTTCATGACCTTGAACAGAACAGACAGGTATAGCGGGATGATGGGGATGACCGCGCTGGAACGGGTTACCAGGCCCTTGTTCACGGAAACATAGGCTTCGCCCTTGAGACTTGCCTGGAGTTCAGCGTGGAGCTCCTTGGCGGTTTTTTCCAGATGCTTCTTGGCGCCACCGATGGTACCGTCACGGTAGATGGCGTGGGAAAGGCTCGGGCCAATATAGGAGTAGGCCACCGTCTTGACGCCTTCGTTCAGCACGCCCGCGGCGGCGAGCTGCTTAATCCAAAGCGCCCAGTCCTCGCCGCCCATCACCTTGACGGTGTTGGCTGCCTCTTCGGCAGTGGCGGGCTCTGCGCTGATGGTGCTGATCTTTCCAGTCATGCAGTCGATGGTCTCGCCGGTGAAGGTTTCGCCGATGGGCTTCAGCACGCTGCGGTACATCTCGCCGGAATCCGGGTCCACACGGACGGCGGAGGCCACGCTGTAGATGATCAGGTCAATCTTACGACCCATCTGCTTCACGGTTTCAATAACTTTCTTGCGCATGTCGTGGGAGAAGGCGTCGCCGTTGAAAGTGATGGACTGGAGGCCTGCGGCCTTGGCTTCGCGGTCGAAGGCCATGTTGTTGTACCAGCCGGGAGTACCGCTCTTCTGACGCGGGGAATCGGCGCCTTCCTTTTCGAAGGAGATGCCGATGGTGTCGGCACCGAATTCGAAGGCGGCGGAAATACGGCTTGCAAGCCCGTAGCCTGTGGAACAGCCTACCACGAGAACTGTTTTCGGGGCGGCCTTGGGCTCGCCTCGTTCGGCTTTCTTCTTCTGTACGTACTTGATTTGACGGACCACGTCGGCGGCACAGCCTGCCGGATGGGCGTTGACGCACATGTTGCTACGGATCATAGGTTGAATAATCATTTTCTTTCCTTTTTTTTGTTAATCTTAAAACTTTTTACCCGTTGAACTTCTTGATGACCACTACGCCGTTATGGCCGCCGAACCCAAGTGAGGCGGAAACGGCCACATCGATGTTTCCTTCCACGCCCACTTTCGGCACATAATCCAGGTCACAACCTTCGTCGGGATTATCCAGGTTCAGGGTGGCGGGGTAGAAGGAGTCGCGGATGGCGAGGGTAGAGATGATGGCCTCGATGACGCCGGCGGCTCCGACGCAGTGGCCGGTCATGCTCTTGGTGCTGGACACCTTGATCTTGTGGGCGTGTTCGCCCAGCACGATTTTTAGCATCTCGGTTTCGGTAATGTCGTTCAGGTGGGTAGATGTCCCGTGGGCGTTGTAGTAGTCCACCTCTGTGGGGGCAACTTCCGCGTCCTTCAGGGCGCGGCTCATGGCCTTGGCGCAGGTTTCTCCACCCGGGCGGGGGCTGGTGATGTGGTAGGCGTCGGCAGAGGCGCCGTAGCCGGCCAGTTCTGCATAGATTTTCGCGCCGCGGGCCTTGGCATGTTCTAGCTCTTCCAGGACCATCACGGCACCGCCTTCGCCCATGACAAAGCCGCTACGGTCTTTGTCGAAGGGGCGGGACGCCTTTTCGGGGGCATCGTTAAATTTATCGGTCAAGGCGTGCATGCCGGCGAAACTCTTGATGGAGTATTCCGTGATGCCGCTTTCGGATCCGCCGGCCAGGCATATGTCCAGACGGCCGGACCGGATAGAGTCCAGGGCGACCCCGATGGCGTCAGTGCCGGAGGCACAGGCGGTGCACACCGTATGGGCAAGTCCCGTAATGCCCAGCGCGATAGAAACATTGGCGCAGGCCTCGTTGGGAATCAGTTCCGGCATGGCCAGGGGCGATACCCTGCGTTTGCCACCCTCTATATACTTGTTGTAGGTCTCGTCAAGCACGTCCATTCCGGAAAGGCCGTTTCCGGCCACGATTCCCGTGGTGTCTTCGGCGAGCTGCTCGCGGCTGAGGCCAGCGTCTTTCACCGCCTCGTTGGCGGCCCCTACCAGAAACTGGGTGAAGCGTGCCATGCGGCGGGCTTCTTTCGGGTCGATTCCGTGTTCTTCGGGCTTGAAGTCCTTGATTTCGGCGGCGATTTTAACGGAGCAGTTGGATGCGTCGAACAGCGTGATGGGACCGATACCGCTTTTGCCCTGCTTGATGGATTGCCACATGTCGGCCACATTTTTTCCGACGGGGGTTACGGCACCGATGCCTGTAATGACGACTCTTCTTTTGCTCATAAAGGTGTTCTCTTTTCGCCTCGTTTTCACAAAAGATAGCTTTTTTTGGCCCTTATCTTAACGCCACTCTGAAGAAAATCCCGAGTGTACTTTATAAAGAAGCCAAATAAGGAAAAAGGAATGTTTTTGTAAGCGGGGAACCGAACTTGTCAACGCGCTTCCGCTATACCGGCGGGAAGAACAGGTAGGCTATGGCGATGGCGGCGATGACTCCTGCAGCATCGGCAATTAGGGCGCAGGTGACGGCGTGGCGGGTCTTCTTCACACCCACGGAACCGAAGTATACCGCGATGATGTAGAATGTAGTATCGGCGGCTCCCTGGAACATGCAGCTCAGGCGTCCGGCAAAGCTGTCGGGACCCATGGTCTTCATGGCATCGATCATCATGCCGCGGGCACCGCTTCCGCTCAAAGGTTTCATCAAGGCGGTGGGGAGTGCGGGCACCACATCGTTTCCGGCTCCGAACAAACTAAGTATCCACGAGATGCCGTTCATGAGCAGGTCCATGGCGCCGCTGGCCCGGAATACGGCCACGCCCACGAGAATGGCCACCAGGTTCGGGATGATCATGACGGCGGTATGGAAGCCGTCCTTGGCGCCTTCCACAAAGGCTTCGTAGGCCTGGACCTTCTTGTAGATGGCCAGCCCCAGGAAGGCGACGATGATTCCGAAGAGAACGATTCCGCTGATGAACAGGCTTGTGGTGCCGATAGCTTCGGCAGTCAGGTGGCTAAAGTAGAACATGATGGCAATGACGACGGCGACGCCTCCGCCCAGCCATGCTACGGTAACGGGGTCCTTGAGCTTGACCTTCTGGAAAAAGCTCAGGGCGAAAATGCCTGCGATGGTGCTGAAGAATGTGGAAAGAAGCAGGGGCAAAAAGACATCGCTAGGGTTTGCCGCACCCATCTGGGCGCGGTAGGTCATGATGCTTACGGGAATGAGCGTAAGTCCGCTGGCGTTGAGCACCAGGAACATGATCTGGGAGTTGCTGGCGACGGTCTTGTCTTCGTTGGGGTTCAGGTCCTGCAATTGCTTCATGGCCTGGAGTCCCATGGGGGTGGCGGCGTTGTCCAGCCCCAACATGTTGGCGCTGATGTTCATGAGCATGGTTCCCACTACGGGGTGGCCCTTGGGAATTTCGGGGAACAGGCGGCTGAACAGGGGAGAGACGATTTTCGCGAGAATCTGGACGGCGCCGGCCTTTTCGCCGATTTTCATAATGCCGAGCCACAGGGAGAGAATTCCCGTAAGCCCGAGGGCTATTTCGAAGGCCGTCTTCGACATGTCGAAAGCGCCGAGAATGGCCTTGTTGAAGATGCCGGAGTCACCGAAGGCGAGCCACTGGACCATACAGGCCACGAAGCCGCCCAAAAAGAAAACGAGCCAGATGATGTTTAAAACCATGGCGTAAATTTAGAAAATAGGGGAAAGGGACTAATGTGTACAAATGCGTAAGGCGAGGGGCATAGACATGTTATCATGGATATGACCGAGCCTAGCATTTGGGACTTGAGCGAAGCGAAAGGCCAATGTGTGGTGTGAAGTGTATGATGGATTGTTGTTAATAAATATTTACAAATCATTCACTCCATCCGCGGTTTAGTTTCACGCCCGCAATGCTCCCACCCCATTTTTATATATTCCCTTCGTACCGCAGGGCTACTCCTGCAAAGTTTAACAGACAAAAGGACATGTATGAAACGTCTATCTCTCGTTGCTATGGCAATCTTCTTCGTAAGCCTCGTGGCTTGCAACCAGGCCTCCGCCGGTTCTTCTTTCAACCAGCAGGCCAAACTGGACTCTCTGGAAAAGGATTTCAAGCAGGTCAAGGAAGAATTTGAAATCATCAAGTATGCTCTGGACAAGCGCGGCATCTCCCTGGAAATGGCCCGTGCCGAAATGGAAGCGGACAACAAGGTCTGGGACATTCCCGACGAGGACAGCCCGGTTTTCGGCAACACCAAGAACCCGAAACTCACCATTGTTGAATTTACCGAGTTCCAGTGCCCCTACTGCTCACGCATTGCTCCTACCATGAAGGAACTGAATGAAAAGTATGGCGACAAGATCAAGTTCGTCTACAAGCACTTCCCCCTGAATTTCCATGCCAACGCCCCGTCTGCCGCGGCTGCCTCCATCGCAGCCCAAAAGCAGGGCAAGTTCTGGGAATTCCGTTACGCCCTGGCTCCCCACAGCCGCGAGCTGGGTGATTCCATCTATGTGGAAGTGGCCAAGCAGGTCGGCCTGAACATTGAACAGTTCAAGAAGGACATGGTTCTGGATTCTGCCATGCAGGCCCGTATCAACAAGGATTTCGAACTGGGACGCGAGGTCGGGGTCCAGGGAACGCCTAACTTCTATATCAACGGCAAGCGCCAGGACCGCTTCAGCAAGGAACTGGTGGAAAAGATGCTGAAGGAAGCCAAGTAGTGTTTTCTTCCGTGAACACGAATGTGTTGCGGAAATCCCGTGTTTGGGAGTAAAAAAGGTATTTTCAAAAAACAACAAACCATAAGGATGCGATATATGATGAAGCAAACACTGAAGGTCGCCTCGATAGCCCTGCTTGGGCTGTTGACTACGACCGCCATGGCTCAGCAGAAACCGCCCCGTCTGGTAGTTTACAAGTTCTTTGACGACCAATACCGTCAGGGGGGCTTTGACTATGCATACGGTGGCAAGAGTAAGGGTGTTACCATTACCAAGGAAGGCGGCTACAAGTCCAAGTCCGCATTGAACATCAAGCTGGACCCCAGTGAGTATTCGGGTGCGTCCATTTGCCTGTATAATGAGTTCTTTGATTTGAGCAAGTACCTCCTTGATTCCAAGGTCGAGTTCATGATCAAGGGCAAGAAGGGTGGCGAATCTGTGAAGGTTGGTCTCCTTGACGACGAAGTGGGCGATGGCAAGAAGACCCAGGTCGTTCTCCCCATGAACAAGTACATCGAGGGTGGTTCCATAACGACGGACTGGAAGAAGGTCTCCATTCCTCTCGTGGACTTCCCGGACCGTGGTCTTTATTGGGACAATACCCGCAAGTCCGAATTCCCGTCCCGTATCGACTGGGATAAAATTGCCGAAATCCGTTTCTCTATTGACAAGGGCCCGGCAAAGGATTTTGAAATTTGGGTGGACAACATTGAAATCGTGAAGGGAAACAAGAAGGCCAAGCCCAAGGCCAAGATTGTCTACTGGGATGAAAATGAGGACGTCATTGACGGTCCCAAGAATCCCGAAAAACTGGATGGCAAGGCCAAGACCTTGGTCACCTTCTACGACAACAACCTGAAGGGCTTCAGCTACAGCTATGGTGGTCTTTCTGCCCAGCGCGAAGCCAAGTCCAAGACTGCGGGCAACCCCAACGTGCTCGCCCTGTACATCGATAACAACGACTGGTCCGGCGTGACCTACTCCATGGGCGAAGGCAAGTATGCCGACCTGTCCAAGGTTCGCAACAAGGGTGGTCTCTATTTCTGGATCAAGGGTAAGCTCGGCGGTGAAAAGGTGTATGTCGGTATCCTCGACAACCAGGGCAACGACATCAAGAGCCAGACCAAGGTCAGCCTGAACGACTGGATCGAGGGCGCCAAGGTGGGCACCGATTGGAAGCTGGTGAAGATTCCTCTGAAGAAGTTCAATGACAAGGGTAAGGCTTGGGATGCCAACAAGCAGGCCGAAGTTGCCAAGGATATCCAGTGGAACAAGATCCAGGAAATCCGCTTCTCTGTGGGCAAGGGTGAAAACCAGGGTGAACCCGGCAAGCCCGCACCTGTGACCATTTTCGTGGACCAGATTACCTTCACTGAAAATATCGACTGGGTTGACCCGGATATCAAGTGGGATAACTGGAACTCCAAGGAAAAGGACATGATCATCACCGACTTCGAAAGCAAGTTCAGCAAGGATGTGTGGGAACCCTCCAAGGGTCCGAAGTCCAAGGTTGAGGTTGAAGTGCCGTTCAAGACTTCTACACTTGATGGCAACTCCCTCAATGTCAAGCATTTCGAAATGTCTGACTGGGTGGACATCGTGTTCGACATGGTCAAGAGCAACCGCTCCGCTGCCGACCGCGACTGGACCAAGCACTGGGGCATCATGTTCGACGTGTACTCCGAACGTGCATGGCAGTCCATCACTGTCCAGGTGGGTGACGCCGGCAACGAACTGTTCGTGGCTAACACCGGTGTGCCTCGTGGCCGTACCACGGTGATCGTACCGTTCCGTGCGTTCTCCAAGTTCCCGTACTATCAGCCGCCTACCGCCAAGGAAAATGGCGTGTTCGACCTGAAGGGTGTCGTCTCTCTCGACTTCAAGCCGGGTGGAGAAGGATCCAATGGTAACTTCGAAATTGACAATATCAAGCTCACCAACCAGAAGGAAGTGAAGGCTGCTGATCGTCCGGCACTTGTGAAGGTCGAAGTCAAGGGTACCGGCGATGTGGTCAACCCCAACATCTCTGGTGGCCTCTTCGGTATCAACGCTGCCCTGTGGGATGGCGACATGCTGGACAACCCCAAGTTCAAGGTGCAGACGGCTGAATACGCCAAGCGTATCAACCATGGCATCATCCGTTACCCGGGCGGTCTCCGTGCTGATGACGACCACTGGAAGGAAATTCTTGACAACCACGACTGGATGGTCGATACCGACGAATTCCTCGCCTGGTTGAAGAAGACCGGTTCTAACGCCATGTTCACCGTGAACTTCGGTTCCGGTACCGAAGAAGAAGCCGCTGCTTGGGTGAAGCACACCAACATCGACAAGAAGGCCGGCATCAAGTACTGGGAAATCGGTAACGAAGTCTATGGTAACTGGCACCCGTACTACGAGAAGTATGGTAAGGACGGCGGTACCATCTATGGTAAGCGCGCCCGCAAGTTCATCGAGGCCATGAAGAAGGTCGACCCGACCATCAAGGTAGCCGTGCTCGGTGTGCTGGATGGTGAATGGAACGACAATGTGCTCAAGGAAACGGGTGACATTGCCGACGGTATCATTGTTCACCACTATCCGCAGCACTATGGTGAAGAAAACGACTTCGCCATGCTCTCTGCTCCGCAGGACCTGGTGCCTATCTACAGCCGCCTGCACAAGCTGGTGGACAAGTGGACCAAGCACTTCAACAAGAAGCAGAAGTTCGAACTGTGGCTCACGGAATGGAACTCCGTGGACTTCAACCCGGGTCCGCAGACCATTTCTCTCGAAAACG
>CAMKNA010000027.1 GCA_946414075.1 uncultured Fibrobacter sp.
AGATCTTCTTGAGTTCCGAATTTGAGATTTTGAGACATATTGTTTAGTTGGGTTGCGGAACAAAGGATTCAGGCTACGCCACTACACCTACGTAGTCGAGAATCTTTTGAACCTGTTGTTGGATTGAGATGTGTGTAGTGTCAATTTCGATTGCGTCGTCCGCCTTTTTCAAAGGGGCGTTGGCGCGGGAAGAGTCCAGGCGGTCCCGCTCAGCGAGATTGGCCAGGACTTCCTCATAGGTCACCTTTTCGCCTTTTTCAAGGAGTTCCTTGTAGCGGCGTTCGGCACGGACATTCAGGTCCGTGACCATAAAAAACTTGTACTTGGCATCGGGGAACACCACGGTTCCAATGTCGCGACCATCCAGAATGCAGCTTTGCCTTTTGCCAATTTCACGCTGCTGCTTGGTCATGGCGGCCCGAACCGACGGCAGGGCGCAGTAGATGCTCACATTGCTGGACACCTTCATGCCGCGGATTTCGGATTCGCGACTCACCCCGTTAATCAAGATATGGTTCTCGGCATCGAACCCAAGGGTCAGGTTTTCCAGCAGCTGGTCCATGGCGGGGCCATCCTCGGCGGGCAGTCCTGCATCCAGGGCCACGAGGGTCACGGCGCGGTACATGGCGCCAGTGTCCAGATAGGTGATTCCCAGAGTCTTTGCGACAATCTTAGCGGTGGTACTCTTACCGGTACCCGAACCGCCATCCAGGGCTATCACGAAATTCTCGCCACTTTTAGTCATAAGTGGGGCGAAATATAGAAATTTCACCTACCACACATCGTAAAAATACTGGTGTTCTACCCCTGTAAAGGCATCAGCGTATATGACTTTAGACCCAGAATCGTAAACTGTCAGGCTGTAATTGCCGTCTAAACTGAACTGATAATAATAATCGCCATAGTACGGATCATAGTCGTAAACATACTCATCCGACCAAAAATAATAGGGGCCCGAGCCATCGTAATAAACGGTCGCATCGCCATTTCTATCCACTTTCACATATACCGACAAACGGGAAGACAGGGAATAATAATCACCGCATAGGTAATCGCCACCCATCCAGGAACAATCCCGACCATAAAAATAGAGAAAATCAAGCCTTGCCTGATAGCCATGATCAGAAGCATCTGATCCCCAGTCCCCGCAACCTACGAGAACCATGGCCAGACTAAACAAAAGAATCAATAGGTGTTTCATGTCTCTTTACAAGAATCCCCCGACCAGAGTCGAGGGAATCCTAAAAATTAGTTTATTCAAAATCAATCGGATTCGTAGTCGCCGTGGACTTCTTCTTCGGCAGCTTCGGTGTTCTCGTCCTGGAACTTTTCAGGAGCCTGCAAATCACGGGTACTACCATACTTACGCTTTTCATCATCCGTCAACTTATTGGAATAGACAATGTCCTCTTGTTCCTTGTTGGCTTCTTCCTGTTCCTGTTGCATTACACGCTGGCCTTCTTCCAGGCGGCGACGGATATGTTCCTTCTCCATCTCTTCCAGATTGGAACCCACCTTGGCCTGTTCTTCGGACATCTTATAGCGTTCATTGGCTTCGTCCATAGCATCCTTGATGCCAATCAAGCGGCCCTTGTAGTCCACCTTGAGACCTGCCTTACGGAGGGTAGACAGCGGCAAGCGGCGGGCGGCAACCTTGTACTCTTCCTTGAATTCGTCACCATCGCTAATTTCGCTGGCTTCATCTGCCGTCACATAATCCAAAGCCTCTGCCCAACGGGAACTCTGCACGCAAGAGGTGAAACCCACTAAGGCGTTGTCAATCGCCTCGGGATCACTAGAACCCGAACCAGCGCAACCGGCAATCACCATCGCTACAAAAGAAATACCCATCAAAAGTTTTTTCATAGGATTTTCCTCCGAAAAAATTATCCCTATCAAATATACACATTTTTTATTGGAAAAGGCACTTTTGACCATTTTTTTGCATTTTCTGCCGTTTTTTACAGGCAAGGGGTCCCGTTTTTCTATTTTTTCGCCCGTTATGAGCGAAAATGCGGACATCTATCGAATTTCTACCACCGACAGCAGAGAAATCATCCTTGTGGGCACAGCCCACATTTCCCAGGTTTCCAAGGAGCTGGTCAAGGAAACTATCGAAAACGAGAAACCCGACACCGTATGTGTGGAACTGGACGCAGGCCGCATGCAATCCCTCAAGGACCCCGACCGCTGGAAAAACACCGACCTGAAAGAGGTCATCAAAAAGAAACAGCTTGCCACTCTCATTGCCAACCTGGTATTGGGTTCCTACCAGAAGCGCATGGGTGCCCAGACCGGAGTCAAGCCAGGCGCCGAACTGAAAGAAGCCGTCAACGAAGCCGAGAGCAAAGAAATTCCCGTTGTTCTCGCCGACCGGGACATCAAGATAACGCTTAAAAGGGCCTGGGCCTGCACACCATGGTACCGCAAACTAAGTCTTCTAGGGGGACTTTTCGGAAGCATCTTTGACAAGACCCAGGTCAGCGAAGAGGAACTAGCCAAAATCAAGGAACAGGATACCCTAAGTGCCATGATGCAGGAGTTCGGCAAGACCTTCCCCGAAGTGAAAAAGGTTCTCATCGACGAGCGGGACCAGTTCCTGGCCAGCAAGATTAAGGGAGCCCCAGGAAACAAGGTGGTGGCCGTGGTGGGAGCCGGGCATGTCAAGGGCATCGCCAGCATCATCAGCGAAAACAAGGAACTGCCCAGCGAAGAGTCCATTTCCGTCATTCCCAAGAGCTCCCCCATCTGGAAGATTATCGGCTGGGCCATTCCCGTAGCTATTATTGCAAGCATTATCTACATCGGGTACCAGACAGGCATCGAGAAGGCCGGCGAACTGAGCCTCCAATGGGCTATGCTTACCGGCGGCGGCGCCATGCTGGGCGCCATCATCGCAGGCGGTCACCCGCTGACAGTTCTTGTTGCATTGGTCATGGCCCCCTTTACAGGGCTTACGCCACTTATCGGCGTCGGGTTCTTTACCGCCCTTACCCAAGTCTACATGCGACCTCCAAGAGTCCAAGAAATGGAAACCCTGAGCGAGGACATCTGGCAGGTCAAGCACTGGTGGAAAAACCGCGTCACCCGCGTCATCCTATGCTTTCTGTGTCCAGGAATCCCCGCCATCGTCGGGAAGATCCTTGCGATACTTAAGATTTACCAGGCGATGTAATTAGACCGCTCGCGCCCAATCAACTATCGAGTCTCCGAAAGGCGCTCGCTCTCGCCCCCACGACTCGTTAATACGAGTCGCTTGTGGCTCACGAAGTCCGCCCACGTATTCGCCAGCGACCTCTATATTTTCTTCACGACGAACAAGTGGCCGGGAGCCTTTGCCGGATCCAGACGTACAAAATTCTTGCTGCCACGCCACACGAAGCTGTCTCCAGTAACCACATCCTTCAAAAAGTAGAAGGCGTCTTCTGCCATGCCCAGCTTGGACATATTGATTTCCACCAGGCCTTCCTGTGGGTGGTCCATGTCCATGTTGCACACGCACAGGATAATGTCGTCGCCAGTCTTCTTGGAGTACACCATCAGCTGGTCGTTCTGGGCGTAATGGAATTCCAGGTTGTCGTATTCCTGCAGGGCGATGTGTTCCTGACGGGCGGTGTTCACCCGACGGACAAAGTCCTGGATGCCCGGGCCAGACCAGTTGTGAACCTTGTACTGGTACTTCTCGCTGTCGGCCAGCTCTTCCTTTACCGGGGACGGAATATTCTCGCACAGTTCGTAACCGTTGTACATGCCCGTGAGACTGGAAAGGGTCGCCGCCAAAAAGTAGCGCTGCTTAAAGGCATTGGGGCCCTTGTAGGCCAGGTACTTCGGGAAAATGTCCGGCGTGGTCGGGAAGAAAATGCCCCTCATGTATTCCTTGGCGCCACTCTGGGTCAGTTCCTTCAGGTACTGCTCGAATTCCCACTTGGCAGAGCGCCAAGCGAAATAGGTGTAGCTCATGTCAAAGCCAGACTTAGCCAGGCGATGCATCATCTTCGGGCGGGTAAAGGCTTCGGCCAAGAACACCAGCTCCGGACGCTTCTCCTTCACATCGGCGATGAGCCACTCCCAGAAGGGGAACGGCTTGGTATGAGGATTGTCGATACGGAAAATCTCCACACCCTTGTCGGCCCAGAACAAGATGATGTTCTCGATTTCCTTCCACAGGGCCTTATAATTTTCGTTATAATAGTCGAAAGGATAAATATCCTCGTACTTCTTGGGCGGGTTTTCCGCGAATTTGATGGAACCGTCCGGTTCGTGGTAGAACCATTCCGGATGACTCTTCACATAAGGGTGGTCTGGGCTGCAGTTCAGGGCAATGTCCAGTGCAAGACGCAGTCCCTTATCGCGAGCAGTCTTGGCAAAATGCTCGAAATCCTTCATGGTTCCCAGTTCCGGGTCCACATCGTAATGACCGCCATGCTTGTTACCCACGGCATAAGGGCATCCCGGTTCAAGCGGCTTGCCCTTCTTATCTACTTTGGCATGCAAAGCATTGTTCGCCCCCTTACGGTTCGTAACACCTATGGGGTGGATCGGCACGAGATACACCGTATCAAAGCCCAGGTCCACAATGTAGTCCAGCTGCTTTTCACAATCCTTCCAGGTGGCGCTCTTCTTCGGGTCTGTCCCCTGGCTCTTAGGCCACATTTCGTACCAGGTACCCACACGACTATAGGTGGGGTCTACCCTGAGTTTCATCACGGGTGATTCTGTAGGAACATCCTTGGGCTCTAGGGTCCAGGCACAAATCTTGTATTCATAGTAGCCGATGTTATTGACCGTGAAGGAGCCTTCCCACTGGTCGTTATCCACAAAGTGCATGGGAGCCTTCTCCCATTTCTTCTTGGAGTCGTGACGATAGAAAATCGCCGCGTCGTACTTTTCGTGGCTGTGGCGGAAAATATCCGCGGTGAGCGTGACGGTATCACCCGGTTCACGCTTGAGCATAAAGCGCCCCCCTTCGATTTGGGGGCAAATGTTTTCGATAACCAGATTGTCTTTGAGGGTAGGAATAGTAGCCATAGTAGTCTAAATATAACTACTGGCGATGACCCTGGAATCTCATGCAAAGCAACGCCCCAACCAAAACCATGCAGGTGAGAGCAAAGGACCCCCCATAAGAGAGAAACGGCAGGGGAAGTCCCGTCACAGGCATAAGTCCGATGGTCATGGCGATGTTCACAAGGATATGGAAAAGGAATATGGTGGAAGCCCCCATGGTAATCAGGGTAATAAAGGGGTCCGAGAAAAGCTTGCAGGTAGAGGTGGCGCGCCACAAAAACAGGAAATAGAGCACAAGAATCGCAGCACAACCCATAAAGCCAAACTGCTCCCCCAGCACGCTAAAAATAAAGTCCGTGTGTTCTTCGGGCAAGAAAGCCAAGTTGGTCTGCGTCCCGTGACCAAAGCCCTTCCCCTTGAGACCGCCAGAACCAATAGCGGTCAGGGATTGCAGAACCTGGTAGCCATCACCAAGAGGGTCGCTCATGGGGTCCAGGAAGGTATTCACGCGTTTCTGCTGATGGGGCTGTAGCATGTTCCAAGCCATGGAACTAGCGTAACCCGCAAAGATGTTCACCACCAAGAAGACAATGGTCAGAACTTTCGGCAAACGACGGCGCACCAGGGAGAACACCACCGCGCAAATCAAAAGGCCCCAGAGCACCTGATAAAGCGTCGTCTGGGAATGGGAAAACAGCACCGAAAGAAGCGGGCTTGCCAGCAAGAACATATCCGTCAGGGTAAGTCCCGCAAAGAAAAACCCCACATAGGTTACCGCGATAAAAACCAGAGCCGTACTCAAGTCGGGCTGTTTCAGAACCAGGGCAAAGGGCACAATGAACAGCAACATCGGAACAACAAAGCTCTTCAGTTTGAACAGGCTCACCGGATGCCTGGAAAGCCAGTAGGAAATCGTAAGCAGGTAGGCAATTTTTGCAAACTCCGAAGGCTGCAACTTGAAAATGCCAAGGTCAATCCAGCGGCCGGCACCCTTCACCACATCGCCAGCAAAGAAAAGTACTACCACCAGCAACACCAGGGATGCCGCATACATGGGCACCACCATTCTCTTGAGCCAATCCAATCTCAAGAACACAATGCCCGCCGCAATGGCACTACCACAAACAAAGTAGATGATCTGTCTAAACCAGAATGTTTCGTAAAAAACGACCTTCTCGTTATTGGTGGCCGAATAGACCAGCAGCACTCCGCAGACCATAAGGCAGAGCGTCAAGAAAAGGAAAAACCAGTCCACCTTCAGGGTCTTGTCCAAAAAACGACCTGAACTCATTTCTTGTCCTCCTTCCCGAAGTACGCCATCATCACCTTACGGGCAATGGGGCCCGAAACCGCGCCACCACCGCCTGCCGCTTCCATAATCACAGCAACCGCAATTTCAGGATTGTCCAGAGGGGCCACAGCCGCATACCAGGCATGGGTCTTTTCCCCTTTTTTCCATTCGCCAGAACCGGTCTTCGCCCCCACACGGATATCGGGCACACGGCCCCGTTTTCCCGTTCCTCCGGGATGGTTTACCACAGAATCCATAGCGGCCATCAGTATACGATGCGTCTCTGTTTTCATCTTACCGGAGCGAACTATTTCCGGCTCGTATTTCCGAACCACATTCCCTTCACTATCACGCAATTCCTTCATAAAGTGGGGCCGATAAACACCCTTGTTGGTGGCAAGGGAACCCACCAGGACCGCCTGCTGCAAGGGCGTCACGATCTGCCCCTGTCCAATAGACAGATTCAGGATAAGGCCCCTAGCCCAGCGCCAACCCAAGCGCTTGTTCCGCAAGTTGAAAGAAACGGAATCCGGGAGCCACCCGCCCTTCTCGCCGGGAATATCTACCCCAAGGGGTTTCTCCCCCAAGCCAAACCGTCGGCCGAATTCGTTGATGCGGGTCATGTCAATTTCAAGGCCAGCTTGATAAAAGAAAACATCACAACTGAGACGGATGGCGTTCACCACATTCAGACTTCCGTGCGTCCCCCAGCATTTCTGATAGCGAGCTCCATACTGAAATCCTCCCGTACAGGACTTAGGATAGCGTTTGTATTCCGACAGCACCCCGTATTCTAGCCCCGCACCTGCAGTCACCAGCTTGAACACCGACGCTGGCGGGTAAGTTCCCGAGATAGCACGGTTGGTAAGTGGACGCAGGGAATCCAAAGCCACCTGGGCCCAGCCTTTATTCCGCTCCCTTTTTTTCAGGGAAAAAATATTCGGGTCCAGTCTCGGAGAACTCACCATGGCAAGAATCTCCCCGTTTCTTGGGTCAATAGCCACCAATGCACCACGAGCCGTATCCGGAATGGCTTCTTCCGCCACCTTCTGCAATTTCAGGTCAATGGTCGATACCAAATGGAGTCCAGGAATCGGAGCCTTGCTGTCCACCCCTTTCACCAGGCTGATTTCACGACCGGAAGCATTCACTTCCACCACCTTCACGCCGTTCACACCACGAAACTCCTGGTCGTAGAACTGCTCCAGCCCCTTTTGTCCTATACGGTCGCCCTGGGAATAATTTTCGTACTCAGGCAATTTCAGCTGTTCTTCGGAAATCTCGCTGGTATACCCCAGCACATGGGACGCCAATGTGCCATAGGGATAGTCCCTACGGGATTCAATCAGCGTTACAACACCAGGCAAACTTTCGGAATGCTCTTCTATAATGGAAACCTGTTCCGGCGAAGCATCTTCCAATATACGGATAGGCCTGTTCTTGATCCAGCGGGTACGCTGAAAAGCCGTATCCAACGAAAGGGAATCAAACACCCTCTTGCCTTCACCATCCACAATGTGGAGCAGGGCGTTAAATACGGAGTCACGGCCGGCCTTTTTTTTGGGCAGGTTCAACGACAGCAAGGCAATCTGGTAAGAAGGCCGGTTTCGCACCAGAACTTCGCCATTCCGGTCATAGATAAAGCCCCGCTCCGCCACCAATTCCACACGACGCAGGCGGTTATTTTCCGAACGTTGGAAATTTTCGTCATAGTGGGTGTGTTGCAGGGAATAAAGCCTAAAAAGGAGAATAACAAAAAGCACAAACACGGCGGTCATGTAGACCAGCACATTCCAGTTCCGATTTTGAACACTCTCGTTATCGGACTTGCTAAACATGACCCTTTTTCTTTTTTCCAATAGACAGATGGAAGTAAATTGCTGCGACAAACAGCGTATAGGCGCATTCAGGGAGCGTCTTGGAAAGGAACAAGTTGGTAATTACATCCTTCTCCAGTCCCGTCAAGAAATAATAAACCATGTCGCAAACAAAGAATCCAAAACCAAGAACCCCGAGCTTCATGGGCAAATTCAAGGTCAAGAATCTCTCTTCCAGCTGGCCCACCAGGAACCCAAGCACCGTCATAGAAATCGTGTTTGCGCCGAGCCATTCCATAGGGCCGTAGACATCCTGTGTAAATCCTGCACAGAACCCCCAGAAGCAGCCCGCCGCAGGGCCGAACTTGATGGCAATAGACACAATCATGATCACAACAATATCTGGGCTTGCACCGAACAGTTGAATCCACTCGGCAACGGTCGTCTGCAGCACAAAGCAGACGATAAAGATCAACAGGACCCTTAACCACTTCAAGCTATTCATCTAACAGTTCCTGCACAACCCATTCCGCATCTTTACCCATCACAAACACCTCTTCCAGGGACGAGAACTCCTGAAAAGGCACAACATCCATCAATTGCATCACTTCCAAATCAGAGGGACGAATACGATTCACTGTTCCCACAGGAATTCCCTTCGGGAAAATACCTCCCAGTCCAGAGGTAATTAGGGTGTCCCCCACCTTCACGCCCGCATGAGTGGGGATCATGGCCGAAAGGGTACGGCCATCCACAGATTCCAAAAAGCCCACCACGCGGGTCCTGCGCTCTAGTACAGACAACTTAAGATTCGGATCTACTAGCAGCTGCACCCTGGAATGGGTCAATGATGTTTTTGACACCTTGCCCACCAGGCCATTCATGGAAAACACAGGCATGTCTTCTTTAATGCCTCTCGTCGTACCCCGATTAATGACAAGGGTGGTCAAAAATCTCCCTGGATTATGACCGACTACACGCGCCGTTACAATGGGGTAATCCCACTTGTCATCAAAACGCACCAGGGCATGCAGTCGGGCAAGTTCTTGCAACGCCTCGCTGGCATAATATGTTTCTTGCCGAAGTCTCGCATTTTCTTCTTTCAGCATTTCATTTTCGTGAGCCACCGAGCGAAACTCGTCCACAGATGAAATCACCAACTGCGCCGGATAAAATACCGAAGCGAGAGCAGAAGATACTATGCTCTTCTGCGTAGCCTCCGGGGCCTGACGCATGAATATACCGAGCAATAAGAAGAATGCAAAGGCAACGATGCCATGCTTCTGCGAAAACAAACCGACAATAAAGCGAAACGCTCTAAGCATCGAGGACCATTTTCAAATGGACTAGTTCGACGAAGCTATCAATACCGGGCGATACTTGTCCAAGTCTTCCAGAATACGAGCTGCACCCTTGCACACGCACACCAGCGCTTCATCAATGACATTCACGGAAAGGCCCGTTTCCTTGCGGATACGTTCATCAAAACCGCGCAGCTGAGAGCCGCCACCAGTCATGATAATACCCTTGTCGTAAATATCAGCAGAGAGTTCCGCAGGAGTCATGCTCAAGGCCTGTTTCACCGCTTCGACAATGGCGGTCACAGGCTCGTTCAAGGCTTCGCGAATTTCTGTGCTGTTGATGGTCATAGTACGGGGCATTCCCGCAATAAAGTCATGACCGCGAACTTCCATGGAAAGTTCTTCTTCCAGGGGGCTTGCAGAACCAATCTGGATCTTGATCTGTTCGGCAGTGCTTTCACCCACATGCAGGTTGTACATAGTGCGCAGGTAGCGGACAATGGCTTCGTCCATCTCGTCACCACCCACGCGCACGGAAGCGTTACAGACCGTACCGTTCAATGCAATTACGGCTATATCGGATGTGCCACCGCCAATATCCACAATCATATTGCCTACCGGATCTTCTACCGGGATTCCCATACCCACAGCCGCAGCCATGGGCTCGTGAACCAGGTGAACTTCCTTAGCACCGGCCTGCTTCGCGGCATCGATCACGGCACGCTTCTCCACTTCGGTGATGCCACTGGGCACACCAACCACCACACGAGGTTTCACCATCCAAAGCGGGTATTTCTGCACACGCTTAATGAAGGTCTGGAGCAAGGTCTCCACAAGTTCAAAATCCGCAATCACGCCATCGCGCATGGGGCGAACAGCTCGGACCTCCCCTGGAGTACGGCCCAGCATCTTCTTTGCCTCAAAGCCAATGGCGGACACCCTGTTGTTCTTGCTGTCCACGGCAATCACCGTAGGCTCGTTGATTACAATTCCCTGACCTGCAACATGAACCAAGGTGTTGGCGGTTCCAAGGTCAATACCGATATCGCACGAAAATAGTCCAAACAAAATGTTTCCCTCTATGTGAAGATTTTGTTAATAAATATAGTATTTGGTGTTTAATTCTTCAAAGTATCGGCCCCAAAGAATAGAACCTTATAATACCTGTCCCATTGCCGTGCCGATGCGTCGTAACGATATTTGCGCTTTTCATGGAGCGCCATGTCCTTGTAAATAAAGTAATCCACCTCGGCATAGGCAGAATAGATCTCCGCCTCGGCTCCAGAAAACAGCCTGAAATCCTTAACACGATAATAGGGCGTATCCAGCAGGGCATCACGGCTTCCCGCCTTCATGGTTTCCGCCACCATGAACTTCAAGTCTTCCTGAAGGTAGGCTTCTAGCTTCTTCTCTATCCGGTCCGTCCGTTCGGAACAACCGACAAACAATAATGCAAAAGCGATAGCAGAGAGAATCTTCTTCATACTTGAAAATGTAGAAATAAATTCCACACTTCACATTCCCCACTAGTCACAAAAAAACGCCCCCATGGCGGGAGCGTATTCAAGTCCTGTTACAAACAAATTAGAACGAGTATGTCGCAGAGATCCTAGAGAACATGCGGCCTTCACCCTGGAAGGGGTTGCGGAACAGCAAGTCTTCAGCAACGGTCACATCGATCTTCAGCTTTTCTTCGATATTGATACCGAAGCCAAAGCCAACATGGTCGTCGGCAGTACCATCAGCCAAGGGGTTCGTGCTGAAGAAATTTCCGTCATCACGGCAGATTCCGTGGCCAGTCTTGTTTCTGGAATTCACATCGCACTGGGTATAGAGGATAGACTTCTGACCGCCGACGCGAATCACGAACCAATCCCACCAAATGTTGCGCTCGATACCAAAGGTAATCATGCCACCAATATCGGTGCGCTTATCCCAATTGGGGTGGTCTTCGCCCTGGGAGTTATATATGGACTCCCCTGTTTCGTAATCGTAATACCAGTCATGGGCCTTGAGCTTGTTCCAAACGAAATCTGCGCCCATCCAGAAGAAGCCTCTGTCAAGGGCCACATTAATACCAAGACCAGCCTGAGCGTGCTTGTCTTCGATACCGGGAGCCTGCATCAACTTCATAGAGAAGGCGGGCACCAGTTCGCCATCCAGGGCATCCAAAGTAAAGAATGCACGGGACTTGGCCAGGAAGGAGAAATCTCCGTCATCAAAGAAGCTCTGATGGTCCGGACCATACTGGATACGGGCCAAACCAAACGAGAACTCGAAATCGACATTACTGCCGAACTGCAAGTTCAAGCCACCATCAGCCTGTATCGCAGACGCAAAGGCATCGTTATTTACCTGGTAATCCCCGCTTTCAGTCTTTTCACCACCATCCTGGTGGGCAATGTAAATGTGCAAGCCCCAGGCATCACCGTTAGAAAGGGTGCCACCCAAGAAACCATCAAAGTTGGTCACAGTCTCAGGCACGGCAGTCGTGTCACTGGAAGATTCACCGACAACCTTCGTGGGGAAATAGCGCATCAGGTCGTTGTTGATTCGGCCAAACAAGCCACCGATGGAGAGACGCGGATCCGGATTGTTCTCGTCACCCAAGGACAGCGAGAAGATACCGCCGAAGTTCGGGTGCTGCGGATCCACATTCGTTCCCGCAGCCACATCCTGGGTATAAGGTCCGAATTCACCAATCAAGTAGTTCGGATACAAGTTGATGTTTGCAGCATTGTCGAAAATGCTCACGTCATCCATGATGTAGGTAGTGTTCTTGCCCATGGATTCCACACGGGCGAAGGTTGCAAATGCAGACCCCACACCGAGGACGCCGAAGGAAAGACCCACTGCCGCAGCTGTTTTAAAGTTCATTACAGGACTCCTGTTAAAATATCTGCCATAAAGTTAAATATATTCTTTGAAAACCGCAACATAAAAATGAAAAAAGACCGTGCTTTTCGCACGGCCTTTTTTAGCATATCGCTAGACCTGAATTATTCAGAGAAGGTGAACGGAATGGTTACCGTGGTGTTACCGGACTTCACCTTGCTGAACTTCCAGCGACTAACGGCAGTCTTGATTTCGCCATCAAACTCGCCGTAACCAGTGGTGGAAGAAGCAATGGAAATGCTGATAACTTCACCGCCCGGAGCGATCGTGAACTTCAGGGTAACCTTACCCTGGAATCCCGGTTTCTTCTTCAGGAACTTGTTATAGATGTGGCGCAGACCCGGAGTACGCTGACGCACAACCTTCATGATGTCTGCAGCGGAACGAGATCCACCACCGGCACCCATGTCGATATCGCGTTCAGACGGAGTCCTGATGGAGCCCTTAGCCTTGGTAGCGATACCACCGCCACCGCCGCCGAGAAGACCTGCCAGGCCGTCACCGATACCACCGGAACCACCTTCGGCATAACCTTCGTTAAAGCCACCATCAGCCTTACCGCGACGACCACCGAGAACGGTCTTACCCGTCGTCTGGAGGCCAGCCACGTCCTTCAGCACCTTGTCGATGTCCTTAGAGAACTTCTGGTTCTTCATAAGGTCGTATGCACCGGCAGATGCGTTCTTGGTCTGAGCAGTCAAGAGCTTAAGCACGCCACGAGTCTGGGGAGCGTTGGGCTGACCCTTACCACGCGGCTTGCCACCACCACCAGCCTTCTTACGAGGCTTCTTGGGCTCTTCCTTCTTCTTCTCTTCCTTCTTCTCTTCCTTCTTTTCATCGATGGTCATAGAAGCAGTAAGATCAGCAGCGGCAGAGTCGTCGAACACGACTTCGTCCACCACCTGTTCGTACATGGAAGCCCAAAGGCAGATAGCCAAAGCTACGACTAAAGAGATACCGGCAATAGCACCCATCTTCTTGTCGGATTCCGGCATCAGGGACGCTACTAACGGATCCATTTCGGGAGTATTCTTTTTAGCCATAATTATTCCTCCCCTCCGTTCTTCTGCATAACGGCGAATGCAATGTGCGTGTAGCCAGAGAAGCCACAAGTGGCCATGACCTTATACATTGCATCGTAAGGGATGTTCTTGTCGATCTGCACAATGATGTTACCGGCTTCGTCAGCAGGAAGACCCATCTTGAGGGCGTGTTCCTGTTCCGTTGCGCGGCGTTCCTTAAGAACGGAGTCCACCTTGGTCACAAGAAGATCTTCTTGCTTCAAGACGTCTTCGGTAGGAACGATCTTTGCGTTATCGACCACAACGTAGTTGTTATCGACCACGACCGTCAGAGCCACTTCCTTCGGCTGCACCTTGGAGGTAGACACCGGAAGGATGAGGTTTTCGGCCTGGGTCAAAAGCTGACCTTCAGCGTCCAAGTTCTTGATCATGAACACCAGAATAATGGTCATCATGTCCATCATGGACGTCAAAGAGAAAGGTACGTCTTCGCTAAATTTACGAGTTCTTCTAGCCATGATTAACCTCCCAGCTTAGCAAGGTTGATCTTGCTGAAACCGGCTTCTTTAGCGCGGTCCATAAGTTGAATGATCTTATCGAACTGGGTGTCGTCGTTAGCAACGATGATGATGTTATCGACGTCTTCGAGGTCAATGAACTGCGTATGGATCTGAATCAGGTCCTTAGCGATCAAGTCGTAAGCAGACAGCGGGTAGATGATGTTCTTTGCAGCCACATCCGGTTTCAGCGTACGAGCCGAGTTCGGAGTGAGGGTTGCAAGCACAGCGCCTGCGCTCGGCTTCTTGAGCATCGGCGGCGGGGTCAGACCCATAGCGCCTTCGCCAGGAGCAGCGAGGAATGCGTTGTTACCGTCCACGTATGCGCTGTCAGGCACATTTTCGGACTGAGAAGAATACACGGCCCAAATCACGCGGCCCGGGTCTTCTTCGGATTCCTTGTTGATGGCCCAGAGTTCGATGGATTCGATTTCATAAAGATACTTTTCTTTATCCATTTCGGATCCGTCTTTGCACTTGGGACCATGACCGCTTTCCACGGCCGACTTCACATCTTCCGGCGCATACGTAATGAGCTGCGCATCGGACTTGCAACGGAACGTCCACATTTCCTTGAAGTAAACGTTCGGCTGGAAACCACCGCGGGCACCGATCACCAGATATTCACTGGTAATAGCGAGCGAGAGGTTAAGAGCCTGCTGGTCCGGTTCCGGAGGAGTCTCGTTATCCATATTCATCATGCTGCGTTCCGGCATGTTGATTTCGACGATAGCGAGCTTAGAGAAGGCGGTCATAGACAACAGCATAGGAATCAGGATTGTGAACAAGCCCATCGCCGGCAACAGGTCCGGTTCTTCAGGCTTGGCTGGTTTCTTAAGTTGTCTTGCCATTTTTTTATAACTCCGTTAAAATTATCTCTCTGTTTTCGATTAAGCGAGGGAGTTGATAATCTTGAGGCCCTTTTCTTCCATTTCCTGGATGAGGCGTTCGGAGTTCATGTTGAGGAGGCCGACGATGACCAGAAGAGGCACAGCGGAGAGAAGGCCGAGGAGCGTAGTACCCATAGCGATAGCAATACCATCGGAAAGGGCCTTGGCACGTTCAGCAGCCGGCTTGTTAGCCACGGCATCGAAGGTGTAGATCAGACCGTAAATGGTGCCCATAAGTCCAAGCAACGTGGAGATGGAAGCCATAACCTGAATGATGCTGATATAACGAGTAAGACGAGGAGCTTCGGTCAGGAACACTGCGTCGCAAGCAGCGGACATGGTTTCGCGACCACCGTTACGGGCAGCAACGATTGCAGCCATCACGCGAGCGATCGGGAGCTTGGTTGCGTTGGCATAGCTGAGAGCTTCATCATAGCGCTGAGCAGAGATGTGAGTGCCGAACTTGGCCAAGAAATCCTTACGGCCCTTAGCGCTCTTCACCATGATGTAAAGGAAGCGTTCAACAGAGAAGCCGAGGCCAATCATGAACACCACGAGGATGATCCACATGAACTGGTAACCATCAGATTCAGGGCTGAAGGATTGAAGCATTTTAGACATTAGTGTACTCCTTTAGAGTTGTTTTTTGGTTTGTTTTTTGAATTCTTAAGTTCATATTTATTTTTTTTAGAGCGTTTTAGGGAGTCTTGCCGCCGTAAAACTTTATTTACAGCATGAAAAACACCCCTAAACCATCCAAAAGGCGAGGGAACCCTATGAACAAGGTTCCCGTAAAATTGTTTTTACCGCACTACTTTTTCTTCTTTCCCTTCTTTTTCGGGGCAGGAGCAGCAGCCGGGGCGGCCTCGGGTTCAGCACCAGATTCAGAAGCGCCTACTTCTTCACCTGCAGCACCGGCAGCGGAGGGAGCCGGAGCCATCTGAGCCTTCAGTTCAGCCAGTTCAGCCTTCAACTTTTCGTTCTCGGCCTTGGCTTCCTTGATAATATCGCGGTAGGTATTGAGCTTTTCTTCCGGAGTCATGACTTCGGACTTGGAAATCTGCTCGATACGAGCCTTTGTCTTGAAGTATGCCGGGTCGGCAAACAAGGTAGACGGGTCGAACTTTTCGATCTTGGTGTTCAAGGTCTCATTGTTTTCGTCCATCTGCTTCAAGAGTTCGAACAGCTTGGCAGTCCACTGGTTATCGATACCGTAGTGGGCCGAAGCCTTAATACCGGTGGCGCACACAGGTACGGCAGCCTGCTTTGCAGCGTCGGACTTGTTGTTAAGTTCTTCGCGGTAGGCTTCCAAGTCTTCGTGAGCCATTTCGATAGCGTCTTCCTTGACCGCGCCTTCGTATTCAACATATTCCTTTACGATGGCAGCAGAGTCAGGCAGCGGAGCGTTGGCGAAAGCGTCAGCCACTTCGGCAAACACAGCGCACTGCTGGTAGTACATTTCGATATAGCCTTCTTCGGCCTGTACCACATCCTGGTTGTAGAAGCCCTGGTCACGAGCAAGGTCGATGTTCTTCTGGAAGATGGGGCGTGCCTGATCGTAGTAGGGAGGCAGCTGCTGCACGATAGTAATGCGTTCAGCAAACATCTCTTCTTCGCCCTTGGCGCTCTTTTCCTGTTCACGCACCTTGGTGGCCATGACCACGAAGAGCATACCCATCTTGTTGGTGGCACGGAAGGTCCACTTTTCAGATGCGTAAGACGCAGACTTGGAGTAGTGGCCCATGGCGGCCTGCAGGATTTCCACCAACTTCTTGATGGTAGCGGCCTTTTCCTTTTCCTTGCCCTTCAGGACATAGGGGTCCATCTTGTTGTACTCATGTTCACCCAAATAGAAAGCCGCTTCTGCAGGAACACCCGGATCGGCGTTCTTAATCTGCAGACCGTACTTGTCGTAATTCTTAAGGGTCTGGTCATAATCGGCAACAGCCTTGTCCTCTTCCTTAAGTTCCATGTAGGCACGAGCAGCACCGATGTAGGCAGCGATCAGCTTTTCCTTGTCTTCGGTGTAGTTCTTAATGAAGAAGTGGTATTCCTTAGCAGCATCTTCCCACTTCTTGGCATTGGCATAGGCAACGGGAATGCTGAAGGCGGCATCCAGAGCGTAGGTGCTCTTGGGATAGTCATGGACCAGATCCTTGGAGCAGCGGATGGCTTCGTCGGTCATCTGGGCTTCGTCATAGCTCAAGCAGGCGCTATACAGGAAGCTGGGAGTCCGTTCATCCTTAGGATAGCGCTTGTAGGCCAATTCGTAGGTCACAGCAGCCTGCTTCTTGTCCGGGATGGAGTCGAAGGTCTGGGCAGCAAAACCGATAGCCTGGAAAGCCATAGAATCTTGCGGGAAGTTGTTGGTAATGAACAGGAAGGTCTGAGCAGCCTGACGGGGGTTACCGGCCTTCTTGTAGTTGCTAGCGGCACGCAAGATACCCTTGATAGTCAGGGACGAAGAAGCGTACTGCTTGGGCAACATCATAAATGTTTCAGCAGCCTGTTCGTTCTTGTTTGCCTTTTCGTAGGCAACACCAGCTTCGAACACGGCCTTGTCAGCGAAGGAAACCAGCGGGTAGCGCTTCACGAGAGCCAAGTAGGCAACAGCACCTTCTTCGTAGCGCTGGGCCTTAACAGCCTTTTCAGCCTTCTGGAAGAGCACGGCCGCAATAGCCTTCTCGATTTCCTTGGCCATGGAGTCGTTCTTAGTGGCCTTCACATCGTGATACTGCTTGTACAGCCATTCGAATTCCACCAAGGCTTCATCCAGCTGGTCAGATTCCAGCAAGGACTGAGCCAACATACGACGAATAAGCAAAATGTATTGGTGATCCGGATAGCGCTGCACCAGGTCGCGCAACACAGTCACAGCAGTCTTATACTGCTTAGCTTCGTAATGAACGATGGCAGCGTTATAAGCAAGTTCTGCGGCTTCCTTGTTCTGACCAAACTTGGCCATGTACTTGTCCACCTGAGCGAAGTAAGCCTTTGTCTCTTCGCCGTTATAGGCCTTGGCGGCGTCACCACCATACTTCTTGGTCTTGGCGGCTTCGCGGGACTGGTCCATCATGAGCACAGCGTTGTACGCGGCTTCTTCCTTCTTCAGGAGTTCCTTATCACCCATGGGACGGCGTCCGTAACGGGTCGTATCGGAATCCACGATCCAGTTGAACATCTTGGCAGCGTTGGCAAACTGTTGCATTTCCTGGTAAACCAGAGCCAAGTTGATGTGGACCCTGTATTCATCCCAAGACGGTTCCTTGGCGTAGCGCTTCAGGAACGCTTCGTAAGCCTTGATGGCTTCGGCATACTGCTTCTTGCCGGCTTCCAGGTCACCTTCCTTAGTGAGCTTGGCGGCACGAGCATGGTGGTACTGCGGAATATCGAGCATGGCACCACGAATTGCCGTTTCTGCGTTCTTCACCGATTCAGGATACTTCTGGTTCTTCTTGTACCAAGAAGAGTTACGGTCATAACGCTTCACCACCACATAGCGATGCTGTTGAGCTTCCTCGAACTTCTGCTGAATGATGAGGATTTCGATCATGGCAATATCAGCCAGAGGAGCATCGATATAGTCCGGGTTGATAGACATCAAGCGCTTGAAGGACTGCACCGCTTCTTCGTTACGGTCGTGGTCCTTATTCTTCATACCAATACGATAGTACACGGAATCCTTGAAGGGAACCTTCTTGTCCTTCAAGAAAGCTTCAGCTTCGGCAACACCACCGCCTTCCAAGTCGGAGAAGGAGGCCGCCATGAAGTCCATAGCTTCTGCGCGCAAGTCTGCAGGGTATTTACCCTTGTCGGCACCGATGATGTAATCGTAGTACTTGACGGCAGCAGTTTCGTATTCAGCGATGTTGTAGTAAGATTCAGCCAAGTGGTACATGGCGAGAGCCGCTTCCTTACCCGTCAGGTTTTCGAAGCCAGTCACCTTCTTGTAAGCCTCAATAGCATCGCGGAACTTACGGTTCATAAAGTGGTATTCGGCTATACGGAGCCATGCCTTAGGCACAAGGCCGTTGTTCGGGAAGTTACGGACCAGGCGATCGCGGAGGCGGAAAGCCTTTTCGTCTTCGCCGCTAGCTTCCTGCACGGCGGCAGCCTGATACAGCACCATGGGGGTCTTGTCTTCTTTGGGATACTTGTCGATGTATTCCAAGAAGTAGCCCAAGGACTTCTGGTGGTCGGCCTTCGGGAATTTGTCGATATCAGCGCACTTGGCCGGCTTGTTATCGCGGTCGGCGCACCAAGCCACATCTTCTTCGTACTGGGCCTGTTTATCCAAGAAAAGCTTTTCTTCCAGCTGGAACTGGTAGTGACCTAACTGCTGCAAGGCAGATGCACAACGCTTATTCTGCTTGCCCTTACAATTGTTCACCTGCTTTTCCCACTGCTGAATAGCAGAGCGCATGCCCTCTTCATCGAGACCGCCCGAACGGCAAGCCTGGGCAGCCTGGTTTTTGAGAAGCTTGTAAGAATTAGCGCAATCCTTATATTTCGCAGAGCCCTTTTCCATGGACTTGCACTTAGCATAGAGCTTCTTCGCTTCTTCAGTTTTATCCTTACAGGGATCAGAAGCGGCAAAGGATGTTCCCACTAGGGAAAGTACCATCGCCGTTAAGAGTAAGATTCGTTTCATTATTCTCTATCCACCTATAATTTCTATAAAATGGGATGAACCCGGATTACTCCAGGTCATCCAATTCCTCCAGTTCCTGAGCGGCACCGGAACCACCAGCACCTCCAGCCATCTTGGTCTTGACGGTTGCCAGAGTGAAGCCGGCGTCATCCAAAATACGCTTACGGTTGGATTCGAAGCGGTCACTCTGGATGGACCTTTGCGTAAACGCAGCGTAGTCTTCGATAGCCTGGTTGGCCTTGTCAAAGTCGGGCTTCAAAGCTTCGCGCTTGCTTTCCACACGAGGCGTGGGCAGCTGACGGGCAAGGTCAAGGGCCTTGACCTGCACAGAATCGAAGTCGTTCTGCATCGCTTCGTAAGCCTGGCGGGCACTGTCACGGGCGGCCACAGAAACCACCGGCTGTTCAGTGCGCTTTTCAGCCTGTTCCAGAGACTTCACGGCCTTGTTGTAATCCTTCTTGATGAAGTAGCAGTAACCCTGAACCAGGTAGGCTTCGGAAACCAGGAAGGATTCCGGAAGGTTGCTGATAATCCAGTTGGCAGGCTTCAAGGCCTCGTCGGGCTTGTTCACCTTGAGGAAGGACCATGCAATGCCGAGCATAGCTTCGTCATACACGGGAGAACCCGGTTCCACTTGGCCGTACATCTGAGCGGCGGCAGCCACATCGGGCTTTTCACCAGAGAAGTAGATATGGCCGAGCTTCACCTTGGCGGCATCCTGCAGGTCGCGTTCAGACTGGTTGGAAACCGGCTGTTCCGTAATGTCGCGGAAGCAGTTTTCAGCTTCTTCCCACTTGCCCATACGGCTGTAGGCGATACCCATGGTGTAACGGGCGTAGAAGTAGTTGGCGTTACCGGGGAGAATGGCAGCGAGCAGGTCCACAGATTCCTGATAGAGGCCCTGTTCGAACTTAATCTGACCAGCAATATAGTCAGCGTCCGCCTTCACATCGCTCTTGCCGAACACCTGGACGATGTTCTGGTACTTGGCCATAGCGTCGGTGTACTTGCCTTCCTTATAGTCGATGTTCATCAACTGGAAGTGGTACTTGGCATTCTGTTCCGTTCTGGGATAGCGCTTGATAGCGTCTTCGTAAACGGCACGGGCAGCCTTGTGCATGCGGAGGTTTTCAAAAGATTTTGCCTTGTAGAAAGCGGCCTGGTCCACCAAGTGGAATGCAGGGTACTTAGTCTGAACCTTACCGAAGGCATAGGCGGCTTCCAAGAACTGACGGTTCAAGTAAAGACGCATAGCGGCACGGTAGTCGTTTTCAGGTTCGATCTTCAAACGACGGTAACGATCTTCGCCGATCTTCTCTTCACGAGTGTCACCGAAGCGGGTGGTGAGCTTCACGGCCCAGATAAAGCCACGGTTCTTCTTGGCATAAAGATCGTCATGGGACATTTCCAAGTCAAGCTGCAGATAACGGAAGAAACTTACATCCTTCACATTAACCGTAGCGCCGGCAACGGGATAGCCTTCCTTGGTGAAACGAAGACGAACACCCAAGTGCGGGGACAGGTAGTAGGTCACGGTGAAGCTTTCTTCCAGGTTCATGCCTTCACCACCTTCCTCATCGTCGTGCATCACATCGATGATGGAAAGTTCGGCCTTGGCTTCGAGAGCGCGGTTAAGCCCACGATAGAACAAGGACAGGTTCAGGTTAGCGGGAATCTTGTACGCTTCGCTTTCCGTGAACAGAACCACTGTGGGCGCGTTTTCGTCTGCAGTGCTAACTGCAGGCTGAATGGCGTTTTGCAGAGCCAAGCCAACGAACAAGTCACCGAACTTGGAGGAAGAAAGCGGGTTCCAGCTCACACCAATGTCCGCACCGAAGGTCATGTGCTTCACTTCGTCGAACTGGTTGATGTAGAGTATGGAAATGTCGACACCCAGGGCAACGCAGTGCAACAAGTTGTACGCATAGCCGAGCAAGAAGGCGAATTCGTCATAGGACTTGCCACCATCAATGGACGCACCGTTCTCGAAGAAGGAGAAGCCGATGGTGTGCTTGTAATCCATAGGGAATGCCAAACTAACATATTCCTGGCTAGCCTCACCGCTGATGGAGCTGAAGAAAGCAGCACTCACTTCCAGCTGGTCGGTCATGGCGATTCCAGCGGGGTTAACATACATGGCGGTATTGTTACTACCAAATTCACCGAACCAGTCGTTTTGCTGGTATTTGTGCGGGGAGTAGACTGCTTCAGCATACAGAGCGCTGGCAGCCACTGTAAGTCCGAGGACTGACGTTTTGATGAAACTAGTACGCATCATCATCTACTCCTTATTTCATATCCGTGCGCTTGAATTCGATACGACGGTTCTGCGCACGCCCTTCGGGGGTTTTGTTGGAGGCCACCGGCTTGGAATCGCCCATACCTTCGGTCTCAATTCGACTTTCGGAAATGCCGTTTTCAACGAGGAAGTTCTTCACGGCAGCGGCGCGGTCTGCAGAAAGCTGTTTGTTCTTATCCTTGGAACCAACGTTGTCTGTATGGCCGACAATCTTGAATGTAGCTTCGGTAAAGGTTTCCATGATGTCCACCACCTTCATGAGGGAGATGTGGGAATCAGGAGTAATAGTAGCCTTGCCGGATTCGAAGTTCACGCCTTCGAGAACGAACACCTTCTTGGGCGGCTGCGGGACTTCATCCGGGCAACCGTCTTCATCCTTATAGCTGTTCGTAGTTTCAGCCTGTTCGGGGCAGAGGTCAACGCCCTTGCACACATGAGCAAAGTTGGGGAGCAAGCCCTTGGCTTCGACCCACGGATCGCAGAGACCGTCGCGGTCGTTGTCGGCATCCGGGCAGCCATCGTCATCCTGGTAACCGTCGAAGTCTTCAGCTTCTTCGGGGCAGTTGTCGAGGCCGGTGCAGACGCTTGCGTACTTGTCGGAAACGCCTTCTTCGGAAACCCACGGATCGCAAAGGCCATCGCCATCGGTATCCGGGTTACGGGTTTCTTCGACCACTTCTTCTTCCTTCACCAGTTCGGCGGCAGTCAGACCGATGTCGGCCTTGCCCTTACCGCGCTTGAGCATCGGCGAGGTGGACTGGCAGTAGAAGTTCGGCTGCGACAGCGAGTGGTTGATGAACTTCGGATCCAAAGAAACGTTCGTGCGGTTCACCTTGATGAACTGGTTGAACGGATAGTAGTTCTTGTAGATGTTGTTGTATTCCACCTTCGTCTGACCGGCAGCCGGGTCAGCAAACACACCGTAGTAGTGGTTTTCCATAAAGATGTTGTTACGGGCGATAATGTTGGTCGGGCCCTTCAAAGCAAGGCCAGAGTAGCCGTTGCGGAGCACGACGTTCTGTTCGACGTAGGCATCGAGCGACTTCGCACCCCAGGCGAGAATGCCGGACCAGCGGTTGCCATAGACCACGTTATTGCGGAGCCAAGGCAAGGAAATAAAAGCACCGATACCAGTTGCGTGGTTATCGATCACATAGCAATGATGAATGTAGGGAGCTGCGTTTTCGCAAAGGATACCTTCGAGACCGTTCCTCACTGTGAAGTGCGACATTTCGGCGCCCGAAGTACCCATGACGGTCGGACCTCGACGCCCACCATCAATGATGGTAGTCAAGGGGTCCTCGCCCTTGAGGACAACACCCATGATAAGGGTGATGTTTTCATTGTAAACACCGCGTTTGACAAGGATTGTATCCCCGGCATCCGCATTTCCGAGAGCATCAGCAATCTTTGCGAAATCGCCAGGCACGTTGATATTCTTTGCCATGGCGGTTCCAGAAAGAAGCATCGCCCCGGCCGTAATTAAGACCAGTTTCTTTAGGGTCATACTGCTACGTTTCTCCAATCATAGAACACATAAATTCGTTTAACTTTATCATTTGCCGAAACCGACAAACATAAACCCAGGTGAGAATATACCTCAAAAAACGGGTTTAGTCAAACCATTTCCGCGAAAACAGCCCTGTTTTCACGGAAAAAGGGTCTAAAGTCGGTACCAAGCAAATTAAAAATTACGATGCGGGGGCCTGGGAATCCTTCCCTTCCTCCTTCTTCGCCCCCTGGATGGACACGCGAATTTCCTGGCAGGTCTTCTTGATGTCCTGCAGGACCTTGCGGGCACGAGTGCCGGCAGACTTGTTTCCGCGCTCGAACTTTTCGTACTCGCGCTTGAAGTTTTCGACTTCCTGTTCAAGGTCATTTACTAAGCTCATAATAGAACTCCCATAAAAAAGATGCTTCCTGGAAAATAAATAAAGTTTTTGATAAAAATTCGCCATTTTGTAAATTTAAAGATACATTAACGAATTATTACAAGTTTTTTTGATTTACAAACACTTTATCAACAATCTGATAACAACCAAAGTCGTTCCAACGATGCCGTTCCTTTTTCCCCAATAGTCTCCGTAAAATCATTTACGAACATTTTTATGTGAGATTCTATAACATTTTTTTCCTCTATTTGGGCCATTTTCTGGATAAAGGGCGTCACCATTTCACCCCTTGCCCAAGCCATCTTTAGACTCTCGCGAATCTCCGACTCTATTTGCGCAACCATCTCCTGCGAAAAACTTTTCTTAGCGACCGCAATTCCCAACGGAATCGGAGACTGCGTTTCCTGTTCCCAATAGGCGCCCAGGTCCTGCAACAGGTGGAGACCATCCCGTTTCCAGGTAAAACGGTGTTCATGTATGGTCACCCCCTGAGAAACGGATCCCGCAAGCAGGCCCCTATACACCTCGTCGAAAAAGGCGTATTGGAGACGGGGCCTATCCCCGAAATTTTTTTCATACCAAAACCTGAACAAGAGCGCCGCCGTGGTATTTTTCCCTGGCAACACGGTTGACACCCCGGAATCAAAGGACTCGCCCCTGCTTGAAAGCAACAAAGGGCCACATCCGTAACCAATCGCCCCACCGCAACCGAGAACCTGGTAAGTTTCCCGGACTGCCGGAAAAATCCGGGCGCTAACTTTAGCCACATCCAGCTTGCCCGCCATGACCATTTCGTTCAAGGTCTGAACATCGGCATAGTGAACTTCCCACTGAAACGGGGAATTCTTTAATCCCTTAACGAGATTTTCGTAGATGAAAGTGTCGTTGGGACAGGTGGAGATACCGAGAGAGAGACGCATAGCGGTCACACTTCACATTGGTCATTGTATCAGTTGGTCCAAGACTTGGGTTTTGAGAGCAGAAAGGGCATCAGCTATTTTCCAGGAGGACTCGTCGCGATCGGTCGCAATATTGCTTACCGCACGAAACTGGTAGCCTGGCACGCCAAAAGCCTTACACACGGCAAAGAATGCCGCACCTTCCATGTTTTCCACCTGAATCTGAAAGGTCGATTCGCGACGGTTCCCCAGGTACTGCGTTCCCGTGCAGCAGTTGACCGTTCCCCCAGCAACTTCAGGGATAGCCGCTAGGCACAACGGCAATTCACGGAAAGAGGCTCCCTTGTAGCGGACCTCTTTAGAAGCCAAGCTCTCCCAAGGTATAAAGTGCCCTTCCCTACTCTGAGCACCCATGTCGGCAACGACCTCGGTGTCGACACGGACAACATCCCCTACCCGGAGCCCACTGTTCGGGTAGGCACCACAAATTCCAAGTAAAAAGGACCGCTCGTACTTTTTTTGACTAAAGAAACGAGCCAAGTTTGCAGAAAAATCTACAGCGCCAACACCAGCTATTGCCGCATCCACGGCGCTCTCAATCAACGCTGGCGTAGAAGATGCCACCACGGCAGAAACATTCTTGAAGAAAAAGCTAAATTCTTGCTTGGACGCAAAGACTAACAAGGTTCCCGCCATAAGGACTCCACAAAAGCTACTCCAGCTTTTCGATAGCTTCCTTGAATTCGGCTTCTAGCTCACTTACGCGGGCAAGGTCCAAATCCCAGGGTTTGTCCACTTCGCAACGGGAAACGGCCACGGCTGTGGCCTTGACAAGGCATTCCTCGAAGCTCATGCCTTCACCATCGGCATAGAGCCAGCCGGCAAAGAAAGAATCCCCTGCACCAATGTTGTTCTTCATGGTGATCGCAGGAGGCTGCAGCTGCATCCCCTGGAATTTCTTTTCTACAAAACGGAATGCCCTGACCGGAGAATCGCCATCGGTCACCACCAGATTCTTGATGGGGAGTCGTTCCAAAACTGCAGTGGCCGTCATTTTCCAGAACTGGGGACTGGAGGTAACCTGTGGAATTCCCAGGCGAGTCAAGAGCTTGCAATACTCCTGCATGTTAATTTTCAATAATTCCACACCCTTAGAAAGCCAGGTATCGATACCTTCAATGGCATCAATAAACACTCGCTTGCCCGTGAAGTCCAGGGAATTTATCTTCTCCAGGTCAAAGGCTTGGGGGAAAGACCCGCATAGAGCGACACATTGGGTAGATGTCCAGTGTTCGTTCAACGTCTGAAGAAAATCCTCATTCTCATTGCCTGTCAAAACAGGGGACGGTTCAATGAGTTCGGTCGTGCTTCCGCCACTTACGATGGTGGTGCAAATGCGGGTCGGCTCCTTAATCCACACGGGGGCCTGCTGGATTCCACAAGTGGACAGCTCGTCAAAAATTTTCGAACCGTGGCCGCCCCCCAAAAAATGCATCAGTAGCGGAATTCCGCCCAAGCGCTGAAGAACGCGACCACAATTGACACCCTTACCCGATGCATACTCTTCGACCTTACTGATGCGATGGACTTCACCAGGGGTAAACTTGTCCAAAAAGAACAAACGCTGCCAGGCAGGATTGAGACCGAGAATAAGGATTTCTTGAGCCATAGTAAACCTAGAAGTTCACCTTGTAGAACTTTCGCTTGCCCACCTGGACAACCAGCTGGTCTGCGCCCTTTATTTGAACCTGAGACTGCGGATCGGCAAGCTTTTCGCCCGCTATCTTCACGCCGCCGTTCTGGACCATGCGACGGGCTTCGCCTTTGCTTGCAAAGGCCTTGATTTCGACGAGCAGGTCCAGGGCACCGTAGGTGCCGGCCGCCACGCTGCATTCGGCAGCATCGCTCGGGATAGCGTTACCGCTGTGGATTTCGCGTTCCTTGGCAGCGGCGGCCTCGGCGGCTTCTGCGCCGTAGTACTGCGTCACGATATCGATAGCGAGGCGGTGCTTGGCATCGTTGGGGTTCATCTTGCCTGCGGCAATGTCAGCCATCATCTGCTTGATTTCTGCAAGCGGAATGTTGGTGAGGAGTTCGAACCAGTTCTCGACGATGCTGTCGGCGAGGCTGTAAATCTTGTGGTACATCACGTCGGCGGGTTCGTTGAGACCCACGTAGTTGCCGATGGACTTACTCATCTTGACCTTGCCGTCGGTACCGAGGAGAATCGGCATGAAGAGACCGATCTGCGGTTCCATGCCTTCGAAAAGCTGCAAGTCGCGACCGCGAAGCACGTTGAACTTCTGGTCGGTACCGCCGAGTTCCACGTCGCTGTTGATGGCGACGGAATCGTAACCCTGCATCATGGGGTACATGAATTCGTGTAGGCTGATCGGCGTATTGGCGGCATAGCGGTTGTGGAAGTCTTCGCGTTCAAGCATCTGAGCCACGGTAAACTGGCCCATGAGTTCGGTCACCTTGCTGAACGGGAGCTTGGAGAACCATTCGCCGTTGTAGTGGATTTCCACCTGGTCGCGGCGGACCACCTTGAAGAACTGTTCCTGGTATTCCTTCGCGTTTTCCAGCACCTGTTCGTGAGAAAGACGGGGACGGGCCTTGTTGCGGCCACTAGGGTCACCAATCTGAGCCGTGTAGTCACCCACGATGAGCACCACGGTATGACCCAAGTCCTGAAACTGGCGGAGCTTGCGCATCACAACGGTATGACCGAAATGAACATCCGGAGCAGTGGGGTCCACGCCCATCTTGATACGGAGAGGCTTGCCCGTTTCATAGGACTTCTGGAGTTTCTTTTCAAGTTCATCCTGCGGCACGATATCGACTACGCCGCGCATCAAAATTTCAAGTTGTTCTTTAACAGGACGGAATTGCATGTTTTTAGTTATCAGTTAGTTGTTATAACAGGATAAATATAGAATTAGTAACGATTCAGGTTTATTCCACAACGCGGAGGATATCATATTTACCACTATAGAGGCCTTCAAATCGCTCTCCCCGAAGGGCATAAATGTTTCCTTTTGAATCCGCAATCACGCTAACATAGTCTTCTTTTGACCCGCAAGCTTCCTGGACCTTGAAATCCTTTCCATTCCTTGAAGTAAAAACATACCCATTAGTGCCAACCGCAACTAAAACTCCGTTCGACACAACCATTGAAGCTTCACGCATCAATGTATTAGCCCAATAATCCCCATTCATCAAATTTACGCGAGTCCAGTTCTTCAAGTCTTTTGAATAATACAGATTTCCGCTTCCGCCCCATCCCACATTCGATACATACACATCCCCAATACGCGCAAGAGACCACCCTATATTTTCCATCATGTAAGTCGTATCCCAAGTAACCATATCCCTAGAATAAAGAAGCGCAGTCCTCCAATTCACATCAACCGTTTCACCTGCATCATTCTTAAAAGGATGCCAGTAGCCAACTAAAACAAAATGAGCCGAATCATTAGAAATGGCATCATTAATTGAGTGTATCCCGTCCGCAAAATCAAAAGCAATCGGATTCCAAACAGAAGCATCTTCGGAATAATAGAGTTTGTCATTTTCACTCTTGTAGAAATACTTATCATCACAGGTTAAAAATATTTCACCATGAACGGAATCGCATTCCCAATTCCTAGCATCGTGCGAATGACAGATTTCGCGATTCGAATCGTCTCCCCACCCATCGGAACGAACCAACGCCAGTTTGTCGCCTACAATGCAAAGCTTGTTACCTTCTTGCTTGTATAAATAGTGTTCAAAGGCAGCATACTTTTGCCAGGAGGACGACCCGTTCTTTTTGACATAAAAAGTATCTATAGCGGGATCATCTTCATGACCATAAAACCCATGCAGACTCTGATAACGGGGAATCGCAACCAGGTCATCGCCATAAAAACCAAAACTCAAAATATAGTACGATGTATCCAACTCAGGCGAAGATTTAAATTGCAGGCCTTCTACCAGCTCGCAAGATAGCGCAGGCGGTTCAACATATTCCACAACAGTGTCCACAACCGCTCCAGAAGAAAGTTCTTCCGAAGAAGACGAATCCCCCGCATCAGGGTCAATGACTTTGGAACCGCTGGAAGAATCGTCAGAACAAGCGTAAACAAAAGCCAACACTAACAGAGACAAGAAAAACTTAACGAAATATTTCACTAGAAATCCCTTAATTTTGAGATAAAGGCTATCATTTATTTTGTAAAAGAGCCAAGGTCTATACCAAGCTGATTTATTTTATATGTAATAATGCGAGGCGTAGTGGAAAGGCTGCGTGCTGCTGCAGCAATCTTGCCCTTGCTACTTTTGAGCGCGTCGCAAATAATGTCCTTTTCGTAGGCTTCGACCATCCGTTTGAGATTGCCATTCACGGGAGTGCCGCTGGTTTCGGCGGTCTGCAATGTGGTCGGGAAATGGTGCGGGTAGATAACATCCTCGTCGGCCACAAGGACGGCGCGTTCGATTCCGTTCTCGAGTTCACGGACATTTCCGGGCCACGGATAACTCATGAGCATGTTGATGGTCGTACGCGCAAGACGTCGGACATTCTTACCTACGATACGGCAATAGTGTTCAACGAAATGGTCTGCCAAAAGAACAATGTCCGTCTTGCGGTTACGAAGGGGCGGTACATATATCGGGAAGATGTGCAGCTGGTAGTAGAGATCTTCGCGGAAGGTTCCTTCTTCCACCATCTGCTGGAGATTCTTGGTGGTAGCCGCAATCACGCGCACATCCACCTTCTTGGAAATACGGGCGCCTATGCGTTCCACTTCGCCATCCTGCAACAGGCGCAAAAGTTTCACTTGCAAATTCGGCGACAGTTCTCCCACTTCATCGAGAAACAGCGTGCCGCCGACCGCTTGTTCTATACGTCCTGGCGTTTCGGCAAAAACACCCACAAGAGCGCCACGAACACTACCGAACAGCTCCCGATCCAATACCGACTCCGGCATGGAAGCACAATGGACGCGAACGAACGGCCCCATACTGCGATCGGAGCGGTAATGGATGGCTTCAGCCACAAGGCCCTTACCCGTACCGACCTCTCCGAAAATAAGTGCTGGAAGGGGGCTTTTCGACACCTGGTCGATCTGCGCGTACACACGCTGCATCTCGCTAGAGCGTCCAATGATATTGTCGGGCTGGAAACGATCCTTGAGTTCCAGAGTCAAGCGTTCGTTTTCAGCCTTCAGGAGTTCGTTTTCTTCGCGGGCTTCGCGCCGAAGCTTCACCGCCGCCGCAAGCATCTGCGCAATGATTTCCAGCAAGCGTAATTTTTCGGGAAGTTCCTCTTCTACCGGGTTCTGTACATCGGCACTGAAGGCGCCAATCACCTGATGCTCCATAATCACAGGCACGCAAAGGAAAGCCTTGTCTTCGGTCTTACCACGCCCCGTACGGTCCAAGAAGTCCGGATCTTTTGCAACAGAGGGAATAATAATGGGCTTACCAGTCTCCACGACACGTCCCGTAATGCCCTCACCCACCTTGTAGCGGCCCTTACGGGCCTGGCGGCTGCTCAAGCCCTCTGCAATTTCGATGGAGATTTCGCCAGTGTGACGGTTGTACAGGGTGAGCGTAGCATGCTCAACTTTCATCGTTGACTCAACGACTTCAAGAATCGGATGAGCCACATTTTCAAAATCCAAACTTTGATTCAAGATAGAACTGATCTTGTAGAGCAGTTCAAGTTCAAGGATTTTATTTTGAGCGTTAGGCATGATGGCGTAAAGATACGAAAGAAAAAGGAGACCCCGGAACAGAGTCCGGGGTGCCAATGCGGGTCTGGATCCTTCCCCTGAAACAAGTTCAGGGTCAGGATGTTACTTCAACGCTTCCTGGACCAAAGCGGATGCGCGCTTGGCGTCGAAACGGCCCTTGACCTTCGGGGAAAGTTCCTTCATGATTTTGCCCATGTCCTTGGGACTGGAAGCCCCAGTAGCGGCCTTGATTTCGGCAATGAGCGCCTTGACTTCGTCTTCGGTCATTTCGGCAGGCATGTACTTGCGATAGAGCGCAATGCAGGTTTCTTCGGCAGGAATCTTGTCCATGAAGCCACCCTTCTTGAGAATTTCGATGGCTTCTTGCTTCTGCTTTACACTGCGAGCGAGAACATCGACGCACATCTCGTCGGTGATGCTATCGGTAATCTGCGCAGGGGTGGCCCCCTGCTTCATCGCCTCGTTCTTAATGTCGGAATGGAGTGTACGGAGCGTTCCGAGAGTTTCGGAATCGTGCGCCTTCATGGCGGCCTTGACATCATCCAGAATTCTTGTCAGCAATGCACTGCTCATATTTTACCCCTGGCGGTTTATGCCCCGCACCTGGCATTTTGGTTAGAACTCTAAAAACACGCAACGAGCCACCGGTGGTGGACCGGCGACTCATTTCAAATCAAAACCCTTTTAACCGCTACAATTAGTAGAGACGCTTGCGGTTCTGGTCAGCGATTTCCTTGAGACGCTTGCGACGAGCAGCCGTTTCGATACGCTTCTTTTCTTCGGAAGGCTTCTCGAAGCGCTGGCGCTTCTTGACATCGGAAATGATGCCATTCTTTTCGCAGGACTTGGTGAAACGCTTGAGAGCGCGTTCAAAAGGTTCGTTGGACTTAACAATTACGCCGATCACGATGATCCTTTGGTTGAGTTGGTAATTCGTTTTTGGATAGCCAAATATATTTAACTACCCGAATTTCGTCAAGGGAAAGGCCATTTTTGCACATTTTCTTCATTTATAACTTGCGGATTATCAAAGACTTATGTATATTATGGCAAAATACGGCCAAAAGACAACTTTTGGAGATTTTAACAAGAAAAACGGAGATTTCAATGAAATCACTCTCGATTTCCACCCTAGTTACCGCAGCTTTTGCCTGCTTTATGCTGACTGCCTGCGAAAGCAGCGAAGACGATGTCGTCCCCCAGATGACCATCAAGAGACCGGCTAAGACAGCCGAAGCCAAGGCCCCTTCCTCTGACGAGCCTGAACTGGTACCCATCCAGTCCCTTTCTGCAAAGAAGGGCAAGGCCCCCAAGGCCGAGAAGGTGCAGCTTCCTCCCGGTAGTGTCAAACCTGAAGAAGACGGCCAGTATGTAATTCAGGTCAGTATCCAATCCTCCAAGAAGGCTGCCGACGCCATCGTCAAGAAGCTGGCAGACCAGGATATCGAGGCCTATGTCGTGGAAGTTGAAAATCCAGGCGAACTAGAAGGAACATTCTACCGCGTCCGTATCGGTTATTTCTCCACAGTCCAGAGAGCCCAGGCCTACGGCCAAGATGTTCTCGCACAGTTGAACTTCGGTTGGTGGGTAGACAACAGCAACAACGACGAAGTCGGAAAGCCTAGTTCTGATGAAGGTTCTGCCGCACCTGCCGCCCAGCCTGCTCCCGCCGCTAAGCCTGCTCCGGCACCGGCACCTGCCGCCCAGCCTGCTCCCGCCGCTAAGCCTGCTCCGGCACCGGCACCTG